>JAXMAW010000053.1:0-52232 GCA_046350195.1 Gemmataceae bacterium
ATAGGCGAGTATGACCGGATCGCCGAAGTGTTCGGCACCAAGGTCGGAAACAGCTACGCCGCCACCGAGTGCCCGTTCCTCAGCTACGGCTGCGAGCACCGCTGGCTGCACGTCAACAGCGACTGGGCCGTGCTCGAGCCCGTTGACGCCGACTACCGGCCCGTCCCGCCGGGCGAGCAGTCGCACACGGTCCTCCTGAGTAACCTCGCCAATCGGGTGCAGCCGATCCTCCGCTACGACCTTGGAGACAGCATCCTCCAGCGGCCCGACCCCTGCCCGTGCGGCAACCCGCTGCCCGCGATCCGCGTCCGGGGCCGCTCCGCCGACATGCTCAGCTTTCCGACAGAAGGCGGCGAGCGGGTCTCGATCCCCCCGCTGGCGTTAGAGGTTGACTACGTACCGGGAGTCGATTTGTTCCAGATCGTGCAGACCAGACCGACAAGCCTGCGCGTGCGCCTGAGGCCCGCCCCCGGCGCCGACCCGGAGCGGGTGTGGGAGGCGGTGCAGAGCGAGTTATCCCGCCTGCTCGCCGGACACGGGCTCGAGCAGGTTACGGTCGAGCGCGCCGAGGAACCGCCGGAGCAGTCCGCCGGCGGCAAGTACCGCACCGTCATCCCGCTGAGGTAAGGGAGCCGGTCATGAGCCGCCTGGGAGCGATCGCCAAGTTCGCCTCCGGGTCGCCCTCGTCTGCGGCTCCGTGGAAGGCGCCGCATCGACCCCTTCGCTCCGCCTTCTCCTCCATCGAGCACCAGAGTCCATGCCTCGGAAAATCCTCGGCGGCACGGACGCCGGCGACTCTTGCACGGAGGCGCTTTGTTCGGTCCGCGAATGACGTGTCCCAGAATGTGTGACACGCCGGGCGAGGAGCCCCTTCCTGCTCGCTCCGGCTCAAGCATGCGCGCGCGGGGGAGTGCCAATGGCACCTTGATTACGCTTCCGCCCCGGCGCTGCGAGCATGAGGACTACCCCTCACCCCACCGCGCGGGCGAGGAACGCTCACCGACCCGCCGCCACCGCCGCCCGCCGCCGGTGCCCCAGCCGTGGTGAGGGCCCCGACGGCGAGCGACGGCGACGGCAGGCGACACGCGGGAGCGACATTTCCCTACCCTTGCAGGCCCCAGCGGCAGCGCGACCCCTCGCGCAGTCGAACAGCAGTATTCCGTTGAACGCCGCGGCCGGCCGCGCTAGCGTCTCGGCCCGTCCGGTGGTGCCGTGGGTCAAGACCCTTGGAAGTAAGAGGATTGAGACCATGGCGAGAAAGCAAGCAGACCCGGCGTCCTCCGCCCCTGTCGAGGCTAGGCAGGGCGAGGGCCGGGAACGCCCCGCGCACGAGGTCCGGATCGGTCGCATCAAGGCGGTCATCTGGGCGAATCAGACCGACAACGGTCTTCGACACAACGTTACCCTGAGAAGGATTTTCAAGAGGGACGGCAGTTCGCAGTGGGAGTCGTCGGACAGCTTCGGCCGCGACGACCTCCCCGCGGTGATGGAGGTGACCCGCCAGGCATGGCTTTGGATATTCGAGCAGCATCAGGGATGACGGTTTTCTGATTACCAGGCCCACCCAGCACCACCGGGCCACCTACTGGCGTAGACGACCGACCCCGCAAAGCCACGTGGGCCTTCCGGGGTCGGCTAGCGCCTCATCGAGGCACCGTCGGCCTGGCTATTCTTTCCGGAGTTGCGTCCCCGCAGAGCCCCGGTCCGCTTCGCCGGGCGCGTTCAAATGTACCGATCCGCCTGTCGCTCACTCAACAGATCTCCTCCGAGATTCCCACAATCGCCGCGTTTTTTCTGTCCCCCTGCCCGCCGCGCGTGCTAATCGTCTCCGCTTCTCCGCGACAACTCACCGCAGGGTAGACGGGCAGTACCTTCCGCCTCTGATCTGGGCTCGGCCCTGACGAGAGGCGGGCGTAGCGCGAAAGGTTTTTCGTGCCCCGCCTCGTTGGTTCTCCGACGGCGGAGGTGATGTATGGCCGATCTGGCCAGGGCGAGCCGGGAGCTCTTCCGGCGCGCCCCCGACGAGTACGTTTCAGACCTCGCGGCCCTCGCGGCGCGCTGCAGAGAGCAGCGCGAGCGATCGCAGGACCGCTGGCAGCTGCCCCAGACGATCCGGCCCGTGGTCGCGGCCGGGCGAGTCGGGGTGGAGCTCGGGAGCGACGGCGCGTTCGAGCTCAACGACTGGTCCTTCTCGCAGCTCTGTCGCTTCGCGGCGGTGGCGAAGGACACGGTCAACAAGCTCTCGGCGGAGACGGCCGCGAAAGCGCTGGCCGAGACGCTGCCGGTGGCGAAGCGGCCGACGCAGGTCCTGACCGAGGGCACAAGGGTCAGGAGCGTCCACGGCACCAACTACGAGCGGCTCTGGAACTCGGAGCTCCTGGCCGTCGTGCAGGAGTTCGCGACGGACTTCATGGAGCCGCCCAGGGGCTTCAACGGCGCGACGGGCCTCTACCTCGGCGAGCAGGACCTCTTCTGCTTCCTCATCGACCCGACCGGGTGGGTGGAGGTCGAGAAGGAGGCGTTCGCGCCGGGGCTGTTCGTGTGGAACAGCGAGGTCGGCAGGCGCACCGTGGGCGTGAGCACCTTCTGGATGCAAGGCGTCTGCGGCAACCACCTGATCCATGGGAGCCGCGACGCCGTCGAGACCGAGTGGAAGCACACGGGGAAGGTGAGCGAGGCCTTGAAGGGGATTCGCCGGGCGATAGAGGTCACGGTCCAGAAGCGCGACGAGCGGAAGGACGACTTCGCACGGCTTATTCGCAAGGCGATGGAGGAGCGCCTGGCCGAAGACGCGGAGGAGGCGATGAAGGCGCTCGCGCAGCACGGAGTGCTTCAGCGGCTCGCGAAGGAGGCGGTGAACCTGACGCTCGAAGCGGGGAAGAGGTTCACGCTCTTCAACCTGGTCGACGCGCTGACGAGGATCGCCAGGGAGATCCCCTACGCGGGCGACCGGGCCGAGGCGGACGAGAAGGCGAGCCGGCTCCTCTCGCTCGCGCGGTAGTTTTGGCCCCCGGGAGCACGCGCGTTTCCGCTCCCCCACCCTAACCGCTCCAAAGTCACGGGGCGTTCGACATAGTGAAGAGGTTCGCGACAACGTCGTCCGCTACGCCCGTCCTCTTCACCGAATGCACCCCATTACGACCGGCCCGACCGCCGCAGGAGCCGAGCCAGGGTGTCGCCGCCCGGCAGACCGCGGAGGCCGAGCCTCAGAGCGTTGTCGATCTTGCGCCAGTTCTCCCCGGCCGCGGACAGCACCGGCCCGGAGTGCGCCTGCGGCCAGCGCCCCGTTCGAGACTTGTGCTCGTCGGCGTGGCGCAGCACGTCCGACTCGGTCAGTCGCGGCGCGGGAGGGCGCCGGGGCGGGCGCGGCTTCGGCCGCCGGGCGAGGCGGCGCGCCTCGCTCCACGGCTTGCGCCTGGCCTCCGCGGGCTGGGCGTGCCTGGCCTTCCGGCCGTGCCTCGCCAGGAGCTTCGACACCGAGTCGCCCCCCGGAAGCCCCCGCCTCCCCTTCCTCAGCGCGTCATCGACGCCGTTCCACACCTCTCCGGGCGCCGCGAGCACTGCACCGGAGCGCTGCGTCGGGAAGTTACCCGTGCGGGCCTTGTGGTCGTCGGCCCAGGCCAGCACCTCTTCCTCGGTCAAGCTCGGCAAGGCGGTGTGGTTCCGCGCGCCGCGGAGCCTCGTGAGCAGCCGCGCGAGCGACGAGCCGCCCGGGAGCCCCCTGTTCCCGCGCCGGAGGGCGTCGTCGACGGCGCACCAGGTGTCGTCGGGCGAGAGCGCCACCGGCCCCGATTTGATCGCGGGCCACTTCCCCGTCCGCGCGCGGTGGTCGTCGGCCCACGCGGCGATCCGCTCCAGGGTCAAGGCGGGGACGGCGGCCATGCTCCTCGCGCCGAAGCGGCGCTCGAGGAGCCTTGGGAGCGAGTCCCCGCCGGGTAGCCCGCGGCGGCCCGCCGACAGGGCGGAGTCGATGTTCTGCCAGTCCTCCCCGGGCCGGCCCTCGACCGGCCCCGAGTGCTGCGTTGGCCAGTCGCCCGTCCGCGCGTGGTGCTCCTCGGCCCAGGCGGCGATCTCGTCCTCGGTGAGCCCCGGCGGCCGGGTCAGGTGTCTGTGCCCGCGGAGGCGCACGAGAAGCCTCGGGAGGGACCTGCCACCGGGCAGGTTCCGCAGCCCCTTCCTCAGGCACTGGTCGATGTTGAACCAGGTCTCGTCCGGCGCGGCGAGCACGCGGCCGCAGCGGACGGTGGGCCAGGCCCCGGTCCGCTGGCGGTGGTCCTCCGCCCAGAGGAGAATCACGCCGACCGTCAGCGGCGTCTTGAAGCGGCCCTTCTGTCGCTTTCGCCTGCGCCGGAGTCCTTCTATCGAGGGCATGAGTCGTGTCCCGCCGGCTCGCGCTTTGGACGTGTCGGCGCCCCGTCGGGTCAGGCGCCTGCGCTGGGTGTTGTAGCGTCCGCGGCTCCGCGTGACAGGGTCTGGATGTCGTCGGCGCCTCCGGCAGTCGGCTTCTTCGCCGGCCCGGCTTGTCGTAGCTCACGGTGCCGAGCGTTGAGCATCTCGGGGGAGCCTACGCATCGGGACGGGAAGCGGCCTTGAAGATCGTCCTGACTGTCCCACCGGAAGGCGGGGGCTTGACGGGCATCAGATTCCTGGTGTCCCACCGAGGCTCTGCGGGTGGTCTGGGGCAGCACACAGATAAGGAATCAAGGCGTGTTAGAGGTTTCGCTCAGACACCGTTCCTGGTGGGACAGCTGCGATCTATGTGTCCGGAAACCAGCTTGTCCCACCGGGAACGCGGCGTGCCGGTGAACCGGATCTGGATGAGGCAGTCGGGCCGCATGGGGGGTTGAAGAACCTGAATGGTGCGCGCCGCGACCCCGGCTCACTTCATCCACCGTCAAGCAGCTCGAGTCACACTGCGGGGCACGATCTCCGGCAATTCCCTATCCTCAACTCGCTGGGCTCACGCCGCGCGACGCTCCCGGAAGCGCCGCGGGTCCTCCTCGCGGTACCGCGCGAGCGCCTGGCGGGCCCGCTCCTCCTGCTCCTGGGTGACGTGCGACCAGAGCCGCCGCCTGACGATGCCGACAAAGACCCTGACGGGGTCGCCGTCACGTACGCTCTTCGCGCGCACGGCCGCGGCGAGCCAGTTCAGGGCGTTGTTCTCCGAATGCTCGATGACCCGCCGCTCGACAGCCTGCCAGTAGAGCTCCTCGGTCAGCGAGAACGACCGCAGGTCGTCGGGCCTGACGTTGCGGATCGTCGGCTGTCCCCCGGACGGTCCCCGGTAAACACCAGCGGGCTCGGCGCACCGAGCTTCCTGGTATTTTGATCCGTTAGGAGTTCTGGGTCTTTCTCTTGGGGGGGCAAATTGGCGGGGGGTTCGGGCCTGCGGGGGGGCAATTCTCGCCCGCGGACCGGCGTCGGGCTCCCCTCCCCTGCCGCGGCTCCCTGCGTGGCGCAACCGCGCCTTGTCGCCGCTTGCCGACCACGCCCATTCGAGGTTGAGGCTGAAGTAGGCGCCGTCCCGGTTGAGCTTCCGCTGGTGAGAGCCCTCGTCGCGGCCGAACCAGCCGAGCCGCACGAGCTCCGCCCGCGCGTAGCGGGCCCCCCGCTCGCTCAGCCGGAACGTCTCGACGATCCAGGAGAGCTTCACCGTCCCCCGCCCGTTGACCACCCCGGTCCGACGGTCGAGCGACAGGCCCCGCAGGAGGTAGGCCACGACGGTCTTCGCGAGGGCCGGCTTGTTGCAGCGCGCCAGGAACCTCAGCACCGACCTCGGGACCGGGATCGGCCGCGTGGGCGACCTGGACCCGGCCGCGCGCGTGATGAGGCCCGCCGCGAACGGCAGCGGCTCGGCGCGGACGGAGACCGCCCGCTCCTCGAACGACAGAAGGCCGATCCGGGCGAGCCGGGCCAGGTCCGCGCGCACCTTGCGGCCACTCCCCTCCCCGACGAGCCGCTGGAGCTCCTCGACGCGGTAGCGCCAGCCCCTCTGGGCCCGCCGAACATCGATCCCACGTGCCCGGGCGGCCGCCTCCCGCGCGGCCACCGCGGCGAAGCACGCGAGGTAGACGCGGAACGCCCGCAGCCCGATCATTCGGGCCTCGAGGGCCGCGAGGGCGTTGCACAGCTGGATTGGAGTCATCGTTTTATAGCCTGACGCGACGCGCACGTTCCCTTCTCCTCCGAAGTGGAGGCGAGCCGACCCAAGGCGACAAAAACCCCGCTCACCCGGGTGCGGGTGACCGCTTGCGCGAAACGCTGAAGGGGGCTATCTTCCGGAGTGCGACGTCCTTAGAAGAAGCCCCGCCTCCGTGCGGGCTTTTTCGTTTCTAGGGCATTCTTCTTACTCTCACGGCTCTCCTCGCCTCATCCAAGTCCCCTACCGGCCTGACGAAACGCCTCGCCATCGGGGCGCTGAATTCAACACGCTTGAAGCTTCGGGCCGCCCCGCGAGGGCCCGCAAGATGAAAAGTGACGAGTCCGGCCGAAGCGACATGCCGTTAACGGCTTGACGCGTTATCGGCCCCCGCCGACCTGCCGATGTCGGCAGGTGCCGATAACGGCAGGTGCCGTTAAGCCGTCGCCCTAACGCCATGAATCTTCGGGTAGTGCCGTTAACGGCTCATCGGCAGGACGGCAGGTGCCGTTCTCGGCAGGAGCCGTCCTGCCGAGAACGGAAGAAGGCGATATCGGCGGGAGATCATTTTTCGGGCCGCCGGTCGGATTGACGCGTCCGTGCGCGCCCACGGCTGGCCGCGTCACGCCGATAACGGCTTAACGGCTTAACGGCAGAACGGCAAGACAATGAAAGATTCCGTCTTGTCGATATGCCGATATCGCGTTAACGGATGATCGACGCCGAATTGATCGGCCACATCGGAGGCGGGGAGGATGCTGAACGGGCGGAACACCAGGGTCATCGCGGTCGGGAACCAGAAGGGCGGGGTGGGGAAGACCACCAACACGGTCCACATCGCCAGGGCGCTCGTCGAGGCGGGGCGCAAGGTGCTCATCGTCGACCTCGACATGAACCACGGGGCGACGCGCCACTTCGGCGTCGAGCCGGAGGCATTCCTCGGGGCGTTCGAGATGCTCGTCGGTGCCGAGGCCGCCGAGAACCTGATCCTGACGTCGGCGGACCGGGAGGAGGGGGTCTCGCTCCCCGAGGGCCTCGACCTCATCCCCGCGGCGAGGAAGCTCGAGGGCATCGACCAGGCGGTGATGTCCAGGAGCAAGTTCATGACCCCGCACGAGGTGCTGAAGGCCCCGCTCGACACGCTCCGCGGCAGGTACGACTACGTCTTCCTCGACACCGCCCCCAACGCCACGCTCCCGACGCTCGCGGCGTACATGAACGCCGACTACTTCATCCTCTCGGCCATGCCCGACCCGTTCGCGATCGCCGGGCTGAACGACGCGCTGCGGGACATCATGGACGCCCGCGCCCGCGGCAACCCCGGGCTCGTGCTCCTCGGCGTCGTCGTCTCCGGGGTCGACAAGCGGACGAGCCTGGCGAACTCGCTCTCGGACTTCGTCGAGAAGTCGTTCCGGGCGGGGGAGAACGCGGAGTCAATCAAGTTCAGGGCCACGATCGGCCGCTCGACCGTGATCCCCCAGACGCAGAAGGTGGGTAAGACGCTCTTCGAGACGCACTCCACGCACAAGGTCACGGGCGAGTACCGTGAACTCGCCAAGGAGATCGAGGAGCGGCTCGCCAGGCTCGACGCCGCCACGCACGACGAGAGGAGCGCCGTAAATGGCTAAGCGGGCCCCTGTCGACGAGCAGCCGTACCGGCCGCTGCTCGACCCGTCCGTCCTGTCGGCGGCGATCGCTCAGCCCGCCCCGGCCAGGACGCCGTCCGAGCCGACCCGCCCAGCGGCGCAGAAGATCGTCGAGCTCTCGCGGCCCGACCCCGCCCGCCGCGACGAGCCCGCGGAGAGGATTCGCGAACCGGCGGACCCAATGCCCGGACCGGGACGAGCCGCGTCGGCCTTCCCCGCCTACGTGGAGAAGTTCGACCAGGAGAAGCGGATCCTGTTCACCCGCGCTGGCGAGAGCGGACGCCGCCTGGTACGTCACTGGCGCAGCGGACCAACACCCAGGTCAGGTGAGCCACGTCATCCGGGCGCTCGTGGCTGCTCCTCAACGCTGAGGCCGACATCGACCGCAGGGCGGGGAGTCGGCCGCCCTGGTGCGCCCCCGAACGGGGACGCGAAAGCCCTGCAACGTTTCGAGCGTGAGATTGCGCGGGTCCTCGGCGCGGGCATCCGCGACGCCGGGCCGCTGAAGTAGGTGGTGCCGAGCGGACGTCTGGCGTATGCCGGGGTTCTACCTGCCGCACGGCGGACGCCGAATCTCGCACCACCCCGTGCGAGAAATGGAGGAGCTCGACCTGGGCGAGCTCCGGGATGCAGCGCGGCCTTGGTGGTCTTCCTTGCCGCCGTGTTCCTCGCGCGGTGCGTCCGAAGGGCAAGGAGGAGGCGTGCAGGTGGGGCTTGCGCCACCCATACCATCGCCGCTGCTGGCGCTTCCGCCAATGGGCCGCCTCCGCCTCGCCTGGCGCTAAAATCCTATCCCGCCCCGGCGGTCGCCGCTCTTCGTTCGAGCTCGCTGAGCAACTGCGCGAACTGCCAAGAACGCCTCGTCGATCACTTGGCCGGTCCACTCTTCGCCGGGGGCTGTCCGGCCCGCGGAGGATGTCCGCGGCGCCGGCGCGCCGAGGACGGAAGAGCCCAGGAGATTGACTCCAGCGTAGACCTCGCCCCGGGTCACGGAAATCTCCACCGGGTTGTCTGACGTGGCTCTCATCCCTCGCGGGGTTGCCACCCGGATACTGTACCCGCCCGGGCCGTCAATCAGCCCGACGAAGTCGTAGCCGCCGTCGACGCGTCCTCCTCGATGCGATCACCCCGCCCGCCTCGTCCAAGAGCACGGTGACGAGCGGCAGCCCCGGCTCGAGCCGGTCCGGCCGGCCGTCGCGGTCGAGGGTCAGGAAGGCCCGGCCGCGCACCGTCACCTCGAAGAAGAAGGCATTGTCCTGAATGTTCGTCACGGTGCTGTTGTCGCGGATCACGCCCGAGAGCGTGGTCCCGTCGAGGGCCGCGAGTTCGCGGCCCGAGAAGAATGCGCTCGAGTACCAGAAGCTGTCGCCGTCGCGCAGGCGATGAACTGGTCGGCGATGATGACGCCGGAAGAGCGGGCCGACGCTCGAGCCCGCGGCGTGGCCCTCGGCCAGCCCGCCGACGAAGGCGTCGATGTTGTTGACGCTCCCGTACAGGTCGCGGAGCTTCCGCTGCAGTTCCCGGTGGAGGTGATCTCCGCGAAGCTCCGGACGCGCAGGCGTAGGCGGCGCGCATGGTGTTGTAGTCGGCGAGGCCGTGGTCGCGGGCGCGCTGGACGTCGAGCGCCCCCAGGTCGAAGCCGCCGGCCCCGGGAGTGCCGAAGAGGAAGTTGCGGACGCTGTTGACGAGGACCGCGTCCCCCTCGCGCGCCTTGTCGGTCGCGAGGTACTTGAGGATGGGGCCGATGTTGGTCTCCTGGACCAGCCCCGGGTTGAAGAACGCCTCGCTGAGGGGCACCTCCTCGCGGATCTCGTGGCCGCCGTCGTCGAGGAACTCGACGTCGTCGCCCAGGAACGTGTGGCCGACGCGGAAGGCGGCGTGGGCGAACTCGTTGGCGATGCCGGGGTTGACCGACGGCTTGTATCCCGCGTAGGGGCGAAGCGCGCTCTCGCCGAGCAGGGCCGGGAGGAACTCGTTGTAGGTGATGGCCTGGATCTCGGCCCCGACCCACTGGCGGGCGCGGCTGGTAGATTTCCTCGTCGCTCAGGCCGGGGTTGGCCGCCGCGATCCGGTCGGCCACCCGGTTGCTCGCGGACGAACAGCGTCTGGATGGCGGTCAGGCTCGATGTTCTCGTTGACGCGGATGTCGCCGGCGAGGAAGAGCTGCTCGGGGGGCAAGGGGGCGGTTCTGGTTTTCCAGGCCGAGGGTGTTGAACGGCAGCAGGTCACCGAGGCTGGTCTTCATCCGGCCGCCGACGAAGGTGCCGAAGCGCTCGGCGAGGGCGGGGTCGAAACCGTAGACCTGCGAGCCGTCGAGCCAGGCCGTGACGACGTTCACCTGCTGGCGGGGGTTGCGGGGCCGGTCCCGGTCGCGGGGTCGTACGCGGAGCGGTTCATGCCGATGACGCGGGTGCCGGTGCCTTGGGGGTCGAAGAAGGGGTCGCCCTGCGGCACGGGGATGTTGAAAGCCTCGGCGGGGCTGGCGGTGACGGTCAGGTCGAGGTCGTGGTCGATGAACTGGCCGAAGACGTAGACGTAGTCGGACAGCAGCCGCCCGTTCAGCACCTCGTGGACCTCGGCCATGACGGCGTTACTGACGTCGCGCGCGCCGGGCCGGCCGGCGCCGGCGGGGGAGGAGACCCCGTCGGCGTAGGCGGCCGGGGCGACGCGGAGCAGCTGGCTACCGGCGCTGCCCCACAGGGGGTGGAGCGCGTTGTTGTCCGTGCCGTCGTAGCTGCGGAAGGTCGAGGGCACAAGGCGGTCTTCCAGCGCTTCGAGCGCCGGCTTCTGGTCGCGGGGCTTGCGCAAGTGAGTCACTCCTTCGCGGTGTGGGGGCGCCGGGTCAGAAGCCCTCGCCGGTGAGGACCTCGCCGCCGTCGCGGCTGCAGAGGGCGCGGTAGTTCTCGATGCTGACCGAGGACGATATGAAGCGGCACGAGCCGTCCATGTTCAGGAACTGGGCGCCGCCCTGGTGGCTGGAGAAGAAGCTCCCGGGGCTGTTGTTCGGGTGGTTCGGCTGAAGCGACGTGATTCGGACGTGCACCAGCACCGCAGTCGGCGTGGCCCGGCACTGGAAGCTCGGCTGCGCCGCGTCGTAGCGCGGCGCCGTCTTCGCGTAGACCGTCTCCTGCTGCCAGACCGGGCCGACCCAGCTGTTCTCCGAGAAGCGGCTCGTGCGCTCGCCGACGCCGATGGTGTTGGAACTCCCGTCGGTGATGTCGGCGAAGCGCACCTTGCTGTTCCTGTGGAAGACGCCGGTGAATTGCTGCTCCTCGTAGCCGAGCGTCCCGAGGCAGCCGGCGTAGCTACAAACGCTCGCCTGGCCCAGGACGGTGAGCGGACTAGAAGGCGCGGGGTAGGAGAAGGTGTTGGGGGCGGTCCAGGTCGTGGTGCCGGAGTCGGTGATGTCGATGAGGCGGGGGCTTGAGTCGCTCGGGCAGACGAAGACCTTGACGAGCGTCTCGCGCGCGGCCTTGTTGCTCGGGTGGAGGATCGGCAGGTTGTAGTTGATCTGGTTCGCGAGGTTGCCTTGCTCGATGTAGGGCAGGATCAGCGAGAAGAAGCTCCAGCCCGGCGTGTAGTCGCTCTGCACGAACGACATGTACGTCCCCGGCTGCGAGGGCGTCTGGGCCACGAAGCCCGGGGGGAACGACTGGTTGGTGTCGTGGTAGTTGTGGAGCGCAAGGCCGATTTGCTTGATGTTGTTCAGGCACTGCATGCGCGAGGCGGCCTCGCGCACCTTCTGCACGGCGGGGAGCAACAGGCCGATGAGGACGGCGATGATGGCTATCACCACCAAGAGCTCGATCAGCGTGAACCCGGCCGTACGCCGCGGCCTGCGAAGGGAAGGCATCGTCTGGCCTCCGGTGGGGAATGAGTTGGGACGAAAGGGGATGCATAGCTAGACCTAGCTATACTGTATAGCCAAGACTAGTTATTTGAATTAGGCAAAACTAATTCTGTGTCATTAGGCTAGCGGCCAGCCGCGGCGCGTCAACGAAAAAACGGAGAAAAACTCCGGCCGCGCAATTGCTGAAGCGACGGCCGGGCGGCTCTGCTTGCGGCCTGGACAGGCTCACGGAGGTTCGCCAACAAGAACTTCCCGATGGCCGTCGGTTGGCGGTCGTCTCGCGGGACCTGGCCGCGGTGTGGATCTACGTCGCTGCGCCGCTACTCGGGGCGGCCCTGGCCGTCCCCGCGTACTTCGGCGTCCACGGGAACGCTACAAAATCCCCGGCCCCGCAGAAGGAGGTAGCATGAGCGTCGGTACGGAGCGGCCCCGGAAGATCCTGTTCGTTTGCGTCGAGAACTCGAACCGGAGCCAGATGGCAGAGGCCTTCGCGCGCATCCACGGCGGCCCGTGGGTCGAGGCGCACAGCGCCGGGGCCAGGCCCACGGGCAAGGTGAACCCCCGCGCGATCCAGTTCATGGCGGAGCGCGGCTACGACCTCTCGTCGCACGCGTCGAAGTCCCTCGACGAGTTCAACGGGACCGATGTCGACGTGGCCGTCACGATGGGGTGCGGCGACGCCTGCCCGCTCGTTCGCGCCGCGCGGAGGGAGGAGTGGAACGTCCCGGACCCGAAGGAGCTCCCCGACGACGAGTTCAGGAAGGTCCGCGACGGAATCGAGCAGAAGGTGAAAGAGTTGCTCGCTGGCCTCTAGTTCGACACGCACGATGAGTGGTTCGACGCCGTCGAGGCCATCGAGGGGACCACGAAGGACGTGCGGACGTCGGCCGCCCCAGGTGTTTGTGCAAGGGCCGCTTGCACGAATCAGGTGGTGCAGCGTGCTCTTCCTAGTGGTGAACGTTGCCGCCGAATCCGCCCGATATTGCCCGCCGTATAATGCAAGCGGCCCTGTCGATGTCGGCTGTTTCCTCGGCCGGAGGCGGCGATGCCCGTCGAGAAGTTCGAGGTGCTCGAGCGCGAGCGCGGCCCGCGGAAGGGCCAGCACGTCTACGCGGTGCCGCAGGGCCAGTCGGTCTGGCTGCTCGGCCGCGTCTCCCTCGACGGCCTCTGGCCGAAGGACGTGCCGCTGCTATTCCTGGTGCTCGCCCCACTGGCGGAGTGGGGGAAGACGCCGGCTACGTGGGACCTCTACGTCGCGAGCATCATGTGGTCGTTCCGGGGCCCGGCGCGCCTGTACCGGCACCAGCCGATCATCCACGAGGAGGGGGTCGCCCGCTGGCTGCACGAGCGGCGGGAGCGGGCTTTCATCGACGTCGACCGCGAGTGGCTGCCTGTCGGCACCTTCCCCCGCGACCTCGCCGCCGACATCTTACGCCTCGAGTTGCCGGGCCTCAGAGACGGCGAGGCCACCACGTCGGGGCCGTTCGCCGGCCGGCTCCACGTCTTCCTCGAGCCGGATTACCGCGCCGCGGGCTGGTACGACGACGCTGCGGACAGAACACGAGACCTCGGCGCGGGTGCGGCGATGACTCGGCCGGTCAGCCTCTACTGCCCGGGGAGCCCGACATGGGGCGGGTGTTGAGGCCGAAGACGTTCGCAGGAGCGCAGCGCTGACAACTCCGCCGAGCCGGCCGAGGCCAGAGGGTGGGACCATCGGCGGCCGCGGTCCTCACTGCGCCGGCGCCACGTCACCATGTCACCGGGCCGTTCAGCTTTGGACCTGACGCTGGTAGAATGCACCTCGCGTCCGTTACGCGGACAATGAAAAGGGAGTCGGGAGAGCGGGCGAACCTGGGGGAGTTGGGAACCGTCCGAGAGGGAAGAGCGTTACGCCCAGAATCAGCCAGGGGGGTGCCGTGTTGGACTTCGGCAAGCACATCAAGAAGCGCGCCGGCGAGAGACCCACCGACCCCTTGGTGATTTACGAGGGCCTTGATCGCCAGAGCGACATCGGGCCTCTCCGCCCGGCGCAACTGTTCGTCCTCAACGAGTGGCACACGAACCGTCGCAAGGATCGCGACCTGATCGTGAAGCTCCACACCGGACACGGTAAGACCGCCGTCGGCCTCTTGATGCTCCAATCTCGCCTGAACGAGGGCGCGGGGCCTGCCCTGTACCTCTGCCCCAACAAGTTCTTGGTTGATCAGACCTGCCAGCAGGCCCAGCGGTTCGGCTTTCAGGTGATCAACGGCAACAAGTCCGACGATCTGCCGCCGGCGTTCCTGAACGGGCAGGAGACGTACGTCTGCACCATCCAGAAGCTCTTCAACGGAATGACGAAGTTCGGCCTGCGTGGCGACTCCGTCCAGGTAGGCACCCTACTGATGGACGACTGCCACGCCTGCATCGACTCCATCAAGCAGGCGTGCAGCTTCATGCTCAAGGCGGGGACGCCGGCTTACCAACGGCTGCTCGCCCTCTTCGCCGCCGACCTGACCGAGCAAGGGGCGGGCACGTTTACCGACATCCAGAACGGCGACTACGACGCCTTGCTGCCGGTGCCGTACTGGGCCTGGAGCGACCGCAGGGACGAGGTGACGGCGATCCTGGCCGACAACAAACAGGACGAGAGCATTAAGTTCGCCTGGCCCATCCTGAAGGACATGATCGACAGATGCTGCTGTGTCGTTTCCGGCACCGGCATCGAGATCAGCCCCCACGTTCCGCCGCTGGCCCAGTTCGGATCCTACCACGGGGCCAAGAAGCGCATCTTCATGTCCGCCACTGTGACGGACGACTCCTTCCTCGTCAAAGGGCTCCGGCTGTCCGCTGCGACCATCACGAATCCGATCATCTACCCGAAGGAGAAGTGGTTCGGCGAGAAGATGATCCTGATCCCGTCCCTGATCGACGGCATAACCGGGCGCGACGACGTCATCAAGAGCTTCGCCAACCCAGTCGAGGGCCGCCGGCACGGCGTCGTCGTTCTCTGCCCGAGCAAGAAGGCCGCCGAGCCGTGGGGCGAGGCGGGGGCGGAGGTCGCTGAGCGGGGAACCATCGGCGCGTCCATCCAGCGCCTCCTAGAAGGTCAGTACGACCAGCCGTTGTGCGTCTACAACAGGTACGATGGGATCGACCTCCCCGACAGGCACTGCCGAATCCTGGTGCTGGACTCCAAGCCCTTCAGCGGCGGACTCATCGACCGCCACGTCGAGTCCTGCCGGCCCGGCAGCAAGGTCACGGCCCAGCGGACGGCCCGAATGATCGAACAGGGGATCGGCAGGGGCGTTCGGGGCGAGAAGGACTTTTGCGCCGTGATCCTGACCGGGGGCGACCTCGTCAGGGCCGTCCAGAGGGACGACGTGAAGAGGTTCTACTCCTCCCAGACCCGCAAGCAGATCGAGATCGGCATCGAGATCGTCGGCTTTAGCGCCGAGCTGGTCGCACAGCACTCCGTACCGGGCCTGACGATCACCTGGGACGGGGTGAAGAAACTGCTGAGCCGAGACGAGGGCTGGAAGGAGTTCTACGCGGACAGAATGTCCGAGGTGGTCATGGACAAGCCCAACCAGGAGATGCTGAAACTGTACGCGGTCGAGCTTGACGCCGAGACCAAGGCCGAGGAGGGGAGGTACGTCGAGGCGAAGAAGCTGATCCAGGCCATGCTCGACGGGGACGCGGACATGGCTGCGGAAGACCGGGGCTGGTACACGCAGGAGATGGCCCGGCTCCTCTATAAACACAGCAAGGCTGAGTCGGCGACCCTCCAGTGCGCGGCACACAGACTGAACCATTACCTTCTGAAGCCGAAGGAAGGTGTGGTGGTGAAGAAGCTAGAGCCTCTCAGCCAGCGCAGGGTGGCCGCGATCATCGGCTGGGTCCAGCGGTCGCAGGACTATCAAGACTTGATGGTGAGGGCGCAGGCGATCCTGAGCGACCTTCGCTTTGGAGTCGAGTCCGACACCTTTGAGCGCGCGCTGGACGACCTCGGCAGGGCGCTGGGGTTCGCTGCCGAGCGGCCCGACAAGGCTTGGGGCAAAGGCCCGGACAACCTGTGGTGCCTGAAGGCGGGCTGCTACCTGCTGACCGAATGTAAGAACGAGGTCAAACTGGAGCGTGACGAGATCGCCAAGGCCGAGACGGGGCAGATGAACAACGCCTACGCCTGGTTCACCGCCCAATACCCCGGCGCGGAGGCCCGCTGCGTCATGGTCATCCCGACACGGAAGATGGGTGAGGCCGCGGGCTTCAACATGGCGGTGACGGTGCTGCGCCAGGGCGGCTTGAGGCGACTGACGAGGGCGGTACAGAACTTCTTCAAGGAGTTCTCGGGGTGCGATCTTCAGAACCTCGACCCGGCAGCGGTCCAGAAGTGGCTGGCACATCACCAACTGGACACGGACTCCGTTTTGTCGGCCTTCACCGACCAGATCGAGAAGTGAAGCCGCTTGCACCCACGAGGCACCCGGCGTTCTGGCCCCCTTTGGGATCAGCTGACTGACGCGCCTCCTGAACGGCCATCGTGCGGACGGCGAGACGGCCGGGGGAAGCCTCCGTGCCTCCCCTGGTCAACCTTCTTCACTGCTTCCTTGCGGCCTTCTTCTTTGCCGCCGCGGGCCTCCTCGCCTCGGGCTTCCCCTCTTTCGGCCTCTCGGAACCGTCAGGCTCCAGCGGCACCGGGGGAGCCTCCGCCCACTCGACCGGCTGGCCCCGTTCCTTCATCTGGCGCACCGAGACGAGCCGCGACTCCCACCAGCGGCGGTACTCCGGGTCGCCAGGCGGCGGGCCGATGATGACGCGCAGCACCTTCCTCGCGGTCGCGTGCAACTCGTACTCCCCCCGCTCGCGCTTGGCGTAGACGGTGAGGTCCCTCACCGCGCACTCGTAGCAGTACTTGTCGTAGCCAGGCAGCAGCTTCGCCGCGTCGTAGAACGCGAACGCGCTGCACCCCAGGTGGCCGATGATCTTGCCGGCGTTGACGTAGACCCTGCTCCAGGGGCCGTCGTACACCTTCTCGACCAGCGGCTTCTCGCGGAAAGCCATCGTGAAAACCTCCGTACCCGGAACCTTCGTCGGCGAACGTCGCCGTCCGGGCCGCAGTATCCGGGGGGAGGGAGGGGCCGTCAAACGGTTCGGTCGCCTCCAGGTGCGCAAGGCCGTGGTAGGACGCCGGCATGGAGACCTACCCCGGCGCATTGATCACGGCGACCGCGATTCTCTCTCGATGTTGCCCTTGACGGAGGCCGGCTCTCCGCGAGAATGACCGGCAGAGCGGTTGGCAATCGGTTGGCAATTCTTTGCGAAACCACCCACGCCCGACCGCAACACGAGAGCAGCCAGTGACACCGAGTCCGTTGCCGCAACCTCAAGCGGCGTAAGCACGAGAGCAGTACGACTCACACGTGAGTTCGAGGATGAGAACTGGCAGACGCGCCAGCTTCAGGAGCTGGTTCCCGTACAGGGAGTGGAGGTTCGAGTCCTCTCTTCGGCACCTTGAGACATAAGGGCTTACGGCGAAGAACGCCGTGAGCCCTTTCGCTTTCCCCAGAAGGGGCGGTGGACAAGGGTAATGCAAGGCCATGCTCCGCAACCTAACCCGCCGGCCCGCCTCAGTCGGCGCTGCCCCACGCCGTGGATTGGTTCCCAGGCTCTGGAGCCTACCCTCCACCTGCTCCCGCTTGCTATTGGCGCGCGGTTCGCAGGATCGGTGAGGAGACAACCGCCCCGTAACCCTCATCCTGGAAGGAGGATGTCATGACATCACTTTTGAAGTGGGCCCTCGCGTTCTTCGTGATTTCGTTGATCGCGGCCCTGTTCGGGTTCGGTGGGATCGCCGAGGGTGCCTCCGACGTCGCCCGGATCCTGTTCGTCATCTTCCTGGCCATCTGCGCCGTGCTGTTCGTCCTCGGCCTGACGGTCTTCAAGACCGTGACCTAGCGCGGGGCGCGGCCTCCTTCAGCCAGGCGTACCACTCGGCCAGGCCGTCCCCGCGCGTGGCGGAGACCTGGAAGACCTTCAACCGCGGGTTCACCTGCCGGGCGAAATCGAGGCAGCGCTCGACGTCGAACGGCACGTAGGGCAGCAGGTCGATCTTGTTGAGCAGCATCACGGCGGACGCCCGGAACATGTGCGGGTACTTAACCGGCTTGTCGTCCCCCTCGGTGACCGACATCACGACGACCTTCGCCTGCTCGCCCAGGTCGAACAGCGCCGGGCAGACCAGGTTGCCGACGTTCTCGATCAGGACGACCGAGCCGGCCGGCGGGTCCAGCCGCTCGAGCCCCTTGGCGACCATCGCCGCGTCGAGGTGGCAGCCAGCCCCGGTGTTGATCTGCACCACCCGGCAGCCGGTGGCGCGATGCGGCTCGGCGTCGCCCGTCGTCGCCTGGTCGCCTTCCAGCACGACGAACGGCAGGCTCCCGCCCGAGGTCGCGGATGGTCCGCTCGACCAGCGCCGTCTTACCCGAGCCCGGCGAGCTGACCAGGTTCAGCGCCACCAGGTTGCGGCCCGCCAGCCAACCGCGGTTGCGCTCCGCCAGTTGGTTGTTCTTCACCAGGATGTCCTGGCCAAGGTGATGCGTGTGGGCGTGGTCGTGGCCATGACTGTGCCCGTGTCCATGGCCGTGGTGATGGTCGTGGTGGATGTGGACCGGCTGGACGGGGAGCTTCTCCCCGCTTTGCATGTCGGTCAGGGTGACCTCGTCGCTGTCGCCACAGCCACATTCCGTGCACATGTCAGGTCGTCTCCAGTTCCTTGATGCTCAGCTGCTCGCCGGAGCGCCACTCCAGGTCGGACGAGCCGCAGGTGCAAACGCCGAACGGTCGCTCCAGGGCGAACTCCGTCGCGCAAGCCCGGCACCGAGCCAGGCCGGGGGGCTCGAGGATGACGAGGTCGGCGCCCTCGGCCGGGGTGCCTGCGGTACACAAATCCCAGGCGAAGCGGACCGCGTCCGGAAGGACCGCGGACAGCTGGCCGATCTCCAGCACCACCCGTGTGACTTTCGCCCCGCCGGCGTGCTCGCAGACGACCTCGACAACCCGCTGTGTCAGGCCCAACTCATGCAT
The DNA here is from genome assembly GCA_046350195.1 of Gemmataceae bacterium. Taxonomy (GTDB): domain Bacteria; phylum Planctomycetota; class Planctomycetia; order Gemmatales; family Gemmataceae; genus CALDUY01. The sequence goes on from JAXMAW010000053.1 coordinate 18,701, forward strand.
GAGGCGTGGCCTCGGGCGACTTGCCCCTCAACCCTTGCATGTGAACCACGTCCAGGGTGGCCGGGTCGTGGAAACACACTTTCTTGGAGTCGAGCATGACAATGCGCCCTCGAAGGGGAGCAGGGCGTCATCAGGGTACTCCTCCGTCAGTCTCCGGCTGGGAGGCGCAGGCGTCAAGGTGGTTCTGGACCAGCCGCACTGCCGAAAGCCATGTCCCGGGCGTAGCGGGGACGATGAGGATGCGCCGTTCACGCCCCCTGGGTCAGCAGATCCTCGGCAATTGCTCCCCAGCCAGCAGGGCGACGACGCGCTCGCCCCCGACGACCGACTTCATGGTCACCATCCCCGGCCGGGCGGCGACGACCTCGCCGACGACGGCGGCGCGGCGGCCCAGCGGGTGCCGCCGCATCGTCTCCACCAGGAGGTCGGCGTCGCCGGGAGGCACCACGGCCACCAGCTTGCCCTCGTTGGCCACGTACAGCGGGTCCAGCCCCAGCATGTCGCAAGCGGCCCGCACCTCGTCGCGGATCGGCACCGCCGCCTCCTCCAGCCGCACCCCCACCCGGGAAGCGGCCGCCAACTCGTTGAGCGCGCTGGACAGCCCGCCGCGCGTCGGGTCGCGCATCCAGCGGACCGACGGGCACGCCTCCAGCATGACCCCGGTCAAGCCGTGCAGTGGCGCGGTGTCGCTGCGCAGCTCGGTTTCAAACTCCAGGCCCTCCCGGACAGACAGGATGGCGATCCCGTGGTCGCCGACCGTCCCCGACACCACCACCCGGTCGCCCGGCCGGGCCGACCGCACCGACAGCGACCGGCCGGCCGGCACCAGGCCGACGCCGGACGTGGTGACGAACACCCCGTCCCCCTTGCCCCGGTCCACCACCTTGGTGTCCCCGGTCACCAGCGTGACGCCGGCCTCGGCGCACGCCTCCTTCATGGAGGCGATAATCCGCCTCAGGTCCGCCAGCGGCAGCCCCTCTTCGAGGATGAACGCCGCCGACAGGTACAGCGGCCGCGCGCCGCCGACGGCGAGGTCGTTGACGGTCCCGTGCACCGCCAGCTTGCCGATGTCCCCGCCGGGGAAGAACAGCGGGCGGACGACGAACGAGTCGGTGGTGAAGGCGATCCGCTCGCCGCCCGGCAGCGTCAGCGTCGCCTGATCCTCCAGGGCGGACAGCACCTCGTTGGCGAACGCCGGCAGGAAGACGCGCTCGAGCAGCTCCGCCGTCAGCCGGCCGCCGCTGCCGTGGCCCAGCAGCACGTGGTCGGGCCTCCCCGCCGGCAACGGGCAGGTGAACGCGTCCACGCTCAGGCCACTCTTCCCGGGGTCGCTCATCCTCCGACCACCTCCAGGTGGCGCCCGTACTGGTAGTAGGCCGCGCAGGCTCCCTCGGACGACACCATCGTCGCCCCCAGCGGCGTCAACGGCGTGCACCCCTTGCCGAACATCGGGCAGTCGTGCGGCTTCTTGACGCCGCGCAACACCTCCCCGCTAATGCAGGCCGCCGACTCGCTCGCCTCGATTCGGTCCACGGCGAAGCGGCGCTCGGCGTCGAACCCGGCGTACTCCTCCCGCAGGCGGTAGCCGCTCGCCGGGATCACGCCGATGCCGCGCCACTTGCGGTCGCAGACCTCGAACACCTCGGCGAGAAGGTCCCGCGAGCGACGGTTCCCCTCGGGCCGGACGGCGCGGCCGTAGGCGTTCTCCACCCCCGCGCGCCCCTCCTCGAGCTGCCGAACCGCGGCGAGCACCCCGGCCAGCAGATCGACCGGCTCGAACCCGGTGACGACGATCGGCACGCCGTACTCCCGGGCGATCGGCTCGTACTCGCCATACCCCATGACGGCGCAGACGTGGCCCGGCCCGAGGAACGCCTGCACCCGGTTCCCCGGGGCCCGCAGCAGCGCCAATAGCGCCGGGGGGACCAGGACGTGCGAGACGAGCAGGCTGAAGTTGCCCAGCCCCCGCTTACGGGCCAGCCACGCCGCCATGGCGTTGGCCGGCGCGGTCGTCTCGAAGCCGACGGCGAAGAACACGACCTGCCGGTCCGGGTGGGCCGCCGCCAGGTTGACGGCGTCGAGGGGCGAGTAGACGATGCGGACGTCGGCGCCGCGCGACTTGAGCCGGAGCAGGTCGCCGGCCGAGCCGGGCACGCGGAGCATGTCCCCGAACGAGCAGAAGGTGACCTCCGGCCGCGACGCCAGGGCGTGGGCGCGGTCGATCGTCTCCAGCGGGGTGACGCAGACCGGGCACCCGGGGCCGTGGACCAGCTCAATCGACGGCGGGAGCAACCGGTCCAGGCCGTAGCGGACGATCGAGTGCGTCTGCCCGCCGCAGACCTCCATCAGGACCCAGTCCCGCGTCGCGGCGCGGGCGATGGCCTGAGCCAACTGCCGGGCGGCGTCGGCGTCGCGGTACTCGTCGAGGTACTTTCTCCCGGCAGTCGTCATCGCGAGATCAGCCATGGAAAGTCTCCCACCCCGGTGCGCGCCCAGGCCCGCTCCGCCGCCCTCATGCGGGCCCAGGCGGCTCCGCCCCTAGCTCGTCCAGCTGGCTCATCTCCTGGAGCGTCTCGAACACCCGCTTCGCCTCGGCCTCGTCGAGCCGCGACAGGGCGAACCCGACGTGGACCAGCACGTAGTCGCCCGGCCGGGCCTCCGGCACGTGCTCCAGGCAGACGCGCTTGCTGACGCCGCCGAAGTCGACCTTCGCCATCAGCACGTCATGCTCGCGGTACGTCTCGACCACCCGGCCGGGAATCCCCAGGCACATGCCGCCTCCTCCTTGGTCGGGACCAGGCCCGCCGGGTCCCCCTTATGATCTTCTATCTTATGACTACGTGTCGCCCCGGGAACGACCGTCATGACCATCCCCTCCGAGCCGAGGCGGCTGCGGCTGCGCGTCCGCGGCGTTGTCCAGGGCGTCGGGTTCCGCCCGTTCGTGTACGCCCTGGCCGGCCGGCACGGGCTGACCGGGTTGGTCGGTAACGACTCCGACGGCGTGTTCGTCGAGGTACAAGGGGAAGGCGGGGCGCTGGCCGCGTTCCGGCGCGACCTCGTCGCCGGGCCACCTCCGCTGGCGCGGATCGACGGCGTGGACGCCGTGGCCCTACCCCCGCGCGACGAGGCCGGCTTCGTCATCGCCCAGAGCGAGGCGAGGCCTGGGGAGAGCACGCCCGTGCCGCCGGACGTCGCCGTCTGCGACGACTGCCTGCGCGAGCTGTTCGACCCGGCGGACCGGCGGTTCCGCTACCCGTTCATCAACTGCACCGGCTGCGGCCCGCGCTTCACCATCATCCTCGACCTGCCGTACGACCGGCCGGCGACGACGATGGCCGGGTTCCGCATGTGCGCCGACTGCGAGCGGGAGTACCACGACCCGGCCAGCCGGCGCTTCCACGCCCAGCCCAACGCCTGCCCGCGGTGCGGGCCGGCGCTGCGCTTCCTCGCCGGCGGCAACGAGGCTTTGGGCGAAGACGCCCTGGGGCGGGCGCGCGACGCCCTGGCGGCGGGGCGGGTGGTCGCGGTGAAGGGCGTCGGCGGCTTCCACCTGGCCTGCGATGCCACCAGCGACGACGCGGTGGCGGTGCTCCGGCAGCGGAAGCGGCGGACGGACAAGCCGTTCGCCGTCCTGTTCGCCTCGCTGGAGGTCGCCCGCCGCCACGCCATGATCGACGAGGGGGAGGCGCGGGTGCTGACCGGCCGGGAGCGGCCCATCGTGCTGGTGCGGCGCCGCCCCGACGCCGGCCTGTCCGGCCTCGTCGCGCCGGGGAACGACTTCGTCGGCGCCCTGCTGCCGTACTCGCCGCTGCACCACCTGCTCGTCGATGACCGCCCGCTGGTCTTCACCTCGGCCAACCTGAGCGACGAGCCGATCGTCAAGGATAACGAGGAAGCGCTAAGCCGCCTTTCCAGGCTGGCCGACGCCTTTCTGATGCACGACCGCGACATCCACGTCGTCTGCGACGACTCGGTGGTGCGCTGCCTCGGCGGCCGCGAGTATCCGGTGCGTCGTTCGCGCGGCTACGCCCCGTTGCCGGTGCCGCTACCCCGGCCGGCCCCCCCAGTGCTGGCGGTCGGCGGCGAGCTGAAGGCGACGTTCTGCCTGACGCGGGGCGACCGCGCCTACGTGAGCCAGCACATCGGCGACATGGGTAGCCCGGAGACGCTGGCCGCGTTCGAGCGGGCCTTCGGCCACTTCGAGGCGCTGTTCCGGACGTCCCCAGCCGCCGTGGCGTGCGACGCCCACCCGGGCTACCTGTCCACGCGCTGGGCGGCGGAGTTCGCCCTCAGTCGGGGCCTCCCGCGAATCGAGGTTCAGCACCACCACGCCCACGTCGCCGCGCTGATGGCCGAGCACGGCCTGGACGGGTTGCACCCCGTCATCGGCGTCTGCTTCGACGGCACCGGCTACGGCCCCGACGGCGCCATCTGGGGGGGCGAGCTGCTGGTCGCCGATTACCGAGGGTTCGAGCGGCTGGCCCACCTACCCTACGTCCCGCTGCCCGGCGGTGACACCGCCGTCCGCCGGCCGTACCGCGCGGGGCTGGCCCACCTGTTCGCCGCCGGCCTGCCCTGGGACGACGACCTGCCCTGCGTCCAGGCGTGCCCGCCGGCGGAGCGCCGCGTCCTCGCCCGGCAGCTGGAAGGCGGATTCAACTGCGTGCCGACCAGCAGCGCTGGCCGGCTGTTCGACGCCGTTGCCGCGCTTATCAACGTCCGCCAGGAGGTCACCTACGAGGCCCAGGCGGCCATCGAACTGGAGGCGCTCGCCGACGCGGCGGACGAGGGTATCTACTCGATCGCGCTGAGCGGTGACCCGGCCATCATCGACTTGGGTGAGATGTTCCGGGCCATCCTCATGGACCTGCGAGGCGGCGTTCCGCGGGGGGTGATCGCCTCGCGCTTCCACCGCGGCTTCGCCCGGCTGGTCGTGAGTATGGCGGAGTTTGCGCGGCGACGCACCGGCCTGCGGGTGGTCGGGCTGACGGGCGGCGTCTTCCAGAACGTGCGATTGCTACGGCTGTCGGCGGAAGGGTTGTCGGCGGCCGGGTTCGAGGTCCTGGTGCATGAGCGCGTCCCCGCCAACGACGGCGGGCTGGCGCTCGGCCAGGCGGCCGTCGTTGGCCTGGGCCGAGTACAGGGGTGATGAAAAGAGGCGGGGCTCGCGTCGAGTTGACGTGAGCCCCGCCTCCTCAAGGAGCGGAGCGCCGGGTCACTTTTTGACCTCGAACTCCGCGTCGATGACGTCGTCCGGGCCGCCCTTGCCCGGGGCCGGGCCGGCCCCATCGCCGCCGGGCGTCGGGCCGTGGCCGGCCGCCCCCTGGACGTACTGCGCCAGGCTCTGGGCCGCCACCTTCAGGTCGCTGACCGCCTGCTTGATCGCCTGCGGGTCGTCCTTGCCGGCGGCCTGCTTGGTCCGCTCGACGGCGGCCTTGATCTGCTCCTTCTCGTTGCCGCCCAGCTTGGCGTCGTGCTCCTTGAGCAGCTTCTCGACCTCGTAGATCACCTGGTCCGCCTCGTTGCGGGCGTTGATGACCTCGACCTTGCGCTTGTCCTCGGCGGCGTGCGCCTCCGCCTCCTTGCGCATCCGCTCGACCTCGCCGGCGGCCAGGCCGGAGCTGCCCTCGATCTTGATGTTCGCCTCCTTGCCGGTGTCCTTGTCCTTGGCCTTCACCTCCAGCACGCCGTTCTTGTCCAGGGCGAAGGTCACCTCGATCTGCGGCTGGCCGCGCGGCGCGGGGCGGATGCCCTCCAGGTTGAACTCGCCGAGCAACCGGTTCGACGGGCTGCGGGCGATCTCGCTCTCGCCCTGGAACACGCTGATCGTCACCGCCGACTGGTTGTCCGACGCCGTCGAGAAGACCTGCGCCTTCTCCGTCGGGATCGACGTGTTCCGCTCGATCAGCCGCGTCAGCCGGCCGCCCAGCGTCTCCAGGCCCAGCGACAGCGGGGTGACATCGACCAGGAGCACCTCGGACTTGCTGCCCAGCAGCAGCTGGGCCCCCTGGATGGCGGCGCCGATGGCGACCACCTCGTCGGGGTTGACGCCGCGGTGACCCTCCTTGCCGAAGATGTCCTTGACCAGCCACTGCACCTTGGGCATGCGCGTCATGCCGCCGACCATGACGATCTCGTCGATCTGGTTAGGCTTCAGCTTCGCGTCCTGCAGCGCCTGCAAGACGGGCTTGCGGCAGCGCTCGATCAGCGGGTCCACCAGTCGCTCGAACTGCGCCCGGGTGATGCTCATCTGGAGGTGCTTCGGCCCCGACGCGTCCGCCGTGATGAACGGCAGGTTGATGTCGGTCGTCGCCTGCTGCGACAGGTCCTTCTTGGCCCGCTCGGCGGCCTCCTTCAGCCGCTGCAAGGCCATCTGGTCCTTGCGCAGGTCGATGCCGCTCTCCTTCTTGAACGTCTCGGCGATGTGGTCGATCAGCACCTGGTCGAAGTCGTCGCCGCCGAGGTGCGTGTCGCCGTTGGTCGAGAGCACCTGGAAGACGCCCTCGTCGATCTCCAGCACCGAGATGTCGAACGTGCCGCCACCCAGGTCGAAGACGGCGATCTTCTCGTGCTTCTTCTTGTCCAGGCCGTAAGCCAGCGACGCCGCGGTCGGCTCGTTGATGATGCGCATCCGCTGCCGCGTCTTCACCTTCTTGACTGGGTCCTCGATCTCCCACTCGGTGTCGAACCCGGCGATGGCGGCCGCCTCCAGCGTTGCCTGCCGCTGGGCGTCGTTGAAGTACGCCGGCACCGTGATGACCGCCTTGGTGACGCGGTGGCCGAGGTAGGCCTCGGCGGCCTCCTTGAGCGTCCGCAGCACCATCGCGGAGATCTCCGGCGGCGCGTAGGTCTTGCCGTCGATCTCGACCTTGGCCGGCTCCTCCGGCCCGCCGACGATCTTGTACGGCACCAGCTTCTCCTCCGCGGTCACCTCCTTGCGGCGGCGGCCCATGAAGCGCTTGATCGAGTAGATCGTCCGCCGCGGATTGGTCACCGCCTGCCGCTTGGCCGGGTCGCCGACGAGGCGGTCACCCTTGTCGGTGAACGCCACGACGCTGGGCACCAACGGGGGCCCTTGCGGACCGGGGATGACCTTGACCTCCCCACCCTCCATGACCGCGACGACCGAGTTGGTCGTGCCGAGGTCGATGCCGATGATTTTTTCTTCAGCCATGTGATTTCTCCTTTCCGCGGAGGTCGGTATCGAGTTGTCGCCGTCCGGGACGAGACGGCGAGGACGGGTATTCTCGCGGAGACACTCCGGATTGTGATGGGTGTCAAAAGAGCAAGCAGCGTGCCGGAGTGAGAGGCAAAATGCCCAATCGGCCGCAACGCATTGGGCCAACAGCCCTTGTGATCACCTCCCGGGGAAGCCAGGGGGAGGAAGCCCTTCTGCTGTCAGTTTGGCAGGCCCACCGAGACCCTGGACGCGCCGAAAGACAAAGTGGCAGCAGGGGCATCGCCTCGGCGATCAAGCCGGGTGGTCGGCCTGGTCACGCAACCGAAGGCTCTCCAGCACGTGCCGGGCGACCTCGGGGTTCTCGAACCGCACCGAGACCAGGCCGCGTGACGGCGAGTAGTGGCGCAGCCGCACCGGCAGTCGCCGCGTCAGCGTCAGGCCCAGGGAGGAGCCGAACATCGCCCCGAAGAAGAAGCCGAACAGCGTGCCCAGCCACAGGGGACGTCGCGGCCGTCGCCAGGGCGGCGGCGAGGCCGAGCCGGCGAGGACGCCGGCGACCGCCCCCAGCGACAGGCCGAGGAACCCGCCGCGCGCTGCCGGGACTCGATCAACTCCTTGCACGGCCCGCGGGACGGGGATGCGCCTTCGGTGTCGCGGGCGCCGCCCAGCAGCGGGCCGAGCAGCCAGTCGCCGCGCCATCACCCGGGCCGAGGTGTCGTCGCCGCGGGCCGCCGCAGCGGGCGCAGCAGGCCGGCATCCGCAGGCGGGTCAGCGGTAAGGTGAACCACCCGGAGGGTCGATCGCCAGCTCGCCGGGCGGCAAGGGTTCCGTCGTGGGGCGGCTTGTCGCGCGGCGGGTCGCCACCCAGCCGGTGGCCCAGCACCGAAGCAGGCTCGCCCAGGTCGAGGGCGGCGATCTCGTAGCGGGCCGGCAGGGTTACCTCGTCGTCCCCGCCGAAGTGCCACTGCGGCCGTCCACGCGCCGGCCCCAGGCGAGGCTGACCCCGAGCCGGTGCTGGTGAACGTGGGGCACCACCTTCGGGTCGATCGGCAGGGTGAGGCCGGCCCGCGGGCTGTCGGAGTCGGGGACGAACGGCCGGCCCTCGACCCGGAACAGCGCCCACGGCGCCCAGACGGTCGTGTCGAAGTGGTTGAACTCCACCCCGTCGTGGTGGAGGACCATCTCGTGCCCGCGCATCAGCATCGACCAGCCGGCCCAAACGCCGGCGCCGAGCAGCAGCCCGACCCCCATGGCGAGCCGCTCGCCGTCCGGCTTGCCCTGGACGACGCAGGACAGCAGCAAGGCCACCCCGGGCAGGGCGAACAGCCAGGCCAGGCCGTACATGCGCCGAGGCCCGATCGCCAGCGGCGCCTCGCTGAGGTAGGCGTGCGGGTCGTCGAGCAGCTCGTCGAGGTCAGGCAGCACGCGGTCCAGCGGCTGGCCGCCGGGTAGCAGGCTCATGGGTCGTCCCCGAGGGCGCCACTGCTGTCAGTGTCGCGGATTGTCGGCGCGAAGTCAATACAACAATGCGATGAGCCACCAGCGGCTACTTCGCGACCTGCGGCCGGGGGATCGAGCCGATCCTCGCCGGCGAGCTGCAACGGCTCGGCGCCGCCGACGTCGAGCCGGGCCGCGGTGGCGTCGGCTTCGCCGGCGACCAGTCGCTTCTGTACCGGGCCAACCTCGGGCTGCGCACCGCCGTCCGCGTCCTGCGACGATCCTCGACGGCCCCGTCACGACGCCCGACGACCTGTACGCCGCCGTGCAGACCATCGACTGGTCACGGTGGCTGACGCCGCGGCACACGCTGGCGGTGGACTGCAACGTCCGCGACTCGACCATCACCCACTCGCAGTACGCCGCCCGCCGCGTCAAGGACGCCATCTGCGACCAGTTCGTTGCCCGCGTCGGGATCCGGCCGAGCGTCGATCCCGAGGAGCCGATGCTCGGGTTCAACCTGCACGTCTACCGCAACCAGGCCACGCTCAGCCTCGACAGTCTCGGGCATGTCGCTGCACGAGCGCGGCTACCGGCCGGTGCAGACCAAGGCGCTGAACGAGGCGGCTGGCGGCGGCGATCCTGCTGCGAAGTGGTTGGCGGCCCGACACGCCGCTGGTCGATCCGATGTGCGGCTCGGGCACGCTGCCGATCGAGGCGGCGTGGATCGCGCTGAACCGACCGCCGGGTCTGACGCGCAAGCGGTTCGGCTTCATGGGCTGGATGGACTACGACGTCGGCCTGTGGGCCCAGCTGCGCGACGAGGCCCGCCGCGGCGTCGGCAAGGCGCTGCCGGCCCCGATCACCGGCTCGGACCTGCGCGGCGACGCCGTGTCGTTCGCCATCAACAACGCCAGGGCGGCCGGCATCGGCCACCTGCTCCGGTTCGGCAAAGGCGACTTACGCGACCTGCAATTGCCGACCGGCCCCCCCGGCGTGGTCGTCTGCAACCCGCCCTACGGCGAGCGGCTCGGCGACGAGCGGGAGCTGGTCGGGCTGTACCGGTTGCTCGGCGAGGTGTTCCGCGCCCGGGCGCCGGGCTGGCGGCTGTGGGTGTTCACCGGCAACGCCCGCCTGGCCCGCGAGGTCGGCCAGGAGCCGTTCGAGGAGGTGGCGCTGTTCAACGGCAAGATCCCCTGCCGGCTGCTGGGCTACTCCAACGACGCGGGGGGCGCGGCGTAAGGCAGGCCGCGCCCCCCGCGTCAGGAGGGAGGGGGGACAGACGAGGTCAGCGGTCCCGGCCGCCCGGGATGCCGGTGGCGCCGGCGGCCGGCCTGTGCGGCTTCTTCGTCTCCGAGACGCGCTTCCGCACCTTGTTGACGCGCTCGACGCGCTGCTCGTCCTTGTAGTCCAGCCCGCCTTCGAGGACCAGCAGCTTCCCGTCCGGCCGCAGGACCAGTGCCTCGACGGCGTAGGTGTCCTCGACCTTCTTGGGCGGCTCGGGGCGGTCCTCCGACCGGCTGACGACGCGCTCGTAGCCGGCCCGGCCGGTCCTGAAGTCCACCAGGATGGCCTCCCGGGTGTCGGTCTCGTCCCGGCCGTAGCCGAAGTACACGCCGATGCCCGGCGTCCGTTTTGCCGTCGAGGTGTCCGAGGCGATGCTGAACGACTCACGGGCGAACTGCCAGACCGGCACCTCGACGCGCTCCTTGCTGCCAACGTACTCGCCCTTCCAGACGGGGAAGCGCTCGGCCATGGTCCACTCGCCGAACAGCAGGGGCGACTTGAACCCCCTGGGGGTGACCGCCTCCAGCCAGCGGTGCGCCTGGAGGTAGATCTGCTGGCCGGCCCGCAGGACGTGGTTCTTGTGCGGGCCGGGGTCGCGGTAGCGCGGGTTGTTGCCATCCCGCTGCTCATACTCGACCTGATCGACGGCGTAGAAGTGCATCTCCGAGTCGATCGGCACCTTGACCGTGATCGGCGGCTTGGCCTGGTCGGACCACTCCGAGACCAGCTCCTTTTCCCGGGCGTACGCCGGCGAGGCCACGTCGATGCGGTGGAGGTTGGGGTTGCCCATCCGCACCTGGAGGCGGTACTCGTAGAACTTGCCCGGCTCGACGGTGACGTCGATCAGCCGGACCAGGACGTGCTCGGGCAGGTCCACGTCCTGGCTGGCGTCGGGCAGGCCGCCGGCCGCGCCCGGAAGGGCGCCGCCCGGCCCGAGGGTGCTCGGCGTACCGCGGACGCCGGGGGCAGCCCCCGGGGGGGCCATCCCGGCGCGCCCGCGCCCGGTCATCGCCATGCCGGGACCCCCGTCCAGGCCCTGGGGCGCGGCCGCCGTCTGGTTGGAAAAGACGTCGAAGTCGTCGCCGGTGCGGAACTGGTCGGGCGGGGCGGCGGCGATGGGGCGGTTCTTCTCCTTGATCGTGTTGACGGTCTTCTTGATCAGCTCCAGCGACCTCTCGATCGGCGGGTAGCTGTCGTCGGGGTCGGTCGTCTTCTCCTTTTCCCGCAGCGGGCCGGTCGGGCGGCCAGGGGGCGCGGCACCTGGCGCCGCGGCGCCCGGCGCCGCCCCCGCTCCTGGGAGGAGGCCGGGGGTGCTGGCCCCTTCGCTGCCCCGGCCGCCGAGGGTCATCCCGGGGACTCCCATGCCGGCCCCCCCGGCGCCGGCGGCGCCGGAGCCGATGTTGGACTCGCGGAACTGCATCGGCCGCGTCATGTAGAGGCCCGGCCACATCACGCCGGTCAGTTCGGGGTCATCCGGTTCGGCGCGCTTGCCGGTCAGGACGACGTAGGGCTTGAAGCTACCGGTCAGATCGACTTCATGCCACTCGCCGAGTCCCTTGCCGTCGGGCCCCTTGGCCTGGCTCGGCTTGCCGTCGCCGTCCAGCTCGCGCCGCTGCACCCGTACGCCGAGGAAGCGGAAGGCGTTCTGCGCCATGACCGCCGTCTTGTCCCGGGGGTCCGGGGTGGCCGCCTCGCCCAGCACCTCGCCGTTGGAGTGGAGGCCCAGCTTGGCCCTGAACTCCTCGACCTGCTTCTGGAACGGGAAGGCGGCGGCGATGAGCACCATCCGGGTCGGGCGGACCTGTTCGGCCAGCGTGCCCTTGGCCTTGCTCAGTTCGGTGAGCGGGACCAACTCGACCTGGCGGTTCTTCCTCTCCCCCTCGGACGGGTCGAGCTGGCCCGGCAAGCCCAGGGTGCCCCGGCCGGCCATGCCGCCCATGCCACCCATCATGCCCATGCCGCCGGGCGCCCCCATGCCCCCGCGGCCCCCCCCGCCCATCAGCCCGCCGAGCCCGCTGGCGAGGTTGCCGCCGTCGCCCTTGAGGACGAAGATCCGGCCCCGGTCGTCGAAGATGTACGACTGGATGCGCATGTGGCGGAACTCGGCGGTGGCCTCCTCGATCGGGAAGACCTTGGGCACGCGCCGGCCTAGCGAGCCGGAGTCGTCGCCGCCCATCAGCGACGCGAGGGTGTAGGGGGCGGAGTCGATCACGTCGCGGTTCAGCGCCTGGAGCTTGTCCCCCGCGGGCGGCGGCTTGTCGGACTCGCCGGGCAGGTTGTTCGGGTCGCTGAGCTTCGCATTGACGCGGGTGGTGACCTCGTCCAGGTCCTTGGCCCTCGTCGAGGGGCTACCGCTGAAGAACCCCTTGCCCGGCATGAACAGGCTCAGGCCCACGAGCAGGGCCGTGATGCCCCCGGCCATGCCGAGCCCGATCCGCTCGCCGTGCTGCAAGAGGATCTGCTGGAAATCGACCTTGGACTTCGCCATAGCAAGGAAACCTCGTCAAGCCGTGTATGGGAACGCCCGGGCGCCGCGGGGCGGCCGGGGCGCAAGGGTCACTTCGGGGCCGCGGGCGCGGGTGTCGTCGAGCCGCCGGCCGGGGGGGCGGCCTCGGCCTTCGGGCGCGGCGGGAACTTCTCGTACAGCGAGGCGATGCCGTAAATCGCCAGCTCCACCAGCTGGGCGGTGTCCTTGTAAACGGCGGTGGAGTCGGTCGGGCTGCCGGTGCCGGTCCCCCCCGCCCCCTCGCCGCGGCTCATGCCCAGGCCGAGGCCGGGGAGCGTGGTCGGCCGGCTGGGAAGCTGCTCTCGGAGGCGGCAATGGACATCCCACCTCGCCCGCCCATGCCGCCCTCCCCCCGGCCGCGCCCGGGGATCCCCCGGGCCGAGCATGGCCGGCGTGCCCATGCCCATGGGCGGAGCGCCGCCGCCGAGGCTGGCCAGGGGCCTTGGGTGGCGGCCACCGCCCCCGACACGCCGCGCTCACGTCCGGGGCGTGCGTCACCGTCGCCTGGGTGATCTGGATCCGCAGCCGGGAGTTCGCCACCGCCGCCAGCACGTCGTGGACGTGGGCCTGCTCGACGACCAGCCGCATGGCGACCGGCAGGTGGCGGCACTGAGGCGTGACCTGGACGTAGCGGGCGCGGTCGATCCGGTTGACCGGGGTGGCATCGGCCGGGCCACCCACCCCGCCCTTGCCGTCTAGCCCGCCCCCCGCGCCGGGTGGCGGCAGCATGCTCATCATTCCCCCGCCGCCGCCTTCCCCGGAAGGCGTGGCGGCCGCCTCCGGCTCCGGGTCGGGGTCGAGCTTCTTCATGTCCTCGTTGACCTTCAGCGGCGCCAGGATGGTGCGGTGCGAGTGGTGGGCCAGGCTCAGGGCGTCGATGCGGCGGATCGGCGAGTTCTCCCAGGCCAGCTCCTGGACCACGTCGAACGGCTTGGTCACGTCCACCGGGGTGGTCTTGTACTCCCTTTTCAGCTGCGTCTCGGTGCCGCCGGCCAGCGGCTCGCCGGAGATCTCCAGCGGGGCCGTCGCGAGGTTCTGGGCCAGCCGGAACGGCAGGCCGCGCGTCGATTTCGGGTGGGCCAGCATCAGCGTGCGGTTGTTCGGGTTGACGTTCTTGATCGTGCTGTCGGGGCGGATGACGTAGGTCCGGCCGGCCTGGTCGCGCTCGAACAACAGCGTCAGCTCCCAGTTGGAGTTGCGGAAGACGCGCTTCAGCTCGACGCCGTCGGCCGGCTTCTCCTTCTTCTTCAGCCGCTCCTGCTCCTTGGCCAGGACCTCCTTGGGGGTGACGTCCTTGAGCCAGGCCATCGCGTCCATCGCCTCGCGGATCATGAACAGCATCTCGCGGCGGACCCAGAAGTCCTCCTGGGCCAGCCAGATCTCCTCGCGGGTCGGCGTGCCGCGCGTGTCCCACTGCTGCATCGGGAAGATCGCCAGGAACCCGCCGTTGAACTCGGCCGGCTCGCAGAAGTTCAACAGCGGCGGGAACTGGGTCGGGTACCAGTCGCGCTTGAACGCGTTGCGGTTGTTCTGGTCGAGGGTGATGTTAGTGAACGGCCCGCCGGGGTTGTTGTGCGGGGCGAAGTAGTCGTCGGGATACGTCGGCCTGGCGTTGTCGGGCATGACGTCCGGCCAGGAGTACATCCGATACTGCTGGTTCCAGGCGTCCTTCCAGATGACGTCCTTGTGCTTGCTGAACTTCTCGCCGTGCTCGTTCCACGGCTTCTGGTACGCCTCGGTCTTCGGGCCGGCCTTCAAGGCGCCGTCGATCTTGGTCTTGGCCTCCGTCCAGGCCTTCTTCTTGGCGTCGGCGGCGGTCACCTTGGCCAGGACGACCGCGACCAGCCAGAGGACGGCAAACCCGCCGAGGAGGATCCAGAAGTGGTGCTTCTTGAGCGCTTCCGCGTCTACGCCTTTTTTCGCCATGGTCAGTATTCCTCTAGCCCGGTCGGCGTGGTGGATCGTCGAGTTCCGAATTCCAACGGGACGGCCCCGGGTCAGGGCGTCGTCGTCGCCCCCTCGACGCCGCGCAGGGCGTCCGATGGGGTCGGCTCGTTCCAGATGAACAGGATGATGAACTCGGTGCGGGTGTGGCCGGCCTTCGTGGGCATCACCGTCGGGGTGCCCGCGCCGGACGTCGGCGGGAGGGACGAGCGCTCGCCGGCCCCGGCCACGGTGGCGGAGATCCCCCGGCCACCCATCCGGCCGGGGGCCGCGCTGGCCCCGGTCGCGGCGCCGCCGGCGGCACCGCCGCCGGCGCGGCTGCCGATGTTTCGCCAGGCGCTGCGGCTGGCGGCCCCCGCCGCCGCCCCGCTACCGCCTTCGGGGCTGCCGCCCATCATCATCATGGCCGGGGGGCCGGACGGGGTCATTCCCATCCCGCCAGGGCCTGCGCCGGGGGGGCCACCTTTCCCGGTCTCGCCGCCGAGCAGGGCGTCGAGCACGCCCTTGCCGATGATCTCGAAGCCGCTCGTCGTGTCCGCCGGCTTGGGGAAGGCGTCGTAGAGCAACACGTGACTGACGCGGTGCTTGACCGGGTCCTTGGGCGGTTCCTTGGCCGCGTCCGCGCCGGCCGCCGGGGCGGCGTCCCCCGTCGGGGCCGGGGCCGGGGCGGCCGGGGCCGGGGTGCCTGCCGGGGCCGGCGGGGTCGTGCCGGCCGCCGGGGCGGCGCCGTCGGCCGGCTTGTCATCGGGCGCGACACCCAGCCGGGCAACGTTGGTCAGCAGCGTGTCGCGGATGAACGCGCCGTGCTTGCGGTGGTAGGTGTACCCGGACAGCTCAACCACCCAGCCCTTGCCCTCGGGAAGCTTTTCCTTGAAGTGCTTCAGCGGCCGCACGTCGCCGATCTCGCGCCCCTTCGTCGCGTCCTTCCAGAACGCCGGCAGGTCGTCACAGTAACGGCAGTCGATCGACTCGATCGAGTACTGGACCAGGTCGTCGGTGCCCGGGGGCATCGAATCGACGACGAAGTCCTTCTCGTCCTTGGGCGAAAGCGGCTTGAACCCGTCGCGGACGCGGCGGACGAACTCCTCGTACGCCTCCTTGCCGCTCATCGCCCGGGGGATGCGGGCCGGCCGCGTCAGGAAGTACTCCGGCACGGTCTCCGGCGGCAGGTTCTTGCCGTCGGGCTGGGGGATGACGTCGCTAACGAACTTGTACAGCTTCAGCCAGTTCAGCCGCTCCGCCTGGCCGGCCACGATCGACTTGACTGCCTCCTCCTCCTTCAGGGCGTTCTGCTTGGCCGTCTGGAAGGCCGACTCCATGGAGGCGGCCCGGCCGGCCGCGCCGTTGGCCTTGTCGATCGCGTCGGTGACGACCTTGGCGGAGAACGGCCGCTCGTTCAGGTAGTTGCCCAGGGCCATGCCGCTAAGCCCGATCAGCAGGGCGGCGGCGGCGGCGGCGGCCCACGGCTTCTTGGCCCGGATCAGCCGCTCCAGGCGGATCTCGCCGGGCAGCAGGTTCGTGACCAGCTTCGCCTGCTGCAGGCCCTGAAGGCACAGCCCGTAGGCGACGCCGAAGCTGAGGATGTTCTCGTTGAAGATCGGCGAGCTGGTGACGACGTCGCCGCCGACGCGGCTCATCTTCTCCAGCTTGCGGACGTCCAGCGACAGCTTCTCGCCGAGGAACCGCTGAAGGCCGGGCAGCCGGAAGGCGTTGCCCAGGCCGATCATGTACTCGATCTGGGCGTCGCGGTGGGTGTTGGTGAAGTAGCCCAGCGACCGCTGCACCTCGCCGACGAAGTCGTTGAGCACCGGCTTGAGCGAGGCGAGGATCTTCTTCAGTTCCGCCGCCCCGGACTTGGTCGCGTTCCGCTTGAGGTGCTCGGCCTTGGCGAAGGTCAGCTTCAGGTCCTTGGTCAAGGCCCGCGTGAAGTGGTTGCCGCCCAGCGGGATCGGCCGCTGCCAGATGATCTTGCCGCCGTCGGTGACGACGAGGTTGCTGCTGTCGGTGCCGAGGTCCAGCGCGACGACGGCCGGCTGCTTGCCCTCCGGCGGCGGGCTGCTGGGGTCCTTGTTCAGGAGGTCGTAGGCGACGAAGTTGCACAGCGACAGGGGCGCCATCTGGATCAGGTGGACCTCGACGCCGACCTCCTTGAAGTGCTGGAGGTACTTGTTGACCATGTCGCGCTTCATGGCGAACAGGCCGATCTCGGTCTCCAGCGCGATGTCGTCGACGACGTTGCCGGAGCCGAGCTTCTGGTAGTCCCAGACGACCTCGTCGAGGTTGAACGGGATCTGCTGCTTGGCCTCGAACTTGACGATGTCGGCGATCTTCTTCTCCTCGACCGGCGGCAGCTTGACGAAGCGGGCCAGGCCGCTCTGGCCGGGGACGGCGATGGCGACGGTGTCGCCCTTGATGCTGTTGCGCGAGAGGAACTGCTCCAGCGCCTCGCGGGTGAGCTGGTCGGGGTCGGCGTCGGGCTGCGACAGGATCTTGGGGTACTCGATGTAGTCGATGGCCGTCGCCTGTAGCTGCCCGTCGATCTCTTGCAGCCGCATGGCCTTGAGCGCGCATTGCCCGAGGTCGATGCCCCAGACGCCAGAGGTAGGCTTCATGAATCAAACCTCCCGACCAGGCGGCGGCACCGGAAAGGTACTCGCAGAGGAAGAGCCGCCGGCCGAATGTGAACGGTGCGAGAAGGACCAACTCCGCCAACGGTAGCTGGGGCGGTCGAGGCGGGGACGAGCGCCCCTCGATTGCATAACCCGGCGCGGGTCAAGATGTTGGCGAGCAAGGAAGAATTAGGGAGCGGAAGGGCGCGGGGCAAGTCGAGCCAGCCGAGTCACTACGCAATCCGGCGGGGAGAAAAATGCCTTTCACCACTCGGCTACATCACGAGGAGGATTAGCAAAACGGCGAGCGGGGGACGTCAGTCCCCTGTTGGAGTGATTCCAACAGGGGACTGACGTCCCCCGCTCGCCCGCGGGCCGCTCACAGCGCGTCGCGCTTCTCCTCGACGATGGTGCGGATCCGCTCGCCGAGCAGGGCGACGTCGAACGGCTTCTTGAACGCCTCGCTGAAGCCGTACTCGTTGAGGCCCTCGGGGTTGGGCTCGTCCTCCGAGGCCAACGCGAAGATCACCGTCTCCCGGTACGCCTCGTTGCGGCGCAGCGTCGAGGCGATCTGCAGCGCCTCGCTGCGGCCCATGGCGTGGTCGATGATGATCGTGTCGGGGTGGAAGCTGGAGGCCAGGGTGCCGGCCTCGAACCCCGAGTGGGCGATCTCGTACTTGAAGTCGTCGTCCTCCGGCAGCAGCTCCTTCAGCCGCTCGATGAACAGCGGCTCGGCGCCGACGATGAGGATCTTGTGCCAGCCCTCCGCCTCCAGGCCGCCCAACGGCATGCCGTTCTCTTTGAGGAAGCGGATGAGCTGGTCGCGGGGGATGCGGCGGTCCTGGCTACCGGGGATGCGGTAGCCGCGGAGCTTGCCGGAGTCGAACCACTTGCTGACCGTCCGGGGCGCGACCTGGCAAATTTTCGCGACCTGGCCGGTCGTGAAGACCTGTTTCTTCATCTGCAGGCACTCCATTCCGTGCGTGGCTAGGCTGAGTCCTAACCCCCGGCCGGCATGACGCGGGTACCGGTCCTGCGGGGGTGTCCCGCCCGCCCAGGCTGGCCGGCGCCCGCGGCCGGCCGCCCCGTGCGGGACGGGGCGGCCGGGCCGGGCGTGCCTCCCCGACCGCACCGGGCGGGTACCGGTGCGGGACGGTCCTGGAGGCGCGCGACGGGGCGGGGACGTCCGGGTGGGGGTCGCGTGCCGACCACGACATCGGGGTGGGCCGGCCAGAGGGACAGACAGATCGAAGCCGTTTCGGGGCCTGGGAAGGTCTTCTTTGGGAAGGAGGACCAGCCTTTGGCCCTTTCGGGCTGTGAGGGTGGGTTTTGTCTACCGCCTCGGCTAGGTTCATTGATCGGCACGCTAACCCCCCAGGATGAGGAAATGCCCTCGGCGTGGGGAGATTCTGCCGGTTCACCTTCCTGTGCCCGTTCCGCCCCTTGCCCGGATTCTCTTTCGGGCAACCTGGGCAAGGGGCGGGCTCGGCAACGACGGCGAGCGCGGCCCGCGCCCCGGAGGGTGCGGCGGCCTGCACGTTCGACAACAATACGTCGTGGGGGTGGGTTCAGAGGGGTTGGGTCGTCGGGCCTCGCGTTCCGAAGGTATTGTACCCCGCGAATCAAGACCAGTTTTCGGAATTGTGCGGGCAGGGACGGAGCCGCGACCGTCAGGGCTTAGGTTTCCTCATTTATTCTGTGGCGATGGCGAGCACCTGCGATCATGGCTTGCAGTTGCGCCCAGCCACGCCACAGAACCAGCCAGCCGGGTGGGTGATCGTGCTTGCGGTTCTGATGTCCGCCCAGCCGGGCTAACGCCTCCACGAACTCCCCGTACGTCCACCCGGGGCAGGCCCGCTTGTGCCGCCACCCCGACAGCACACGCACCCACAGGCTCGGCACCCTCCGCGCCGGCTGCTTGCCGCGCCTCTTCGTCCCGGCTGGCGTCGGCAGCTGCAGCAGCCACACCGCCACCACGCTCAACACCGCTATGGCCGGCTCCAGGCTCGCCCGCTTGGTGAACTGCAGGTCCTCGATCGCGCACCCCGTCTTCATCCCCTTGTGCCATTCTTCGATGACCCACCGCGCTGGTACCAATCCACCCGCCGCCAGGCGTCCTCCTCGTCGGCCACCGCCACGTTCGTCAGCAGCACCCACTCGATCCCCTTCTCCCCCGCGGGCGGGTCGATCTCCCACACGCGAAGGGCGTAAACCTCCAGCGGCGTGTCGTCGTGCTCGCCGCGGCTGCCTGGGGGCACGACCTTCAGCTTCCCCAGGCCAGGGCCAGCCTCGCCTCTCGGGCCGGCCTTTTGTCCGTGGCCGGGATGTCGCGGCCGCGGCTGGCTGGCCCCACTGGTCAGCCCCGGACGTGGTCGTGCAGCTTGGCCTTGACCACGCCGCCGGCCTGCTCAACCAGCGCTTGCGGTTGTGCTGGGAACGGATGACATACGCCCGGCCTGCCCGGTGCTCGTAGGCCAGGAACTCGGTGACGTCGCTACCGCGATCGGCGATGTCGACCCACAACCGGCCATCCGGGGCGACGGGGATCCGCTCACAGGCATTCTTCCACAACCGGCTTTCGCGATCCGGGCGCGCTGCCGCCGCCTTGGTCTCCCCTTCTTGACCTTGCGCCGGCGATGGAGGGCCTGCCAGGCCAGCCCCAAGACCTGGCGGGATGGGGTCACCGCCAGGCTGTTGTGGGCGTACAGGCCCCGGCCCCGGCCGTCGCCGACCTGCCCCGGTCGGGATGGAATCCAGGCCGGAGTAATCCAAGACGGTGGCGTCGTGCAGAACCAGGACGACGCCGGGGTGTCGCGCATGCGGCGGAAGGTGCTTTGGGCGGCGGCCTGGATGAGGGCGGCATGGCTGACCTGGGGGGCGTTCATCAGGCGGTAGAAGGCGTCGAGGTCGGCAGGGTCTTGAAACTTGGCGGGCAAGGAGCCGCCGGGGTGTTCGAGGATGCAGGCGGCGGAATGGACGAGTCGCTTGGTGCGACGAGCATCCCCAGAGCCGCCTGCCCGAACTGATCCGTTGCCCACGCCATGGCTCTGTCACTGGGAGTTCGCATCCCTTGCCTTCCTGCTTAACCCTTGACCCATCTTCACCTTGCCCCTTCTCGACATCATAAGAAAGATTTGAGGAAACCTAAGCCGTCAGGGTGCGGGTAGCGCGCTTCCCGCTCCCTTGACGGTCGCGCCTCTGACCAAACCCGGGTCACGGCTTCTTCGGCGGGAAGTCGGGCAGCGCCGGCAAGAGGACGTGGGAGGGGTGGTCCTTTCCGTGGTGGACCACCTGCTCCGCGGCGACGTAGGCCGTCTCCTTCTCGTTGTGCCCGCCGGTGTTCAGGTTGCGCGAGAACAGCGGGAACGACGCCGACGTCACCTCCACCCGCAGCCGGCGGCCCTTGAGATGGTGATCCCCGTCTGCCACAGGTCGATCTGGTAGGCGACCACCTTCCCTGGCTCCAGCGGCTTCGGCTCGCTCACCGAGTCCCGGAACCGCGCCCGCACGCAGCCGCCGCCCAGCGGGAACAGCTTGCCCTTCTCGTCCACCTCCATCAGCCGCATGAACCAGTCGGTGTCCTTGGCCGACGTCGAGGCGTACAGCACCGCCGACAGCGGGCCGGCGAACGTGTACGGCTCCTTGAACGGCTCGGTGACGAAGACGAGGATGTCTTTGCGCGAGGATGTCACCTTCTCGTGATAGGCCTCGCGCTTCTTCCGCTCCTCGGTGGCGCTGGCTGGCTTCTTGTCCTTGCTCTCTTCCTCCTCGTACATCTCCGGCGCCGGCGTCGGATCGCCGGGGTCGTAGGTGTAGCGGTCCGACCCGGTCGGCAGCAGCTCACGTGTCAGCCGGCCGTCGCCCCTCGACGTGTTCGCCTTGCCGCCACTGGCGAGGTACCACTTGTCCCAGCGCGTCTGGGGCAGCGGGTACTTCGGGCCGTGGGCCCAGCGGTTCGTGCCCATCACGAAGAGGCTGACGAGCGGCTCCTTGTCGATGCCGTTGGTGACGCCCTTGAGGTAGCGGTCGAACCAGCGCAGGTAGGCGCGGTCCAGGTCGGGCACCGCCTCGGGGCCGAAGTCGCGGCCGGCGGTGGACCGCGTCGCCTGGTCGGTGTGGCCCCAGGGGCCGAGCACCAGCTTCTGGGTGGAGTGCCCGTGCTTGGCCATGGCCAGGTAGTTGAGCTTCGAGCCGATGCCGTCGCCGTCGAACCAGCCGGACTGGTGGAACACCGGCAGGTTCACCCCGGCCAGCTTGTCGCTGAAGCTGACCGGGTCCCAGTAGGCGTCCCGACTGGGGTGGTCGATCCACTTGCGCCAGAACGGGTTCTTCTTGCCCAGCACCTTCTCGTCCAGATCGACCACCGGCAGGCCGCGCAGCAGCTGGTGGTACTTCCGGTCCATGATCTTCTCCATGGCGGCCCCGGAGACGTCGGCGGTCGCCCCGCTCTCGACGACCTCGGCCCACCAGATGGACGCCCACAGGAAGAGGCAGCCGTGCTCGTAGGGGAAGTTAAAGAACGGGTCGGGCGGCGCCACGTTGGGGATGATCGTCACCAGGTGCGGCGGCCTCTGGCTGGCGGCGAACCACTGCACCCAGCCGAGGTACGACGCGCCGATCATGCCGACCTTGCCGGTGGACCACGGCCGGGCCGCCACCCACTCGACGGCGTCGTAGCCGTCCTTCGGCTCGTGGACGAACGGCTCCCACTCGCCGCCGGAGCCGAACCGGCCGCGGACGTTCTGGATCGCCACCGCGTACCCGCGACGGGCGAAGTACGTCCCCTTCAACCCGCTGACCTCCTTCTTGTACGGAGTGCGGATCAGGATGACCGGGTGCTTGCCCTCCTTCTCCGGCAGGTAGAGGTCGGTGGCCAACTCGACGCCGTCACGCATCGGTACCTTGACGTCCCGCTCGACGCGCACCTTGTATTCGGGCTTTGACAGTAGCGGGTCCTTCTCCTCCGACTTGCGCAGGCTCTCGTACCCCTCCCGCAAGTAAGCCGCCCCCTGCGACGGCACGTCGCCGAGGAGCACCTTGCCGGTCGCCGCCTCGACCCACAGGTCCACATCGACGCCGGGCAGGGCGTAGACGTAGCGCCGCAGCTTGACGTCCTTACCTCGGACGGCGCGTTCGGCCTCCTCCTTGCGCTCCAACGACCCGCCGACCGAAGCGCCCGGCAGGATGAACAGGGGCAGCTTCTGCTTGCCGCCCTTGGCCTGGTCGTAGGCCCGCACCGCCTGGCTCATCAGGGCGGGGGAGAAGTTGGAGAACAGGACGGAGTTGGGGCGCAATTCCACCGTGGTCGTCTTCCCCTTCATTGTCCGCTCGGCGACGCCGCCCTTGCGGACGATCGTGGTGTCGCCGGTGGCGGCCTTGACCACGACCTTCTCCCAGCGGCCCTCCGTGTCGGGCGTGACCGAGACCGACTCCTTGACGGTGACGCCGGCGAAGGACAGCTCGCTCTTGCTCTCGAACGCCCCGTCGGGCTTCCAGCTGAAGGTCATCGTCACCAGCCGGTCCTGGTCCTTGTAGAGGTGGAACGTCCCGGAGTCGGAAAACCCCGCCAGTGAGGCCGGCGGACCCG
Organism: Gemmataceae bacterium; assembly: GCA_046350195.1. Lineage (GTDB taxonomy): Bacteria > Planctomycetota > Planctomycetia > Gemmatales > Gemmataceae > CALDUY01. The sequence goes on from JAXMAW010000053.1 coordinate 41,251, forward strand.
TGGCCTTGTCCGCCGCCGGCTTGTCGGCCTTCCTCGGCGGGGGCTCATCCGCCCCCACCCACGGCGCCGCCAGTGCCGAGCAGGCCAACAGGAGGGCGAGCACAAAACGGATCGACGCGCGCACCGACGACATGGTCGGCTCCTCGGGGGTGTGGGGCGAACCGGGACCACGAATGGATGCCGTTAGCTGATTCGCCGGGCGCGGACATTCCTTGAGCGCGTGAGCGGCCCTATTGTATTAATAGGATAATACAAGGGAGGTTTTATCTGTCAAGAGGCGGCCCGGCGAAATCGGCGGGCCGCGGGCTCAGCTCACCCGCGCCACCACGCTGGCTGCGTGCGCGGTCAGCCCCTCGACGTCGGCCAGGCGCAGCACGTCCTCGGCCATTTCCGCCAACCCCTCCTTGGTGAAGGACAGCACGCTCGACCGCCTGAGGAAGTCGCACGCGGACAGCCCGGAGGTGAACCGGGCCGTGCCGCCGGTCGGCAGCACGTGCGACGGCCCGGCGGCGTAGTCGCCCACCGCCACCGGCGAGTACGGGCCGAGGAAGATCGCCCCGGCGTTGTCGATGCGCTCGCCCAGGGCTGCCGCGTTGTCAGCGACAATCTCCAGGTGCTCCGGGCCGAGCCGGTTGGTCACCTCCACCGCCTCGTCGGCGTCCCGGGCCAGCACCAGGGCCCCGAACCGTTCGAGGCTGTCGCGGGCCAGGTCGCCGCGCGACAGCCGCGCCGTCTGCCGTTCCAGTTCCGCCGCGACGGCGTCGATGAGCGGCTCGTGCCAGGTCACCAGGACACTGGACCCCGGCGAGTGCTCGGCCTGGGCGATCATGTCGGCGGCGACGAAGTTGGCCGGGGCCGTCTGGTCGGCCAGGACGACGACCTCGCTGGGGCCGGCGATGCAGTCGATGGCGACCTCGCCGAAGACGTGCCGCTTGGCCAGCGCCACGAACAGGTTGCCGGGGCCGACGATCATGTCCACGGCCGGCAGCCCCTCGACGCCGTAGGCCAGCGCCGCCACCGCCTGGGCGCCGCCGACGCGGTAGACCTCCCGCACGCCGAGTTCGTGGCAGACCGCCAACAGCGTCGGGTTGCCCGCCCCGTGAGCCGTCGGCGGCATGACCACGGCCAGCCCCTTCACCCCGGCGGCCTGGGCCGGCACGATCGTCATCAGCAGCGTGGACGGGTAGGCCGCCGCCCCGCCCGGCACCAGGACGCCGACCCGCCGCATCGGCCGGTAGCGCAGCCTCAGTTCGTGCTTGCCCGCGACGGTCAGCACGGCGCTGCGGTGCAGCACGCCTAGCTGGAACTCCAGGATGTTCCGCCGCACGCGCCGCACCGTTTCCAGCAGGGCGGCGTCGGCCTTCGCGTGCGCTTCTTCCATCTCGCAGTCGGAGATCCGCAGCGTCTCCGGGGTGAGCGTGGTCCGGTCGAACTGCTCGGTGTAATGGAACAGGGCGTCACGGCCCCTGTCGCGGACGTCGGCGCAGACGCGCTCGACGACCTGCTGCGGAGCGAGGGGTGCACCGAAGACCTTCTCCGTCAGGGCCTGGCTGCGGGGCGAGACGACGTTGCCCTGGCTGCCCAGCAGGGCCCGCAGGGCGCGCAACTCGCCGGCGGCCGCGGCGTCGCCGCAGCGGATGCGGCGGATCGATAAGGAGGACATCGAGGACCCTCTTGGCGTAGGAAAAGCTGCCAGCTTGTCCCTCGTCCCAGAGGACAAGCTGCCAGCTTGTCCTACGACCGAACCGTCACCGCCGTCGGCGCGACGAAGTTGATCATGTAATTCCGGCGGTTCGCGTCGTGCTTCAGGGGCTGCGCCTGGCCGCGCGAGTCGGTCGCCCGCACCAGCAGAACGGCCGGGCCGGCCACCCCCGGCGTCCAGCGGTATTCCCACCGCCGCCAGCAGAACGGCGTCGGCCTGTCGAGCAGCTTCGCCACCGCCCACGTCTTGCCGCCGTCCGTCGAAACCTCGACCCGGGCGACGTCTGCCTCGCCCGCCCACGCCGCGCCATGGACGCGCACTTCTTGCCCCGCCAGCAGCTCTGCCCCGGCCGCCGGCGACGCGATCGAGGCCTTGGGCTGCATCGCCGTGATCGGCGTCAGCCGCGGCAGGCCGTCGTCCCCGTTCGACCAGACCGCGTAGTCGATCGTCTGGTCGAAGCCCCAGAACGGCGTCTTCGTCACGATGACCCGGGTGAGCCACTTCACCGACGCCATGCCGTACCAGCCAGCCACGACCGCCCGCAGCGGGTAGCCGTGCTCCCGCGGCAACTCCTTGCCGTTCAGGCCCCAGGCCAGCACCGTCTCCGGCCGGTTCGCCTTCTCCAGCGACAGGCTGCGGGCGAAGGCCACCGGCTCGGCCGGCTGAATCTCCTTTTTCGGATCGCCCTTGTCCTTTCCCTCGAAGATGACCTCCACCGCCCCCGGCTCGACGCCGGCCATCTCCAGCACGGCCGACAACGGTACCCCGGCCCACTCCGCCGTGCTGACCGCGCCCAGGCCCCACTGCACGCCCTTGGCCTTGGGGCTCAGGAGGGAGCGTCCGTTTCCGGCGCACTCCAGTGTCACCGGCCGGGTGACGCCCTTCAGCTTCTGCAGGTCGTCCAGCGTCAGGCTTAGCTTGCGCTTCACCGCCCCGGTCACGACCAGCCGGTACGTGGACGGGTCGATGACCGGCAGGTCGTAGTGGTTGCGGACGTAGTGGAGGCCCGTCGGCGTCAGGAACTCCTTCGCCGCCGCGAACGGCATCTCCAGGTTCAACGGCTCCTTGCTCTGCACGAGGCGAGGGTCGCCCTTCGCGTCGGCCAGCAGCCGCGGGCCGGCGGCAAGGCCGGCCGCGGCGGCGCGGAGGAACAGCCTTCGGTCGAGGTCGTTCATGGCGTCACTTCTTGAAGTAGGTCAGCGCCTTTTTCATCTCCTCGAACGACCCGCGCGGGATCACGAAGACCTCGCCCTTCAACTCGTCGCTGGTCGCCACGAAGCCGGCCCCGTCCATCTCGCCGACGGTCAGCGACACCGACTTCTTGTCGGGCAGGCCGACGGTGACCTCCAGGGCCCCCTCGGACAGCCTCAGCCCCTTCGGTGCCGCGCCGAACCGCTCGGCCTGTAGGCGCGACAGCTCGCGCACCAGGTCGGTCGCCTTGTCGGCGTCGAGGGTGAAGCCGGCGGGAGTCTTCACCTCCCACTTGCCGTCCTTGCGCTCCAGGCTGAGCGTCAGCGGAGTGCCGGCCGCCTTCTCCCAGCCCTTGACCGCCAGCGACGTCACCCTCTCCGGGTCGAAGCGGAACACCGTGGGGTCGCGCAGCTCGCGCTTGAGCGTGCCCAGGATCGACGCGCCGACCAGGTAGATCGGCTCCCTGTCGCTCCGCTTGAAGTAGACGCCCTTGCCGCCGGCCTCCTTGCCGAGGTCGAACGTCTTCGCCTCCGCCTTCTTGTCCTTGGTGACTGTCACCACCACCTTGACCGGCGGCTTGGCCAGGTCGTAGCCGGCCAGCTCCTTGGCGTCGGCCTTCTCGGCGACGACCTCCTCGGCCCGCATCCGGTTCAGCTCGTCGAGGACGTCGCGCAGGGCGTTGGCGTTGGCCTGCTTGCCCTTCAGCGCCGCCGGCTTCGTGAACTTCCACGGGTCCTTCGCCGTGGCCCGCTCCGCCTCGAACGTCTCGCCGCCGCGGGTGATCTCGACCTTGGTCACGTCCTGGTCCGACGCCCCCGTGTTGAATGGCGGGATCGACTTGTCGAGGTAGGCCAGCGGTCCCTTGCGCACCTGGTCGAGCAGCGCCTGCGGCACCAGCACGATGGCGCTGTCGCTGCCCCAGACGCGCTCCACCGCCACCTGGTCGCGCTCCCGGTTGCCGAACCGCAGCTCGGCGGCCGGCTTCGCGTCCTTCTTCAAGGCCGGCTTCTTCGACTTCGCCTTCTCGTCGGGCTTGTCCAGCGACTCGGTGTAGACCTTGACCGTGACGTCCGGCTTCTCCAGGCCCAGCTCCTTCTTCCGCTTCGGATCCACGTAGTCGGTGACGAGGTCTTTCCTGGTCAGCTCATCGACCAGCCTTTTCACCTCCTGCTCGTCCACCGGGTTGCTGGCGTCACCGCGGTACAGCTCCCACGGCTTGGCCGAGTCGGGGTGGCGGAATTCGAGCGTGCCGTAGCTGCCGGTCACGTCGATCGCGTCGGGCTGGCGAAAGCCGTCGAGCTGCACCAGGTTCTTGGGCCGGTACTTTCCCGGGGTGTCGATCAGCTCCTGAAACGGCTTGACGCTGTCGGTCGTCACCTTGATGACGTCGGGCGCCTTGCCGCCACCCATGGCGGCGTAGAACTTCTTGTCGCCGTCGATCTTCTTGCCGACGCCGACGGTGGCCGTCGTGGTCGTCGCCTTGTCGCCCTCGCCGCGTGTCACGCTGATGGTCAAGACGTCGTTCTTCTGCGGGTCGAGGTTGTACTCGCCGAGCTTTTCGACGCCGTCCTTGACGAAGTCACTCTCCTTGCTGTTGCGGTGCTCGACGCGCAGGTCGTTCAGCTTGTTGACGATGTCGGACCCCTCGACGGCCCCGTAGGGCGGCTGTACCATCGTCCATCGGTCCTTGTCCTTGCGCAGCTCGACGGGGGCCTTCTTGCCCTCGCTGACCTTGATGACGCGGACGTCGGAGGTGTTGTCGCCGAGCAGGTCCTTCGAGCGGAAGTAGCTGAGGCCCTCCAGGGCGCTGTCGATCGACTGCTTGCGGACGGCGAGCGGCTTGCCGCCGCGGTCGGACGTGCTGACGTAGGCGACGGCGCTCTCCTCGCCAGGGGTGACCTCGCCGACGGTAAGCGTCCACTCGCGGTCCTTGCCGTGCAGCGTGATGACGCGCGACGGCGAGTCGAGCCCGGCGGCCTTGGCGCCGGACGGGGCCGGCTCGTCGGCGGTGCGGGCGTCGATCAGGCTGTCCACCAGCCCGCCGACCCGGCCGCTGTCGGCCGGCAGCGCGCGGGGCGAGGTGATCTTCCAGGTGTTGTCATCGACGCGCTCGAATATCATGTCATCGCCGACCGGCTTCTTGCGGTGGACGACGACCTTGGTGATGTCCTTGGCCTTGACCGGGTCGGCCTTGGCGTGCATCGACGGGAAGATGGCGTCGGCCCCGGAAGGGGCGTTCGGGCCCTGGTACAGGACGAACCCGAGCAGCCCGAGCAGGACGACGAGCAGGCCGAACAGGAGGTAGGTCGTGTTGTTGTTCATGGTGGTTGCTTCCGCGAACGGCGAGCGGGGGGTGTTAACCCCCCGGTGAGCGGTCTAACCGGGGGACTAACGTCCCCCGCTCGCCGGGAGAACGCTCGCTCGGGACGAATACCTCAACGCCGCCGCACCACCCAGACCCCGGTGCCCAGGCCGACGACGCCCAGCAGCAGCAGGCCCAGCGGCAGGTACATCACCTTGCCGGTGTCCTGCGGCGCGATGTTCAGGTCGTACTCCTTGCGCTTCTTGGCCTCGATCTTGGCCCCGACCGACGACGTGCCGCGCAGCCACGAGACGCAGCTGTTGAACAGGTCGGCCCGCAGCGTGCCGCGGCCGCCCTCCAGGCCCTCGTCGGTCACCCACTGGGCACTGCCGAAGACGACCATCCGCGGCGTGTCCTTCAGCTCGGCGGAGTGGGCGGCGTCGCGCGGCATGCCCGGCGGCGTGCCGCCGTCGGAGACCGCCACGGCCACCGTCGGGGAGGCCTTGGCCGCCTCCTTCTCCAGCCGGTCCTCGTCGGCCCGCAGGGCGTTGGCCAGCTCGACCGGGTCGGCCGTCAGCCGCTTGTCGATGACAATGTCGAACTGGGCCGGGGCGATCAGGAGCTTATCGACGCTGCGCCCGCCGCCCTTGGCGTCGAGCGCCTCGACGGTGCGGGCGTTGTCGAGCAGGAACAGCGTCACCGAGGTCGGCGACGGCGTGAACGCCTTCGCCACCGGGTTGGCCGACTCCGGGTCCGGGATGGCCAGCACCTGTAGCGGGTTGCGGACCTGTCGGTTGACGCTAATGACCCGGTCGTTGTTGACCCGCACGCCGTACTCGGCCAGCAGGGAATCCAGCCCGGTCGGCGCCATCGTGGCGTTGCCGCCCTCCTTCTGGATGACCGGCTCCAGGAGGAACATCAGCTTGCCGGCGGTGACCTTCTCCTCGTCGCGCTCCCGGCCGGAGGCGTCCTTGGCCTTCTCGACCTTGGCGGTGCGCTGCACGTACTCGCGCAGCACCTTGACTTCCTCCGGGTTGAACGCCGTCGTCGGCCGGGCGACCACCACGACGCTGGCGTCGTCGGGGACCTTCTTCAGGCTGCGATCGACGGGGAGCGTCTTGACCTCGACGCTCTTGCGCTCGGTGAGCTTGTCGCGGAGCTTGGCCAGCCCGCCGGCCCGCGGCCGGGGCATGTTGCGCGGCATGCCGGGCGGCATGCCCCCCTCGGGGGTCAGCTCGCCATGGCCTGTGGTGAAGTAGATCACCACCTTGCCCTCGGTCAGCGACGCCAGGGCGTTGTACAGGGCGTTCTCACCGAGGAACGCGTAGGACAGCGGCGCCCCCCGGCCGCCGCGGAAGTCCTGCTCGAACAGGTCGCGCGCCTTGACGAAGGCGAAGTCCGGCTTCGACTTCTCGCTCTCCTCGCCGACGACCAGTAGCACGCCCTGCGGGTCGGAGATGTTGTACTTCTCCATCATGCCGGCGATGCGGCTCTGGTTCTCGATGGACCGCGGCGAGACCAGCTCCCAGGAGAACCGCGAGTTGAGGCTCTTGCAGTTGTCCAGCAGCGTCTGCATGTCCATCGAGATCTGGTCGTCGCGCCGCATCAACAGGTAGGCCTTGACCGGCTGCTTCAGGTCGGCCAGGTAGTTGCGCATCAACGGCGAGATGGAGTTGATGTCGGTCGCGGTCCAGTCGAACGGCCGGCCGAAGAAGCGGGTGAACGGCTCGGCGTAGGCCAGCACGTTGGGCAGGGCCAGCACGGCCAGCAACAGGATGGTCGTCAGCACGACGTTGTAGCCGTAGACGATGCGGCGGATGCCCTGGCTCTGCCGCTCCATGCCGCGGACCAGCTGGACGCTGAGGAACATCAGGCCGAGCCCGCCGACGACGGCGAGACCGGGGTAGATCAGCGCCTGGGGGTTGGCCCGCCAGCTGTCCAGGCCGGCCGCGAGCTGCTCGCGGTAGGTGGTGAACGGCAGGATAAAGCCGAGCAGGGCCGTCGCCAGGCCGAGGACACCGCCGAGCGTCATCAGCTCCAGCCGCAGCCGGGCGACCTGGTTGCCCTCATCGACCTCGTCGCCAATCAGGTCGATGGTGCCGACGGCCAGCGTGACCAGGCTCATGACGGCGAGGTAGATCCACCGCAGCCGGATGCCGCCGCCGATGCCACCGGCGCGGGCGACCTCGTAAATGAGGTAGGCGGCGAAGGCGGCGGCGACGAAGAAGATCAGGCCGCGGAGCTGCTTGCGGTTGTTCAGCAGCGCCCGCATCAGCGGGCTGACGGGGGGGGTGGGTTGCTGGGGTGCGTTCGACATGGGTTCATTCTCCGTCCGCGCTGTCGCTAACCGAGCCGGCTCAGCGCCACTTGCGGGACTCCAGCACCTTGACAGTCACGAACAGAAACAGCACGGTCATCGACGCCCAGAACAGCAGGAAGCGCGGCACGATCTTGCCCTCGAGCGTGCTGAACCACAGGTCGAGGAACGACACGTGCTTCAGCACCGTCTCCCAGGCGCTGTCGCGGGTCGCCTGCCCGGCAAAGAAGACGACCATCAGCGCCACCATGCCGGCGAACGTCAGCACGAAGCTGGCGATCTGGCTCTTGGTCAGGCTGCTGAAGAACAGCCCCATGCTTACGAAGGCGCCCCCGGTCACCAGGATTACCACGGCGAAGCTCAACAGCGGGCGGTAGTCGAAGGCGTTGCCGCCGGCCAGCGGGATCGCCAGCAGGAACAGGACCGACGGCAGCCACATCACCAGGTAGGTGATGAGGGCCGCGAAGAACTTGCTGAGCACGATCGCCGGCTCGTCAACCGGGGCGGTCAGCAACACTTCCATCGTGCCAGACCGCTGCTCCTCGCTCAATAGCCGCATCGTCAACGCCGGCACCAGCGCCAGCAGCACCATGACCGGGACGATGGAAAAGTAGTAGTTGCGGACGATCGGCTCGAGCATCGGCTGGGAGCCGGGGCCGACGTCGAGCAGCTGGCCGAGGAAGATCCAGTACGAGCCCCACCAGCAGGCGCTGAAGCCCAACAGCGCCAGGTAGACGATCGGCGAGTAGAAGAACGCGCCCAGCTCGCGGCGGGTCATGACGAGGATCGGCCGGTCCAGGGCCATGACCAGCCCGACGGTGGCGTAGAGCAGGCCGACGAACAGCAGCATCACGCCGACCGAGACGAAGTAGCTCGACCCGCCGGCGGTCAGCAGCGACCGGCCCAGGGCGACCAGGGCGACAAGCCCGCCGGCGGCGGCGAGGCCGACCGAGGCGTAGTAGGCGGTGTCGTCGCTGACGCCGCGGCTGCCGACGTAGGCCGTCACGTAGACCAGCCCGATCAGCGAGAAGACCAGCCCCATCGGCAGGAAGAAGTCGGCCCGCAGGTTGCCGCCGAACAGCCCCCCCAGAGCCAAGGCCGCCCCGGCGGTGCCGAGCACCTTCTGCGTCAGGTTGCGGAAGTACGGGTCGTCCTCGTTGCGCAAAAACGCCAACAGGAACAGGAGCGCGATGACCAGGCACGGCACGCCCCAGCGCATCAGGTCGCCGACGGCACTGGGGTACGGGATCAGGCACAGGGCGACGCCGAGGGCCAGCGTGCCGAAGCCGAAGAGCATGTACAGCCGGCGGAGCTGCACGTCGCGGTCGAAGGCGGCGTGGAACAGCATGCCGAACAGGCCGACGGTGACGCAGAAGATCGACCAGCCGGTGCTGACGCGGACGGCCCGGCCGAACAGGTTGAACGCCAGCGCCATGCCGCCGAAGATGACCAGGGCCGCGCCGGCCATGGCGAAGCCGCGGGCCACCGAGGGCTGGTCCTCGCGGAGGATCGACGGGGCGGACTCGCGCGGCGGCGAGCCGGGCGGCTGGGGGCGGTCGGTGAGCGATTCTTCTTTCTTGGTGATCGCGTCGGTGGTCATCGGAGCGCTTCCTCAGAACGCGGTCGTATATTCTCTCGTAGGACAAGCTGCCAGCTTGCCCTCTGGTGAAGCAGGACAAGCTGGCAGCTTGTCCTACGAAAGAACGTCACTTCAGCGATCGCAGGTACAGCACCACGAGGTCGATCTCCCGCTCGGACAGCTTCATCGCCGGCATCAGGCAGCCGGGCTTGGTCTTCTGCGGGTCATCGACCCACTGGCGCAGCTCCTTGGGGTCGTTGTCCACCATGCCCGAGGCGATCGTCTTGCGGGCCATCAGGTGCGTCAGGTCCGGGCCGAACGTGCCTTTGGCCAGGGTGCCGCGCACCCGGTGGCAGTTGACGCACGCCGTCCGCAGGAACACGTCGCGCCCCTCGGTCAGCTCCGGATTCGACGGGGCGGCCGCGGGCTTCCGCTCGTTGTCGAGCCACTGGCGGAACCTGTCGGGGCTATCGACGACGACGCGCAGCAGCATGTTGGCGTGCTGCGTGCCGCAGTACTCGGCGCACTGGCCGAGGTAGGTGCCGGGCCGGTCGGTCTGGAACCACGTCGTGTTGACCTTACCCGGGATGAGGTCGGTCTTGCCGGTCAGCCGCGGCACCCAGAAGCTGTGGGCGACGTCGGCCGACTTCAGCGTCAACAGGATCGGCCGCTTGACGCCCGATTCGCTCGCCGGGACGCGCAGCTCGTTGGCGGTGACGAGCGGTTGGCCGTCGGCGGCGCGGATCTCGTCGTCGCCGTACTTCTCGTAGACGTACTCCCACCACCACTGGTGGCCGATCACGGTGACGCGCAGCGGCTGGCCGCCGGCGAGGTCCCTCTCCGGATCGACGCGGACCTTGAACTCGGTGCGGAACAGCACCAGCACGAAGACGAAGACGATCAGCGCCGGTGCGGTCGTCCAGGCGATCTCGATCGGCGTGGAACCGTAGACCTGCGGCGGCTCGGTGGTCGGGTCGGTCGGCCGGCGGCGGAAGCGGAGCAGCGAGTAGATCAGCACCCCCTCGACGACGAGCAGGATGCCGGCGCAGACGGCGACGACGAGGAAGAACAGCTCGCGGATGGTGTCGGCCGGCGGCGAGACGGGCGAAAAGATCGAGGTGTTGCTCGGCGCGGCCCCGGTGGCGAACAGCAGCAGCGAGCAGCCCATGGCGAGCCCTTCGGTCCGGCGGGGGCGCCGGCTTGTGGATCGGGTGGTCCGGGGGCGAGATCGAACGATGGTATAAGCGCGTGACGGGGGCGCGGCAAGCGTCTATGTAGCCGCGTCCCTCCGAGACGCGACTCCTCTCACTTCCTCGGCGGGGAGTTCTTCACGTACCTGTCGAACCAGCTGACCATCTCGTACAGCGTGTGCTCGACCGACTCCTTCGCCGCGTAGCCGTGCGACTCGTGCGGCAGCGAGACGTACCGCACCGTGCCGCCGTGGCCGCGGACCGCCTGGAACAGCCGGTCGGACTGCATCGGGAACGTGCCGGAGTTGTTGTCCGCCTCGCCGTGGATGAGCAGGATCGGCTCGTTGATCTTGTCGGCGAACTGGAACGGCGACATCTTCGAGTAGATCTCGGGGGCCTGCCACAGCGTTCGCCGCTCGCTCTGAAAGCCGAACGGCGTCAGCGTGCGGTTGTACGCCCCGGAGCGGGCGATGCCGGCGCGGAACAGGTCGGAGTGCGCCAGCAGGTTGGCGGTCATGAACGCCCCGTAGCTGTGCCCGCCGACGCCGACCCGGTCGGGGTCGGTCACGCCCAGCCTCACCGCCTCGTCGATCGCCGCTTTCGCGCTAGAGACGATCTGCTCGACGAAGGTGTCGTTGGCCCTCTCGGCGGAGCCGACGACGGGCATGGAGGCGTTGTCGAGGACGGCGTAGCCGGCCAGC
>JAXMAW010000054.1:0-48046 GCA_046350195.1 Gemmataceae bacterium
CGCCAGGACCAGTGCCAGCGGGTACTCGACCAGGCCGAGGCGGTGGAAGAGCAGCGGCGCGACGAGGGCGCAGGCGAGGCTGCCCAGGACGCTGCCTGTGGAGATGACGAGGTAGAACGCCGTGAGGTGTTCGCGGCCGGGCCGGTCGCGGGCCAGCTCGCCGTGGCAGACGAGCAGGATCGCGAAGTACGCCGCCAGCGGCAGGCCGACCACCAGCGCCGTCGGCTCGGTGGCGCGGGTCATCAGCATCAGCACGAGGAAGACCATCAGCATCGGCGTGAGCCGGCCGACGGCGCGGTGGACCGGGCCGGGCCAGCGCCAGAAGACGAGGATGAAGCTCAAGAGGTACAGCGCCAGCGGCACGACCCACAACAGCGGCATCGGGGCCATGTCGGTCGTCAGGTGCGTGGTGCCGGCGCAGAGCAGCGCCGACGTCAGCGCCGACAGGGCCAGCCAGCGGGCGACCTGTGGGGCTGACAATGAGCGGTGGGGTTCATCCCCGCCGTCCGGACCACCGGGATCAACCCGGTGGCTCATCTCGACCCCGCGCGCGCGCCAGGTTAGGGTTGCGCACCCCGCCGCAAGGAGAATGTAGGCCCCGACGCCCGCCGCCCACGCCCACTGCTGCGTCGTCAGCGACAGCGACGGCTCGACCAGGAATGGGTAGGCCAGCAGCCCCAGCAGGCTGCCGGCGTTGCTGGCGGCGTAGAGTACGTACGGGTCGCGCCCGCCACCCGCCGCGAACCACCGCGACAGCAACGGCCCCGTCGTGGCCAGCACCAGGAACACCGGCCCGGCCGCCAGGAACAGCATCGCCAGCAGAGGCAGTACCGGGTAGTCCTCGTCGGTCGGTGTCAGCGACGAGACGACCGGCACCGGCGAGCCGGCAAGTCCCCATCCCGCCGCCAGCGCGACGGGGGGCAGCAGCAGTACTAGCAGGTGCCAGCGCGCCTGCCGCCGCACCCCGAGCCGGTCGGTCGAGACGTGGGCGTAGAGGTAGCCAGCCAGTAACAGCGCCTGGAAGAACACCAGGCAGGTGTTCCACACCGCCGGCGTGCCGCCCAGCAGCGGCAGCAGCAGCTTGCCGACCATCGGCTGGACGAGGAACAGCAGCGCCGCGGACAAAAACAGCGTCAGGGCGAACAGGACGGGTCGCACCGAAGATCTCCAGGGGAAGGCGTCCGGCTCACGGGGTCGGCCTCCCCGTCAGGTCCATGAGTCGCCGGAAGCGCGTGTCCAACTCGTCGGGCGCGAACGGAGTCGGGTAAGGATCCTGGTCCGAGACCAGGGGCAGGTTCAACGTCCCCCCCGCCGCGATTTCCGCCCAGACGACCGCCGCGGCCCCCACCTCAAGGGTATAGGGCCGCGGCCCAAGGCGGATCTCGTCGTGGTCGGCGATCAGAATCTCCCGGCCGTCCGGGCGGAACGCCACCCGCTGTACCCGCCGCGACGGGCCGAACGGGTAGTCGATCGCCTCGTTCCACTCCAGGTCCCACAGGCGAACCGCGCCCTCGCCCGACAGAGTTAGCGCCTGGCGCCCGTCCGTGCTGATGACCAGCTCCTTCGCATCCACCGGGATCGTCCCCGAGAGCGGGGAGTCGGCGAAATCGACCTCCCTCACCGCGCCGCCCTTCTTGACGAAGAGGCCGTCGCCGCTCGGGAGGAAGCCGAGGACCGGGCCGCCATCCCGCACGCGCTGGACCTCGCCGCCGAACGAGGCGACCAGGTGCTCCCAGCCGGGGCCGCCGGCCGCGACCGCCTTCGCGTCCGGGCTGAGGTGGAGCGTTCGGTTCGGCCGGCCGTCGTAGCCGTGGAACAGGACTCGCCCCGGCAGCGGCTTGGCCGACGCGACGTCCCAAACCTGGGCGTAGGGGGCCGGGACCGTCGGCGTCCCCTCCGAGAGAACAGCCAACCGCGTCCCGCCCTGGTTGAACGCCACCGCCAACGGCCGCCAGTCCCGGTCGTGCTTCGGGCCGAGGACGTCACCGCTATTCAAGTCGAGGACCGACCAGACGGAGCCGAGGCTGACCGCGTGCCGGCCGCTCGGGCTGAACACGACCCGGTCGTCCGTGAAGAACGCCGGGCCGACAGGCTTCCGCGAGCGGGCGTTGACCAGCCGCCACTGTGGCATGTCCGGGACAACCTCCCCCGTCAGGACGGTCGATCCGGCGTCGGCGTAGCCGGTTCGCGCCGCCAGCCTCACGTCGGCGGAAAGCCGCGTGACCAGCGGATCGCGGCGGTCCCCCTCCGGCAGCGGAACGCCCAACAGGCACAGCCCGGCCAGCCGCCAGCGGCGGGCGTGGTCGCGGCTCAGCCTCGGCGGGGCGGCCGGGGGCGGCCCCTTGGCGAAGTCAGCCCGCAGCGCGCGCCGCCGCTCGCGGTCGCCGTCCGCCAGGGAGTAGGCGTGGGCCAGCCACAGCAGCCCCTCGCCCGGCTTGCCTTCCGCCCGCAGCCGCAGGCCGCGCTCGCGGTACAGGTCGATCTTCGCGGTCGGGCTCTGGCTCTGGGGGGGCTCAGGCTGAACCGTTCGATTCTGCCAGGGTCGCCACCCCTCCCGCCAGTAGACGAACCAGAAGATCAGGGCGGCCCACGCCAGGAACAGGAGGATTACCAGCAGGCCCCAGACCCACTGATCCCCCTGGTAGAGCCGATGCCACAGTCCCCACCGGGTTCCCGCCCGCCGCATCCGGTGGACCGACGGCACCTCGTCGTTCAGCCACCGCTGGAGGTCGATGGCGAAGTCGGCCATCGTGGCGTACCGCCGGTTGGCAGGCTTGCCGATCGCCTTCAGGCAGACGTCGGCCAGCGCCGCCGGCACCCCGCGGTTGTGCTTGCGCGGCGACTCGGGGGTCAGCTTCGGGTCGCCGACCTTCTCGCGCAGCTCGGCGAAGCTGCCCGAGAACGGCCGCCGCCCCGTCAACAGCTCGTACAGCACCACGCCGAGGCTGTACTGGTCGCTGTGCGGCCCGACCGCGTCCAGCTCGCCGCGCGCTTGCTCCGGCGACATGTACCCCGGCGTGCCCAGCACGGTGCCGGCCGCGGTGCGCGTGTCATCCTCAGGGCCGCCAACCAGCGGGATCGGCGCGTCCGCCTCGACCCGCTTGGCCAGGCCGAAGTCCATCAGCTGCGCCCGGCCGCGGGTGTCGATCATGACGTTCGACGGCTTGACGTCGCGGTGGACGACCCTCCTCGTGGGCGTAGTGCAGGGCCAGCGCCAGGGCTCGCACCCACTCCACGGCCCGGCGGATCGAGGGCCGCTCCGCCTTCACCGTCTCGTGCAACGTCCGGCCGGAGACGAACTCGGTGGCGATGAAGAGCCTGCCGCCGTCCCGGCCCGTCTCGAACACGGCGACGATGTTCGGGTGCCGCAGCCGGGCCGCCGCGCGGGCCTCGCGGACGAACCGCTCGGCCAGGTCGGGCCGGTCGGCGGGGAACGTCGGCACCTTCAGGGCCACCTCGCGGTCGAGCGTCGGGTCGTAAGCGCGGTAGACCCGGCCGAAGCTGCCCTCGCCGAGCAGGCCGCGCAGCTCGAACCGCCCGAAGCGGTCGCCGAGGTCGCCGCGGGCGTGCTCGCCTTCGTAGGGGGTGGTGCGTTCCGGCCCGGTGGGCGTCTCGTCAAGTGGCATGAGGCGGTCACTCAGCACAGGCAGCCGACGTAGCTGCCGACCAGCAGAGGCCGGACGCGCACCTCGCCGCGGCAGACCGGGCAGATGTCGCCGACCTTCAGCGCCTTGGCCCCCCCGGCCGGCTTCGCCGCGGCGGCCCCGGCGGCGGCGGGCCTGGCCTGGCTGACCAGCAGGAACTCCGCCAGCGTCACCTTCTGCCAGCCGGAACGCGGCTGCGCCCGGCACTGGGCGGAGGCCAGCAGCGACTGCTTGGTCGTGACGCCGGACGAGCAGCTGGCGAAGTTCACGTAGACCGTCTCGACGGCGTACTGCTTCGGGTCGCGCATCCGCGGGTCTTGCGGCTGGACGACGCCGTGCTGGAAGGCGAGCTGGAGCAGGTCCAGGTCGCTGCCCAGCTGCCGCGACCGCTCGCCGGAGACCAGGAACAGCCCCGTGGGGTAGTAGACCGCGCTGAGCCAGAAGCCGGGGCCGGCGACGTGGTAGCCGGACACGCTCAGCGAGAAGCCGCGCTGCATCCGCAGGTGGTCGGTCAGCATCCGGGCGAGGCCGTAACTGGAGGTGCCGTGCGGCATCAGCGCGGCGGGGACGGCGATGCGCGCCAGGCAGTCCTGGCAGCTGACCATGAGCAGGGGGGCCAGCGGGCGGGCGGGGTCGAGGCAGGCGCTGACGGACGAGTCGGAGCCGTAGCAGCCGCTGAAGCAGCCGTGCTGCTCCACATGCTGGAGGAACGAGGCGGGCAGCGTCATGGCTTCCCTTCCCGGGTCAGGGACGTGCGGGGGACCAGGGATCGACGCCTATCAAGCTATCACCGCCCCGGGCGGTAAGCAAGTCAATAGCGACCTTCCCGGAGTGACATTCCGCCCCCCCGCGGTGCCTTTCCCCAACGGGGCCACACCGCCGGGGAGGACACGCCATGGAGCTGCTGTGCGTGCTGTTCTTCGCGCTACTCGTCGTCACGCTCGTCGGCCACGGCATCTGGGTCGCCTGCGCGGCGATCCTCCGCCTGTTCGCCGAGCCCAAATCCGAGCGGCCGTTGCCCGCGTTCACCCCGGCGAGGCACGACCCCCTCGACGATATCGACGTCGCGCTGCGGCAGCTCCGGGGGTTGCTGTCGCGTGGCGAACTCGACCCGGAGACGGCCGGGCGGGCCGTCGAGGCGCTGCTGGCGCGCCGGGCCGCCCTGGCGGGCGAGGAAGCGCCGGCGGTGGTCGAGACGGTCCGCGTCACTCCGCGACCCCTGCCGGCCCCGCCCCCGTCCCCCGTGCTCACCGAAGTCCTCGACGCCGTCCCGGCCGGGGAGGAATGTCCCCCGCCAACTCCCGAACCCGTCCCGGCCTTCGTCCCCGAGCCGCCCCCGCCGCGGCGGTCGCTGCGCGAGCTGCTGTCCGGCTTCCTGGAGGAGCGCAACATCCTCTGGGGCGAGCTGGTCGGCGGGATGCTCATCGTCGGCTGCTCGATCGCCCTGGTGCTGACTCTGTGGGGCAGCCTCCAGTCGCTGCCGTACTTCCCGTTCCTGGCGTTCGCCGCGCTGACCGCCGCGCTGTTCGGCGCCGGCCAGTACACGCTGCACCACTGGAAGCTCGCCTCGACGAGCCGGGGGCTGCTGCTCATCTCGCTCCTGCTGGTGCCGCTGAACCTGCTGGTGCTGGCCGACCCGTCGGCCCGCGGGGCCGAGCCGGGGCCGGCGTGGGTCGGCTCGGCCGTGGACGTCGCCGCGCTGGGACTGCTCGCCGCACTCGTCCACCACGCGGCGACCAGCCTGATCGGCGCCGGCCTGCTGCCGGGGCCGGTCGATCGCCGCTGGCTACTGGCTCTCGGCGTGGTGGGCGTGCCCGGCAGTCAGCTCCTGGCGCAGCACCTGTTCGACGTTCCCCTCGCCGGGCCGACCCTGGGCTGGCTGTGCCTCGCCGGGGCCGCGGTCGGGTGCCACCTGCTCGCGCACGGTGCGGTGCTGGGCGGGTTGACCGTCTACGGGGCGCGTGACGTCCGCCTGAGCCGGGAGCAGGCGCACGCGGCCTTCAGCTTCCTCGGCCTGGCGACGTTCGCCCTCGTTGCCACCTTCGGCTTCCTGCTGACGCGGCTCGCCGCGCCGGCCGACGGGTTGACCTCCCTCGCCGCGCCACTGACGCTGGGCGGCGTACCCGCGGTGGCGTTGGGGCTGCTGGTCGCCCGGCGCCTGGCGGACGACCAGCCCGCCGCCACGCGCACGGCGGGCACCGGTGTCGCCCTGGGCGGCCTGGCGGCGATGCTGGCCGGCGTCGTGCTGGCCTGGCCGGCCCCCGGCCCGGTGGTGCTGACGCTGCTGCTGACCGGGGTCACGCTCACGGCGGCGGCCTTCGCCGCCCGCGCCCCCTGGGCCCACGCCGGCGGCGTCCCGGCGCTGGCGCTGGCCGCGGTGGTCGGCTATCACCTCCTCAGCCCCTGGAGCGACGTTTCCGCCGGCCTGCTCCCGGCGGTCACGTCGGCCCAGAGTGGCCTGGTTCTCGCCGGCGTCGGGGTGCTACTGGCCGCCTTCGCCGCGCGATTGACCCAGGTCGAACAGGGCGACGCCCTGGCGCGCGGGGCCCTGACCGTCGGCGCGGCGGCGCTGCTGGTGGCGACGGCCCACGGGATCGATCACCCGCTCAAGGCGGCCGTCGTCCATGGCGTCTGTGCCGTTGCTGTTGCCCTGGCGACGCTCCGCTGGCCCCGCGCTTCCCTGGCCCACCTGGCGGCGGTCCTGGTGGTGCCCGGCACGCTCTGGGCCTTGTGGGGAACGTACCCCGGTCAGCCGCACCTCTGGGGTTTAGTGCTGGCCTGTGAGGCGCTGGTGCTACAACTGGCCGGGTGGTGGCTGACGCGGAAGGGGGCGACCTTGCAAGGGGTCGCCGGCGACAGGGCGGCGCTGCTGGCCGGGGCGGTCGCCGCCGCACTGCCGCTGAGTGCCGGGCTCTACCCGCCCAACCTCTTCGACACGGGGACAGCGGTTCTGCTCGCGGTGGCGATGTTCACCCGCGGCGGGGCAGGGTGGTTCGTCGGCGGCCAGCTCGCACTTGTCGCCGCGACCGTCCTGGGCGTCACCTGGTGGGCCGAGCCGCGAGGCTGGCTCGCCGACCCGCGCGGGTGGCACGCTTACGGTCTGGGCCTCGGCGGGCTGTGGCTGGCCGCGGAACTGGCCCGCCGGCGCTGGCCATCGCTGCCGTGGGAGCCGTTCCGCCCCGGCGTCGATCGCGCCCTGGGCGGGGTGCTGATCACGGGGCACCTGCTCGTCGCCGGCACGGCGGCGTGGGGCGCCGGCCTGCAAGAGTGGGGGCTGATCCACCCCGAGATGGCGCCGCTTCACCTGGCGGTGATCGCCGCGCCGGCCGGCTGGCTGTTGACGCTCCTGCTCGCCCTGCCGCCCCTGGTGGCGCTGCGCGGGCCGGCCGGCACGGAGACGAGAGACGCGCGGCAAGGCGCGGCCGTCGAGTTGATCCTGCTCGCGGTCTGCCTGCCATTGCTGTACGCGACCTGGCACACGTTCGACCTGGCCGGGGCGTCGGCGGCGCGCTGGGCACTGGCGGCCTGCTTCCTCGCCGGGATGGCCCTCACCTGGGGCCGCGAGGGACTCGCCTCGGCCATGGAGCGGCTGGGGTTCGTGGCGCCGGAGGGGCGCGGCGCGGCGTACACCTTGTTCACCGGCGTTGCCGTGGCCGTCGTCGCGCTGACGGCGGTGCTCACCGGCTTGGGCTTCTCCGGTCGGCCGTTGCCGGGGCCGGGGGCGGAATCCCCCTTCGCCCGGATGGGACCGACAACCTCCAGTATCGGGCCGCTCCTCCTCGTGGTCGCCGGGCTGGTCGGCACGGCGGTCCGCGAGCGCTGGCCGGGCTATGCGCTCGCCGCGGGGCTGCTGCTGCCGGCCAGCGTGATGGGGGGCTACGCCCTGGGCGTCGTCCAGGCCGGCCGGCCCCTCGATGCCCCTCAGCTCCTCTTCACCGTCCTGCTCGGCTGCCAGGCGACGGCGTACGCGGCGCTGGCCTGGTTGGCGGGCGCGCGCCGGGTCGGCGGCGGCGAGTTGCTCGGCGTGCAGTCGGCCCTCGGGCTGTTCGGCCTGGCACTGATCTGCGGGTTCGCGCGCTGGCCGTCCTGCTCCCTTCCGGGGCCAGGACGTCGCCCGCCTCAGCGTCCTCGGCGGACCGGCCGGCTGGGTGGCGCTCGCGCTTTCGGCCGCGGCGGCGTGGTGGTACTTCCACCTGGAGCGGCCGGCCGGGCGTGTTCACGTCGCCGGCTGGTCGGTGCTGTCGGCCGGTGTGCTCGCCATGTGCTCCGCCCTGCCGTGGGACGCCACCTCGCCGTGGTGGGTGTCGTACCACGTCCTCACCGGCCTCTGGGGCGGACTGGCGCTGGGGCTGGCCGGCGCCGGGTTGGCCCTGCCGGCGAGGGTCTGGGAAAGCCCGGTGCTCCGGCCGGGCCGCCCCGTCCGCGGCTGGGTCGCCGTGCTGGCGGCGCTGCTGACGGCGTTGGCGCTCCGCGGGGCGTGGGACCACACGGTCTACCCCGCCGTGCCGGCGGGGTGCGCCCTGGCGGCGAGCGCCCTCATGGCGGCCGTCGCGCTGCGGTTCACACGGGGGGCCTACACGCACGTCTCCGGCTTGCTGTTCACGCTGGCGACGTTCCTGACCTGGGCGGCCTACGGGCCGGACGAGCCGCTCGTCGGCGCGCTGTCCGTCGTGGTCGGGCTGGCGGCGTCGGCCACGTTCTGGTGGGCCGTCGAACCGCCGCCTCTGCGGGGGAGCCGTGCCGCCTACTCCGGCCTGGCGACCGGCGTGGGGCTAACCCTGCTGGCCGGCCTGGTCGCGCTGGTCGTCACGGCCGACCTGGTTGGCGAGGTGGTCACCCCCGCCTTCTCCCGGTTCGCCTGGCCGGCGGCGGCGGTGGTCGGCCTGGCGCTGGGGGCGGCGGTGAGAGCCCGTTACCTCCGGCTGGGCCTGCCGGGCATTTATGCCCTCGGCCTGGTCGTCGTCGGGCTGACACTCCATGCCGTCTCGCCGACGCGGGCGCAGTGGCCCTGGATGGGCGCCGTGGCGCTGGCGGCCCACGCGGCGCTCGCCGGGCTGGCCGTCCGCGTCTGGCATGGGCTCGTTCGGCAGCCCGCCGGCTCCCCCTTGATGCTCGAAGCGCCCGCCCTGCCGGAACGCGAGCGGCGCTGGCTTCTGCCGGCCCAGGCCGTGCTGTCGTGCGTCGTCATCGCCCTCGCCCTGCACGTCGCCGTCGATCAGCCAACCCTGACACTGCGGCTTAACCAGCCTCGTCGCAGTCACGCTGCTGATCCCGGCGGCGTGGTGGCTGGCGCGGGCGCTAGCCGAGCCCAACGGCGAACAGACGCGGCTGGCGGCGCTCGGCCTCGGCGTCTTCGCACTGACCGCGCTGGCGTGGGCGCTGCCCGACCCGACCGGCGTGGCCCCGTGGCTGGCGCGGAGTGCCGGGCTACTCGTCGCGCTGGTCGCCGCCAGCGCCGCGGGCCTGGAGTTGCTGAAGTCCTGGCCGAACGGCCGCACGTTCGCCCTCGCGGTTGGGGCTGTCGCCGTCACCTTGCTGGTCGTCCTGCTGGGGCAGATGCTGCCGGCGTTCGACCCGCTCACGAAGCGCACGCCGCTGCCGCCTATCGCCGTGGCGGGCGTCGCGCTGTCCGTCGCGGGGCTGATCGCGCTGGCGCTGCGGCTGGCGCTCCAGGGCGATCCGCTCGGCTCGTCTGAGGGGGCGCGCAGCCGCTACGTCTACCTCGCGGAGGCGCTGCTGCTTGCGCTGTTCCTCCACGTCCGCCTGAACGTGCCAGAGCTGTTCCACGGGTTCCTGGCGCGGTACTGGAGCCTCGTCGTCCTCGGCGTCGCCTTCGCCGCGATCGCCGCTGGCGAGTGGTCGCAGCGGCGCGGCTTGCGGGTGCTTTCCGTCCCGCTGACGAACACCGCCGTGCTGCTGCCGCTGCTGCCGATCCTGGCGTTCTGGGCGCGGCCGCCGCAGGCCCTACTGGCGTTCGCCGACGACAACGCGCCGGGGCTGCGGCCGCTGCTCGGTTACCTGAGCGCGCTGCCGTGGAAGTTCGACGCCTATGCCCTGGTCTGGTTCCTCTCGTCGGCGCTGTACGCGCTCCTGGCGACGGCCCGCCGCTCGACGGGGTGGGCGCTGACGGCGGCGCTGGCCGCGACGTTCGGCTTCTGGGCCCTGCTGACCCATTCGGACGTCGGCTTCCTCATGCACCCCCAGGCGTGGGTCATCCCGCTGGCGCTGGTCGTCCTCGTCGCCGAGTACCTGCACCGCGACGACCTGCCGCCGCAGACCAGCGAGGGCCTCCGCTACCTCGGCATCACCATGGTCTACGTCGCCTCGACGGCGGACGTCCTGCTCAACGGGATCGGCAACGCGCCGTGGCTGCCGGCGGTGTTGGCCCTGCTGTGCGTGTTCGGCGTGCTGGGAGGCATCCTGCTGCGGGTGCGGGCGTTCTTGTTCCTCGGCGTCGGCTTCCTGCTGGTGGACGTGCTGACGATGATCTGGCACGCGGCGGTGACCCGGCAACACACCTGGCTGTGGTGGGCGTCGGGCATCGCCCTGGGCGTCGCCATCCTGGCCCTGTTCGCGGTGTTCGAGAAGCGCCGCAACGACGTCCTCCGCCTGGTCGACGAACTGCGGCGCTGGGATTGAAGCCGGGTGCGGCGGCGTGCTACCGTGGTCGGCGTGTCGAGGGAATTTCCCCCACCCCCGGATGGGAGCCGTCATGCCGGAACTCTCCGCCGCCGTCCTGCTGGTCGGGCCGCTCGTCCTGGTCGTCCTGATCTCGCTCTTTCTGCTGCGGACGGGGATGTCCGGGTCGGATTTGACAGAGGCGTCGCGGCAAAAGTTCGTCGGTTGTGGCTTTTTCCTGTTGCTGATCGGGCTGGCCGCCTGCGTCGGCGTGTTCGCGCTGGGCCTGACCTGGTTGTTAAAGATTGCCCCGGTCAAGTGACCCCCCTCCGGGGCGGTCCGGTTGTAGCGGATACGCGCTCGGCACCGCCTCCCTCGGTTCCCCCTCGCGTGCCGACTGCATTCCGGATAGGAGTCGTCTGGCCTGCCCGATCGATACCCAGGGTGACGGTCCTGACAGGTTCTCCCGTCGTAGGGCGACGGCTCCCCTGTCCGGCCCCTCGCATTTGGGGGATCGTATGAACTTCCGCATGTTCCCGCCGCGCCGCGCGGCGGTAGCCAGCCTACTGGCCGGGCTGGGGCTCATGGTGGGCCGTTCGCCGGCCGAGGAGCCACCGCCGGTTCCCGTGTCGAAGCTGCCCGGACGGGCGTTCACCGGTACCACGGGGGCAGTCAGCCCGATGCCGGGCCTGACTCCTCCCGCGCCCGCGGCCCCGGCCTCCGAACTGGCGCTCCCGCCGTCCGCTCCGGCGACCCTGCCGTCCGTCCCAATGAAGCCGCCGGACGACGGGCTCGGCGCCCCGACTGCCGCGCCGACCGTTGCGCCCGCCGCTTGCGACAAGTGCGGCGACGGCAAGGGTGGGGAGGGGGGAGGCGACCGCTTCGCCAACGTGCCGCCGGTCGCGGTGTTCCCCCGCCTGGGGTACTTCCCGATCACCCCGACCGGGCCGGGCTACTACTCCATCCTTGACGTGCTCCAGGGCAACGTGCGGGAGAACCCGCCGAAGCACCCCCACGCCCGCTCCGGCGCGTTCCCCTGGTCGTTCTTCAACGTGGACTGGCGCTACCTCGACGACCCCAACAACACCGAGGGCGACCTTTGGGGCTTCCTCAAGCGCCAGCGGTTCGGCGACGACACCTTCATGATCACCAGCGGCGGCGAGCTGCGCGCCCGCTACAACTACGAGGTCAACTCCCGGCTGCAGAACACCGGCCCGTACGCCGGGCGGGACAACAGCTATGACCTGTACCGCGCCCGCGTCTACGCCGACCTGTACGTGACGGAGCGGTACCGGCTGTTCGCCGAGTTCATGTCGGCCGTCAGCCCGGACCACACGTTCCAGCCGCTGCCGTTCGACCGCAACCCGGCCGACTTCCTCAACCTGTTCATTGATGCTCAGGTCTGGTCCTTCGACGACAAGCCGGTCTGGTTCCGCGTCGGCCGCCAGGAGCTGCTCTACGGCTCGGAGCGGCTGATCTCCCCGGCGGACTGGGCCAACTCGCGGCGGACCTTCCAGGGCGGCAAGCTGTTCTGGCACTCCGAGAAGGATGACCTCGACGCCTTCTGCGTCCAGCCGGTGCTGCCCGACAACGGCAAGTTCGACTCGGTGGACAACAACGTGGTCTTCGCCGGGGCGTGGTACACGCACCGCCCGCAGGCCGGCGAGTTCATCGACGTCTACTACCTGATGCTCGACGACGCGAACAAGGCGTTCACCGGGACCCACGACGCCAAGGGGGGCCGGACCGTCCACACCTTCGGCTCGCGCTGGTGCGGCAACCGCGACAGCTGGCTGTACGACGTCGAGGCGATGCTCCAGTGCGGCGAGCACGTCAACCAGGGGCTGTTCGCCAACGCCTTCACGGCCGGCGGCGGGTACCACTTCAAGGACTGCCCCATGACGCCGGTCACCTGGCTCTACTACGACCACGCCTCCGGCACCCCCAACCCCGGCACCGGGACGCTGAACCAGACGTTCTCCCAGCTGTTCCCGTTCGGCCACTACTACTTCGGGTTCATCGACCTGGTCGGCCGGCGGAACATCAACGACGTCTCGGCGTACCTGACGTTCTGGCCGGACAAGTGGCTGTTCACCCAGCTGCAGTGCCACAACTTCTGGCTGGACAGCGCCAAGGACGCGCTGTACGCGGCCTACGGCACGCCGCTGCGGCAGGACAAGACCGGGAACGCGGGCAACTACGTCGGCACCGAGTTCGACCTGCTGCTGAACTTCCACATCGACGACCACACCGACCTGCTGTTCAGCTACTCGTACATGATCGCCGGCCGGTTCATCCGCGAAACGGCCTCGACGCCGGGCGGCAAGCAGGACCCGCAGGCGCTGTACACGCAGTTCACCTACCGGTGGTGAGAAGGCATTCGGGCGCTTCGCCCTCTACCTCCCGCTCTTCCCCTCAAACCGCATCAACTTGCTTGCCAGATAGCGAGTTGCGGCGGTTTGACGGGAAGGGGGTAGGGGGACCGTTGGCGCCAGCCATGCCGGCTCAGCCTCCCTGGCTCACCACCAGGTTCACTTGAGGCGCAGATGACGCGCCGCTCGGGAAGAAAGGCGCCGCGGACTACAAGGCCCGAGTCGTCAACGTTGGGGAGCACCTGGGGGTCCGGCGGAGGCCCGCGAACCGGCCGAAGGCCCGGCGCGACCCCGCGAGGCGGTGGTGATCTGAGCCGTTCTTCAGCTCGCATCAGGCCGAATCGGGTTCAGCCGCAGGCCGCTCTTGTGCGGGCCCTTGGAGGCCGGAGGCCTTACCCCCTTGCGCGGCGGCCCTGCGGGCGTACCTAGCCGCCGCCTCCAGGAGGCCTTGCATGTCCGTGGAGTAGCCCGGCCGCACGTGGTGCCGCTCGCCCGGGTCCCACGGCCTGACGTTATCGGAGATACTCACCTGGTAGGCCGCGGCCCGGGGCCGGAGCACGAAGAGGAGGTCGGCGACGCCGGCCGCGGCCAGCACGAAGGCGACCCCAGGACCGCCCTCCAGTTGCTTGACGCAAGCCTCTGCCCCGGGGCGCACCGGCCGCCTGTCCGCCCCGCCGATCGCGACCCACTCCGCGGGCCCCAGCCTGGCGACCCACCCCTCGGCGATTCGAGCCGCCAGTGCGGGTGCCCCGCCAACCCGAGCCGCATTCCGTGCCTCGTCCATGACCGTGCCCTCCCTGGCCGCCCAGTTCGTGCGGCGAGTCAGCCCACGACGCCGCGAAGGCGACGCGGGCCGCGGCGGATGTGACGCCGCGGCCCACTCGAGTTTCGACCGACGCGCCTACCAGCGCCTGCCGGAACCGCTGGGGGCGCGGCCGTAGCCGCTACCGCCGGACCGCGGGCGGTCCTCCTTCGGCTTGGCCTCGTTGACCTTCAGGGTGCGGCCGCCGACCTGGGCGCCGTTCAGCGCGGCGATGGCCGCCTCGCCGCCGTTGCTCATCTCGACGAAGCCGAAGCCTCGCGAGCGGCCGGTCTCGCGGTCGGTGGCGACCTGGGCGCGGGTCACCGTGCCGTGCTCGCCGAACCAGCTGAGCAGGTCGTCACTGGTCGTCTCGAACGGGAGGTTCCCCACGTAAATGTTGTTGCTCATCGTCTTCCTTCGGGCCTCGCGGGCCCAGCTAAAGGCACACGGACGGCAACCTCGGCCGGCCCCGTCGGGGGCGCGGGAAGGCCGTCACTGTCCGGCAGCAAAGCTCGACGATCCCGGGAAGCTGCGAGGCCAAGGAAGTGCTGTGCAGTGATCCTAGAAAGGCAAAGCAAGAGCGGCAGTCTCGTCCGTAAAAGGGCCGGTGGGCGCTCGCCCCCCTGGCTTATTTGGAGTATATCGGCGCCGGTGGGAAAAAGCGTGGTCAATTCCCGGGCTTTGCTGAAGTTCTGAAGTTCCCCCCCCTGGAGCCCCGAACTCCAGCACTCGAACCCACTAGCGCCAGGCCTTCGAGGGGTGCGGTGTCAGGCATGAGTCAACTCCCGCCCTCCCATTTCGGGCCCTTACGGCACGACTGTTACTTCGGACCTCTCGCCTCTCCGGGCTAGAGAAGGGGAACGACTCATGTTCGGCGACAACTGCATTAGCGAGCGGATGGCGGACGACGACTGCGTCGGCGGCGGGCTCGTCGGCACGGGGGAGCGAGTCAAGGGCGCCTCCATCCGGCCGTACATCCACCTGTTCTGGGTGGAGCCGGTCGGCCGCGGCGTCAGGCTCGACCTGTCACGCGGCGAACTGCCCAGCGAGTGCCACCGCGTGGCCTTGGGCCGGCCGGCCGGCTGGCGCCAGAGCGGCGACGGCCGTCCGCCAAGTTCCCCCTTGCTACGGGCTGGCCGGCCTGCTATTATACACTTTATCTATCAATTTAGTGGTAATTATTGGGCGGGGCTGCGATGGGGAAGGGCAGTTGGGAGGTAACGACGTGGGACGTCCCCCAGGACGACCCGCGCCTGGCGGCTGTTGCGGGGCCGGCGGCTAAACCAGCAACTATGGAGGTGGCTATGGCGGGCATCGGCGACATCCGCGAGCACATGGCGGTGTACGGGTCGTGTGGGGACCGGGTAGGGACGGTCGATGGCGTGCGCGGCGAGTGGCTGTGCCTGACCCGCGACCCCGGCTCTGGG
This sequence comes from Gemmataceae bacterium, assembly GCA_046350195.1. GTDB lineage: Bacteria > Planctomycetota > Planctomycetia > Gemmatales > Gemmataceae > CALDUY01. The sequence goes on from JAXMAW010000054.1 coordinate 14,864, forward strand.
GACCAGCCTCACTGCGTCCCGCTGGATTGGGTCGATTCCGTCGGCCGCCACGTCCGCCTGAGCAGGCCGTGCGACGAGGTGCTCAGGAGGTGGCAACCGCTTGCAGCCGCCGGGTGGTGACGCCACGCGCCTGGGCCGAAGGGCGCCCCTGCGCGGATGCAGGGGGGCTTAGACACGTTTGACCTTTTCCCTTGCCCTGGCAGATCGGATGTGACGGATGGCACTGAGACGGCTTGGACGTGGAAGTAGGAAGCAATGCCGGTTCTGCACGAAGGAGGGCTGCCCGCGGCCGGCCTTCGTGGACTACAAGGACGTCGCCGCCCTGAAGGCGTTGTGCAGCAACCAGGGCAAGATGCTCAGCCGCAAGCGGACCGGGACCTGCGCCGCCTTCCAGCGGGCGGTCCAGGACGCGGTCAAGCGTGCCCGCTTCATGGCCCTTTTACCCTACGTCGGCGACGGGTTCGGCGCGCGGTAGGATGCGGCCGCGGCGCCTCCCATCGGCATGCCCTCCTCGCCGGCCTTGCCAGGCCCCCGCCGAGGGACGTGGCCGCCCCCGCGCGGCCCCGCGGTGACCTGGGTGCCGAAGATGCCACCGGGGTTAGACCTCCTGAATCCGGCGGCATGTGCCATTCGGGAGTAACTGCAACTCCAGAGCTTCCAGGCGAGGACTAACCCCGAAGCAGAAGCGTTCACCGCATCCCGCTACTGTGAGGCGTCGCCAACCTCACGACAGTCCAAACTTCTTGAGCTTGCTGATGAGCGTGCTGCGGGCCAGCCCCAGCGCCCGGGCCGCCTCGGCCTTGTTGCCCTTCGCCGCCGCCAGCGCCCGCACCAGCTGCTCGCGCTCCCGCCTCTCGCGCTCGGCCCGCTCGGCGTGGTAGACCGCGGCCAGCTCGCCGGTCCAGCTGTCCAGCGCCTCGTCGGGCTCCGGCGCCGTCTGCGTCACCTCGTCCGGCAGTTCCGCCAGGCCGATCGTCGGCCCCTCGGCGATGACCACCGCCCGCTCGATGACGTTTTCCAGCTGGCGCACGTTGCCCGGCCAGGGGTACGCCCGCAACGCCAGCATCGCGTCGTCGTCGATCTCGCGGGCCGGCTTGCCGAGCTTCTGGGCGTACAGCTGCAAGAAGTGCCGCGCCAGCTCGACCACGTCCTCGGCCCGCTCGCGCAACGGCGGCACGTGGATCGGCAGCACGTTGAGGCGGAAGTAGAGGTCCTCGCGGAACTTGCCCTCGGCGATCATCCCCTCCAGGTCGCGGTGGGTCGCGGCGATGATCCGCACATCGACGTGAACCGGCTCACTCGACCCGACGCGCTCGAACGTCATCTCCTCCAGCACGCGCAACAGCTTCGTCTGCACGTCGAGGCTGATGTCGCCGATCTCGTCGAGGAACAGCGTCCCGCCGTCGGCGGACTCGAACCGGCCGACCTTGTCGCGGATGGCGCTGGTGAACGCCCCCTTGACGTGCCCGAACAGCTCGCTCTCCAGCAGTCCCGGCGACAGGGCCGCGCAGTGGACCTTGATGAACGCCTTGTTCGCCCGCGGGCTGCTGTCGTGCAGCGCCTTGGCCAGCAGCTCCTTCCCCGTGCCGCTCTCGCCGCGCAGCAGCACCGCCGACGTGCTCGCCGCCACCCGGCGGACCAGGTGCATCAGCTGCTGCACCTGAGGGCTGGAACCGATCATCCCGCTCTGGGAAGGATGAAGGGTGAAGGATGAAGGATGAAGGGAAGAGTCGGAGGTCGCTGGCCCTCCGGTTTTGGTTTCATCCTTCATCCTTCCTACTTCATCCTTCTGATGCGTCTGGCGCAGCTGCGACTGTAGCGCCAGGATGCGCCGCTGCTGCTCGGCGATCTTCTCGACCTTGTCCCTCAGCTCGCGGTTCAAGGCCTCGATCGTGCGGTGGCCCTCGGCGCTGAGCAGCGCCAGCACCGTCATTTGCGACAGCGCGGAGAGGAGTTGGACCTCCTCCGCCGTGAACTCGCCCTCGGTGCGCGGCCCCAGCACCAACAGGCCGATCAGCTCCCCCTCGTGGACCAGCGCCTGCCCGACCACGCCTTGAAGGAACGCCAGCTGCCGGCCGGCGGCGCTGGCCTCGGCTGACTGCTGCCCGGTGGCGCGCAAGCTCTCGACCAGCGGGCAGCCCTGCGACAGCTCGGTCAACGGAGGCGTCGGGCCGACGGCGGCGGTCAGCCGGTACAGCGGGGGGTCGCCCTGGCGCAGGTAGATCGCCCCCGAGGTGGCCGAGAGCAGCTCCGTCGCCGTGTGCAGTAGCCGCCGGGCTAATGTCGGCGGGTCCACCAGCTTCTCGATCGCCTGGCTCATGCGCTGGAGGGTGCGGTCGAGCTGGTACTTCTCGCGGCGGAAGTGCTTATCGACGGCCCGCATCAGCCGGCCGCGCGCGACGTCCAGCGCCACCATCAGCACCAGCGCGGCGGCGGACACCCCGAAGACGTGGGTGAATGACGGCCCCTCGCCGGAATAGCTGCCCGCCAGCACCAGCCCCGCGAAGACCACGCCGTAGTACGCCAGCCCGGCCAGGAAGCTGACCAGCAGCAGCACCGCGCCGGAGCTGATCATCGAGTCCAGCTCCAGCAGCCGGTAGCGGGTGATGCTGAACGTGTAGGCCAGGGTGATGCAGGCGCTGGCCAGGAACATCGGCCAGGTCGCCCCGCCACCGCCGAACCGCCCGCTCTCCCAGAACGCCATGTGCATCGTGTAGCCCAGGGGCAGGAGAGCCGCCGCCGAGCCGATCAGGATCCACTTGACCTGGTTCCGCTCCACCGCGTTGGCCGCCGCCCGGTAACTGTGAACCAGGCTGGCGATGCTGCCCAGGTACCACAGGGCGGCCAAGCCGAAGTAGATGTAGATTTCGTAGAGCATCTCCAGCAGCAACAGCCGCACGCTGTTCGACGGGTCGGCGGCCTCCTGACGCAGCGCCCCCTCGACGCCGGCGAGCAGCCCCGTTCCGCCGCCCTGGTCGAGCCAGCGCACCTGCAGGTAGCCCTTCAGGAACAACAGCAGAAAGACCAGCGGCGGGCCGTACACCGCGACCAGCGTCGTCAGCCGGTGCGACTGGATGAACGCCTTCGGCCGGGGGAAGATCAGGTAGAAGTGGAGCGTCACCGCCGGCAGCAGCACGGCGCAGGCCATGAACACGGCGATCAGCACCGGGTGGGTGACGATCCGCGACCAGTGGTAGCCGCCCATGAACGCGCCAAGCGTGACCAGGCACAGCAGGAAGAACTGCGCCGCCGGCCCGTCCTCGGGCCGCTTCCAGAACACGATGGCGCCGACGACGAACAGGCCGATGTTCAGGCAGAACCACAGCACGCCCGGCAACAGGGCGTCCAGCGGCGCCCGGCCGAGGCGGCACCACACCACCCCGTTGGACTTGTCCCCGTCGCCGGCCTTCTTGTAATCGACGCGCACGACGCGCTGGCCGTTGATCTTGAAGTGCGTCAGGCCCGGCGGGACTCGGCTACCCCGCAGGTCGTCCGCCGTGAGGTCGTCGGGGGCCTCCTCCGGCGGCTCGTCCCGCAGCTCCAGCAGCCGGCGCAACAAGTCCGACCAGGTCTTCACCTCCTCCCCGCCCAGCGAGGTGATCTGGTCGCCAGAGTGCAGGGACGGCTGCCCCTCGGGGTAGAGGAAGTCCTGGTAGAAGTAATTCACGACCGGCGTGAACGCGCAGCGAACGCCGAAGTCCGGCAGAGTCAACACGTAGGCCAAAACGCCGACGGAGTAGAGCGAGATCAGTAGGCCCGCGACAAGGATTCCGGCGCGCCGCCGGGCCGTCGCGTCAGTCCACAGGGCATGGGCCAGCCGGCGCGACCATGTGAGAACACGCCAAACCCCAGTATGAATCCAGCCGCGGCTGCTTGGTTCTAGTTGGTGGTCGTGCCCCATTCTCCCTCCCGTAGGTCCGTGTCGAGAGGTGTCGCATTTTCGGCGCTAACGCCGAACTGACCATGAAACTTGAATTTACGTCAGATCAACTCATGTGTAAATACCACCGTCTATCATCTGGACGAGAACGCCGCACCGCAGAACCGGAGAAGTCGTAACTCCCCACCTCACTGTATGCGGGCTGGGAGGCCAGGTCAACGATCTTCACAATCCTCGGTATGGAAAGGAGTTGTGAGATTCGATACTTCCGAAAACGTCCTCCTGGCTTACCAGGTGGACCGTTGCCCCGTTTAGGGAACGTCTCCTCACAACCCACCCCTTTCATCTAACCCAAACCACCATCCCTACCGTCGAATCCTCACCATTCAGCGCCGGTTCGTGACGAAAATCGCCATTGGCGGACGGCGCCGAAAGTTCGACACCCGTCGTTAGCAAATTAAGTCTATATTTGATAATGACTTGCGGAATGGCAATAATTACGAAGAACGGAGTGGCCATTGGTACGCCACATGCTCTCAGAATGGTGATCGAACACACACCATGTCACGGGGTCGGGAGATCGTTGTGAAGGCGACGGCGGATTGGTTGATGGCGTCAGGGGCGGTATTCGATCCTGGCGCGGGGCGAACGGGGACGGCCCAGCTCCGGCACTACGCGGCCCGGTTTAGCGTCTGGGGTGAGGGGCCTCCCCTGGTCCTGGTGCCGGGTCTGGCGGGTGGGATGCACTTGGCCGGGCCCCTGGCCCGTGCGCTGTCGCGGCACTACCAGGTGATCAGCTACCAGCTGCGGGGCGAGGACGACTGCTTCGCCCTGCGGCGGCGGTTCGGGCTGCTTGACCTGGTGGACGACCTGAACGAGCTGATCGACTGGTTCGGGCTGGAGCGGCCGGCCTTGATGGGGGTCTCGTTCGGCGGCGTGCTGGCGCTAGAGTTGGCGATCCGGCGGCCGGGCCGGATGCGGTCGTTGATGCTCCAGGGGGTGGGGCCGCGCTTTGAGCCGGGGCTGCTCCAACAGATCGCCGGCCTGGTGCTGTCGCGCTACCCGCTGCCGTCGGACAACCCGTTCTTCAACCAGTTCTTCAACCTGTTCTTCGGCGGCCGGCAGCAGCCGGGACCGCTGTTCGAGTTCGTCACCCGGCAGTGCTGGCAGACCGACCAGGGGGTGATGGCCCACCGCTTCGGGATGGTCGAGCACGTCGAGTTCACCGGCCGGCTCAAGGGCGTCAAGGCGCCGGCGCTGCTGATGGCCGGCGACCGCGACCTACTGGTCTCGACGCACGGACTGAAGGCGCTGGCGGCGGGGCTGCCCGGGGCGACGGCGGTGACGCTGCCGGGCTGCGGCCACCTGGCGTTCGTGACGCACCCCGAGCGGGTGGCGGCCGAGGTGGCGGCGTTCCTGGACCGATGAGCCCCAGGCCGAGCCGGCCCGAGGATAGCAGGGCGTGGGGGAGCTGAAGGGGTCTGCACACACCTCCGGATGGATCCGCTCTTCCGCGTTCCTGCTTTCCCCGGGCCGGCCGAGTAACGCACAAACCGGAAGGCCGGGAAGGGATTGTCCCTTCCCGGCCTTCCGGTTTCTCCCATATGCCCTGCGCCCGAGGCGAGCCGCGCACGAAGTAAGCGGTGTGCGGAGGCGCCGTCTCGACCCGTCGCGCCAAGCGAGGAGGCTGACTACCGCCCACCCGCTCACTTCGTACGCGGCTCGCCTTCGGCGGGCTTACTTCTTCTTCGGCAGCGGGTCCTGGTCGGACGTCTCGATGGTCGATTCCTGAGTCTGCGACAGGTCCACCTTGGTGGCCTGGCCGCCGATCTCGATCGACAGCTCACCCTTTAGCTCGAGCTTGGTGTTCGACTTCTCCAGCCGGCCCTTCGACGGCGAGAAGGTGATCTCGCCGACGGGGTTGCTGCTCTTGAGCTTGGCGCTCTTGATCTTGAACGGCAGCCCGCCCTGGCCGGCCACGTCGCCGGGCTCCTTGTAGTTGAGCACCGTGTCCACCTTGATCTTGGCGGCGTCCTTGTCGGCGCTCTCCAGGGTGTAGTTGTACTCGTTCTCGTACTTGCCGATCGGCCCCATGTCGAGCTTGGTGGTCCGCTTCCACTTCTCGCCCTTGGCGGCGTCGGCCTTGGCGGGGACGACGGCGAAGGTCGGCTCGGCCATCTCCTTCAGGGCGTCGTTGCTGAGGATGACCTCGAGCAGAGGCTTCATCTGCGGGTTGGCGGCGACGAGCTTCTGGATGAAGGCGTCGCGGCCCTCGACCTTGGTCACGGTCAGGGTCTTGGTGTCCAGCTCGATGGTGAAGGTGGAATCGACCAGCGCCTTGAAGAAGTCGCCCAGCGGGTTGTTGGCGGTGGTGTCCTTGGTCGAGTCGTAGTTGATCTTGCTGCCGCCGATCTCGATGTCCATGGCGACGCCGATGATCTTCTGCTCGATGGTGACCTTGTCGTTCTCGACCTTGGTCGGCTTGAAGGAGAAGTAGAAGGTCTGGTTCTGCGTCTGGTTGACGTCGTTGTTCATGACCTTCATCGTCTGGACGGTCTTGGTGACCATCTTCTGGAAGAAGGTCTTGTCCTTGTCGAACTTCCACTTCAGGGTGACCTTGTCGCCGCCGCCCCCCTTGTCCTCTTTCTTCTCCTCTTTCTTTTCCTTAGCTTTGTCCTTGTCCTGGGCGATGACGGCGGGGACGGCCAGGCAGGCCAGCAGCCCCAGCGCGAGAAGCCCTGCCACGAGGCGGCGCAACAGCATCGAGAGACCTCCGTTCATGGAAGGATGGCACGCAAGAATTCGGGCCGGCCCGAGCGGGGCCACATCCCACTTTTTTACAGCCCCCGCACGGTAAGACAAGAGAACCTGGCAAACCTAACGCCGTGGAGCACCGCGATGGACCTCGTCAGCACGCTGGCCGGCTCGATGATGGAAGGCTTCTTCCCCGCCGGCTGGGACCTCGCCAAGATCGACCGCCTCGCCGCGACGCCGCTGTCAGGCCGGAGGCCGTGGTGGAACGCCAGGTTCGAGCCGGTGGCGTGCGACTCGTTCGAGGACTTCGACACGTTCATGGGCCACGAGATCGCCCGCGAGGTGCAGCTGGCCCGGCAGGAGGGCCGGCCGATCGCGTTCATCCTGCCCGTCGGGCCGATGGGCATGTATCGCTGGGCGGTGTACTTCCTCAACGAGTGGGGCGTCGGCTGCGACCACGTCCACGGCTTCAACATGGACGAGTGGTCCGACGCCCAGGGCAACACGCTGCCCGGCGATGCCCCCGGCGGCTTCCAGCACGCCATGGAGCAGGCGTTCTACGGCCCGCTGGGTTCGCTCACAGTCCCGAAGAAGCAGCGTCACTTCGCCCTGAAGACGGAGCTGCCGACGTACGCCCAGCAGATCGGCGACCTGAAGAGGGCCGGGGCGAAGCTGGTCACCGTGTTCGGCATCGGCCGGGTCTGCCACATCGCCTTCTGGGAGCCGCACTTCGCCGCCGAGTTCTCCGGCGAGGCGGACTGGAAGGGGCAAACGCACCGGCTGGGGGCGCGGCTGCACCCGCTGACGGTCGAGCAGAACGCCATCACGAGTTTCCGTAGCCGGACGACCCTGGTGCCGGCGTTCGCCAACACGATCGGGCCGGGGCTGTTCCTGGCGGCCGACCGCATCATCGGCGGGGCCGACGGGGCGCTGGCGCGCGGCATGCAATGGCAGGGGCTGTCTTTGCGGATGACGCTCTTGCACGAGCCGACGCCGTGGATCCCGTCGAGCTTCATGCCAACGCTGCCGGGGCGACTGTTCTACCTGAAGGAGCTGGCGGGGCCGCTAGAAGCGGACTGCCACTGAGCCCTGGTGGGCGGGGCCGAGCGTCCCCGTCAGGGGAGCAGTTTCACCCTGGGCTTATCCAGCCGCCAGAGGACCAGATCCAGCGGGCCTGCTTCGTGCGGCTCCGCCTCGGTGAAACCTGCGGAATCGACGGCCTTGGTCACCCTGGAGTAGCAGACCCAAACGCTGCCTTCGTCCCCGTGCCAGTCCTCGTAGACGTAGCTTTTGGGGCGTCCTGGCCATGGCGGGTACTCGCCGAGAGCGTTGTCCTCGTACGGCCGCGTGCGGTAGTCGCCAGGCGGCCCGCCGAGGATGGCGTGGACCTCCGCCTGCGTCATGCCTTCCTTGATCCGCCCGAACGCCTCGTGGTTGACCGGGCAGTGCCTCGGCATCGCCAGGGACATGAAGAAGCCGATCAGCACCAGCGCCACGGCGAGCAAGGCGACCAGCAGCTTCCTCATGGCTTCGCTCCGCCGAGCGGCGTCAGCTTGAAGTCGTCGAACTCGAACTCGTACGTCCTGTTCGTACCAGCCTCGGCCACGACGCCGACCTTGACCTTCCTCGGCAGCCCCTTAATCTCGTGGGGGAACTTGAACGACTCCTCCGCCGCCGGCTCCCACCTGGTGCCGTCCCGGCTGAACAGGAACGCCAGGCGGTCGCCCCGTCGCTCCAGACGCAGGTAGGTCGCCGCGCCCAGGCCCTCGAACCCCTCGCTCTGCATCGCTTGCCCTCCGCCTTCCGGATGATCGATGATTACGGAGAGGGTGGCGGAGTCGAGCCTGTTGTAACTGCCCACCGGCCCCCGGTAGGCGGCCCGGACCAGCCTGGCATAGCCCTTCCCGTCCGTCAGTGCGTCACCAACAGGCCGGTACGCCGGAACGCCCAGGAGCCTGTCAGCCCCGCCCGCGTGAAGTCGCCCGTGACCCGCACCTGGGCCGCGAAGTCGCCCTCGACGTCCTTCAGCAGGCGAGGGGCGTTCAACCGGTCGTTCCTGACGTCAAGCTCGTGGCCGTCGCCGGGCACGGTGATCGTCAACTTGCTGCCCGCACGGTCAAAGCGGCAGTAGCCGTGAGGGTTGACCGGCCTGTCCCATCCAGTGACCCACATCACCGGCGGCGGGGGCGCAGCCGTGACGGCGAGGAGCGAACAACAACAGAGCAGCACGGCGGTACGGCACATGGGGACCTCCTTGTCCCGCCAGTGTAGCCTGACCTTGTCGAGCAGGACAAGGGGCAGAATTCTCTACGCCATCGGTGGCTCTTCGAGGCCGGCCATCCATAGCTTCCCCGGGGACTCGTACCGCTTCCGCAGATCCTCCCGCCAGAGCCGTTCGGCCTCCTCCAGGCTCAGGCCGAACCGCTTCTGGAAGCGGGCGTCGAATCGCTTGTTGCCCTGCTGGCCCTTGTAGAACTTGCGGTACGCCTCCCAGCCGAACCGCCCGATGAGGAACCCCGTGAAGCTGCCGGCCAGCACGTAGCACTGATGGCGGCTCGCCGCGGCGAGGAAGAACTCGCGGTCGAGCAGCCGCCGGAGCGAGTGGTCTTCCACCCAGAGCAGGGTGGCCGCGAGCCCGTCGATCGATGTAGCCGCGCTCCGGTCCGCTGGAGCCACACGGACAGGCCCTCCTGCAAGAGCGGCGGCGCCCAGGTTCCAGCGGTGGCTGAACAGGTGGGTCAGTTCGTGCCGGAACCACTCCGCCAGTGGCACCCCCAACGGGACCACAATGGCGTGTAGCTCGGCCAGCGCGATCCCCGAGTAGAGCGGGCCGAAGACGGCCTGGACCGACTCGCTGTTCGGAAAGACGAAGGCGCGAACTCGCTTACGGAGTAGCCCCGCCCACATCGGCCCGCCGAATCTCGCTTCCAGTTCGGCCAGAGCCTCCTCGGCCTGGGCTAGGGCGTCTGGGGGGCGCAGTACCCGTTCAGTTGCGGCGAGTACCGCAGGACGACCCGGCCGCAGGGCAAGGTGGCGAAGCGGCGCGTACGGCGGGCGAACCGCCAGGTCCAGCGGCTCCACCAGGCGGCCAGGAGGAGGTTGACCGCCAGCAGCAGGGACAGCGCCGGCAGAATGGGGCGGCCGATGACGAAAGAAGCGATCAGCAGGCCGCCGGTCAGAGCCGCCAGGATCAGCGAGGAGGCGAGGAGAGGGAGCAGGTCGCGCACCGCAGCACCCATCCGGCCACCCCCCCCGTTCGCCTGCCCGCTTACTCCTTGCCCGGGGCCGGCTTGCCCATGCGGCGCAGCAGCGTCTTCATCATTCTCCCAGACGTCCTTCTTCCTCTGCGGGGCGGCTGTTCTACCTGGGAGAGCTGGCCAGGCCGCGGGAGGCGGACTGCCACTGAGCGGCTATCGTCATGGGGTGTCGAGCAGGTCGGGCCAGCCCTCGGCCTCAACGAGACGGTCGTGAATGCGCTCCAGCCGGTCCAGGTCGGTGAGCGCCTCCAGCTTCTTCCGCACCGCCGACGTGGGCTTGCCGTGCAGCTTTTGCCCCAAGCTGAGGATGGCCGCGCGGTATCCCTTCTCGATGCCCTTCTCGATGCCCTCGTTGAGGATCATCATGTACGTCGTCGATTCCTTCATGGCCTTTGCCCCCTTGAATACTTCCGCCGCCTGAGCCTGATCCACCCGCAGGCCGCTCAGCACGAACGCCGACGTCAGCAGCCGCTTCCGCTCCCCCTCGTCCGCCTCGCTCGACAAGCGCTGGAGCAGCCGCTCGACCACGCCTCGCAGACCATCGGTCAGGCTCACGCCCGCGGTCAACTCCCCCAGCACGGCCAGCGGCAGCGTACCGAGTGGCCCCTCCAGCAGCTTCTCCACCGGCCATTCCCACAGGCGAACAACCTCGTAGCCGAAGTCCATTCTACCGCGCCCCGGCCGGGCGGCGTAACCCACCTGGCCCGTCACGTTGCGGTGCGTCGCCTGGCGGCGCAGCAGCACCAGGATGCTGTGGACGGGCAGGCCGTAGTGCCGGTGGAGCAGGACGTTGTACGCCAGGACGTCGAGGTGCTTGCGCGCGTCCGGGCCGGCCTGGAAGTCGAGGTGGACGATTTCTCGCAGCGGCTTCCCCAGGCCGACCACCAGATCGCCGGACGTGGTCACCGTGGACAGATCGACGTTCAGCGACCGAACGGGCACCTTGGGGGCTGCGTCGAACGTGGTGACGTAGTCGGCCGGGCGCTGGGTGGCGAGGTCCTTCAGCGTGGCGTCGAACGGCTTGGGCATGGCGTGCTCACGGACCTCAGAAGGATCACCCCTTGCCCGGGATCGGCTTGCCCATCCGGCCCAGCAGCGTCTTCATGTCCTCCCAGACGTCCTTCTTCTTCTCCGGCGAGCGCAGCAGGTACGACGGGTGGAACGTGCAGAGCACCGGGATGCCGCGGTACTCGAAGAACTTGCCGCGCAGCCGGGTGATGCCCGTCTCGGTGCCCAGCAGGTACTTCGCCGCCGTGCCGCCCAGGGCGCAGAGGAACTTCGGCCGCACCAGCTCCAACGTCTTCTCCAGCCACTCCGAGCAGTTGTGCGCCTCGTCCGGCAGCGGCGTGCGGTTGCCGGGCGGGCGGCACCTCAAGATGTTGCAAATAAACACCTCCTCGCGCTTCAGGCCGCACGCCGCGACGATGCGGTCGAGCAGCTGCCCCGCCGCGCCCACGAACGGCTCGCCCAACCGATCTTCGTCCGCCCCCGGCGCCTCGCCGACGAAGCACAGCTCCGCGTCGATCGGTCCGACGCCGAAGACCGTCTGCGTCCGCGTCGCTGCCAGCTGCGGGCAGCGCGTGCAGACGGCCACCTGCTTCCTCAAGGCGTCGAGCGCCTGCCGCCGCTGGTCGAGGTCGCCGGCTGGCGCGGCCGCCTCCGCCGCCGAGGCGAACAGCGACGTCTGCACCGGCCCGGCGGCGACCGTCGGCAGCGGCAAGGCGCCTCCCTGGCCGCTCGGTCCCCACTCGACCCCGGCGGCACGGAGGCTGTCGAGGTGCTGGCCCAGCATGCGGGCGACGTCGTCGGGGGTGCAATCTTCAGACATGAAAGGACTCCGCGGGGCACTCTCCCAGCAATCGTAACCGGCCGCGCGGCCTGGTCGCAAGGTTGGCCGCTATCATGGCACCATCCCGACGGAGGCCCACCATGCATACCGCTCTGTTGCTACTGGCGTTCCACGCCGACCTGATCGTCCACAACGCCAACGTCGTGACGCTGGACGCCAAATCGACCGTCGCCCGCGCCGTCGCCGTCGAGGGCGGCAAGGTCGTCGCCGTCGGCGACGACGCGGCGGTTCTGAAGCGGCGCGGCCCTAAGACACGGGTGATCGACGCCAAGGGCCGCACCGTGCTGCCGGGGCTGATGGACTCGCACGTCCACCCCGTCGGCGTCGTGACGACCGAGCTGGCCAACCCTCCGCCGGTAATCCGCTCGCTGAAGGACGCCTTCGCCTACATCCGCAAGCAGGCGGCGGCCTTGCCCAAGGGCGACTGGATCGTGCTGCGCTTCGCCTTCCCGACACGGCTCGACGAGGCGCGCTTCCCCACGAAGGCCGAACTGGACGCCGTCGCCCCCGACCACCCCGTCCTCTTCCACGCCGGCCCGGCGGGCATGGTCAACTCCAAGGCGCTGGAGGTGTCGAAGATCACCCGGGACACCGCCTCGCCGCCGGCCGGCATGCTCGTGAAGGACCCGACGACCGGCGAGCCGACCGGCATGATCCGCAACGCCTACGGCCTGCTGCGCGGCGTGCCGCGCGAGTCCGACCGCGTCGCCCCGCAGGCGCTGCGCGACGGCGTGAAGAAGCTCTTCCGCCTCTACAACGAGCAGGGCCTCACCAGCGTCTCCGACCGCAACGGCTCGAAGGAGGGGCTGGCCCTCTACCGCGACCTGGCGAAGGCCGGCGAGCTGACCGTGCGCGTCAACGTCTCGCGCGGCCTGAACCCCTACGGCACCCGCGAGGAGATCGTCAAGCGTCTGGAGGAGCCGTTCGGCCCGACCGGCGCCGGCGACGACCTGGTGCGCGTCGGCCCGATCAAGGTGTTCCTGGACGGGGGCATGCTCAACGGCACGGCGTACATGCGGAGCCCGTGGCCGCCCGGCCCGACGTACCAGATTACCGAATCCGACTACCGCGGCCTGCTGTTCCTCAAGCCCGAGCAGCTGCAAATCGTCGTGGACGAGGCGGCGAAGCGCAAGTGGCAGTTCACCGCCCACACCGCCGGCGAGGCCGGCATGGACGTGCTGCTCGACGCCTACGAGCACACCAACCGCATGACGCCGATCAAGCCGCTGCGCTTCTGCATCACGCACGCCAACTTCCCGTCGCGGCGGAACCTCGAGCGCTGCCGCGAGCTGGGCGTCGTCGCCGACGTGCAGCCGGCCTGGCTGTACAAGGACGGCCGCACGCTGGCGAAGATACTTCCGGTGAGCCGGGTGAGGTGGTTCCAGCCGTACAGGAGCTGGCTGGAGTACACCGTCATCGGCGGCGGCAGCGACCACATGCTGCGCTACGACTCGCTCGACTCGACCAACCCGTGGAACCCGTGGCTGGGCGTCTGGGTGGCCGTCACGCGCAAGACCGAGCGGGCCGGGGCGCTGGTGCCCAAGGAGAAGCTGACCCGCGAGCAGGCGCTGCGGATGTACACGACCCACAACGCCTACATCCTCCACGAGGAGAAGGTGAAGGGGAGTTTGGAGGTAGGCAAACTGGCTGACATGATCCTGATCGACCGCGACGTGCTGACGTGCTCGGAGGACGACATCCGGACGACGCGAGTGTTGCTGACCGTCGTGGGGGGCGAGGTGGTGTACGAGCGGAAGGGGTGATGCCGCCTTCCGCGGACTCTCCGCCCTGCGGTAAAATGGGGCCTGACAGCAGCAAGGCCGAACCGGAGGGAGCGCGATGACCACCCTGAACAATACATCCACGCCGACGGCGGAAGAGCGGAAAGCGATGCACGCCCTTTACCGGCAGGGAGGCAAGGAGCGGCTGATGGCGCCCCACATCGTGTACGAGGAGGCAACCTGCCCTCACGCCGGTTGCGAGCAACGGTTGCAAGCGATCGATTTCCGCCTGGAGGCCCACGGACGTTCCGTTCACGACCCGCTGGTGCGCGCCTGGTGGGACGACACGGGGTTCGCGGGGCGCTGCCCTGGCTGCCAGGGGTGGATTCATTTCACGATCCGGGGCAAGCGCGCTATCACCGACGAGGAAGCGGCCCAGCTGCCGCAGTTGCCCGACCAATGGCATGCGAGCGCGACGATCCTCTGAGTCAGGGCAGCCCCAAGGGGGTTGGACCAGGCGTGGGACCTGCCCCGCAGGTGCCGGCGGACCTGCTTGCCGAGTTCGAGGCGTGGGGGCGGGCCAGCGACCGGGCTCTGGCCCGCGCCGAGGAGCCGGTAGAGGGCGAGGCCAACACGGCGCGGTGAGGTGCGGCGTGTGCTGCTGCCGACCTCACCGGGCCACGGCCAGGCGGGCGACCGGCCGCCGGCGCTATGAATCCACCTCAGGCGAATCACTTCGCCGGCGAGACGGCGGCCATCAGCAGCGTGGCGACGAGGCCTTCCCACAGCTCGTGGTCAGGCGCCTTCTCCCACTCGACTCGTACCTGCGTCTGCTCCCTGACCGGCGTCCGGAACTTGCTCGGGGCGCGCCCCCGGCTCAGGACGACGGTGAACTTGTCGCCGGTCTTCGTCGTGCTGACCACGCGGACCGCGTCGCCCTCCGAGCTGACGGCCACCTGCAACCCGCGCCGCTCCAGCTCCGTCTTTACCTTGACGGCGACCTCTTCCAGCGTGGCGTCCACCCCCACCACGTCGCCCTTGACGGCGACGTCCACCCGCGTGTTCCCGACATTCAGCGCGCAGCCGATCGACACGATCACGAGGGCCGCGCAGAGCATCCCCATGGCCCTGGTCATGACCATTCCCCCTTCTCTGTAGGTAGATTCGCGGCGGGACAATAGCCACGCCCGCGCGCCGATGCAAGCCCAATTGCTTTCCTGACCCCGCCCGCCACCGCCTACAATGATGCTGATACGCCTCATCAGCCTCAGGAGACGACCGAGTGACCACGCCTGCCGTCAAACCTTCCACCGTCGCCGAGCTGCGGCGCACCGGCTGGAAGTCCCGATCGGTCAAGCAGGAGATCCGAGACAACTTCCTCCGCCAGCTGCACACCGGCGACGACCTCTACCCCGGCATCGTCGGCTACGAACACACCGTCATCCCCGAGATCAACCTCGCCCTGATCGCCGGCCACGACCTGCTCTTCCTCGGCGAGAAGGGCCAGGCCAAGAGCCGCCTCATGCGCTCGCTGGCCCGCTTCCTCGACGACGAGGTCCCCTACCTCGACCTGCCCGGCTGCCCCGTCCACGAGGACCCCTTCAAGCCGATCACCGCCCAGGCCAAGCGCGCCGTCGCCGAGACGCCCGAGGAGGAGCTGCGCGTCGCCTGGTGGCCCAGGCGCCAGCGCTACGCCGAGCGCCTCGCCCCGGGCACCAAGTTCGCCGACGTCATCGGCGAGATCGACCCGGCCAAGCTGGCCCAGGGCACCAGCATGTCCACCGAGGAGGCGCTGCACTTCGGGCTGATCCCGCGCATGCACCGCGGCATCTTCGCCATGAACGAAATCCCCGAACTGGACGAGCTGGTCCAGGTCGGCCTGTTCAACATCCTGGAGGAGCGCGACGTCCAGATCCGCGGCTACCCGGTACAGTTCGACCTCGACATCCTGATCCTGTTCAGCGCCAACCCCGCGACGTACAACCGCTCCGGCAAGGTCATCCCCCAGCTGAAGGACCGCATCGGCACCATCGTCCACACCCACTACCCGCGCGACCGGGCCCTCGGCATCGAGATCATGGAGCGCGAGGCCGGCCTCGACCTCGGCGGCGACTACCCCGTCGTCGTGCCGCTGTTCATGAAGGAGATCATCGAGGAGGTCTCCGTCCGCGCCCGCAAGTCGAAGTACGTCGATCACGCCTCCGGCGTCAGCGCCCGCTTCTCGATCGCCAACTACCGCACCATGGTCGCCAGCGCCCGGCACCGCGCTGTGCGGCTGGGCGAGAAGCCCGCCGTGCCGCGCATCAGCGACCTGGGCCACCTCTACGCCTCGTCGCTGGGCAAGCTAGAGTTGGACATGATGGGGTCGCAGCAGATGTCGGAGCGGCAGGTGCTGGACGCGATCATCGCCGAGGCGGTCCGCGCCGTGTTCGAGGAGTACGTCGAGAAGAGCGGGCTGGAGGAGATCGCCCAGGTGTTCGGCAAGGGCGTCAAGATCGAGGTCGGCGACATGCTCCCGTCGTCGCACTACGCCGAGCGCCTCCGGCGCGTGCCGAAGGCCTGGGAGAAGGCGTTCGAGGTCAACGCCTCCGACAGCGAGCCGGTGCGGGCCTCCTGCGTCGAGTTCGTCCTGGCCGGGCTGTATGCGTCGGACCGCCAGGCGCGGCTGGCGAGATCTCGACATTCGCTGGCGAGCACGCGGTAAGCAGTCCGGCGAACCGCGCTTCGTGCGGCTCACCACCGCATCCAGAACGCCTGCTGCATGAAGACCTTGACCAGCGAGGCGTACCCGGCCGAAGCCGGTACTCGGGTTCCAGTTCACGTAGTCCGCCCCGAACGTCAGCCGTTGCCCACCGTGAACCGGTTGCTGAGGTAGTAGGTGTAGTTCAGCTTCACCCCGGCGCCCTTGTTCGTGCCCTCCGGGTAGCCCGGCGAACAGCGGCACAGGTTGGTCGATCAGGTCTTCATCGCAGGGTCGTCCGGTGAGCGTAGCGCCGGCTTCGCCGGTACCGGCCTGGCGGTGGTGGAACCGCGCCACCGCCCTTGGAATGGATCGGGATGCGGCGGCGGACTGATGCCCTGCCCCACGCCGCCCCGGAAGTCGGAGAGGTTCTGGCCGTACCACATCTCGCCCTGAAAGGTCAGGTCTTCCGCGAGCGGCAGGCGAAGGTCGGCCCCGATGCCGTTCGTCAGGAAGCGGTAGTTGGCCAGTTGTGAAAAGGCCGGAACCGGGTCGGTTTGCTGGGGCACCGGCAGCAGTGGCGGCGGCAGGGTGCCGTTCATCCGGCTGATCGCCAGCACGCCCCACACGCCGGCGTAAATCTTCTCACAATCGACAAAGCTGGGCGCGATGAGGCCGAGCCGGCCCTCGTAGCCGGGCAGCCCGCTCGCCTCGTTGTCGCGCAACCCGTTCTGATCGACGTCCGCGGTGCCCACCGCGGAGGCCAGCGCCAGGCCGTTCTGCACCTGGAGGATCGTCTCGGCGTCGAGCTTGTGGTTCCAGAGGAACTTGGCCTGCGGCCGGCGGTCGCCCATGTTGCCGGCGTTCCACATCAGGGTGTTGTCGTTGATCGTCGGGTTCAACGGCGCGATGATGTCCCAGTCCTGCCCGATGAGGGAGCGTGAACTCGTCGGCCGTCAGCGTGACGTAGGCCAGCCGCAGCCGCATCAGCGGCCGCGACTCGGGGTTGAGCGCCGCGATGGCGGCGTTGTTGATGAACTCGTTGGTCAGGAAGTCGCACTCGAACCGGCCGCTGGTCACCGCCCCGCCGAGGCAGTCGATCGGCGTGCCGTAGAACTCCGCCCCCAGCCGGGTCAGCCGCGGGTAGAGGGCGTAGTTCGTGTCGTTGGGCTTGACCGGGACGAAGTTCTGGCCGGACCGGAACCGCGAGTCGTTGGGCAGCACGAAGAACGGGTTCTCCGTGTCGGTGGCGAACCGGGCGGTGGCGTAGTCGAAGTCGCCGCGGAGCAGGCCGTACAGCCGCAGCGTGCCGGCCCCGCGGAGCTTCGAGAGGTTCTCGCGGATGAACTCCTGGAGCGACCCGGGCGACTCCTTCTTCTCCGGCAGGCATGGGAAGCCGCCCATGTCGTAACTCGACGGGTAGTTCGGCACCGGCGTGAGGGTGGGGGCGGCCGCGGCCTCCAGGGGCCAGTTGCCTTCCGCTTCCCCTTGAACAGCCCGTCCTTCTTCCCGTCGTCCTTGCCCGGCGGGCACCTTCCTTCGCGGCGGGGGCCTGGTCCTTCGCGGCGGGGGACGCCGGTCCTTCGCGGCGGGCATCTGCGCCTGAGCCCGCCTCGCGGTCTCGGGCACCAGGCCGTCGCCGCCGTCGCGGCGAGCAGGACCAACAACATGATCGGCGGCTCGGGCTCAACGCCCGGCCGGGGAGTCGATGCGAGCCCACGATCTCCTCTTGAGCGAGCAGCACAATGTGCTCCCGCTGTTGCGGGGCGCGCCTTGCCGAGCGCCGGGCCGAAGTCAAGCCGAACAAGGGCACGAAGATGCCGGCGGCCTCGCGCTGGACAGGCGGAGAGGGTGGCTACTTCTTCGCCCGCTTCAACTGGTCCTCGACGCTCTTCAGGCGGGCCTTGATGTTGTTGCGCAGCCAGCCGACGTGGTGGCGGTAGCCCTGCCCGGCCCCGGCATCGACCGCCGCCAGCGCCGGCTGCACCCGCTTCTCCAGCTCGTCGAGGCGCTTCACCAGGTCGTCCGCCTTGACCACCTTCTTCAGCATCTCCTCCATCCGGTCGAGGTAGCGCTTGCGGCCCTCCTTCGTCTCGACGATCGAGCGGGCGACGACCCCCTGGAAGTGTGGGAGGATGGTGCCGTTGGGGTCGCCGAACATCTGGTCCATGCCGGACGGCAGGAAGGTGATCTTGTCGCGCTTGGGGTCGTGGTAGACGCGGTAGTTGTTCCGGTTGATGGGGTAGCCGTCCCAGTCCCAGCAGATCACCTCCAGCGCCACGTAGCTGAGGAACTTGTCCAGCTCCAGCAGCTTGTCGAGCTTCTTCAGCCGGACGGCGTGGTCGCGCTCGGTGGCGGCGGCGAGGAGGGCCTTCAGGTCGGCGTGGTTCTTGACGTCGTCGCCTCCGGACAGCAGGTGCAACGGCTGGTCGAGGTCGCGGAGGAAGCCGCCGTCGTAGAAGTTGCCGTTGAGGTTCTCGAACCAGCGCTTTCGGAAGAACTTGTCGTAGCCTTCCTTGAGGTAGTACAGCCCGCGCTTGCGGCCGTTGATGGTGACGACGGCGTGGCCGACCCGCGAGGCCGGTATCCCGGCGGCCCGCATCAGCTCGCCGCAGATCAGCTCCTGGACGTAGGTGGCGTCCTGGACCGAGTTGGCCAGGTGCCACTTGTCCATGCCGTGGAACGTCTGCGCCGCGCCGAACTTGTTCATGTTCAGCGTCAGCCCCGGCTTGTCGTCGATGCCGCGAAAGCTGCCGGCC
Source organism: Gemmataceae bacterium (assembly GCA_046350195.1). Classification (GTDB taxonomy): domain Bacteria; phylum Planctomycetota; class Planctomycetia; order Gemmatales; family Gemmataceae; genus CALDUY01. The sequence goes on from JAXMAW010000054.1 coordinate 33,764, forward strand.
GCCCCCTTGACGTGGATGCCGACGTCCCGGAACACCTTGTCGCCCTCCTGGAGGGTGGCCCTGGCGTACTTGCGCGGCTCACGGCGGAGCGAGTCCAGGTCGGCCTTCTCGAGGGAGATGCTGAGCTGGAGGACCTTGCCTTCCTTGAAGAAGGCGTCGCTCTCCTTCGTGGGCGGCTCGGCGTTGGTCGGCGGGAGGGTGGCGAAAAGGCAGGCGAGCAGGAGGCCGTTCCCGGGGAGCAGCCGCGTCATGGGGTCACACCCTCCTCATGTGGCGTGGGCTTCATACCTGGCACCAGTGTACCTTGATAAGGCGAGACGAGCCAGCCTCCGGGCCGGTGAAGTTTTCGCGAAGCCCCAACGGGAGGTGCCCCGTGACCGACGAGTTCGCCTTCATCGACTGGCTGCGGCGGCGGACGCCGCCGGCCGGTCGCGTCCGCGTCGGCCCGGGGACGACGCGGCGGCGGTCGCCTGGCCGGGCGGCCCCGACTGCCTGGTCACCACCGACATGCTGCTGGAGGGCAGCTGCTTCACCCTGGAGGGTAGCCCGATCCAGGTGCCCGGCGTCGCCCCGGCCAGCCTGCGGCGTCGGCCGCAAGGCGATGGCCGTCAACCTCTCCCGACATCGCCGCCATGGCCGGGCGCTCCCGTCGCCGCCGTGGTGGCGGTCGGCCTGCCCAGGCGTGGCGGCCGGGCGCTGGCGGAGGAACTGTACCTGGGCCTGGCGAGGTCGCCGACGCCTTCGACACGCCGGTCGTCGGCGGCGACACCAACAGCTGGGACGGCCCGCTGACGGTCAGCGTCACTGGCCTTCGGCGAGCCGGGGCCGGGGGCGTCATCCGGCGGTCGGGCGCCCGACCGGGCGACTGGCTGCTCGTCACCGGGCCTTTGGGTGGCAGCATCCTCGGCAAGCACCTCGACTTCACGCCGCGCGTCCGCGAGGCCCAACGGCTGGCGGCGTGCGTCGGGCTGCGGGCGATGATCGACGTCAGCGACGGGCTGGCCGCCGACGTGGCCAAGCTGTGCGCCGAGAGCGGCTGCGGGGCGGTGCTGCGGGCGGAGTCGATCCCGATCGCCGACGCGGCCCGGGAAATGACCGACGGCAAGTCGCCGCTGGAGCACGCCCTGGGCGACGGCGAGGACTTCGAGCTGGTGTTCGCCGTCCGCCCCGACGACGCCCGCGACCTGCTCCGCGGGCAGCCGATCCCCGGCGTCGCCCTGGCGGCGGTGGGCGAGTGTGTCGAGGCGGGCCTGTGGCTGGAGGAAGCCGGCCGCCGCCGGCCGCTGGAGCCGGCCGGCTGGGCCCACCGGTTGGATTAGTTGACCGGCCCGGCGCACGGGTTTAAGATCGACGGGAGAGCTTGGTGCGCTACCATCCGAAAGGGAGATCACGATGCTGTCTCTGTCGCGAACCCGACTCCTCGCCGGCCTGGCCATGGCGTCGTGCCTGCTGGCGGCCGTCGGGTCGTCACGCGCCCAGCCGGGCCGGAAGGCCGTCACGAAGAACATTGACTTCAAGGCGTTCGACGGCGTGACGCTCCAGGGGACGCTCTACCCCAACCCGTCGGGCAAGAAGGACGCGGTCGTCATCCTGCTGCACGAGCCGAACCTGTCCAAGGGCGGCAACACCCAGCAGGAGGGCTGGTCCGACCTCGCCGCGGCGCTACAGGCCGACGGCTACGTGGTCTTGATGTTCGACTTCCGCGGCTTCGGCGAGAGCAAGGCGGTCGATCCGCAGGCGTTCTTCAAGCACTCACAGAACCTGAACCTGATCAAGGGCGGCGTCCGCAAGCCGACCCAGATCAGCTACAAGGACTTCATGGGCCGGTACGTCCCCTACCTGGTCAACGACATCGCCGCCGCCAAGGCCTACCTCGACCGCCAGAACGACCAGAAGGCCTGCAACACCTCCAGCGTGATCGTGATCGGGGCCGGCGACAGCGCCGCCCTGGGGGCGTTGTGGATGGCCCACGAGGCGCGGCGGTGCAAGGACAAGAACACCGCCCTGCTGGGCGCGCCGATGCTCGGTGACCCCGAGAGCAAGGACCTGGCGGCCGGCATCTGGTTGACGGCCTCGCGGACCATCGGCGGCTCGCCGGCGCCGTGGCAGCGCATCATCGCCGACGTCACCCGCGACCACAGGGTGCCGATGGCGTTCATCTACGGCGACGGCGACAAGAAGGCGGCCGACTTCGCCAAGGGGTACAGCGCCAGGGCCTCCAAGGACAAGGAGGCGGGCTACCCGCGGGCGGTCCCCGTGAAGGGCACCAGTGGCGGCGGGCACCGGCTGCTGGGCAAGGGAGAGGAGGGCGAGAGGCTGATCCTCGACACGCTGCGGACGATCATGGAGAAGCGAGGCAGCAAGGAGTGGTCGGAGCGCAAGGTCGAGACGAGCGGGTTCTGGTACACCCAGGGGGGCAAGTCGAAGGCGCCGATGAGGATCAACAAGAAGCCCGGCGAGGACGTGCCGTCGGTCAACCTGGGGTTGTTCTTGCAGGGGTTCTGACCGGCCCCGACGACGGCAGCGGGTCGGCGGCCGAGTCGGTGGCGGCGTGGCCCTACAGGAACTGGAGGGCGAGGGTCTGGCCGAGGTCGTCGGCGCGGCGCTCGCGCTGGTCGAAAGTGGCCAGGTCCTCGTCGTCGGCGAACATGAGGTCGAAGGCCTGGGCGGCCTGCTAGAGGAACTACTGACGCACCTGTTCGCGGGAGGGACGCGGCGGCCGGCTCATCGGAGATCTTCGTTCCGGGGGTAACGGGCTGACGATCCCTATCCTACCCCGACCCGGGCTTCGCAACTACGAGGAGGCACGGAGGCACCCAGGGCCGGGCAGGTTGTTGACAGCGGCCCCCGGTGCGGGTAGCCTACCCGGCTGGCCGGCTGAACCGCGGATATGCTATCCCGCCGTGCCAGGCTGCGCAGCAGCAGCAACTGAACAATCACAAGTTTGGCGGCGGAAGCCGGAGGGGTTCATGAGCGCGGGTGCGGGTGCGGCGGCGGCGGCGGCGGCGATCGCCCAAGCGATCAAGGCCTCGGGCGTGATCGTTCACGTCGAGCCGGGCGACTTCCTCGGCATCCTTCGGCGGCAGCAGGGGGCGCTCGTGGTCCACGCGGTCGGCGGGTTCTTCACCACCAGCTACCAGTACCTGACGAGTTACAAGGGGCTCGCGTTCTTCGCCAAGTCTTCCGCCCCGTTAACCCTGCCTTCGGGCACGGAACTGGTACAGGCCAAGAAAATCTGGATCCCGGGGTAGCGCCGGACCCGACCCGGACCGCGGGTAAGTCGAGGCCCGGGCGCGGGCTCACTTGGCCGGCGAGAACCAGAACAGCCCCTTGCCTGTCGGCGTGCTGGTCAGCAGGTAAACCTCGCCCTTGTCGTCCTCGCCGAACGAGAAGACCGGGAAGCCGCCCCGGCGCAGCTCGTGGTTGGCCGTCACACGCTTCAGCTTCTCGCCGTAGCGCAGCCCCCAGACGTGGCCGGTGACGTAGTCGGCGTAGAGGTACAGCCCCTCCAGCGCCGGCACCCTCTTGCCGCGGTAGACCGTCCCGCCGGTGATCGACTTGCCGACGTCGTGGTGGTACTCCCAGATCGGCTCGATCATCTCCTTGTTCGGCCCGGCGCTGTTCCGGCCGTTGTCGCCGAACGGGTGCAGCCCCTCGCGCGGCTTCCAGCCGTAGTTGCCGCCCCTCTCGACGAGGTCGATCTCCTCCCACAGGTTCTGGCCGACGTCGCCGGCCCACAGCCGGCCCGTCTTGGCGTCGAACGCCATCCGCCAGATGTTGCGGAAGCCGTAGGCCCAGATCTCCGGCCGGGCGCCCTTGCGGCCGACGAACGGGTTGTCCTTCGGCACGGCATAGGGCAGCCCCGGGTCCTTGTTGTCCACGTCGATGCGCAGCACCTTGCCGAGCAGTGAGGACAGCTTCTGCCCGTTGCCGAACGGGTCGTTGGCGGCGCCGCCGTCGCCGTGGGTGACGTAGAGGTAGCCGTCGGGGCCGAACACGATGGTACCGCCGTCGTGGTTCCAGAACGGCTTCTTGAACGTCAGCAGCCTCTCCTCGCTGGCGGGGTCGGCGCGGTCGGGGTCGTCCTTGCGGACCTTGAAGCGCGAGACGACGTTGGTGTTGTCCTCCTTCTTCGGCGTGTAGAAGACGAAGAACTCGCCGTTGGCCTTGTACTTGGGGTGGAACGCCAGGCCGAGGAACCCCTCCTCGTTGGTCTGGTCGCTGTACCGGACGCGGTCCTGGAGGTCGAGGAAGACCTTGGTCTTCTTCGCGGCCTGGTCGTTGGGGAAGGTGTGCAGGACGCCGTGCTGCGTGGCGACGACGACGCGGCCGGAGCCGTCGTTGGGATGAGTCAGCACGATCGGCCGATGCGGCACGATCTGGCCGCTGTCGGTGACGCCCTGCCAGCCGGTCCATTCGAGGTCGGGGAAGGCGGGGGTGATCGCCACCGGCAGGGGGCGATCATCGACCTCCTGGCCGGGGACGGTGGCCGGGACGGCGGTGACGGTGCCCGCCTTCGATTCGGCGACCAAGATCGCCTTCCCGTCTCGGGAGAGGCACAGGCCATGCGGGGCCTTGAAACCCGAGGCCAGCAGCACAGGTTTGTCCCCGGGGCGCGGGACCACATAGATCTTGCCCGAATGCGTGTCGGCGATGTAGGTTCGGCCGAAGTAGTCGTAGGTGACGCCGGCGGCACCGCCGAGGCCGTCGGCCACCTCTGACATCTCGCCGTCGGATAGCCGGACCTGTAACAGCTTGCCGGAGGGGTGATCCGTGGCGAGCAGGTGATATTCGCTGGCGACCCGAACGCCTCCCAACTGTAGGTTCTCGTCCTTCTTGTTGGTGAGGAGTGGTCTGGCCCGACGGTTCTGACCGACCCGGTATATGCCGTCCGGTTCCGACGTGGACACGTAGAGGTTACCGGCCGCGTCTGCTGTGATGTCGTGGAGGGACTTCGGGGGCGAGGCAAACCTCTTGGCCTCGGCGAACACCTCCGCCTTGCCCTTTGGGCCGACGCGCCAGACACGGGTCTTGTCGGCGACGAACAGGAAGTTCTGCCAGGCTACGATCCCATTGGGGGCATCGAGGCCGTCGCCACCGGCTTTGCCTTCCCGTCCTGGATGAGGACCACGCTGCCGGCGCCGGCCTTGTCGAGTTCACCGACCAAGGTGACGTAGACCTTCCCGTCGAGGCCGACGGCCACAGCCGTCGGGTGCTTCAACCCCATGACCATCGGCTTCAGTGGCGTGTTCTTCCCCGCCAGGGTCGGGCCTGTGGGCTTGTCGTCGGCGAACGAGAACAGCGAGACGGGGAGCAGAATCGCGGCGCGGCGCGAGCCTCGGCATGGACGGCATTCCTTTCGGCGGTGTGAAGGGGCGAGGTAGTTCTATGGGGCGGGCCGGGGCCTTGGCCCGCTCGGCGAATTTGTGGACAAGATCCGGGCCCGGCCGACGAATTAGGCTGAGAACCGATCGCCTTCACCCCTGGCAGGGCCCTTCCCCATGATCTGCTGCTCCGGGCCGCTCGGACTGCTGCGCTCGCTGGTCTGCCTGTCGCTGCTCGGCTTCGCGGTGACCGTCCTGATCGGCCCCGCCGTTGCCGTCGCCGGCACCCTGTTGCCGTTCGCCCTCATCGGCGGCCTCGTCTGGGGCGGCTATCGGGGGCAGCCGTGTTCCTGCGTGCGGCGGCTGCGGACCGGCCGCCGGGTGCGGTTCGGTCGTGGACGAGCTACCCCCGCCGCTCCCGGAGCCGGGCGCCCGTCGCCTATTCCCGCCCGTGGAGGAGCGGCCCGCCCCTGCTTGCGCTCCGGGCCGGATGCGCTCGCTGCTGCGGGCCGCGATGCACGTCGCCGTCGAGGTGGGTTGCGGTGCGGCCGTCGGCGCCGCCCTGGGGGTGCTGGTGGACTGGCAGGGCGGCGCCGGCCCGGAGCACGTGCTGCTCGGGGCCGCCATCGGCGCGGTGGTCGGCTTCGTCGTCGGCGGGTCGCGGCCCGGCGACGCGGCGGAGAAGGGTCGAAGAGGAGAGTGGCGCGCCTCCCAGGCGGCGTGACGCTCAGGCCTTCGCCGCCTCGTGGGTGCAGGTCACCGTAGTCGTGATGCCGCCGCGCGGCGTGAACGCCCCGGTGACCTTGCAGCGAGCCGGCCGGCACGCCGTGACGAAGTCGTCCAGCAGCCGGTTGGTTACCGCCTCGTAGAAGATGCCCTCGTTGCGGAACCGCTGCAGGTACAGCTTGAGCGACTTCAGCTCGACGCACAGCACCGCGGGGTGTAGGTGAACGTGATCGTGCCGAAGTCCGGCTGCCCGGTGACGGGGCAGAGGCTGGTGAACTCGGGGCAGACGATCTCGATGGTGTAGTCCCGGCCCGGGTTCGGGTTGGGGAACGTCTCCAGCTGCTCGGCCGACGGGGCCACGCTCGCGGTCACGGGCCGGTTCTCCTCATGGGACAAGGTCGCGGGCGCCACCCTGTTATACATAGCGGCGGGCGGCGAGGTGTCGAACCCCCCCCCGCCTGGATTACCGCCCCGGCCGGGCGACCACCCGGGCCACCAGCTCGGGGGCCTTCCGGCGATGCACCGCCGCGGCCACCTCGCCCCGGAGGAAGCCGAGTGCGGCCGCCACCCGGCGTTCGTGGAAGTCGGCCTCCCGCGGAGGGGCCGTCCCGGACGGGCGGAGAGTCACCAGCAGCCGACCCGGGCCGGCGGCCGGCGTCACGCTGACGACCTCGAGCTCGCGCAGGGCCTCGTCGCCGCACGCGGTCAGGGCCTCGGTCAAGGCGCGCTCGACCTGCCGGCAAAGCTGCCTCTGCTTCCGCCCCAACTCCCGCCCCGTCGAGGGGCGGAGGTAGCGGGGGTCAACCCCGTCCTCGGGGCCGACGCCCTGGCAAAGCGATTGGATGTCCCTTTGGGAGGGACGGTGCCTGGACATGAGAACTCCCATGGTTCCTGAGAAGGTCGGATCGGGGAACGACGGTGGGAGTCCGGCCCGTCGAGGCTCAGACCAGTCGGCGGAGGCTCGACCGCGCGGATCGCCCACGGCGGGGGGTGAGAGCACGCATGGCGGGGTCTCCTCGTGAAAGTGGGTTAGGTCCGGTCGCGCCGGGCGACTGTGTTACTGCAAGGACGTGACGGGGCGGTCGGAAGTTCGCGCGGGCGGGGGTGCCCCGCGGGAGTTTTCTGCTGGACCCGCCGGCGTTCGCGAGGTAGCATCTGCGCATCCCCATTTCGCACTCCACCAGGTGCCGCATGCGCTGGAACATCCCCTGCGCCGGGTGTGGGTTGACCGTCCAGGTCAGCCAGGGCCAGATCGGGCGGCCGCTGCGCTGCCCCAGTTGTCTGGCCCGAGTCGCGGTCACGCCGCCGGCCCGGCAGGAGGAGGCGCCAACGCCCCCCGCGCCGAGGAGGGGCCGCCTGTGGCTGGCCGGCGGCCTGGCGGCCGTGCTCCTGGTCGGGGTGGCCATCAGCGTGGCCTACGCCACCTGGCCCAGGGCGAGGCCCGAGCCGGGGGCCCACGCCCTGTTAGCCCTCCGACGGGATGGCCTTCTGGTTGGCCCGCCGAAGGCGTTCGTGGGGGGCCTGCCCGAGCCCGCCCCGCTGGCGGCGATCAGCAACGACCCCGCCCCGATGACCAGCATGCGGCTGCCCGTCGGCGACCAACCGGGCGTGCCCACCCTCGCCGTTGTCCGCAAGGTCCCCACCCACCTGGCCGTGGCCCTCGACCCCGTCACCGGCCTGGCCGTCCTCACCACGCGCGACGGGCGGCTCCGGGTCTACGACCCCACCGGCTGGAACGAGGTCCGCTCCCGGCCGCTGGAGCGCCCGGCGTATCACCTCCAGATCGACGCCGCCCGCCGCCTCCTGTTCGCCGCCTGCACCCCCGCCTCGGAGCTGCGGCTGAACGACCTTGGGGAGCGGGTTCAGGCCGGCGGGGACATCCACGTCTACGACCTCGACGCCGCCCTCGACGGTGCCACCGGCCAGCTCGAACCGAACCGCCGGTTCCCCGTCGGCACCCAGCTGGCCAGCCTGACCCTGTCGCCCGGCGGCCGACAGCTGTACTTCCTGGCCGAGGATGACCACTCCTGCCGGCTGGGCCGCATCGACACGACGACGTGGGAGGTGGACACGCCGCACAAGCTCCCCTGGCCCCGCCCCGGCCTCCTGGCGATGGCCCCCGACGGTCGGGCGTTGTACGCCCTGGCCGGCGGCCGGCTCTTCACCGTGGACACCACCCGGTGGGCGATCACCGACGAGGTGGCCACCAGCTTCACCGTCCAGGCCATGGTGGCCGACACCCGGGGCCGACTCTACCTCGGGGAGCGGGGCCGCGGCTTGCAGGTCAAGGTGATCGACGTCGCCACGCGGAAGCTGCTCGCCCGCTTCACCAGCGGCGCGGAAACGGACGGCCTGCCCTCGCTGGCCCTGGCGGGGGACTCCGGCCGGCTGCTCGTCGGCACGTCGGCGTTCGCCTCGGGCCGGGTCTGGGTCCTGGACATCAGCGGCCCCATCGACAAGCCCGAGGTGATCGGCCAGGCCTGGAGCGACCGCGGACGGCTCCTGCGCGGCGGGCTGTCGGCGACCTCGGACGGGCGGCACCTGCTCACCGGCACTGGGCACGTGTTCCGGCTGCCCTCCTGACGCGCGAGGCTGGGGGGACTCCTCGGGTTGTGACGGCGCGGCCCGGCGAGCGGCCCCGGCCGCGCGGGCGGTTTCGCCATCCCGGGGGGCCGGCCCGGTCCGATCCCTCCTCTGAGGCTTGCCGCCCTGCGCTTCCCGAGGCCGGATCGAATGGCGACCTTCTATCTGCTCCCCGCCCGCGCCCTGCTCGGCGACCACGTGGCCGACGCCCTCGGCGCCGTCGTCCCCGGCGTGGATTGGCCGGCGTCGGCGCGGCGGAGGCTGGGGGAACTCCTCGTCGAGACGCTCGAGCAGCGCCCGGAGGTGTTCCTGGTCTTCCGCGAAGACCTGCCGCCCGGCGCGGGGGCCGAGTCGGCCCTCGTGGACGGCTATGGGGCGGAGGCCGGCGACGAGGTCGTCGAGGTCCGCCCCGGCCTGAGCTCGCGCCGGTGGCGCGTCGGGCTGACGGCCCCCCTCGCCGCCTGATTCTCCGGCCGCGTCCTTGCGGGGCCGCGCCGGGCGTTGCATAATGGCCTTCCGGAAGAGGGTGCCGCTCCGGAGGGACCGCCATGCGAAAGCGGCCAGGCTTCACGCTGATCGAGTTGCTCGTCGTTCTCGCCATCATCGCCGTATTGATCGCGCTGCTGCTGCCCGCCGTGCAGAAGGTGCGGGAGGCCGCCATACGCCTGCAGTGCGCCAACAACCTCAAGCAGATCGGCCTGGCGCTGCACATGTACCACGACACGCACGAGAAGCTGCCGCCGCCGAGGGTCTGCCCCGCGCCCTGGCAAGGCGGGAAGGACCTGTACTGCGACCTGATCCCCACCCCGACCTACTACACCGGGCCGGACGAGCTGTGGTGGGCGCCGTACGACAACCGCCCCGGCACGACCAACACGCAGGCCCTGCCGGACTACAAGCCGACCAGCCTCCTCTTCCCGTTCGTCGAGAACAACCGCGCCGTGTTCAGCTGCCCGCACGGGCGCAACCTCCAGAAGGAGGCGCCGAACTTCGGCGAGCCGCTCCAGGTCGGCTACGCGCTGAACTGGGTCAGCGGCGGGCCGCTGCTGCGCCGGTTGAACGCGGTCACCGCCGGCACGTCGAACGTGCTGATCGCCTGGGAGCACTCGAACATCCCCGTCTGCGCCCTGCAGGCGGTCGCCGGCGGCCCGCGGCTGCACGTGCCGGCCGACGACCCGACGGCGTACTGGCACTACCCGCTGCGGCACGGGCCGCGCGTCAACGTGCTGTACTGCGACGGCCACGTCACGACCATGGGCCAGAACGAGCCGGCGCGAAACTGTTCGTGGCCGACTAGAGCGCGTTTCCGGATCGCGTAGCGGGGGATCGGAGCCGCGACCGTCAGGGAGCGGTTGACCACCCCGCTCCCGACGGTCGCGGCCCGGACACCGCCACACCATCGCGGTACGCGCTATAGCCGCCGAGCAGCCCCGCGAGGTCCACCCCTGGCTCGACATCGACCGGCGGCTGGCCGCGGCGGAACACACGCGCCGGCGCGCCGCTGAGCAGGATTCGCCCACCTTCGACCCACAAAATCCCCGCCTCCCACAGTCCGACGACCGGGGCCGCGTTCATCTCGTGGAACTCGCGCAGCCGGTCGTCGCGCGTCTCGCCGAAGTGGGGGAGTAGCTCCTCGCCGCGCTTCACGAGCGTCTCGCCGTGGTAGTAGTGCGGGTTGACCTGGAAGCCGACCAGCCCCAGCGCGTCCAGTGACGGCGGCGAGGTGATCGGCATGTCGTTGGTCGTGCGGACGGTCGGGCAGGCGACGTTGCACCCGGCGCTGATGCCCAGGTACGGCACGCCGGCCAGGACGCGCTCGCGGATGGGGGCCAGCAGGTCGCGCTGGTACAATTCGGCGAGCAGGCGGAAGGTGTTGCCCCCGCCGACGTACAGCGCCGGCGCGGCGCGGACGGCGGCCGCGGGGTCCGGCGTCTGGTGGAGGCCGACGACCGGGTAGCCGCCGTCGAGCCCGCGCTCGCGCAGCACGGCCAGGTAGGCGTCGTGGTCGGCCAGGGCGTAGGGGACGAACAGGAGGTATTCGACCCCGCCGAAGAACGACCGCATCCGGTCCCGCAGCGCGGCGACGCGCTGGGGCGTTCGGAACCCGCCGGAGCCGAGGAGCACACGCATGGCCAGTCCCTCCTAGAACTATCCGGGCCCTCTCGCGATTGGGTTCACCGGAGGGGGAAGAAGAATAAGGAGCATTCGCCGTGGAACTGGGACACATTCGCCGGGATTACGCCGCCTCCGGACTTCACGAGTCGCAGCTCGACCCGGACCCGTTCGTGCAGTTCCGGCTGTGGCTGAAGCAGGCCCTCGAGGCCGAGCTGCACGAGCCGAACGCGATGACGCTGGCCACCTGCACGCCGGACGGCTTCCCGTCGGCCCGGGTGGTGCTGCTCAAGGGCGTGAGCGAGGGCGGGTTCACGTTCTTCACCAACTACGAGGGGCGGAAGGCCAGGGAGCTGGCCGCGAACCCGCGCGCGGCGATCTGCTTCTACTGGGCGGAGCTGGAACGGCAGGTCCGGGCGGAGGGCGTCGTCGAAAGGACGACCCGCGAGGTCTCCGAGGAGTACTTCCGCTCCCGGCCGCGCGGCAGCCAGCTCAGCGCCTGGACGTCGCAGCAGAGCGAGGTGGTGCCCGGCCGGGAGACGCTGGAGGCCGGCTGGGCCGAACTGGAGGGGCGGTTCGACGGCCGGGACGTGCCCTGCCCGACCTTCTGGGGCGGCTACCGCCTCCGGCCGGTCAGCATCGAGTTCTGGCAGGGCCGGCCCAGCCGCCTGCACGACAGGCTGCGCTACCGCCTCGGCGACGGCGGCTGGGTGGTCGAGCGGCTGGCCCCGTGACTCACTTCGCCGCATCCCGCAGCTCCTCGATCGCCCACTTCCCGCCCTCGCGGGCCTCCCGCTGGGCCGCCGGGTCGTGGTAGGCGTGACACTCGACGCAGTCCGCCCGTGCCGAGCCGCGCCGCGCGCCCCGGTCGTGGCACTTCAAGCAGGTGTCGATCCCCGGCAACAACACGTCACGGCTCAACGTGCTGGCGAGGGCGTTGTGGCACTGCTGGCAGTCCAACATCCGGTGGGCGTCGTGGCGGAACCGCGCGCCGTCCCACCAGCGGTTCGGGACCTTCGGAGGAAGCAACCGCGGCAGCCGGTCGCCCGGCGGGTCCTTCTGCCTCGCCTCGGCGTGACACAACAGGCAGCCGCCGCTGCCCAGGTACAGCGCCCGCTCCGTCTGGTCCAGGTGGGCGTCCACCCAGGCGTACTCCTTCTCCGGGCGGGCGGCGTCCGGCGGCGGCCAGGGCAGGCGTCGGCCCGGCTTGGCCGGCGGCACTGCGTCGAGGAACCGCCGCCCCTGCGGCCCCTGGATGAAGGTCGTCAGCCGGTCGCGCAGGTCGGCGCGCACCACCGCCGCCGTCTCGCCGCCGCGGGGGTGCCGCAGCGGCGCCTCCGCGAACCGGGCGGCCGCCGCCCCCAGGTCCTTGTCCGGCCACTCCCCCTGAACCCCGACCGAGAGCGGGTGGCACCGCCGGCAGTGGTCGTTGTACGACACCGGCCTCATGTACCGGCCGTCGTCGTCCATCCGGTGGCAGCCGGCGCAGGTCAGCGGCTCGGCGCCGAGGGACCGCAGCCGCCGCCGGGCCCCCTCGTCGTCCTTCGCCGCCAGCGCCTCGCGGTACCTCGGCAGGTCCACGAGGTGGTACTGGTGGTTGAACCGCACCGTGGCGGGGTCCTCCCGGACACGGAACTCGGGATGCCGGCCCTGGGAGAACGCCGTGACGTGTGCGGCCCGCTCCGGGGGCGAGCCGTCCTCGCGCTTCAGGTCGGCGTGGCAGGCGACGCATTTGCGATCGTCGATCCGCACCAGCGCGGCGTGACCGCGGTGCTCCTTGTGGCAGCCGACGCAGCGGTCCATGGCGGCGTGCTGGTTGTGGAGCGGGCCGGCGTGGCAGCTGAGGCATTTCTCGTCCGAGATCGACCCGACCGAGTCGCCGCGCCACAGCCGCGAGAGCGTCCCGAAGCGGCTGTCGTGGCACAGCTCGCAGCGGTCGTTGAACAGCGCGTGCGGAGGGGAGAGCGGGCCGGCCTGAAAGGCCCGCTGCCCGCCGGCCCAGACCATCAGGCCCAGCAGGGCCAGCGACGCGGCCCCGGCGAGCAGCGGCAGCCCGCCCCACCAGCCGCGGAAGAGCGTGCGCCGCCGGAAGTAGTCCAGGTCGAACCAGGCGGCGAGCGAGCGCGGCGTGCGGAACCCGGACGGCATACCCGCCCCCTACCAGTAGACCGACATCACCGCGTGGGCCGCGGCGAGCACGAGCAGCGCCGCGGTGACCGGGACGTGGATCAGCAACCAGACGTGCAGCCACCGGTGGAGTCGGGCCTGCTCGCCCATCTGTCGCCGCTCGTCGCACAGCCCCCGCAGCCTGGCCAGCTCGCCCGCCGCCCCGGCCAGGCCGGCGTGACGGCCGGCCTGGTCGAACACCTGCTCGGCGCGGAGCGGCTCGGCCAGCGGCGACCGCGGGTCGAAGTCGCTGGCCAGGAACGCCCGCACGACCTGGTGCAGCCCCCGCAACTCCGCCCCGGCCGGCCCCTCGACCTTCGCCAGCGCCGCCTCGGCCGCCTCGTCGGCGTCGCGCCGCATCACGTCGCAGACGTGGGGGAGCTGCTCGTAGGGCGTTTCCGCCTCGACGCGGCGGGTGATCAGGTTGGGCAGCACGGCCTGGGCCGCCAGCGCCACCACCCCCGAGAGGGTCGTCACCCCCAGAGCGAGCCACAGGGCGACCTCCAGCGGGCCGCCCAGGGAGTAACCGGAGTGGCAAAGGATGAAAACAACGGCGAGGAGCCCCAGCCAGACGTGGCCGCGCAGCCAGGCCTGCCGCCTGCCGACCCAGCGGCGGACCGGCAGGCGCCGGTGGGCGGAGAGCAGCCCGGCGAAGGCCATCAGCAGCGACCCGGTGACGCCGTACCACAGCCCGACGGCGGAGCCGCCGCGCAGCCCGCCCGGCACGTCGCGCCCCAGCCACAGGTGAAGCGCGACGGCGCCGGCCGCGAGCAGGAGGGTGACGACGAACCAGCGGCGGTGCTTGGCGTCGAGGAGCAAGTCAGGGCTTCCGGGACGGGGCGGGCGAGGGCGTTGGTGAGTGTAGGTGTTGGCGTCGAGTTTGAACAGCCAGTCCGGGCCATTTCGGCGCGGGGCGGACATCGCCCCTGATCCTCCGTATCCTACACCCCTGACGGTGAGCGACACCCCGCCTTCGACATCCCAGAGATGACCACCGGCCGGCGTAACCAGGAAGGCCCGTCCCGGCCTTATCCTGACCGCGCCGGCCGCCGCTTGCTGAGGTACTGCTTGGACCGAACTCCGAACTCGACGGTGCCGCCACTCGCGATCGTCGGCATCGGCTGCCTGTTCCCCGGCTCCGCCGACTTCGCCGGCTTCTGGGCGCGCGTCTGCGGCCGGTTCGACGCCGTCCGCGACGTGCCGCCGACGCACTGGCGCGCCGAGGACTACCTCGACGCCGACCCCAAGGCGCCCGACCGCGTGTACACCGCCCGCGGCGGCTTCCTCGACCCGGTGCCGTTCAACCCCCAGGCGTTCGGCATCCCGCCGAGCAACCTCGAGGCGACCGACGCCAGCCAGCTGCTCGGCCTGC
>JAXMAW010000055.1:0-47245 GCA_046350195.1 Gemmataceae bacterium
TGGTTTTCGGGGCGGGAGCACCACTCCCAAAACTCATCCGCAGTCATCTTCCCCGTCTGCACGGTTGACATGGCCCGCCCTCCTTGGTCAATCACTTCGCCGCCGCCACGACCTTCTTCGCCGCGTCGGTGAGATCCGTCGCCGTCTGCATCGTCGGCAGCTCCTTCTGCGCCGCCGCCAGGATCTGCCGCGCCTTCTCGACGTTCGTCCCCTCCAGCCGCACCACCACCGGCACCTTGAACCCCACCTCGCGGCCGGCCTTCACCAGCGCCTCGGCGATCAGGTCGCACTTGGCGATGCCGCCGAAAATGTTCACCAGCACGCCCTTCACACTCGGGTCGGACAGGATGATGCGGAACGCCTCGATGGCGCCCTCGGCGCTGACGCCGCCGCCGACGTCGAGGAAGTTGGCTGGGCTGCCGCCGTGGTACTTGATGATGTCCATCGTGCTCATCGCCAGCCCGGCGCCGTTGACCAGGCAGCCGATGTTGCCCGACAGGCTGATGTAGCTGAGGTTCGCCTTGCCGGCGCGCAGCTCGGCGGGGTTCTCCTCCGACTCGTCGCGCAGCTTCGCCAGCTCGGGGTGGCGGAACAGGGCGTTGTCGTCGAAGGTGACCTTGGCGTCCACCGCCAGCACCTCTCCGGTGGACATCACCCCCAGCGGGTTGATCTCCGCCAGCGTGCAGTCCTTGTCCAGGTAGACCTTCGACAGCGCCATCAAGATGGACTCACACTTCGCCGCCTGGTCGCCGGTGAAGCCGAGGTCGAACGCCAGCTTCCGGGCCTGGTACGGCTGCAGCCCGGTGCGCGGATCAACGGGCACCTTGAGGATCTTCTCGGGGGAGTGGGCGGCGACCTCCTCGATGTCCACGCCGCCCTCGGCGCAGGCCATGACGATCGGCAGGCCGATCGCCCGGTCGAGCACCATGCCGACGTAGACCTCGCGGTCGATCTTCGCCTCCGCCTCGACGACGAGCAGCTTGGACACCTTCTGGCCGGCCTCGCCGGTCTGCTTCGTCACCAGCGGGTACTTGAGCATCACCTCGGCGATCCTGGCGACGTCCTCGCGCTTGGTGGTGAACTTGACGCCGCCGAAGTCGGCGCCCGAGCCGGCAAACTTGCCCTTGCCGCGCCCGCCGGCGTGGACCTGAGCTTTTATCACCACCGGCTTGCCGCCCAGGGCGTCGAACGCCTCGACCGCCTCGGCGGGCGTCGAGACGACCACGCCGCGCGGGACAGCCGCCCCGGCCGCCGCGAGCAGCTCCTTGGCCTGGTATTCGTGAATCTTCATGCGGAAAACCTCAAGTCAGGGCCGGGCGGTGGAGTTTTCCGACTGTTATAGGTGCCTCCCCCGGCCCGGCAAACTTCGCCCCACGCATCGGTTCAAGTCGTCGGGCGGCCGTCCCCGGCGGCGCGCGGGCCAGAATCCCGGGGAACCCCGCCGGCGCCGGCCGATGTAGAGGGGGAGTACAGGACGGATGCCCGGGCGAAGGATCAGCGATGACGCAACTCCTGGTGCGATACAACAACCACGCCGCCTCCGCCAGCTGCGGGCTGTGCGGCCAGCCGATGGCCCTCCCCGCCGGGACGCAGCTGGTCCTGGCGGAGGGGCACCGGCCGGTGTGCCAGGGCTGCGGCCGGCGGCACGACCCGGCCATGGCGGCATTGGTGCAGCTGGCCGACGAGGCCGAGCGCGTCGGCCGGATCGGCCGGCACACCGTCGTCGCCCCGTACACGGCGCTGTTGGAGCTGGCCCAGGCGGCCGACAACTTCGCCCACAGCCTGCCGAGGGCGCGCGAGGCCGGTTGAGCCGCGTGCCCTCTTCCCGTAGGACAAGCTGCCAGCTTGTCCCTCGCCCCCAGGACAGGCTGGCAGCTTGTCCTACGGCCGAAGGCGCGGTAGCGTGGTCCCATATGCACGAGACCACCCGCCTGCTCCGCGACCTGGTCGCGCTGCCGTCGATCAACCCCATGGGCCGCGACCTGCGCGGCCCGGAGGTGTTCGAGCACCGCGTCACCGCCTACCTGGAAGAGGCGTTCCGCGCTGGGCGTGCGGTACGAGCGCCAGCCGGTCGCGCCGCTGCGCGACAACGTCGTCGCCTACCACGAGCCCCCCGGCGCGACCTCGACGCTGGTGTTCGAGGTCCACCAGGACACGGTGCCGACCGACCACATGACGATCGACCCGCTCGGGGCCCGGGTCGAGAACGGCCGGCTGTACGGCAGCGCGCCTCGACGTCAAGGCGGGCATGGCGGCGATGCTGGCCGCGTTCGCCCGGCTGGTGCGCGAGAAGGCCCGCTCTTGCCGCGTCGTGCTGGCCTGCTGCGTCGATGAGGAATTCCACCTTCCTCGGCGTGCAGCGGTTGGTGAAGGACGACCTGCGCGGCGGCGTGAAGGGCCGGTCTTCGGCGTCGTGGCGGAGCCGACCAACCTCGACGTCGTCCACGCCCACAAGGGCGCCGTCCGCTGGCACCTGCGTACCGCGGGGCGGTCGTGCCGCTCCAGCCGGCCCGAGCAGGGGGTCAACGCCATCTACCACATGGCGACGTTGCTGGGGCTGGTGGAGCGGTTCGCCGAGGGCTGAGGACGACGCGGTCGCACCTGCTGCTGGGCCCGGCGACGCTAAGCGTCGGGCGGATCGAGGGCGGCACCAGCGTCAACACGGTGCCGACCGCCGCCAGGTAGATCGACCGCCGCACGCTGCCCGGCGAGGCGACGGCGGCTGTGCCGGCGGAGCTGATGCGCCACCTGGAGAAGAACGCCCAAGGGGATCTCCGTTTAGCCAGAGCGAGCCGTGGCTGAGCTGCCCAGCGCTGGGGCCGGAGGGCTCGAGCCGCTGGTGGGCGCGGCTGGGAGCGGCCCTCGACGCGGTGCGAGGTCGGCACAGGGTCGAGGCGGTGCCCTACGGCACCGACGCCTCGACGCTGGCCGAGGCCGGCGCGCCGTCGGTGGTGTTCGGCCCCGGCGACATCGCCCAGCGCACACCGCCGACGAGTGGGTCAAGCTGGCCCAGGTGGAGATGGCCAGCGAGATCCTTTACCGCCTGGCGACGGGGTGATGAGGCGTCGGGGATTAGGAGGGTCAGTCTGGCTGCCTGTGTGCCCAGTAGTCGGGCTGACGCTTCTGGTGGGCGATCGCGGCAACTTCGGACAATCTCCTCTCGTTCGAGGAAGAAAATGGTGTACGGGAAGCGACGCAGGACGCACTTGCGCCCCGCCGTCCCCGTAAGGGGGAAACGACCTGGGCATCCGAGCGATTCGCTCGACGGCCTCCTGAACCTCAGATTCCAGGCCCTCACCCAGGCCGGGACGGCGGCCCTCGTAGAAGGCAGACGCCTCTTGGAGTTCCGCCTCAGCCTCGGGGTGGAATCGACCGGCTTCACGAACGTCGCGCCTTCAGCCTCGCGAACACCTCATCCGCCGGGATGCCCGCCACCTTGCCGGCGCGGATCTCTTCAAGCCGCCGGCTAAGTTCCGCGTCGAACTCCCCGACGGGCTTCCCCCCCGGGGGGTCCAGGGAGCGTAACACCTCGAACGCCAACTCGGCACGCTCCGGTTGGGACAGGCGGTCGATCTCGGTAAGAATTCGGGAGACGGCCTCGGTCATCGTTTCTCCTCCCGGGCGGATTGTAGCAGCCGACGGTGAGCGGCCGCAACTCCGGGAAGAAGGGTGGCCCGCGGTGGTTCGAGGGGAATGGGCGACATCCCCTGCGACGGGCACGTCCAGTTCGTCCGCGACTCGATCGAGCTGAAGGTGTTCGCCGCCATCGTCACCCGCAACGGCGGCGAGGTCATCCCCAACTTCTGACCGGCCGAGCAAGAGGCCCGGGGCGGCATCCGTACCCGCCCGGGCCTCTTCGTTTCCCCCGCGAGGGCGCTTGGCCTAGTAGTTGAGGATGACCACGTCCCCGCCGAACGCCGCCGTCCCACCGAGGCTCTTCGGCCCGAAGCCGGTGCCGAAGTCGATGAACACGTTGCCGTTGAACACGCCCGACGCCTGGTTGAACTGGACGTCGGTCGGCCCGCCGCTGAAGATCAGCCGCAGGTTGCTGATCGTCTCGTTGGTGATGTCCAGGTTGTTGGTGCCGGTGCCGGCCCGGTAGGTGGCCGTCCCGCCGACGGTCAGCGCGGTGTTGAAGAACGTGATCGCGCCGGGGGCAAAGGCGTCGCCGCCGGTGTTGTCACCGTTGCCGACCATGAAGGTCAGGTTCCCGCCGACGGAAAACGGCAGGGCGTTGACCACGCCGAAGCTGCCGATGAAGTTGTTGCCGTTGCCCAGGATGATGGTCACGTTGCCGTTGACCGTGCCGGGGCCGACGGCGTTGAACGGGCCGAAATTGGTCAGGGTCGAGTCGCCGAACACCTGGTTGTCGCCCTCGCCCAGGCTGGCATACAGGTTGCCGCCGACCTCGGTGCCGGAGTCGCAGAACAGGCGGTCGATGCCGGCCCCGCCCGTGTAAGTGACGTTGCCGCCGATCAGCGCCGCCCCGACGGAGACGCCGCCCGTGTCGAGCGTGTTGTTGCCGGTGCCCAGGGACAGGGTGTTGGACGTCCCGCCGCCGACGTTGACGTTGACGTTGCCACCGACCGTAACGGCGGCGACGTTGTCGAAGTCCTGGGGCAGGAAGACGCGGTCGATGCCGTTGCCGCCGGTGTAGTTCACGTTGCCGTTGACGACGCTGCCGGCGTAAAAGTTCAGGCCGTTGCCGCCGACCCTCGGCGGGGAGTTGCTGCGGCTGTCGGTGTTCTTCTGGACGTTGGTCACCGACACGTCGCCGCCGACGGAGACCGCCTGTCCCGCGTCGGAGAACAGCCCCAGCGAGGTCTGGAAGATGTTGACGGCGGTGATGTTGCGGCCGATCCGGCCCTGCTGGAAGTTCAGCAGCTCGGTGCCGGACCCGACCGACCCGATGGCGGTGACGCTGCCGCCGACGTTGATGCTCTGGAAGTTCATCTCCTGGTCGTACAGGAAGGGGAACACGTTCCCGCCCGGCGGGATGGCGGACAGGCCGGCGTTGACGTACACGTCGCCGCCGATCCGCGCCCCCGCCGCGGTGCCCAGCGCCAGGAACTTGTCGGCGCCGTTGCCCAGGCTGACCTGCAGTCGGCCGGTCAGGGCCGTCGCCACCCTCAGCTCGACGTTGTCGTTGCGGTTGCCCATCGTGATGAACAGGTTGGAGAATTTAAACGTGCCGACCGACTTGAGGTTATTCTCCACCTTGAACGTGCTCGGGGCCGTCTCGGTGACCTTGAGGTTGTTGGCC
Source organism: Gemmataceae bacterium (assembly GCA_046350195.1). Taxonomy (GTDB): domain Bacteria; phylum Planctomycetota; class Planctomycetia; order Gemmatales; family Gemmataceae; genus CALDUY01. The sequence goes on from JAXMAW010000055.1 coordinate 5,264, forward strand.
GCGTTGTCGCCCTGGATCATCAACAGGCCGCTGTAGAACCGGACCGAGACGGCGGGCGTGATTCGGCCTTCCAGGCACTCGACCTGGAGGCGGCGCGGGCGCCGGATGCTCATTGATCTACCTCCGCATGTGTTCCAGAAAAGGCGAGCCGAGCCCGACCCCGCTCCCAGGAGGAGCGCGGCTGTGGTCCGGATCAGCCTCGCCGACACGCTGTCGGAGTTTGAGGATAAACTGAGGTGAGAAAGATTCAACGACTAAGCACGGTGATCCGGTCGGAAAACCTGCGGAAGGAGTGCAGGTCGTATGGATTATCCGGAGAGAATCGGTCGCAGGGATTCCGCGACCTGGTTCGGTCGCCCCGAAAGTAACGGTTGGATGGGCAACGGCCGGCCGCGCCCCGGCGGTCGGGGGCGCGGCCGGCGGAGGTCAGGGGTAGTTGAGGAGGACGACGGTCCCGGTGAGCGTGGCCGTCCCGCCCAGCACCTTCGGCCCCAGCCCGACGCCGTAGTCGAGGTAGACGTTGCCGTTGAACACCCCCGACGGCTGGTTGAACGACACCGTCGTCGGCCCGCCCTGGAAGATCAGCACCAGGTTGCCGATCGTCTGGTTGGTGATGTCCAGGGAGTTCGAGCCGGTCCCGGCGCGGTAGGTGGCGGTGCCGCCGACTTCCAGGAAGGTGTTGAAGAACGAGGTCGAGAAGTTGTCGCCGTTGCCGAACTGGACCGTCAGGTTGCCGCCGACGCGCAACAGGGCCGAGTAGTCCCCCAGGAAGTTGTCGCCGTTGCCGGCCCGGATGGTCAGGCTGCCGCCGACCGTGCCGTCCTCGACGGCGCCGTTGAAGATCTCGTTGTCGCCCTCGCCGAGGGAGAAGAGGGCGTTGCCGCCGACCGTCGAGCCGGTGTCGAGGAACACCCGGTCCACGCCGGCCCCGCCGGTGTAGCTGACGCTCCCGCGCACGTGGGCGGCGGCGCCCGACCCCGGCTTCCCGGTGCCCATGGCGAACAGGTTGTCGCCGCCGCCGCCGTTGACGGTGACGTTGCCGTTGATGAACACCGGCGCGGCGGCGTCGTTAACGTCCTGGGGCAGCTGGACGCGGTCGATGCCGGCGCCGCCGACGTAGCCGATGTTGCCGTTGACGGTGCTCAGGTCGTACAGGTTCAGCCCGTTGCCGCCGACGGCGGGTGGGGTGTCGTCGCGGCTGTCGGTGTTCTTCTGGACGTTGTTGACCGACACGTTGCCGCCGACGGTGGAGGCCCGGGAGGAGTCGCCGACCAGCCCCAGGGAGGTCTGGAAGAAGTTGGTGGCCGAGACCGACTTGCCGACGCGGGCCGCCTCGATGTTCAGCAGTTCGGCCCCGCTGCCGGGGGTGCCCACGGCGGTAAGGCTCCCGCCGAGGTTGACGTTCTGCCACTGGACTTCCTGGTCGTAGGTGTCCCCGGGGCGCTGCCCGCCGAGCCCCAGGTTGATGACCGCGTCGCCGCCGACCCGGGAGCCGAGCGTGCTGGTCTGCGTGGTGAACACGTCGGTGCCGTTGCCCAGGCTGACGGACAGGTTGCCGGTCAGAGCGGTCTTGACCTGCAGGTCCACGGTGTCGTTGCCGTTGCCCATCGTGATCGACAGGTTCGAGAACTTGAACGTGCCGACCGTCTTCACCGGCCCCAGCCCGGTCTGGTTGGTGACCGTGAACTGGCCGGGCGTCGCCGTCTCGGCGATGACGAGGGTGTTGCCGAGGTTGTCGGAGCGGATGGACAGCAGCCCGCCGACGAGCCTCGTCGTGACGGCGGGCGTCGAGCGGTCTTCGAGCCGTTGCAGCCGAAGCCGACGCGGTCGTCTCAGTGCCATTTGACTGCCTCTCTACCCAGGTTCCGGGTGCGAAGGCCGGGGCCGGCAGGGCCCTCCCCAGCTCGTTTCGCCTGGGGCAATATGCCCGGACCCGAGATTAACTGCCGGGTGTGAAGTTTCAACGGCAAGGAAAGGTGGCGAGGGGGAGAAATGTAGGCAAGGCGGGCCTGTCGTGCCGGCTGGTCGGAGGGGCCAGCTGGGGCGGGTTTCACCCGGCGGGAACGGGGTAGCGGAGGCGCCGTCCGGTGGGGCGCAGGCGGGCGGGTCGTGAGGAGGGCGGCTGCGCCGGCGGGGCCGGCGCAGCTGCGCCTCGGTCGGGGTCAGGGGTAGTTGAGGATGGTGACGTTGCCGCCGAGGTCGGCGGGCGGCACGAAGGCGAGATTCTTCGGGCCGAACCCGGTGCCGAAGTCGATGAACACGTCGCCAAAGTACGTGCCCGCCTGGCTAAACGTCAGGCTGGTCGGCCCGCCGCTGAAGATCAGCCTCAGCGCCCCGATCGTGCTCAGGTTGCTGAAGTCGATGTTGTTCGTCCCGGTGCCGGCTCGGTACTCCGCCGTCCCGGCGACGGTCAGGGCGGTGTTGAAGAGGGTGATGTCGCCGGGGCCGAGGGCGTCGCCGCCGGTGTTGTTGCCGTTGCCGACCCGGATGCTGAGGTTGCCGCCGACGCTGAGGGTGCTGGGGTCGATCCCGTAGGTGCCGATGAAGTTGTCGCCGTTGCCCAGCAGGACGGTGACGCTGCCGCCGACGGTGGCGTCGCCCTCGGGGTTGAACGGGCCGCTGACGCCCAGGCCGATCGAGTCGCCGAAGACCTGGTTGTTCCCCTCGCCCAGGCTGAGGTAGACGTTGCCGTTGACGGTGCTGCCGCTGTCCATGATGAACCGGTCGATGCCGACCCCGCCGTAGAACGTCAGGTTGCCGCCGACGTCGGCGCCGACCGACCCGGTGCCGAGCACCAGGCTGTTGTTGACGCCCCCGCCGACGTTCACCGTGACGTTGCCGCCGATCGTGACGGGCGTGCCGGAGGTGCCGGCCGGTAGGAACACCCGGTCGATGCCGTTGCCGCCGGTGTAGTTGAGGTGGCGGTTGACGGCGGTGCCGGAGTTCAGGGTCAGCCCGTTGCCGCCGAACGTGAACGGGGTGTCGGTGCGGCTGTCGGTGTTCTTCTGGACGTTGTTCACCGACAGGTCGGCGCCGACGGTGACCGCCCGGGCGGCGTCGTCGGGGTCCCCCAGGCCGGTCTGGTAGATGTTGGTGACCGAGACCGACTTGCCGATGCGGGTCGCCTCAAGGCTGACCAGCTCGGCGCCGTTGCCGGTGGGGCCGAGCACGGTCAGGTTGCCGCCGATGTTGACGTTCTCCCAGCTGACGTCCTGGTCGTAGTTGACGCCGGGGCGGTTGCCGCCCAGCCCCAGGTTGATGAGCACGTCGCCGCCGACCCGGGAGCCGAGCGTGCTGTTGGCCGTCGTGACCGAGTCGGTGCCGTTGCCCGTCTGGATGGTCACGTTGCCGGTCAGGGCGGTGGCCACCTTCAGCTCGACGGTGTCGGCCCCGTTGCCCATGAGGACGTTCAGGTTGGAGAACGAGAACGTGCCCACCGTCTTGGTGTTGTTCGTGACGGTGAACTTGCCCGGGGCGGCCTCCGAGACCAGGAGGTTGTTGCTCAGGTTGTCGCCCCGGATGGTCAGCGTGCCGCTGACGAGGGTGACCGACACGCTCGGCGTGGTGCGGTCCTCGAGCCGGCTCAGCGCGAGCCGGCGAGTCTTCCGAAAGTTCATAGACAGTCCCCCGTTCCCGCGCGTGTGGGGCATCACACGGGGACGAATCCGCATGTCGCGCCCGCCCGGAGGTTCCGCAAGCTCCTTGTGGCAAGCACGTCCCTGGTAGTCTATTTCAGAGACGCCCCCCGGGACCGCGAAGTTTCCACGAATGCCGATTATTCCGCCTTGCTAATCGCGCACCCGCCTCACCAGCCGCCCGACGGCGTCGGCGACCTTCTGCTCCAGCCCGCGGGCCCAGCGGTCGGCCGGCAGCTGGTACTCGTGGAGGTACGCCACCTCGTAGCCGCCCTCGGCCCAGTTCCGCTCCGACGGGATGTACGCCGTCAGGTCGTGGCTGTACGACGACACCCACGTCCGCTCGCCGTGGGCCCGCTTGAAGCGGAGCGAGTAATCGACCAGCGCCTCGCCGCCCAGGGCGATCCACAGCTGGTCGCCGAGGGCCCACACCTGCACGGCGTAAGGGTAGGACGTGGCGAACGGCCGGCCGGCGTCCAGCTGGCCGAGCATCCGTTTCGCCCAGCGGGCGCGGATGGCGTTGGGGCCCTTGAGGTGGGCTTCCAGCTCCTGGCGCGTCGGGTTCCTGTCGAACGGCAGCGGCACGAACTCGAAGGCGGCCCGCAGCCTTGGCGCCAGCGGCCGCATCGGGCCGGCCAGCGCCTTCTCGACGGCGGCGGCCAGCTCGTCGCCGTACTTCTCGCACAGCGCCACGGTGCGGCGCGGCAGCGGGTTCTGGTCGCCGCCGCAGCCGGCCACGAACAGGGCGGCCGCGCCCTTGTGCTTCTTCTCGATCGCCAGCTGGGCGAAGCCGGCGTAGTCGCCGCACCACTTGTAGAAGTCCAGCGTCGTGTTGTGACAGGCGTAGCCGAACACGACGGCGACGAGCTGCCCCTTGCCGTCGCGCGCCGCCAGTACCGGGACGGAGTGATCGACCGGGCCCTTCGGCCTGTCGCCGCGGGCGAGGGTGGCGGGGACCTCCGCCTCCTTGTTGTTGCGCCGGTTGACCGCGAACGTGCAGACGCCCTCGCCGGCCGAAAGGGTCACGGGGTTCAGGTCCTTGAGCGCCGCCCCGAGGACGCGGACGATCTCGCCCTCCAGCCAGTCGGAGTAGTCGTAGACGCGCTTGCGCTGGTCGTCGTCGAGCGGGTAGTAGTCCTCCAGCTCGTCGCGGATTGCGGGGGCGCAGTGGTTGTGCGAGTTGGTCAGCCGCACCTGCTCGCGCTTCAGGCCGTGCGCCCTCTCCAGCTTCGTGCAGACGCCGTCGTACATCCACTTGGGCATGCCGCAGAGGTCGCTTGAAAGAAGCACGACGCGGTAGCCGGACTCGTCCTCCAGGGCCAATGCCTTGACCCAGAGGTCGTGCAGCGTGCCCTCCGCCGGCCGGGTGCGGCCGCCGTAGCCGGCCAGCCACATCGGCCGCTTCGGGGTGATCTTCGCCGTGGCGACGCCGGCCTTCCAGCCGGCGTGCAGCGGGGTCGTGGCGAGAAGGATGGCGGTCAGGATGCAGCGCGTCATGGTGGCCCCCGGTTGGCGACGCTTCGCGGAAGCGTTCCGAAGCGCCGCTCACCTAGTAAACTATCGCCGAGGAGGGAACGATGAAGACGATTTGCAACTTCAACGCCGGCCCGTCGATGCTGCCCGCGGCGGTCCTGGAGCAGGTTCAGGCCGAGCTGCGCGACTACCAGGGCACCGGCATGTCGATCATGGAGATGAGCCACCGCTCCAAGGAGTTCGAGGCGGTCAACGGTCAGGCCGAGGCGGCGCTGAAGCGCCTCGTCGGCGTCGGCGACGGCTACCGCGTGCTGTTCGTCCAGGGCGGCGCGTCCACCCAGTTCGCCATGCTGCCAATGAACTTCCTGCCGCCGGGCGGCTCGGCCGACTACGTGATGACCGGCGCCTGGGCCGACAAGGCGTTCGAGGAGGCGCAGCTGTTCGGCAAGCCGCGCGTCGCCGCCTCGACCAAGGAGGAGCACTACCGCCGGGTGCCACGCCTCGACGAGATCCGCGTCGATCCGAACGCCGCCTACGTCCACTACACGTCGAACGAGACGATCCAGGGGGTTCAGTTTTCGGAGGTCCCCCACGTCGGCGACCGGCCGCTGGTCTGCGACATGTCCAGCGACATCCTGTCGCGGCCGATCGACGCGGGCCGCTTCTCGATGATCTACGGGGGGGCGCAGAAGAACCTCGGCCCGTCCGGCGTGACCGCGGTGCTACTGCGCGAGGCGTGGCTGGAGAAGGTGAACAAGAACGTGCCGACGATGCTGCGTTACTCGACGCACGTCAAGAACAACTCGCTGTACAACACGCCGCCGACGTTCGGCGTCTACGTGCTGAACCTGACGCTGGGGTGGATCGAGAGGCAGGGCGGCCTGCCGGCGATGGCGAAGCGCAACGAGGCCAAGGCGAAGGCGATCTACGACGCCATCGACCACAGCGGCGGCTTCTACCGGGGCCACGCCCTGCCCGAGTCGCGGTCGCGGATGAACGTGACGTTCCGCCTGCCGAGCGAGGCGCTGGAGAAGCAGTTCGTGACCGAGTCGGTGGCGGCCGGCATGGTCGGCCTGGCCGGGCACCGGTCTGTCGGCGGCATCCGGGCGTCGATCTACAACGCGGTGCCGCCGGAGGCCTGCCAGGCGCTGGCGTCGTTCATGGGCGACTTCATGAAGCGCAACGGGTAAGGAGATCTCGATGTCCCGCTCCCTGACGCTGCTCGCCGCGGCGCTCGTCGCCCTGAGCCAGGTTCACGATGACCCGCCCGGCTGGAGTCGCGCCGCCCCGCGCGACGAACTTTGGCCCGCGTTCTCCAGCGAAGGCAAGGGCGTGCTGACCCTCCGCGCCGGCCGGATCGAGGGGCAGCACGGCTGGTGGGCGAAGGCGTTTCCGGTGACCGGCGGCAAGCACTACCGCTTCTCGGCGGCGTACCAGGCTGCCGGCGTCGAGACGCCGCGCCGCAGCGTCTACGCCCGGGTCCTGTGGAGCGACGACAAGGGCCGCCAGGTGCCGCAGGACAGGGCGAACGCCAAGACGTTTGCCCCGGCCTACGGGGCCACGGCCGAGGCGGAATACCCCTCGGAGAAGGGCAAGCGGGAGGGCTGGACGCTGGTCGAGGACGTCTTCCGCGCCCCCGCGAAGGCGACGCGCGCCACGGTCGAACTGCACCTGCTCTGGGCGCCCGGCGGCGAGGCGCGGTGGCGCGACGTGGCCTTGCAGGAGGTCGCCGCGCCGGCCCCGCGCAAGGTCCGCCTGGCGGCCGTGCATTACATCCCGCGCGGCGGCAAGACGGCAACAGACAACTGCAAGCAGTTCGAGCCGCTGATCGCCAGGGCCGCCGAGGCGAAGGCCGACCTCGTCGTGCTCGGCGAGACGCTGACCTTCCCCGGCCTGGGCAAGTCCTACGTGGAGTGCGCCGAGCCGGTGCCCGGCCCCTCGACGGACTACTTCGCGGCGCTGGCGAAGAGGCACAACCTCTACGTCGTCGCCGGCCTGCTGGAGCGCGACCGGCACCTGGTCTACAACGTCGCCGTGCTGCTCGGCCCCGACGGCACCGTCGCCGGCAAGTACCGCAAGGTCTGCCTGCCGCGCGGCGAGATCGAGGGCGGCGTCGCCCCGGGGCACGACTACCCGGTCTTCGACACGCGGTTCGGCAAGGTCGGGATGATGGTGTGCTACGACGGGTTCTTCCCCGAGGTGGCCCGCGGGCTGTCGAACAACGGCGCCGAGGTGATCGCCTGGCCGGTCTGGGGCTGCAACCCGCTGCTGGCCCGGGCGCGGGCCTGCGAGAACCACGCCTACGTCGTCAGCAGCACCTACTGCGGCGCGGAGCTGAAGTGGATGGTCTCGGCCGTGTTCGACCGCGAGGGCGAGGTGATCGCCCAGGCGAAGGAGTGGGGCGGCGTCGCCGTGGCCGAGGTGGACCTGAGCGAGCGGATGCGCTGGTCCAGCCTCGGCGACTTCAAGGCGATGATCGACCGGCACCGGCCGGGCAAGGAGTGAGTCGGCCGGCTCACGCCGCCGCGCGGGCCAGGCCGCGCAGCTCGTCCAGGACGGCGCCGTTGAGCACCTCCTCCAGCCGCAGCAGGATGCGGGCGACCGTCCGGCCGTCCATGACGCGGTGGTCGTAGATCACCTTCAGCGTCACCTCGCCGGCCGGCGAGATCGGGCCGAACGTGAAGTACGTCGTCAGCGCCGTCAGCGGGTGCATCTGCTCGACGCCGTAGTTGCCCAGGCTGGAGATGACGAACGTGCCCATCCGCCGCGCCCGCCGGTGGCCGCACAGCGACAGCACCCGCCACAGGAACCACCGCCGCAGCGGCCACGGCAGGCGGGCCAGCCGCAACAGCTGCCGGAACGCCGACACCTTCTCGACGGGCGACTCGCGGAACCCCTTCAGGTGCTCGTCGATGCGGGCCAGCTCGGTGTGCTCCGGGCCGCGGACCTTGACGCCCAGGACGACCGGCTCGCCCTCGACCTCGCGCTCCATCAGCACGCCACACTCGCTGATCGGGTGCTCGTAGATCCGCGGGTAGGGGAACGGGATCCAGGCCCGGCGCAGCTCCGGGATGTCCTGGCCGACCAGGGCGTAGGCCTTCATGAAGATCGCCGTCCACGACGGCGACGGCGCGGCCAGCGACCGGGCGGCGACGACGGCCGGGACCCGGCACGTCCGCGCCAGCGGGATGGACGGCACCTTGCGGGCGTGGTGCATCAGCTCGGCGACGAGCCGCCGGCCGACGTGCATCGGAATGACCTTGCCGCGGGGGGAGTCGTCGTTCATGCCAGACCCTCGGGTCGGGGAACCTGGCCTCCCTGTATACGACTCCCCGGCGCGGTCGGTCAAGCCCGTCCGGCGGCCGGCCCCAGGGCGACGGGTTGCCCCGTTTCCCTGGCCCGCCGCGCCGCACGCAGCCAGCCCAGGGCCGCGCCCGCCGCCGCCAGGCCGCACGCCGGCGGCTCGCCGTCGCGCACCGCCCGCACGAAGCGGTCGAGCACCAGCCCCTCCGCCAGTCCGCCGGGCAGCTGCAGCGCGTGGCGGCCCTCGGCGTCCTGCCACTCGACCCGGCGCGGCAGCTCCAGCCGGGCGGGGCCGCCCTCCGCCTCGACCTGGACCGTCAGGCCCGGCCGCGCCGCCGGGCCGCCCCACAGGGTCAGCTGGGCCAGCCGCTGCTCGTCGAACGAGAGCAGCAGGCTGGCGCAATCGACCGCCGACGGCGCCGGCAACGCCGCGACGGTGCGCGGCGCCTCGCCGAACAGGTCGGCGCAGGCGCGGAACAGGGCCAGCGCGCCGGCGGTGGCCAGCAGGTCGCGGTCGCCGTGCCGGGTCCACGTCGCCTGGGCGAACAGCGGCCGGCCCAGCGACTCGCGCAGCCGCTCCGACAGCGCCTCCCGCGCCAGCGTCAGCGCCGGCCACAGCGCGACGTGGACGCCGTCGGGCGGGATCGCGTCGAGGCACTCCTCGTCCTCGACCGGCGAGGCGGCGCACAGCACCGGCTTGCCCGCCCGCGCCGCCCGCTCGACGGCCCAGAGCCCGTGCCAGGCCCCGCCCGGGACGAGGACCGCGTCCACGTCGGGCCGCTCGATCAGTTCCACGGCCCCGGCCGCCGCCTCGCAGCCCAGCTCGCGCGCCTCCGTCTCGGCCCGCTCCAGCGCGGGGTCATGCACGGCCACCGCCCGCGCCTCCCGCGACAGCGCCAGCAGCGCCTGCCGGTAGCGCGGCCAACGGCGGCCCAATCCGACGACTCCGATCCGCAACGGCGACGACATCGATCACGATCCCAAGTGGGCGGCGGCGAAACGCCCCGCCTATCTTACGGAACCGGCGAGCCGCCCCCTCCGAATTCATCCCGCCCTCACCCGACGCACACACGGGTGTGTTATCTCGAAGGGGAGTGCGTGTAACCCCGAGGGCCCACCATGCTCGACGCGGTGATCCTGTCCGACCTCCACCTCGGCAGCGCCAACTGCCAGGCCCGGCTCGTTTGCCAGCTCCTCGAGCGGGTCGTCGAGGGCGACCTGCCCACCCGCCGCCTCATCCTCAACGGCGACGTCTTCGACTCGATCGACTTCCGTCGGCTGGGCAAGGCCCACTGGAAGGTCCTGTCGCTGATCCGCAAGCTCTCCGACCAGGTCGAGATCGTCTTCTGGTTGGCCGGCAACCACGACGGCTCCGCCGAGGTCGTCTCGCACCTGCTCGGCGTCACGGTGCAGGAGGAGTACACCCTCCTGACCGGCGGGGAGCGGCTGCTGATCCTGCACGGCCACGTCTTCGACGACTTCATCGAGTCGTACCCCGTCCTGACCTGGTTCGCCGACGCCGTGTACGGCCTGCTCCAGAAAATCGACCGGACGCACCGCTTCGCCAAGATGGCCAAGCACGGTAGTAAGACCTTTCTCCGCCAGCGGCGAAAGGCCGGCTCAAGGGCCGTCGAGCTGGCCCGGCGCGGCGGTTGCATCTGCTGGCGTGGCCTGCGGCCACACCCACGCTCCTGCCGCGGACCTCGACCAGCCCCTCCCCTACTTCAACAGCGGCTGCTGGACCGAGCTGCCTTGCACCTATCTCACGGTGTCGGATGGGGTTGTAGGATTGCAGACGCACCTCGTCGGAGGGCGTTCGTTACAGGAGGTCTGGGCCGAGGCGGTGGCGACATGAGTGCCAAATTGGCAGCTTCGCCCAAGACGATGGTGCAGAATGTAAGGCCTATTTCTTCGGCATAAGGATTGCACTGAAATCAGGCCATGACGAGTGGATGACCCCCATCCCCCGTCCGACCCAGAATGGAATGCTCAGCTGAGGTCACCAAGGAGGCTTGAACATGCTGGTACTGACGCGCAAGGCTGGCGAGCGGATCGTTATCGACGACTCAATCGTGGTGGAAGTGCTGGAGGTGCAAGGGAATCGGGTGCGGATCGGCATCCAGGCCCCGCAGGGCGTGACGATCCTACGCCAGGAGCTGCTGACCGGGAAGGAGTCCGCGACGAACGACCAGGCCCGTCCGGTGAATCGCCTCGCTTCCATCCCCTGAGTGGCGCGCGATCTGCGGATCGGCCCCGCCGGGGCAAAACCGCACATCGGTTGATCCGAATCGTACAGGCGCCCCCAGATGAGAGCGGGTAACGGTTTACGGACGGAAGAACGGGAAAGTGAGTGGGCGGGGAGGGTTATCCTTCCCCGCCCACTCACTTTATCCATCTTCACAGGGTGGCCAGGGCCAACGCCATCCGGCAGCCCTCGAAGTAAAGGCTCACGTCCACGTACTCCTCGGTGGTGTGGATCTGGTGTTGGCCGGCGCCGAAGGTGATCGTGGGCACCCCGTGCCTGACGAGCCAGTTGGCGTCGAGGCCGCCGTTGCTGACCTTGGTCTTCGGGCGGAGCCCCGCGGCGGCGGCGGCGTCGAGGGCGCGCCTCACCACCGGGGCGTCCTCCCTGAGGCGGAACGGGTGGTAGTCCAGCCGGGAGCGGAACTGCACCTTGGCCTTCTTGCCCTTGTGGTCGAGCACCTGGGCGGCGGCGCCGGCGAAGGCGTCCTTGTAGGCCCTGACGATGCTCTTGACGAAGCGCGGGTTGTGGCTGCGGGCCTCGCCGGTCAGCCGGGCGTAGTCGGTCACGACGTTGGTGGCGTCGCCGGCGGGCTGGCCGTCGCGGCCGCCGAAGCTGCCGACGTTCGAGGTGCCCTCCTGGCCGGCCTGGCGGACCTTGCCGAACCAGCCCAGGGCCTTGACCTCGGCCAGGGCCAGGGCGGCGACCAGGGTGGCGGAAATGCCCTGCTCGGGGTAGGCGCCGGCGTGCGAGGCCTTGCCGGTGATCTCGACCTCCCAGCGCTCGGCGCCGACGGCGCCGAGGGTGACCTCGCCGGCGTCCCGGCCGTCCACGTTGAAGCCCATGGCGGCCCCGCCGAGGTCGGCGGGATCGACGTGGCGGGCGCCGAACAGCCCGCTCTCCTCGCGGACGGTGAACAGCAGGGTCAGCGGCGGGTGGGGCAACTTCTTCTGGAGCAGCGTGGCCGCGAGCGTGACGAGGACGCCCACGCCGGTGCGGTTGTCGCCGCCCAGGGCGGTCGATCCCTGGGGCACGATCCTCTCGCCCCGGAGCACCGGCACGGCGCCGGCGGCCAGCGGCACGGTGTCGAGGTGGGTCGAGAACAGCAGCGGCGCCCCGGGCGCGGTGCCGGGCATCCTCACGATCAGGTTGCCGGTCTGGGTCGGCAGCGGGATGCGGTCGTTGGCGGTGTCGAGGCGGATGGCGCCGGCGGGCACGCCGGCCTGGCGCAGCGCCCGGACGACCTCGGCCCCGATCGCCTTCTCCCGCCCGGTGACGCCCTCGACGGCGAGGAAGCGCATCAGCCGGTCGAGGGCGGCTGGCTGGTCGAACGACAGGTCCGGCATGGTGGTCTCCTGAAAGGATGAAGGATGAACAAGAAGACCTCTCTGATTCATCCTTCATCCTTCATCCTTCATCCTTTATGGATTACGGGCGCCTTGACGACGCGGCAGCGGCAAAGACAATGAGAGCTTCGCGGGAAGTAGGGAGAGACATCGGATGCCGACGCTGCATCGCTTCGCCGACCGCCCCGGGTACTACGTCCGGGGGGTCTCGAACGGCAAGCCGATCGCCCTGGGCCTGACGCCGGAGGGCGAGCAGTACCTGACCGAGACGTTGGGGCTGTCCGACGGCGGCAAGTTCGCCGGCGACACGCTCAAGTGGCTTTACAAGAAGAAGTGGACCGCGCCGCTGGCCGAGCCGCCGCCCGAGGTGCCGGTGGTGACCGAGGTGCCGCGTCCCGAGGGCAACCAGGGGATCGTGCAGATCCGGCTGGCCTCGTCCGACCACGTGGCGGTGGACCAGTGCGCCGAGGACATCGTGCGGACGCTGACGCGGACCGGGGCCGCGGTCGGCGGGCCGGTGCCGCTGCCGGTCCACATCGAGCCGTACACGGTGATCCGCGAGGCCGGCCGCAAGGTGTACGAGCTGCGGCTGTACCAGCGGCTGCTGCGGGTGCGCAACCCCAACCGGCAGGCGGTCGATGCCATGCGCGACCTCGACGTGCCGCGCGAGGTCGATCTCAAGGTCGAGGTGCTGGCCTGACCGGCCTCAGCGCTGCTCGACCCGGTACAGGTGCGTGTTGGTGCGGACGTAGAGCGCCTTGCCGGCGATGGCCGGGGTGGCGATCACGCCGCCGGCGAGCTGGTTGGTGGCGAGGACCTTGCCCTCGCGGTCGGCGGTCAGGACCGTGCCCTTGCCCTTCTTGTCGAAGACGTACAGGCGGCCCTCGGCGCAGACGGGGGAGGAGTAGAACTGGCCGCCCAGGCGCCGCGTCCAGACCCCGTCGCCGGTCTTCGGGTCGAGGCAGGTGGCGATGCCGTTGTCGCTGACGAGGAACAGCAGGCCGTTGTGGGAGATCGGCCCGGGGCGCTGGGGCACCTCGCGGGTGACCTTGTAGGCGACCTTGCCGTCCAGGCCGATGGCGACCAGGTGCGACGGGTTGCCGGTGGTGACGAACACCTTGCCGCCGGCGACGACCGGAGGCGTCGCCGTGTTCATGCCGCCGTGCAACACCTTCCAGACCTCCTGGCCCGTCGCCGGGTCCAGCGCCAGCGTGTTCGTCGCCCCCGGGCTGACCAGCAGCGTCCGGCCGTTGGCCTCGATCAGCGACGGCGTCGAGTAGGCCTTTTTCAGGTCGCCGTTGTCGTCCGGGACGACCACCTCGCGCTTCGCCTCCCACGCCGTCGAGCCGTCCCTCTTGCGCAGCGCCGCCAGGTACTGCCGGTCGTAGCCGTCGAAGGTGAGGATGACGAGGTCGTTCCACAGCACCGGCGACGACCCGGGGGCGCGCCAGTGGTCGCACGGCAGGTCGCGGCGGGACCAGAGCACCTTGCCCGTCTCGGTGTCCAGGCAGGCGGTGCCGGCCGAGCCGAAGTGGACGTAGACGCGGCCCGGCTCGATGGCCGGGGTGGGCGAGGCGTGGCTGTTGTAGTCCTTCATGAAGAAGTAGGGCACCTTCGGCGTGTCGAAGACCTTGACGTCGTGGACGACCTTGCCCGAGTCGCGATCGACGCAGACGGCCCACTGCGCCTTGCCGTCCTCGCGGGCGGTCGTCACCCAGACCTGCTTGCCGAGCACGACCGGCGACGACCAGCCCTTGTCGTGGACGGGCGTCTTCCAGACGACGTTGGTCTTCTCGTCCCACGTCGTCGGCAGGCCGGTGGCGTTGGAGACGCCGGTGCCGTTGGGGCCGCGGTAGCGCGTCCAGTCGTCGGCGAGCAGGGGATGAGAGAGCACGAGCAGGGCAAGCAGCGTTCGCATGGCGGGGTCTCGGCGTCGGGAAGGCGGCGGTTTCAGAAGGGGATGGGGGTGCCGTCGTAATCGTCGTAGTCGTCGTCGGGGTCTGGCGAAGGAGGCGGGTCCTCGAACTCCAGCACGGCCAGTCGGCGGCCCAGCGGGGAGGCCTTCAGGTGGCCGACCGCCATCTCGTTGATCAGGTTGTCCGCCAGCCGCAGGACCAGCAGCTGGCGGGTGCGGCTGACTCGCCCAGGGCCCGCACCGCCGTGGGCGTCGAGCCGTTCCGCGACAGGTCGAGCTCCAGCAGCGTGTCCGACGCCGGCGAGTCGGCCAGCAGCGCGCAGCGCGCTCGGCGTCGTTGTCGCGCAGGCCCAGCGTGTCCAGCTGGGGCGGCTGACGCTCCAGTAGCGACCAGCCCGGCAGGGCCGAAGTGGTTGTGGCCCGCCTCCAGCGCCGCAGGCCGATCGAGGAAGGCCGCCTCCGTAAGCTTCTTCGCGCCCGGCCAGGGCACCTCGCAGCGATCAGCCTGGGCTCCTTCGGCCGCCCAGGCACGGGGGCGGCCGCGAGGCCCTCGACGCCGGCCTTCTTCAGGACGTTGTCGCCGACGTCCAGCGACTCCAGCCGCGGCCCCGGGGCGGCGGCCGAGAACGCCTCCATCGCCCGCCCGTCGAGGCGGCCCTTCCGCAGGGACAGCGACTTGAGCGACGGCGTGGAGAGCAGCGCAGGCCGGCCCGGCCGACGTGGCTGCCGGCCAGCTTGAGACGGCGCGCGGGCCAGGCCGGCCCGGCCGGCGGCGCCTCCATCCCGGCCGCGGTGATGATCGGGTCGTCGTAGTACGATTCGCCCGGCCCGTCGAGATCGAGCTCTTCCAGCGCCGCCAGGGTGGCGGACTGGGTCAGGGCGCGGACGCCGGGGTTGCCCAGGCCGTTCGACCGCAGGCGCGTCGTAGCCCCGCCAGGTGGGGCGAGGCGGCCAGCCGGATCAGGTCGTCGGCAGCAGGCCGAGGACGTCCAGGGAGCAGACGGTCGAAGGCGCGGCGAGTCGGCGAACCGGTCGATCTCCTCGTCGTACGGCCTGGCAGCGGTGAGGGTCAGGCTCGCCGTCGGCGAGCCCGGCCGCCGCGGGCCTCGCCCTGGCTCGGCCAGTGGGTGGTCGCCGCCTCGACGGGGGCGGCGGCCCGGACCTCGGCGGCCCGGGCCCGCATCACCTCGTAGCTGTCGAACGACACCTCGGCGACGATGCCGCGGCGGAACCCCTCCCAGCGGACGCCCTTGATGGCCGGCATCTCCTTCAGCCAGCGCTCGCCGTGCTGCTTCAGCAGCTGCCGCTCGCGCAGCCGCAGCCGCACCTGGGCGGGGTCCCAGGCCGGCCGGCCGGCGCGGTCGATCTGCACGCGGATGAACTCGGCGCGGTCGTCGAGGCCGTTCTCGGCCAGCCAGTCGGCGTAGACGAGGCGCGGCGTGTCGTCGTCGATGTTGGCGACGATGTCGTCGAGAAAGCTCCCCTCCAGCTTTCCCTTCCGCTTCATGGCAAACCCTCCAGCAGCGGGGCCAGGCGTTCGGCCACCTCGGCGACGACCGCCTGCAGGCTCCTCGGGGAGCTGCGGCCGCGCGCGGCGACGTAGTCGAGCCAGCGGGCCGAGGTGTACTTCATGCCCCACCACGACGAGGCGGCGAACAGCGACCTCGCGTCGGCGCCCGGTGCCGCCGAGGTCGGCGAGCACGGCCGCGCGGTGACCGCCTCGCCGCCCAGGGCGGGGCCCATCGGCACGCGGCCGAGCAGCAGCCGGAGGTCGTCGAGGTCCTTCGGCCGCCACAGGTGCATGCCGAGGTGCCACAGCGGCTGCAGCTTCTGGCCGGCGACCGCCTCGGGCCGGCATCCAGACAGGCGGGCCGGCCGCGCGCCGTCCGGCAGGCTCGCCGAGCAGCGCGGCCGGGCGGCGGTGGGCCGCCGGTGATGTCGATCTTGACCTCGGCCTCGTCGCCGCCGAAGGCGCCGCGGGCGAAGATGCGCACGCCGGGGTGGTCGGTGGGCTGCCAGATGCCTTCGACATGGAGCCAGTCTGCGGCAGGTCACCCCGTCGTCGATCTCCGTGACGGCGAACAGCGGCAGGTAGCGGCGGGCGTCGGCGACGGTCAGCGGCGAGGCGACGAGGTCGAGGTCGAGGGCGACGCGGCGATCCGGCCGGAGCCAGTGGCGCAGCAGCACGCCGCCGCGCAGGGCCAGGCCGCCGGCGTCGGGCAGGCAGGCGAGGCGCAGCAAGGCGCGCTCGAGCAGCCGGTGGCGCAGCGCGTCGCCGGTGGTTGCCGCACTCCTCATCCCGACAATGTAGACGACGGGGCGGTGGCGGGCGAGAATACCCTTGGAGGTCGGCATGCGGCTCACGCTCTTCCCCGAGGCCGGTTTCACCGCGCACCAGCAGGCAGGACGCCTCGGTGAACTGGGACCGGCCCGCCGACGTCGGCCGGCTCGAATACCGCTACGTCCGCCGCGGCCCGGACTACTTCGTCGTCTACCTGTCGTCGCAGACAGGCTGCGCCCCAGGGCTGCCGCATGTGCCACCTGACGGCGACCGGCCAGACGCGCTGCGCGACGCGACGTTGGGGAGGCTGGTCGGGCAGGCGAAGACGGTGCTGGACCACTACCGCCGCGAGGCCCAGCCGGCCCGCACCGTCACTTCAACTTCATGGCCCGCGGCAGGCCGCTGGCCGGCCAGGCGCTGCTGGCCGACGCCGACGGAGTTGCTGGGCGAGTTTGTCGCGGCTGGCCATCGCGGGCCTGCGGCCGCAGCACGGTCTCGACCATCCTGCCGCGGGAGGTTTGGGGGGCGGCCACTCGAGAACGTCTTCGTCACGCACCACCCCGACATCTACTACTCGATCTACAGCATGACGAGCGGTTCCGCCGCTGGCTGCCGAAGGCGCCGGCCGAGGGAGGGGCTGGACCGGCTGGCGTCGTGGCAGCGGGCGCTACAAGGTCGTCTACGCTGCACCACGCCTACATCGCCGGCGAGAACGACGCCGGGCGACGTGCATGCCCTATGCGACGCGCTTGGAGGGCGAGGGTTGATGGTTCACGTCAACATCGTGCGGCACAACCCGTTCGACCCGGCGCGGCACGGCGTCGGGCCGCCGGAAGAAGTGATCCAGCGCAGCGCGGCAGTCTACCGGGCGCGACTGCCGAACGCCAGGGTCAGCGTCATCGCGCGGGTGGGGTTCGACGTGGCGGCGTCGTGCGGCATGTTCTTCGGGCCGGAGGCCCGGATGTGAAGTACCTGATCCCCAAATCCGGCACGTCTCCTGGTAGCTGGTTTCGAGCGGGAGCATGACGTGGAGGTCGTGGCCGAGCCAGATCGGCAGCGTCGGCAGGGGTTGGCCTACGGCCATCGGGTAGAACCAGGCGTCGAGTACCGACCGGCGCTTCGGGCGCTTGCGGGCCCGCAGCGAGACGGCGTACAGCGGAGGCGGGGGCGTGCCGAGCCTCGGGTCCGAACGGCGGAGCATGGTCAGCAAGTCGGCGCACAGGTTCGCCGGGCGAACGCTCACCAGATCGACCAGCGACACGCAGATGCCCTGCTGCAAGAGGGACGCGACCTTGCCGACGAAGAGGTCGCGGGTGTCCGGGCGGTCCTTGTTCGACGGGCTGACGATCTCGATGGCGGCGACCAGCTGGCGGCCCCGCTCGGTGTCGTAGATGCGGACCTCGTACTCATCCTGGTCGGGCAGGGCGGTTTCGACGGTGAGTGTCGGCGTCAGGGCGGTACTCTTCACCGTACTTGTTGCCGTACCCCCTTCCCCGGATGTCGGGACGGCGTCCGGGTCACGCGAATCGAGGTCGTAAGTGCCAATATCGACCTCGAACGGGGAACCGAGGTGGACCTTGGGGGCGGCGCGAAAGCCGGCCGGTAGGATGGTCGTCAAGTCCCGGACGATCTCGCCCGGCCACTGGCCGTGGACTTCGTCCCACGAGTGGGTATCGTTCACGGGCGACCGGAAGTGATCACGGAGCGGCATCGGCACTCCCCCCATCCTCCGATCACCGATTGTAGCCCGGCCGCGATGGAGACGCAACGTAGCCGCCCGGCGCAAACGCTCGGCTACTTCTTCTTCCCCCCCTTCTCCGCCACCTTCGCCCACGAGTCGCGCAGCGCCACCGTGCGGCTGAACACTGGCGCCCCCGGCTTCGAGTCCTTCGCATCCACGCAGAAGTAGCCCTGCCGCTCGAACTGGATGCGGTCGGCCGGCGTCGCGCTCGCCAGCGACGGCTCCAGCTTGCAGCCCTTCAACACCACCAGCGAGTTGGGGTTCAGGTTGTCCAGCCAGGCGTCCTCCGGACTGCCCTCCGGCACCGCGTTGGGGTCCGGCACGCGGAACAGGTGGTCGTACAGCCGGACCTCGGCGTCGGTGGCGTGCTGGGCCGAGACCCAGTGGATCGTGCCCTTGACCTTGCGGCCGTCCGGCGCGCTGCCGCCGCGCGTCGCCGGGTCGTAGGTGCAGCGGACCTCGGTCACCTCGCCGCTGGCGTCGGTGGCCGCGCCGGTACATTTGACGAAGTATCCGGCGCCCTTCAGCCGCACCTCCTTCCCCGGGGCGAGGCGGAAGAAGTCCTTCGGCGGCGACTGCAGGAAGTCGTCGCGCTCGATGTACAGCACCTTCGAGAACGGCACCTTGCGCTTGCCGGCCGAGGCGTCCTCGGGGTTGTTCTCGACCTCGAACTCCTCGACACGGCCGTCGGGAGTAGTTCTCGATCACCAGCTTTCCTGACGGGCCGCAGCACGGCCATGCGGCGCAGGGCCCGGCGGTTGAGGTCGTCGCGGACGGCGTCCTCCAGCCAGGCCATGTCGATGGTGCCCTCGAACCGGCTGACGCCGATGCGGGCGCAGAAGGCGCGGATCGCCTCCGGCGTGTAGCCGCGTCGCCTCAGGCCGCGGAGGGTCGGCAGGCGCGGGTCGTCCCAGCCGGCAACGCGGCCGGTCTTCACCAGCTGGAGCAGCTTGCGCTTGCTCATCACCGTGTAGGTGATGTTCAACCGGGCGAACTCGATCTGCCGCGGGGCGTAGATGCCCAGGCTCTGGATGAACCAGTCGTACAGCGGCCGGTGGTTCTCGAACTCCAGGGTGCAGATGGAGTGCGTGACCTTCTCGATCGAGTCGGACTGCCCGTGGGCCCAGTCGTACATCGGGTAGAGGCACCACCTGTCGCCGACGTGCGGGTGCGGCTCGTGCAGGATGCGGTACATCACCGGGTCGCGCAGGTTGAAGTTCGGCGACGCCATGTCGATCTTCGCCCGCAGCGTCTTGGCCCCGTTGGGGAACTCGCCGGCGCGCATGCGGCGGAACAGGTCCAGGTTCTCCTCGACGGTGCGGTTGCGGTAGGGGCTCTCGGTGCCGCCCTTGACGCCGCCGCGGGTGGCGGCGACCTGGTCGGCGGTCAGGTCACAGACGTAGGCCTTGCCTGCCTGGATGAGCTGCTCGGCCCACTGGTAGAGCTGCTCGAAGTACTCGGAGGCGTAGTACAGCCCGGCCCAGTCGAAGCCGAGCCAGCGGACGTCCTCGATGATGGCCTGGATGTACTCCTGCTCCTCCTTGACGGGGTTGGTGTCGTCCATGCGCAGGTTGCACTGGCCGCCGTACTTCTGGGCCAGGCCGAAGTTCAGGCAGATCGACTTGGCGTGGCCGATGTGCAGGTAGCCGTTGGGCTCGGGGGGGAAGCGCGTCTGGACGCGGCCCTGGTGCTTGCCGGAGCGGTTGTCCTCCTCGACGATCTGCTCGAGGAAGTTCAGCGAGCCGGCGGCTTCGGGGGGGGTACTCATGGTTCGCAAGTCCTTTTCTGCCCGGCTGAGAGCTGAGAGCTGACGGCTGAGAGCTGGTAAACAGCTGTCAGCTCTCAGCCGTCAGCTCTCAGCCAGATGGTTCACGCCTGCTGAAGCGCCCGGTCGATGCGGCTGAGGCAGCGTTGTTTGCCCAGGATGGCCAGCGTCTCGTACAGCCCGAAGCCGACCGCCTTGCCCGTCACCGCCACCCGCAGCGCGTGGACGATGTCGGCCAGCTCGACGCCCTTGGCCTGCACGAAGCCGGCGACCAGCTTCTCCAGGCCCGCCGCGTCGAACGACGCCGCGTCGGCCAGGGTCTGCCGGCAGTCGCGGAGCAGGTCGCGCGCCCCGGCCGGCTTGCGGACGCGCTTGTCGAACGCCTTGTCGTCGATCGGCAGCCGGTCGTCGGCGGTGAAGAAGTCGGCGTAGTCCAGAATATCGCCGGCGACCTTGATCCGCTCGCCGGCCGCCTGGACGATCTCACCGATCACACCGTTTGGTGACGGCTCGCTCACCAGCCCCGCTCGGACAAGGTACGGCGTGACCATGCGCACCTTGTCGTCGATCGGCAGGGCGTTCATGTAGCGCTCCTGGAACGCCGACAGCTTCTTGACGTCGAACGACGCCGGCGACTTGTTGACGCGCTCCAGCGTGAACGCCCGGACCATCTCTTGCCGAGTAAAGCTCTCCGTTTTGTCGTCGAGCGACCAGCCGAGCAGCAGCAGGTAGTTGACGATGGCGTCGGGCAGGTAGCCGACCTGCTCGTAGAAGTCCACGATGACCGGGTTGAAGGTGTCGTCGTTCGTCGTCAGGCCGATCGCACTGGCGATGCTCAGCGCCCGCTCGTGGGCCTTCTTGAAGTCGGGGTTCTTGAGGTAGTCCTTGAGCTTCCGCTTGCTCAGCTTGTTCGAGCTGCCCGGCTCGGCGACGAACGGCAGATGCGCGTACTCCGGGCGCGGCCAGCCCAGCGCGTCGATCAGGAAGACCTGGCGGGGCGTGTTCGGCAGGTGCTCCTCGGCGCGGATCACGTGGGTGATCTTCATGTCGTGGTCATCGACCACGTTCGCCAGGTTGTACAGCACGGTGCCGTTGGCGCGCTGGACGACGTGGTCTTGCTCGCTGGCCCAGTCCACCTTCATGTCGCCGCGGATGTGGTCCTGAAACTCGCAGGCGCCCTCGCGCGGCATCAGGAGGCGGACGGCGAACGGCCCCGACCCGCCGCCGCGGTTGCTCGGCAGGTCACGGTAGTTCGGCAGGCGCTCTCCTTCTCGGCGGCGGCCCGCTCGGCGGCCTGCTCCTGGGGGTCGAGTAATCGCGGTAAGCGGCCCCGCGGTCGAGGTAGCGAAGCTGCACCACCTCGACGCGGCAGCTTCTGCGACTGGTAGTACGGCCCGTGCGGGCCGCCGACGGCGCCCTCGTCCCAGTCGATGCCGAGCCAGCGGAAGCCGTGCAGGATCGGCGCCAGCGCCGCCTCGACGTTCCGCTGGGCGTCGGTGTCGTCGATGCGCAGGACGAACTGGCCGCCGTGCTTGCGGGCGAACAGCCAGTTGAACAGCGCCGTGCGGACGCCGCCGATGTGCAAGTAGCCGGTCGGGCTCGGCGCGAAGCGCGTGCGGACCATGCGTGCCGGTTCCTCGGTGGGATTCGCCATCCCCACATCTTAGCGAGGCGCCCACCCGGGGGGACAGGCGAGGATCCCCCCGGGTTCGTGCCGCGAAACCGGTCGGCGGTGCGGAATTCGCCGAAAATCTTCGCCCGGAGCGTCACAACCGGCCCAATCGGCCACACATGGAAATGGAGGAGGTGTAAGGACCGAACCGAACGGAGAGAGGCACCATGTACCGCCGAGCCACCATCCTGATCCTGACCGTCGCCGGGGCGGTGACCGCCGCCCCGGTGCCGCGCTACAAGCCGGCCCCACCGGCGGCACCGGCCGCCGGGGAGTACGTCCTGACCTGGGCCAGCATCGAGACGCGAATCAGCCTGAAGGCAGACGGCGGCTACCTTGCCGAGTGGGGCGGACGTCCGTGGCAGGGGACCTGGTACTGGGACGCGCGCACGCGGACGCTGCACGTGCAGGAGAGCTGCAACGGCCACACCTGGTCGGACTGGTCGGTCCAGCTCAACGAGCGGCTGACCGGGGCGGCCCTGTTCGGCACCAACCGGGCCACGGTGACGCTGCGGGCCGTGAGGGACCAGAGGCGGCCGGAGGAGGCCGTGGCGTTGGCCCGGTGACGTTCCCGCCCGGACGCGCCTCCGGCGCTTCGGAGGCGCGGTCCGCAGGCGCTTTACGACCCCTCTGCCCTCCCGTTAGAATGGGGCGACCCCACGCCCCAGGCTCGACCGGCGGGAGAGCGCGATGGCTGTCAACGTGACCTGCTGCGG
The DNA here is from genome assembly GCA_046350195.1 of Gemmataceae bacterium. Lineage (GTDB taxonomy): Bacteria > Planctomycetota > Planctomycetia > Gemmatales > Gemmataceae > CALDUY01. Next base: position 27,353 of record JAXMAW010000055.1, read on the forward strand.
CTGCTCGCGGCAGTTGCGGCTACCCAACGAGGTGATCGGCAGCAAGGTGAGCTGCCCGATCTGCAAGGTGGTCTTCCTCACGCGCTCCCGGGGCGACGACCGCGCCGAGGCCATTCCGGTCGCCAGTGCCCCCGCTAGCGCCCCGCCGCCCGACGAGGCCGACCTGCTGCCGCTGGAGCCGATCGCGCCGCGGGGCGTGCCCGACCTGTCGCTGGACGACCCGCCGCCCGCCCCGGACCCCCGAGACCCCCGGCGCGTCCCGGACCCCGAGCCGGACACCGCCCCGCTGCGGATGATCGAGGACGCCCCCCGCCCGGCCGCGCCCCCGCCCCCGGAGCGCCGCCGGCGCCGCCGCGACGACGAGGACCGGCCGCGCAAGCGCCGCCGCGACGAGGACGACGACGAGGCCACTGAGATCAACCCAAGCCCGAGGCGCCGCGAGGCGGGCGAGGCGGAGGACGACCGGCCACGCAAGCGCCGCCGGGAGGGCGAGGCGCTGGCCCGCTTCGCCGTCTGGTTCCACCGCGACCCGAGCGACCGGCTGTCCGGCCGGTTCGACGCCGAGGCCGACGCCGCGGGGCTGAAGATCTGGCGCGGCTCCGGCCGGGTCCTCGAGGTCCCCCTCGGGGCCGAGTGCGAGTACCTCGGCGGCGGCCGGCTGCTGGTGCCGATCGAGGGGCGGAAGGTCGAGCTGACCACGCTCCACCCCGACGGCCTGCACGACGAGTTGGCCCGGGAGGTCAGTGCCTTCGTCGAGAAGCGCCAGGACACCGTCACGCTGCCGGTTCGGCGGCGCGGCCCGGTCGTCTGGCTGGCACTTTTGCCGCTGGGGCTGCCGCTGCTCGGCGGGCTTGTCGGTGGGTTGGCCGGGCTCGTGATCTGGGCCGCCGTCGCCGCCGTCCTGGCGTCGGTGGTGGTGCTCGTCGTGAGGCAGCGCGGCTGGTCGGCCGGCGGCCGGGCCTGGGGCGCGTCACTCATCAGCCTGGCGGGGTATTTGATCCTGGCCATGGTCGCCCGGTTCTCCGCCGACGGCTCCGGGCCGGCGACCGTCCCCGGGCCGTGGTGCGCCCTGGCGCCGGTCGATGGCGGCTTCCGCGCCGAGGTGCCGGGGCTGCCGGTCAAGGCGGCGAGCGGCCTGCTCGCCGCGCCGTGGGCCCTGCGCGAGGCGTACTGCGTCAACGTGAACCCGGCCAACACGGCGTTCGTCGTCGCCTACGGCGACAGCCCGGCGCCGGGCGGCGCGGACCAGTTACTCGCCTCCGTCGCGCGCGACTTCGCCCAGGTGAACAACGGCACCGTTCTCACCCAGCGGGACCTCAGCCTCGACGGCAAGAAGGGGGTCGAGTTCGAGATCGACTCACGCGACAAGGGCCGGCTCCGCGGCCGGGCCTACGCGCAGGACCGGCGGCTGTTCGCGGTGGTGTTCGGCAGTCGCCGCCAGTCGGCGACGGGCCCCGAGGCGGAGCGGTTCCTCGACTCGTTCCGGTTCGACCCGGCGACGGGGTGGCCCGGCCCGCCGACGCCGGGCGTGGCCAACGCCGCCGTACCCCCGCCGCCCCAGGCCAACCCGTTCCAGCCCAACAAGCCTCCCGGGGCCGACCTCGGCCCCGGCGGCAAGCTACTGCTCCAGCACGACCGGCCGTTCGTCTGGTGCGGCGTGACGCCCGACGGGCGGCTGGCGGTCGGGCTGGGCGAGGAGGGGACCGCGGCCTTCTTCGACGTGGCCGACGAGCGCGAGGTCGGCCGGCTCGCGGTGCCCGCCGCGGCCCAGGCCGTCGCCGCGGCGGCCTCGCCCGACGGCCGCACCCTCGCCGTGGCCGGGTCGGCGGGCACGCTGCACCTGGTCGATGTGCTCAACCGCGGGGTGGCACCGCACCCGCTGGCGGCGGCGGACCCGAACGGCCTGGCCCAGGGGGCGGTCGCCTTCTCGCCCGACGGCAAGAAGCTGGCCACCGGCCACGCCGGGGTCAGGTGCCGTCTACGACTTCCCCGGCCGGAAGGTCGAGCAGACGCTGACGCCCGGCGGCGCCGGGCAGGTCGTCAGCCTGGCCTGGCCGTCGGCGGACCTGCTGGTCGCCGGTGACAGCACCCGCGCGGTCTGCTTCCTCGACCCCGCCACGGGGCTGGTCCGGGCGACGTTCCCGGCGCACGATGCGGTAGGTGGCCCCGCCGAGCGGCCGATTCGGGCGCTGGCGGTGGCGCGCGACGGACGCACCCTGGTGACGGTCGGCGACGACCGCACCGCGCGGGGCTGGGACGTGACCACCCGGCGACGCAAGTACGCCACCCCACGGACCGAGCCGCTGCTGTCGGCCGCGTTCTACCCCAGCGGGCGGCTGTTCGCGACCGGGTCGGCCGACGGCGTCGTCCGGGTCTGGAACACCTCCAACGGGGCGGGGCGCGGGCAGCTCCGCCAACCGTTCGGCGCTCCGCCGGGGGCGCGGGGCCCCGTGACCGGGCTGGCGTTCACGCCGGACGGCCAGGCGCTCGTCGTCGCCGCGGGCCCGCGGCTGGAGGTGTGGAAGTTCGAGCCGTTCGTCCGGCTGACCCCGGCCGACAAAAATCCGCTCGTCCCGCTACCGGCGAACCTGCACCGCGTCGAGGTCGGCCAGGCGGGACACCTCGCCGGCGTCGGCCCCATGGCGGCCAGCGGCGACGGCCGGCGGGCGGCCTTCACCGGCAAGGACGGCCGCCTGCGCGTCTGGGACGCACTGACCTTCGCCCCGGTGTACGAGGGACCCCAGTCCGGCACGCCGCCGCTGGCGCTGACGCCGTCCGGCGGGGTGGTCGCCTGCGGCTCCGGGGCGGAGGCGCGGGTGCGCGACCTGGGGCGGAACGTCGAAGTCTCGCTGCGGCAGGGCGGCTGGCAGAACGTCTCGGCACTGGCGCTGTCGGCCGACGGCAAGCAGCTGGCCGTCGGCCACTCCGCTGGCTTCCCCAACCAGGCCGCCAACCTGTTCCTGTGGGACGTCGCCGCCCGGTCGGCGCGGCCGCTGCGCGGCCACCAGCGGGAGGTGTCCGGCCTGGCGTTCGCCGGCGGGGTGCTGGCCAGCGTCAGCGTCAACGACCCGCTCGTGCGCCTCTGGGACGCCGCCAGCGGGCGCGAGTTCGCCCGCCTGAGGGGGCACGCCGACGGGGTGCGCTGCGTCGCGGCGTCGCCGGACGGCCGGCGGCTGGCCACCGGCGGGCAGGACCGGACCGTGCGCCTCTGGGACGCCGCCGCGATGCGTGAGGCGTTCTTGCTCGACGGGCACGCCGGCCCGGTGACCGCCGTCGCCTTCTCCCCCGACGGGCGGACACTCGCCTCGGCGTCTGCGGATAAGACCGTCAAGCTATGGGACGTCGGCTCCGGGTCGCCGTTGCACTCGCTGAGCTACGAGAGCGACGTCACCGGCGTCGGCTTCGGCCCGGGGGGCAAGACGCTCCTGGTTCGCGCCGCCGACGGCTCGTTGGACCGCTGGGACCTGGAGCCGATCGAGGCGCTGAAGAGGCGACCCGGGCCGGTCACGCCCGACCTGGACAAGTCGCCGCCGCCGGAGGCGCCGGACCTCCAACCGGCGGGCACCATCGCCGCCCCCACGGCGCTGGTCGTCTCGCCGGAGAAGAGGTGCGCCCTGGTGTTCACGCGCGACCGGCAGGTACTTCGCTACTCGTACCCCGACTGGCGGCTGACCCGCGCGGCGCTGACGCGGGAGGTCGTCCTCGACGCGACGCTCGACCCGGCGAAGGGGCTGCTCTACGCCGCCGCCTGCGAGGTGCGCCAGCTGCGGACGCCCGGCCCGCTCGGCTGGGAGGGCGTCGGGGACGTCGCGGTCTTCGACGTCGCCGCCCTGCTCGACGGCCGGGAGGGGCCCGGCCTGTTGAAGCCGGCCGCCACCGTGCCGGTCGGCGCGCCGCTCCGCGACCTGTGCCTCGTGGACGGGGGGCGCTCCCTGTACTTCCTCGCCGGCCGAAAGCCGGGCGTCTGGCAGCCCGAGCGGATCGACACCGAGGCGCGGAAGCCGTCGGGGACGATCGAGATGCCGCACACCCGGGTCAGCCGCCTGCGCGCCTCGCCGGACGGGAAGTCGCTCGCCTGCCTGGCGGTGCGTGAGAACGGGCCGGCCGTCCACCTCGTCGCCGGCATCGAGCCGGCGACGGCGAAGCTAACCCGGGAGGTGGACCTCAAGGCCACCGCGCTAGACATGGACCTGGGCAACGGCGGGGCGGCCGTCGTCACCTGCCCGAACGACGTGCGCCTCGTCCGCCCTGGCGAGGGGAAGGTCGAGGTGCGGCCGGCGCCGTTCGCGGACAACTCGCCGCGCCTGACGCCGGACGGCAAGCGGCTCTACGTCGGCCGCCGGTCCGGCGGCAGCCGGGTCGAGGCGTTCGACCGCAACGGCGACGGGTTGTTCGACCCGTCCAGGCCGCGCGACGCCCTCGACGGCGCCGGCGAGCTGATCCTGGGCTTCCCGTTCTGGCTGACGCCGGACGCGCGGTTCCTCGTCGGCGCGACGGGCCGGCTGCTGAGGCTGAGCGCCGGCGGGGTCGAGCGGCCGACCGGAGAGCCGGGCGAGCCGGCCCGGGAGGGCGGCCGGCTTCGCGAGCTGCCGCCGTGGCGGGAGGGGCACGCCGGCCGGGTGCTGGCCGTGGCCGCCTCGCCGGACGGGCTGCGCGTGCTGACCGGCGGCGAGGACCGCCACGTGCTGTACCGGGCCGTGGAGGACGGGCGGCCGGCTCAAAAGTTCGACGTCGAGACCGGGTCGGTCCGCGGCGGCGGCCTCCACGCGGCGACGTTCTCGCCCGACGGCCGCTTCTCGGTCATGGCGAGCTGGAACGGCCTTGTCCACGGCATACAGACGCTCGGCCTGCACCGCGTCCTTCGCAAGCCGTGGGGCCGGCCGGCCGGCCTCGACTCCGTCGCCGTCCTGCCCGACAACAACCGGGTCGCCGCCGCCAGCGACGTCGGCCTGGCCGTCTGGGTGGTCCGCCCCGCCGGCTACGTGTCCGACCACAACGTGCCCACCAGGGCGACGCTGACCGGGGTCGCGGCGCACCCCGTCACGGGGCTGATCGCGGCCGGCAGCCTCGACGGCAAGATTTACCTCTTCGAGCCGACCCCGACGGGAACGAAGGAGAGGGGCACGCTGCCCGGGCACGCGGCGGAGTGCCGCTGCGTGGCGTTCTCGCCCGACGGCAAGCGGCTGGTCTCGGCGGGCGTGGACGGCGTCGTCCGGGCCTGGGACGTCGAGCAGGCGAAGCCGACCGCCGACCTCGGCGGCCCCGCCGCCCCCGTGATGGCGCTGGCCGTCGCGCCGGACGGGAAGCTGGTCGCGGCGGGGGGGCTGGACGGCGCGTTACGGACGTGGAGCCTGGAGACGGGCAAGCCGGTCGTGGAGTCGCCGGCGCGGCCGGAGCTGCCGATCCACGCGCTGGCGTTCGCCCCGGACGGCAAGACGCTGTACGCCGCGGCGGGCACGGTCGTCCGGCGCTGGGACGTGGCGGGCCACGTCGGTCCCCCGCTGACGCGCCCGACCCCGGCGCCGAGGGAGACCCCGAGATGAGCGAGCCGGGGCGAGCGGGGGGCGTGAGCCCGCCGGTGGGTGCCTCAACCGGGGGAGTGGCGTCCCCCACTCGCCTGGAGGCGGGGCTGCTCGCCGAGGCCCGGCGGCTCGGGTTCGCGCTGGCCGGCATCGCCGCCGCCACCCGGGCCGACGGCTTCGAGCGGCTGCGCGACTGGCTCGACCGGGGCCACGCCGGCGAGATGGGCTACCTCCACGCCCACGCCGCCGCCCGGGAGCACCCGCGCGGCGTCTTCCCCGAGGTGCGCTCGGTCGTCATGGTCGGCATGGACTACGGCGGCCCGGCCGCCCGGGGCTCGGCGAAGGTCGCGCGGTACGCCCGGGGGGCGGACTATCACAAGGTCGTTCGCGAGCGGCTGAGGCGGCTGGGGGCGTGGCTGCGCGAGCGGCGGCCGGGCTGCTGGGGGCGCGTCGCGGTGGACACCGCCCCGCTGCTGGAGCGCGACTTCGCCCGCCGGGCCGGCCTCGGCTGGTTCGGCAAGAACACCATGCTGATCCACCCGCGGCACGGCAGCTGGTTCGTCCTCGGCGGCCTGCTCGTCGATGTCGAGCTGGAGCCGACGCCGTCGTTCGACACGGCCCACTGCGGCACCTGCACGGCGTGCCTGGACGCCTGCCCGACGCAGGCGTTCGTCGCGCCGCTCGTGCTCGACGCGCGGCGGTGCGTCAGCTACCTGACGATCGAGCTGAGGCGCGAGGTGCCCGAGGACCTGCGGGCCGGCCTGGGCGACTGGGTCTACGGCTGCGACGTCTGCCAGGAGGTGTGCCCGTGGAACCGCAAGGCGCCGGCCGGCCACCCCGCCCTGGCGGCGCGTCCCGACCTGGTCGCCGTGGACGCGGCGGAGCTGCTGGGGCTGTCGGCCGAGGCATTCCGGGAGCGGTTCGAGGGCACGGCGCTTTACCCCCGGCCGGGCCGCCCGGTGGTGCTGCGGAACGCGGCGCTGGTGCTGGGCAACGCCGGCGACGCGGCGGCGCTGCCGGCGCTGCGGCGGGCGCTGGATGACCCCGAGCCGCTGGTCCGCGACGCCGCCGCGTGGGCGATCGGGCGGGTCGAGCGGCGCGGCCGGTGACTTGCCCGGCGCGGTCGGCAGGGTAAAATCAGGCTGCGTGGCTGAGAACCCCACCCAGGCGGAGGCCGACCCGATGAGCGAACCGCACACGCCCCCCGACGGCGACGTCGAGATCGCCCGCGCCTGGCTCTCCGGGGACACCCTGGGCTGCTCCGTCCGGGCCGGCGTCTTCGAGGAGCCGGCCCTCTGGGGCGCCGTCCTGGCCGACCTGGCCCGGTTCGTCGCGGTCGGCCTTCAGCAGGAGGAAGGCAAGGACCCCGCCGACACGCTGCGGCAGATCCGTGAGGCGTTCGGCCGGGAGCTGGACGCGGGCCCGGGGGGGCGAGGGGACGAAGTCCCCAACTCGGAACCAGAGGGGCAGTCGTGATCCGCGTGGGCAACCAGAGCGCGTTCTCGGCGCACCCGCTGACGGCGCCGTTCGACTTCGCGCTGGCCCACGGCTTCGACGCCTTCGAGTGGTTCCCCGACAAGAGGCCCGACGGGGCCGGCTGGGTCGCCGCCGACCTGTCCGCCGCCGACCGGCAGCAGATCCGCGGCCGGGCCCGCGACGCCGGCGTCAGCCTCTCCGTCCACGCCCCGGTCACCGCCGACGTGCTCAACCCCCGGACGCACCGCGACCTGGAGGACAGCCTCCGCCTGGCCATCGACCTCGGCGCCGGGCTGCTCAACTTCCACCTGAGCGACCCGCGGCGGGTGGAGGAGTTCGCCCGCGCCCTGCAGCCGTGGTGCGACCGCTGCGGCATCTCCGGCGTGAAGCTGGCCGTCGAGAACGTGCCCGCCACCGGGCCGGACGACTTCAACCGCCTGTTCACCCTGCTGCCGCGCAACGGCGTCGGCATGTGCCTGGACGTCGGCCACGCCAACCTCCACCCCGGCACGCGCAACGACTACATCGGCTACGTCGATCGGCTCGCCGCCGAGGTGCCGATCACCCACCTGCACCTGCACGAGAACGACGGCGACCGCGACAGCCACCTGCCGCTGTTCACCGGCCCGGCCGGCCGCGACGCCGGCGGGGTCGCGGCGCTGCTGGACCGGCTGGCCCGGCGCGGCTTCTCCGGCAGCGGCATCCTGGAGCAGTGGCCGCAGCCGCCGGAGTTACTGGTGCGGGCGCGGGAGAGGCTGACCGAGCTGGCGAGGGGGAAGTTCGCATGAGCGAGTCGCGTACCCCCAGGCGGGTCGTGCTGCTGGAAGCCGGCGACGACAGCGAGGTGGCCGAGGTGCTGAGGGAGTACGCGCCGGCCGAGGCGAGCGGCAACCGGCTGCACGCCGACGTGCAGACGTTCGCCGCCGAGCGCCCCGGCCGCACCGTCGCGGCCGAGTGGCTCGGCCCGCTGGGGTGGACGCGGTTCTTGTGGTGCCGGCGTTGAGGCGACCCCGGCCGGAGCGGAACGCATGTCCGACGAGACGACCCGCCCGCTGCCCGACGAGCCGACGCCGCCGGCCCCCGAGCCCCCCGGGGCCAGCCGACGCCGGTACGAGCCGCTGCGGCTACCGCGCCCGCAGCGGGCTGGGCGAGGTCTACCTGGCCCCGCGACGCCGAGCTGAACCGCGACGTCGCCCTGAAGCGGATGCAGGAAGGATTCGCGGACAACGACGACCTGCGAAGGCGCTTTCTCGTCGAGGCGGAGCTGACCGGGCGGCTGGAGCACCCCGGCGTCGTGCCGGTCTACGGCCTCGGGGTCGATGAGCAGGGCCGGCCGTTCTACGCCATGAGGCTCATCCGCGGCGTGTCGCTGAAGGACGCCATCGTCGGCGACACCGAGCAGGCCGATCCGGCGGCGCGGATCTTCAGGCGGCGGTCCCTGCTGACCGGCTTCGTGGAGGTCTGCCGGACCGTGGCCTACGCCCACTGGCGCGGGGTGATCCACCGCGATCTCAAACCCGCGAACGTGATGATCGGGTCCTTCGGCGAGACGTTCGTCGTCGATTGGGGCCTGGCCCGGCCGATCGAGAACGCCGAGGAGCCGTTGCCGGTCTTGCCTGACGGCCGGCCCGACGTCACCCGTGGCGCCATCGGGACGCCGGCGTACATGAGCCCCGAGCAGGCCGAGGGGCCTCCGGCCGTCGTCGGAGTCACCAGCGACATCTACTCGCTCGGCGCGACGCTCTACACGGTGCTGACGGGCCGGCCGCCCTTCGAGGCCGGCACGCTCGACCTGACCCTCGCCGCGGTGAGGCGCGGCGACTTCCCGCCGCCGCGCCAACGGGACGGAAGCGTGCCGCTCGACATCCAGGCCGTCTGCCTCAAGGCGATGGCGCTCCGGCCGGAAGACCGCTACGCCTCGGCGGGGGAGCTTGCCCAGGACGTCGAGCGGTTCCTGGCCGACGAGCCGGTGACGGCGCGGAGGGAACCGAAATCGGAGCGGCTGAGGCGCTTCCTGAAGCGCCACCGCACCCTGGCCCTGTCGCTGGGCATACTCCTGCTGGGCAGCACGCTCAGCCTGGCGATCGCGCTGGCGCGGGTCAGCGACGCCAACCGGGCCGAGCGCGAGGCGCGGGCCGAGGCGGAGGAGTCGGCCGCGCGGGCCGGCCGGCAGCGCGACGAGGCAGACGCCCAGCGGCGCCAGGCCGACGAGGCCCGGCGCCGGGCCGACGAGGCTCGCACCCGAGCCGAGCAAAGCGAACGGAAGGAGCGGCGCGAGCGCTACGCCACCAACGTCAGTCTGGCGCACCAGGCCTGGCAGTCCGGGCGCGTCGTGCAGGCGCGGCAGCTGCTCCGCGACCTGCTGCCGCGCCCGGGGCAGGAGGACCTGCGCGGGTTCGAGTGGCGCTACCTCTGGCGGCTGGTTCACGAGACCGTGCCGAGCACGTTCCGCCCCCACCTCGGCCCCGTCGCCAGTGCCGCGTTCGCGCCCGACGGCAAACACGTCGTCACCGGGGGGGGCGACGGCTGCGTCCTGCTGTGGGAGGCCGAGACCGGCCGGCCCGTCCGCTCGTTCGTCCCCGACCCGGACGACCGCGACGGGTCGCTCGGCCTCGACTGGGACGTCCGCGGCGGGCGCGTCGTCGTCTCGTCGGTCCACCCGCTCGGCCCGGCCGCGCTCGACGGCCGGCTGCGGCCCGGCGACGAGCTGGTCTCGCTCGCCGGCCGGCCCAGGGTCTCCTCGCCGGAGCAGGCGAGGCAGTACGAGGCGGGGCCGGCCGGGGGCGCGGTCGCCGTCGAGGCGCGGCGGGGCGGCCGGGCGTTCCGGGTCACGCTGATCCGCCGCCACGTCCTCCGCGACGCGCTGCAAGCCCTCCCGGCCGCGCGGGCGGCGCTCGGCCCCGACGGCCGGACGCTCGTGACCGCGGCCCGCCGGGCCGTCTGCCTCTGGGACGCCCAGACCGGCGCGCCCCGACAGACCTTCCGCCTGCCCGGCGGCACCGTCCTGGCGCTGACCCTGTCGCCGGACGGTCGGCTCGCCGCCACCGGGGACGACGCCGGCGTCATCCGGCTGTGGGACGTCGAGCGGCGGCACCCCGCCGGGACGATCACCTACAACCCCACGGCACCGGGCGAGCCGAGCCACGGGGCGCAGGTCCGCGCCCTGGCGTTCTCGGCCGACGGCAAGACGCTGCTGGCCGGCGTCGGCACCGCACTACTGTTCTGCGACCCGCAGCGGCGGAAGGTCCTCGACGTTGCCTTCCAGCCCGACGGCGGCGTGTCGGCCGTCGCCGGCCACCCCGAGGGGAAGCAGTGGCTGGTCGGCGGGACGCCGGCCGGCGACAACCTGGAGTTGTGGGACCCCCTGAGGAGGCAACTGGCGAGCCGCCTTTACGGCCTGGCCGGCCCGGTGCGAGCCGTCGCCTTCACCCCCGACGGCGCCGGCGTGCTCGGCGGCGGGACCGACGGCCTGCCCCGGCTGTGGGACCGCGAGACGGGGCGGACGCGCCGCCTGTTCCCCGGGCACGGCCGGACCGTCACCGCGCTGGCGTGCTCCCCCGACGGCAAAACCCTCGTCAGCGGCGACGCCGAAGGCGTGGTGGTGCTGCACGACCTCCACCACGAAGCCGACACCTTGTTAGGCCGCTCGTCCGACCCGGTGCACGACCTCGCCTTCACCCCCGACGGCAAGGCCGTCATGACGGGGGGGTACGGCGACAAGGCGGTGTGCTTCTGGGACGCCACGACCGGCCACCTGATGCGCCGGCTCGACAACGTCATCAACACGGAAGACTCCCTCGCGCTGTCGCCCGACGGCAAGGCCCTCGCTTGTATCGATCATCTGGACACGCCGCCGATGGTGCGCAACGGCGAGCGGGCGTTGCTCACCGTCTCGCTCCGCTCCGCCGCCGACGGCAAGGTCCTTCGCCGGCTGACGGCCCAGGCGACACCGGGGCAGCGGCGCGGGACCGAGGGCCTCCGCTGCCTCGCTTACTCGCCCGACGGCAAGTCGCTGGCGGCCGGCGGGGCCTGGGTCAACGTCCACGTCTGGGACACGGCGACCGGCGCCGAGCGGTGCCGCGTCGGCGTCGGCATTTACGAGGTCGCCCTGGGGTTCGCCCCGGACGGCCGGACGCTGGCGGTGGCGGACTCTCGCAACAGGATCCAGCTGTACGACCCGGCCACCGGGAAGGAGCTGCCGCGCCCCCGTGGCCTGCTCGGCGGCCCGTACGGGATGGCCCTGACGCCCGACGGCCGGGCGCTGGTGACGCCGGGGGGCGATGCGTCGCTCGTGCTGTGGGACCCCTCGACCGGGCAGGAGCGGCGGCGACTGCGGGGGCCGGAGCAGTCCGGCGTGGCCGGGCTGCTCCTTTCCGCGGACGGTACGACGATCGTGTCCGAAGGGAGGGACCGGAAGGTACGCGTCTGGGACGTGGCCTCCGGGGGGGTGCTTCGGGAACTCGCTGGCGACTACCTCAGCCATCCCTCGCGCCTCCTCGCCGTCTCGGCCGACGGCAAGTCGTTTGCCCTGATCGACGAGAAGCCGGGGGTGAAGGTAGTCGATGCCGTGACGGGCAAGCTGTCGGGCGAATTTACCGCCGGCCCGGCCGGCGTCCGCGGCGCGGCCTTCCTGGCGGGCCGACCGTCCCTGGTCGTCTGGAGCGGCGACCGCAAGGCGCGGGAGTGGGACCTGGTCACGGGGAAGGAACTGCGGCACGTGCAGTACACAGACTCGCCCGCCCGGCGACCCGGCCCACCCTTCCGGATGCGGGTCGGTGGGGATGGGCCGTCCCACTACGTCGGCGCGGTGTCGCAAGACGGCCGGCTCGTCGCCTTCGGCAGCGAGAACGGCCTGATCGCGGTTCACGACCTCGCCACCGGGCGGGAGCTTCGCCGCGTCGAAGGGCTGCCGGACAGCGTCGGCGTACTGTCGTTCTCGCCGGACGGGAGAACGCTCGCCTGGGCCGGGGGCGACGACCCGAAGGTGCGCCTCGTCGAAGTCTCGACGGGGAAGGAGCGGCAGGCCCTGACGGGCCACACCGGGCGCATCGTGGCCCTGGCGTTCTCCGCCGACGGCAGCACACTCGCCTCGGGGAGCGCCGACACGACGGCGCTCGTCTGGGACCTGGCCGGGAAGCGGGCGCCGAAGCCCGAAGGGCTGGACGGGCCGTGGGAAGCGCTCCGAGGCGCCGACGCCGCTCTGGCCTACCGGGCGGTGCGCCAGCTCGCGGCCTCCCCGAAGGTTGAGGGGTTCCTCACCAAGGAGGTCCGCCCGATCCCGGCCGAGGACGCGGCCCGCGTGGCCAGGCTCATCGCCGGGCTCGACAGCGACCGGTTTGAAACCCGGGCTGAATCGACGAAGGGGCTGGAAGCGCTCGGCGACCGGGCGGCCCAGGCGCTCCGCGAGGTGCTGGCGGCCGGGCCGTCGCCGGAGTCGCGGCGGCGGATCGAGTCTCTGCTGAAACGCCTCGCCAGCGACGAGGCCTCTCCGTCCGCCGAGCGCGTGCGGCTGGGCCGCGCCCTTGAGGCGTTAGAACTGGCCGGGGCGCGGAAGCTGCTCGAAGTGCTGGCCGCAGGGGCGCCGGGGGCCTGGCTGACGGAGGAGGCCAAGGCGTCGCTAGCGCGGCTGAAATCGCGAGGCCCCTTGGAGTGACGTCAAGCTACGCCGACAGCGGCGGGAAGTCGGCCTCGCGCAGCATGACGCGCTCGATGCGCGTGGCCCGCCCGGTCGCCGCGTCCACGTCCACAATCGCCCCGCCCAGCCGCACGTCGCCCTCGGCCACGTCGAACGGCGTCGGGACGAACGTGACCGCCGCCGACAGCACCCGGTCGATGCGGCCGAGAGTTGTAGCATCATGCAGCCCGTCATGCCGACGTCGCAGACGAAGGCGGTGCCCGGCGGCAGGACCTGCTCGTCGGCGGTCTGCACGTGGGTGTGCGTGCCCAGCACCGCGCTGACGCGCCCCTTCAGGTAGTGGGCCAGCAGGTACTTGTCGGCCGTCGCCTCGGCGTGGGCGTCCACGACGATGACGCTGGCCTTCCCCTGCAACGCCTCCAGCACCCGGTCGCAGGCGCGGTACGGGCAATCGACCGGGCGCATGAACGTGCGGCCGAGCACCGTGAGCACGGCGACCGTCACCCCGCCTTCCGTCGTGGCCAGGGCGTACTCACGCCCCGGTGCCTGCGTGGGAAAGTTGGCCGGCTTGCAGACGCGCTCCTCCCTCTCCAGCGTGGGGATGATCTCGGCCTTCTTGTAGATGTGGTCGCCCAGCGTCATCAGGTCTACGCCGGCGGCGCGCAGCCGCTTGTAGTGCCGCTCCGTCAGCCCCGACCCGCTGGTGGCGTTCTCGGCGTTGGCGATGACCAGGTCAAGACGCTCGCGCTGGCGCAGAACCGGCACGGCCCGCCGTACCATGTTCACACCCGGGGTGCCGACGATGTCGCCGATGAAGAGGAGTCTCATAAGTGGATTGCAGATTGCAGATTGCAGATTGCAGATTGAGTAGAGAGCAGTCGTTCTTTCATTCTGCAATCTGCAATCTGCAATCTGCAATCGCGCTAGCGGGCGAACTCCACCGCCCGCGTCTCGCGGACGACAGTCACCTTGATCTCGCCGGGGTAGTGCAGCTGCTCCTCGATGGCCCGGGCGATGTCGTGGCAGACCTTGATCGCGTCGGAGTCGCTCGTCTGCGCCGCGTTGGCGATCACCCGCACCTCCCGGCCGGCCTGGATGGCGTAGGCGTGCTCCACGCCGGGGAATCCTGAGGCGACGGCTTCCAGCTCTTCGAGTCGCTTGATGTACTTTTCCAGGGTCTCGCGGCGGGCGCCGGGGCGGGCGGCGCTGATGGCGTCGGCGGCGGCGACCAGCACCGTGTAGATGTGGTCGATCGTCACGTCGTCGTGGTGGCCGGCGATGGCGTGCAGCACGTCGGGGTGCTTCTCGCCGTGCCGGGCGCACAGCTCGGCGCCGATCTTCGGGTGGCCGCCCTCCATCTCGTGGTCGGCCGCCTTGCCGATGTCGTGCAGCAGGCCGCAGCGGCGGGCCAGCCGGCCGTCCAGGCCCAGCTCGTCGGCCATCATGCCGCACAGGTAGGCCACCTCCAGGCTGTGCTGCAGGACGTTCTGGCTGTAGCTGGTGCGGAAGCGGAGCCGGCCGAGCAGCTGGATCAGCTTCTCGTGCAGCACGCCGATGTTCGCCTCCTGGACGGCGGCCTTGCCGACCTCCAGGATGTTCTTCTCCATCTCCTGCTGCGTCTCGGTCACCACCTCCTCGATCCGCGAGGGGTGGATGCGGCCGTCCTGGATCAGCTTGGTCAGCGCCAGCCGGGCCACCTCGCGGCGGATGTTGTCGAAGGCGCTGACGACCACCACGCCCGGCGTGTCGTCCACGATCACGTCCACGCCGGTACACTTCTCGAACGTGCGGATGTTGCGGCCCTCGCGGCCGATGATGCGGCCCTTCATGTCGTCGGACGGGATGTCCACCGTGCTGACGGTCGTGTCGGCGGTGTGCTCGGCGGCGTAGCGGTGGATGGCGGTCGCCAGCACCCGGCGGGCCTTCTCCTCGCACGACTGCTTCAGCGCCTCCTCGTGGCGGTGCAGCCGGCCGGCGATCTGGTCGGCCAGCTCGCGCTCCAGCCGCTCCATCAGCACCGCCTCGGCCTGCTCGCGCGAGTAGCCGGAGAGGGTGAGCAGCTTCTCCTGCTGCTGGCGGACCAGCACCTCGGCCTCCTTGGTCTGGCGGTCCAGTTCGGCGCGACGGTCGGCGAGCTTGCCCTTGAGGTTGTCCAGCGAGCGCTCCTTTTTGGCCAGCGCCTGCGACTTCTCCTCCAGGCCGTCCTCGCGCTTGTCCAGGCGGCGCTCCTGCTCGCGCAGCTCGTTGCGGGTCTGCTCCGTCTCGCGGTTGAACGCCTCCCGGAGCTGGTGCAGGTCGTCCCGGGCCTTGAGTTCGGCCTCCTTCTTGACCGTCTCGGCCTCGTCACGGGCGGCGCGCAGGATGTCGTCGGCGCGCGAGTGGACGCCCTTGAGGCGCGCGCGATCGGTTAGCCGGACGCCGAACCAGCCGGCGGCGAGCCCGGCCAGAGCCGCGGCGGCGCAGCTGAGGACCACGTAGAGCGGATCCATTCAGCCTACTCCTTCCCGAAGCCGGCGCTCCCGGGGGTGGGCCGAACAGAGACAGACGCGCATCCGCGGGTCGGCCCCGGCGCATCCGTGCTGGGGCGCGGGGCCTCACGGCCGGCTCACGGGCCGGCCCGGGTTTGCACCCGGGCGGGGGGCCAGTAACGGTGGCGTGAGTCGCGAGCGACGGGGCGCTCCCGGTTAGGTCGTGGCCGGCCGGCCGGCACCCGGACGCGCTTGCCGAAGAAGTGCAACCAGGTGTCTTCCAGGACGGCGTGGATTTGGCGTAGGAGTGCCAGCCCGGTGAGTAGCAGAGCCACACACAGGCACCAGAGCAGGGTCATGCGTTTCCTTTCGCTCCGCCTTGGAGCCAGGAACGGACGGCGGTCCCGACGGCGTCTCTGTCGGTCGTGCCCGGAAAGCGGCGGACCTCTATGCAAGCTGAGGGGCGTCTGCGCCCCCCAGGCCCCCAGGGGTCAAGCCAGGATCTTTCAGGAAACCTCCCGACCGGGTTGTCCGGCCGGAGGTCTTATGAACACTGGGACTTATTATGGGGGGGGCGTCGGGGTGCCGTCAACGCAAAACTGACAGAACCGGCAAGTGCGAAACGTCCGGGAGGTGCTCCCCCGACGCCGGGTCGCTAGGATGAGAAAGGCCGACCTGTGTTCGGGGGCTCGCTGGCGCGGTCGGTGGTCCTCCCACGGCGGGCAACCGCCGTGGCCGCCTTGAAGGAACGAAGAACGGGGAGGGACACCCGAGCCGTCCCTCCCGGGAGCCGCCGCGTGTCCACCGAGCGCACCAACGAGATCCTCACCCAGTTCAGCCAGAAGCGCGGCGAGATGCTCGCCCAGCTCCGCCGGCTCGTCGTCGGCCAGGCCGACGTCATCGAGCTGATCCTCGCCGCCATCTTCACCCGCGGCCACGCCCTGCTCATCGGCGTGCCCGGCCTGGCCAAGACCCTCATGGTCAGCGCCATCAGCCAGATCCTCGACGTCTCCTTCAAGCGCGTCCAGTTCACCCCCGACCTGATGCCGAGCGACATCACCGGCACCATGGTGCTCGACGAGCCCGAGCCGGGCCGCCGCGAGTTCCGCTTCGTCAGGGGCCCGGTGTTCACCAACATCCTGCTGGCCGACGAGATCAACCGGACGCCGCCGAAGACCCAGGCCGCCCTCCTGCAAGCCATGCAGGAGCGCGAGGTCACCTCCGGCCAGGACACGCACAAGCTGCCCGACCCGTTCTTCGTCATCGCCACCCAGAACCCGATCGAGCAGGAGGGCACCTACCCGCTGCCCGAGGCCCAGCTCGACCGCTTCATGTTCACCATCAAGGTGGACTACCCCTCCCTCGACGACGAGAAGCGCATCATCGCCCTGTCCGGCCGCACCGAGCCGGTCGAGCTGACCAAGGTGCTCAGCGCCAAGGCCATCCTCAACCTCCAGAAGGTGGTCCACTCCATCCCGGTCGGCGAGACGGTCATCGACTACATCGCCCGGCTGGTGCGGGCGTCCCGGCCGACCGACCCGACGGCCCCGGACTTCATCAAGAAGCTGGTGGACTTCGGCGCCGGCCCGCGGGCCGGCATCTTCCTCGCCGAGGCCGGCCGGGCCTTCGCCGCCATGGCCGGCGAGCCGGCCGTGTCCGAGGCCGACGTCCAGAAGGCCGCCATCCCCGTCCTCCGCCACCGCATCGGCTGTAACTTCCAGGCCCAGGCCGAGGGCCTCACCCCCGACGACCTCGTCAAGAAGCTGCTCGCCACCGTCCCGCCGCGCGAGGAAGGCCGCTACGACCGGAAGAAGCGCTGAGCCGGGGCTGGCCGTCCCTAATCAATAACAATAATTATTATTGATAACTCCCCGGAGGGCCGTAAGGCCCTCCGGCCCGTAACTCTCCTGCGCGGCGTTCCGAGGAACCCCTCCTGGTCGGAGGGCCACCTTTTGGGATAGGAGAACTGCTGTGAAAGCGGTCACCTGGTGCGGCGGAGGTCTCCTGGCAGCGCTCGTCACGCTGGCCGTCCTCTTCGGTGTCGGTCACTCTCAACCCCCCGATAAGAAGGCACCCCCCAACAGCTACGACCAGATCAGCCCCGCCTTGCTGGGGCAGGTCAGCTTCGCCGACATGAAGGCCAAGGACGAGAAGGCGAAGCCGGAGGTCATGGCCCGGCAGCGGAAGCTGTTGGAGGAGCGCTACGACCTGTCGGTCAAGGTCGATGCCGAGGTGAAGATGACCCGCGGCAAGCCGATCCCGGTCGGCCCGGCGGTCCGCCTGCCCGAGGGGGTGACCTGGGAGTCGCTGGCGAAGACGCCGCCGGACCAGATCAAGGCCAAGGGGCTGTTCCCCAAGGGCTTCCTGCCCCTGCCGCACCCCCACCACGAGGTCGGCGGCATGGTCTTCCCCCAGATGGCCATCAAGCTGCTCGACCGCCTGGAGCGGTTCGACCTGGACTTCGACCTGCCGGAGCACTTCCTGCCCGAGTTCCCCCCGGCGATCTTCCTGACCACCCGGCCGGACCTGGGCGACGTCTCCAAGGGGAAGGTGCTGACCGTCGATACCTTCCAGGACGTCTTCCAGGGCATCCTCAACGCCAAGGACCTCGAGGGCGTGCGCCTGCTGGTGACCCAGTTCCCGCAGCAGCAGTTCAACGCCACCGCCGACCGCAAGGCGTCGAAGCCGGCCGGCATGCAGGGCGTCGCCTGCCTCGACTGCCACGTCAACGGCCACACCAACGGCGCCACCCACCTGGTCGGCGACATCCGGCCGCAGGCCCACCGCCGCCGCATCGAGACGCCCAGCCTGCGCGGGGTGAACATCCAGCGGCTGTTCGGCTCGCAGCGGGCCCTGAAGAGCATCGAGGACTTCACCGAGTTCGAGCAGCGGGCGGCGTACTTCGACGGCGACCAGGTGTCGGCCTCCGCCAAGGGGATCAACCCCCTGGAGCGCGGCAGCCAGGTCCACTTCATGGCGGAGTTCCAGAGCCTGCTCGACTTCCCGCCGGCCCCGGGGCTGGACCTGTACGGCAAGCTCGACCCGAAGAAGTTCGCCGCCGACTCGCCCCAGATGAAGGGCCAGGAGCTGTTCTTCGGCAAGGCCAAGTGCTCGGTCTGCCACCCGGCCCCGTACTACACCGACAACCTGATGCACGACCTCCAGGTCGAGCGCTTCTACCCCAAGCAGTCGTACAACGGCCTGGTCGCCACCAAGCAGGGGCCGATCAAGACGTTCCCGCTGCGCGGCATCAAGGAGTCGCCGCCTTACCTCCACGACGGCCGGCTGCCCACGCTGGAGGACACGGTGGAGTTCTTCAACCTGATCCTCGAAACGGGCCTGAGCCCGGAGGGAGAAGAAGGACACGGTCGCCTTCCTGCGGCAGTTGTAGCGCCTCCGCCCTCCGTCGTAGGACAAGCTGCCAGCTTGTCCCTCTTCATCAGGGACAAGCTGGCAGCTTGTCCTACGACCGTCATCCCACCCCAATCCTCTCCTGGAGACTGATTCATGCGTAACTGGAAAGCGTGGCTCGGGGCCGGCCTGTTGGTGCTGCTCGGCGGCACCGGCGTGGCGCTGACCGCCGAGCTGCGGAGGATCACCGCCGGGATTCTCGCCGCGCCCGCCGCGGGGCGGGCCGACCCGGCCGACGATCACGAATGCTGCTTGCCCAACGAGGGCCTGAAGGTGCCGTTCAAGGACGAGGTCTCAATCAGCTACGTCACCCGCGGGACCAACCCCGCGGCGTGGGAGGCGCTGAAGTCGTTCTGGAACGAGGGCACCGAGAAGGCGATCGACCCCAAGACCAACACCGAGGTCGAGCGGAAGGCCGTCAAGCTCAAGTTGCCCTTGGGCCTGAACAGCCCGCCCCCGGTGCCGACGGAGAACCCCCTGACGGTGCAGAAGTGGAAGCTCGGCAAGGCCCTCTACTTCGACCCGATCCTGTCGTCGGACCGGACGGTCAGTTGCGCCACCTGCCACGACCCGGCCAAGGGCTACACCGACCAGGCCACGCACTCGATCGGCATCCGCGGCAACAAGGGCGGCATCTCCGCCCCGACGGTGCTGAACTCGGCCTACCACGTCTTCCAGTTCTGGGACGGCCGGGCCTCGTCGCTGGAGGACCAGTCGCAGGGCCCGCCGCAGAACGCCCTGGAGATGTTCGACGGCGACGGCCACGCCTGGCGCAAGGTCGTCGAGCGCGTCCGCGGCGAGCCGGGCCTGGTCAAGCAGTTCCAGGCGGTCTTCGGCACCCCGCCGACCCGCGACGCCATCGCCAAGGCGATCGCCGCCTACGAGCGGACGGTGTTCTCCGGCAACTCGACCCACGACCGGGCCGAGCAGGCCATGCGCGACCGCGTGGCCAAGGCGGCGGCCGACGGCGAGAGCGTCAAGCCGGAAGTCAGCGCCGCCGACTACCTCGGCGTGCTCAAGGCCGCGTTCGATCAGAAGGACGCCGTCGCGCTGAAGGCGCTGAAGCTCGACGACCCGAGCAAGGCGGACGAGGCGGCGAAGCGGCTGGCCAACGGCCGGAGCCTGTTCTTCGGCAAGGCGCGGTGCAACGCCTGCCACGTCGGCGAGAACTTCACCGACAACACGTTCCACAACCTCGGCGTCGGGGCGAGGGACGGCGAGATCAGCGCCAAGCAGGCCGGCCGCTACGCGGCGCTGCCGCCGGGCCACAAGAACCCCGAGTTCTTCGGCGCGTTCAAGACGCCGACCCTGCGCCACCTGGTCGGCACCGCACCGTTCATGCACGACGGCGGTGAGAAGTCGCTGGACGAGGTCGTCGAGT
>JAXMAW010000056.1:0-46020 GCA_046350195.1 Gemmataceae bacterium
CCGTCCGGTGCCTTCACCCAGGAGGTGGACCTGCAACCGGACACCGACAACGTCCTCGAGTGGGCGGTCTGCGACGCCGACGGCGAGGCCCGGGCGGTCATCACCACCACGGTGCGCCACCAGGCCCACGGCCGGCCGCTCGGCCAGGGCGTGCTGCCGACGCAGCTCATCACCAAGCCGCTCAGCATCGAGGTGCTGACCCGCGCCAGGCAGCGCGTCAAGCAGGTCGTCGCCCCGGTCGGGGCCACCCTGCCCGGGGCGTTTCGCTGCACCTGCCGCACCGCCGACCAGTCCGGCTGCATCGTCGTGCCGATCTACGAGGAGAACCGCGTCGTCCACCAGCTGGCGATCGACGACATCGACCGCGCCTTGCCGGTCGGCTCGCCCGTCGAGGTCGAGTTCGCCATCGACGCCCGGCACACGATCGAGGTGCAGGTGCGCGTCCACTCCGACCGCCACGTCCGCGCCACCATCGACCCGCCGCCGCCGCCCACCCGGCCGACCCGCGCCGAGATCGCCGAGGTGAACGAGCGGCTCGATGCCGCCCTGGAGCAACTGACCGGCCGCGTCCGCTCCCGGCTGAAGGCCCGCGCCGCCGAGCTGCGGCAGGACCTGGCCGAGGCGATGAACTACGACGACGAGCCGCGCGTCCTCCAGCGCATGGCCGAGCTGCGGGAGTTGGTCGCCCGGGCGGACCAGGCCCGAAGCGAGCGGCTCGAACCGCCCTGGCCGCGGTTGGCCCAGCTGGTGCGGCAGTGCCTCGACCTGGCGTCGGAGGTGGCCTCGAAGACCGGCCGCGACCGCGACGAGCTGTTCGAGCACGTCCAGGCCCAGGAGCGCTACGCCGAGCAGGCCCACGAGGAGCAGAACCAGGCGCTGTACCGCGAGTGCTGGGACAACCTGACCAAGTACGCCGGCTACCTCACCCAGCTGGTGCAGGACACGCTGCCGGGCGGGCAGGACAGGCCCTCGCTGTCCCCGGAGGAGGAGGCGAAGGCGGAGGTCGATCACTTCCGCGCCTTCCTGTCGGCGGTGTGGAAGCAGGTCCGGGCGAAGAGGCGCGGCGACCTGGAGTCACGGCTGCAGGAGATCGCCAGGCAGGCCTCGGGCTTTTCCTCCCGGCTGAAGGGCGAGCCCGGGGCGGTGTTGCGGGACGCCCGCAAGCTCGGCGTCGAGGTCGAGAAGGTCCGCGACCAGATGGCCCGGGTGGACGGGATTCCGCCGCCGGACCACGGCGGGCTGCTTGAAGGCTCGTCGTGAGTGAGGTAACTTGGAGAGGACCGCCAGCTAGACGTCCCCGCGCCACCGGAGCGCCTCCCTGATGCTTTACGCCATCCTCGCCGCCGTCGCGCTAGGACTCGTCACCGTCGCCTACCTGCTCCTCGCCCCCGGCCCCCGCCGCTCGCGGTCCTACGGCCGCGCCCGCCGCCTGGTCCGCGACGGCAACTGGACGGACGCCCTTCAGGCCGTCACGTCACTGCGGCCGGAGCGACAGCCGTCGGCCTGGCAGGCCCGGCTGAACCACGTCGCCGGCGAGGCGCACCAGCTGGCGATCGACGCCACGCTGAAGGAAAAGGCGTTCGAGGACGCCCTGGGGCACGCCCGCCGGGCGGCCGAACTGCTCGACCTGGACGTCAAGGAGCAGGAGGGCCAGGTCGTCGAGGCCGCCCTGGCCGAAATCCGCCGGCTCTACGCCGCCGGGCCGAGCGAAACCCCGGCCCTTCAAGCGATGCTGGACCGGGTGGCCAAGCTGGCCGGGGCCGAGCCGCCCGAGGCCACGTTCTGGGAGGCGCTCAGCCTCATCCGCCAGGGCCAACTGGAGCACGGCCTCGACGTGCTGGCCGGCTTGCACCAGGGCGGCGGCAAGAACGTCCTCGACGTGCCGCTCTACCTGGGCATGCTCCAGCACCGGCTGGGCCGGCCGCAGGAGGCCCTGCGCGCCCTGGCCGACGCCAACCGTATCGATCCCAACTGTCCGTTCGTGCCGTGGCAGATGGGCGTGTCGATCATGGCCTCCAACGGTGACAGCGGCCTGGCGCTGCGGGCCTTGCAGCGGGCGCTGGGGCCGCGCGGCCTGCCCCAGTGGCAGTCCCAGCCCGACCGGCTCTGGGTCGAGGCGCTGCCGGAGGGCAAGTCCTGGGCGCGGCGGCTGGCGGTGCGGCACCGCTACGTCTGCCCGATCCTCGGCGGCGACCTTTCGGTGGTGGTGCGGCAGGGGCAGCTGGCGCTGGCCCAGGCGATGTACCGCCAGGAGAGGTTCCAGGAGGCCGCCGACCTCTACGGCCAGTTGATGCAGGAGGCCCCGCCGACGCTGCTGTTGATGCGCGGCTACGGCCTGGCCCTGGCCCGGCTGGGGCAGCACGACCAGGCGTACAAGCACCTGCGGCTGGCCCTGGAGCAGGAGGAGCCGAAGGACCCGTTCACCGCCGGCTACCTCGCCCTGTGCGGGGCGATGGGCAAGCCGACCAAGGCCGACGACAGGCCCCGCAACGTCGGCTGGTCGCTGAAGCTGCTGGCGAAGTACCCGCTGGTCGGTAACGCCGAGTGGGCCGGCCTGGTCTCCGCGGTCCACGCCGAGGCCCGCAAGTACCAGGTGCCGACCACCCAGGAAGACCTGGAACTGCTGTGCGACGCCCTGGCCGCAGTCCAGGCCCACGACGTCCGCTCGGCCCAGGCCTACGGCCAGCTGGCCGGCCTCCACCCCGACGCGGTCAAGCCGGTCCACGCCTGGCTCTACGCCCGGGCCTGCGCCGTCCACAACGTCACCAGTCGGCAAGACCTCGACCTGTTCTCCCGCACCTTCGCCACCTCCGCCGAGGCCCGGGCCTACTTCGACAAGCAGGGCTGGGACTTCCGCGAGGTCGAGTACGCCTTCCTGGCGCGGTGCGCGGTGGAGGCGCCCGGGAGGTTTCCCGAGGCGCTAGGCCCCGACTACGCCCCGCGGGGCGAGGCGTTCCTGCTCCAGCGCTCCGCCGAGCAGGAGCGGGCCGGCAAGAAGGACCCCGCCCGCGAGTCGGTCGAGGTCCTGCCTGCGCTGTCGCCGACGAACGTGGCGCGCACGACCGGCTGGCCTGCCTGCACTACCGCCAGGGGGACCTCGACCGCAAGCGCCAGCAGCCTGATCAGCGCCCGGCTGTCCCCCGGCGACCACTGGCCGCTGGTCCGCCGGGCCATCCTGGAGCAGCAGCGGGCAACGCCGCCAAGCGCGCCGAGGCGATCGAGCCGCCATGGGCCTGACCCGCGGGCCGCTCCGGGCGTCGATCGCCTTCCTCGGCGCGGCTGGCAAGCGGCGAGGCGTTCCGGACGGCTCGCCGCTGGTCGGGGCCCGCGGCCCTGCTCGAAGAGGCGCTGCGGGAGCAGCCCGACCAGGGACGCCCGGTGGTGCCTGGCGGCGGTCCACTGCGTCGGCGGCGACCGGGCGGCGCTGGCGGCGATGGCGCCGCGGCTGGACGACCCGGCCGTGGACGACCCGCGGTTCCACTTCCTCGCCGCCGTGCCCACCTCGCCGCCGGCGAGTACCGGCGGGTCGGCGAACTGGCCGAGCGGGCGGCCCGGGGGAGGGCTGGAGGTCGAAAGCCGGTTCGTCGTGGCCTGGGCCAGGCTGCGGGCCGGCGACCCCGACGGGGCGGCGGCCCTGCTCCGCAAGGTGGCCGAGTCGTCGTCCAGCCTGTCGGCCCCGTACGCGCGGGCGGTCCTGGGGAGGCTGGGCCAGGCGCGCGGCGACGCCGACGAGGCCGCCCGGTGGTGGTCGGCCCTGGAGCCGGCTGGCGGGCGAAGTGGGGCTTCGACGAGCTGCTGCGGCAGACCGTCCTGCTGGCCGGCCTCCAGGCGTTGGAGACGAGCTGCTCGAGCAGGCCGCCGACCGCTTCAAGGAGGCCGGCAAGCTCGGCCTGCGCGACAAGCGGCTGGGGCAGCTGATCGCGCTGGCGCTGGTGAAGGCCGGCCAGCGGCTGTTGTATGATGAAGCTAACCCGGGCGATGACGGGCGACGCCCGCGGTAGCGTTCTGGAACGCTACCGCGAGGCGTCGCTAACCGGGTGGAGAGATGCATGTCCGCGCAGAACGGGAACACCCTCGCCGCCGCCTCCCAGGTGCTGGACCGCGCCGCCCAGGCCGCCGGCAACGACGCCAACGTCCTGTACATGCTGTTCTTGACCCACAAGCGCCAGGGCAAGGTCACCGAGGCTCGCGCCGCCCTGCGCAAGATTGCCCGGCCGGACGCCAACGTCCTGCTCCAGCTCGGCCTCTTGTCCCTGGGCGAGAACAACCTGACCCAGGCCGAGAGCGAGTTCGCCCGCGCCTGGGAGGCGGACTCGACCTCGTACGAGGTGTGCTACAACCTGCTGCTGACCCGGCTGACGCTGGGGAAGGTTGACGGCTGCCTGGAGTTGCTCCCCCGGGCGCTGGCGCTGCTGGACAGGCGCGGCGGGGGCGAGGACGACCGCCGCTTCCTCCAGGTGCTGTCGGGCCTGTTGCGGACGTGCAAGAAGGGCGACGGCCGGCCCGACCCGCTCTTGGCCGAGCTGCACCACAGCGACGAGCAGCGGCTGTTGCAGGTCATCCGCGGCCTGGGGCAGATCGACACGGTCTACTCGCTGTTGAAGACCATGACCGAGGCCCGCCCGCGCAGCGCCCCGGTGCGCGAGGCGTACATCGAGGCGGTGCTGGTCAAGGGCAAGGAGCTGATCGACCGCTGCCAGTGGACCGAGGCGGAGCTGCTGCTGCGGCCCGTGGCGCGGGAGCGCGGCTTCAGCAAGACCAACCAGGTCGCCCTGCTGAACCTGCTGGGCGTGTGCGCCGCCCAGACGCAGGACTACGACAGCGCCGTCACCCACTTCTCGCAGGCGTTGAAGCTGTCCGGCGACGACGCCCGCCTGCACCAGAACCTGGCCCTGACCTACGAGCTGGAGGGGTCGCTGTCGGAGGCGGACCCGCACTGGAACCGCTTCTTCGACCTGCTCGACGACCGACTGGCGGCGCCCGAGGATCTGCCCGGGTACCACCTGAAGCTCGCCTACGAGGGCCTCAGCCGCCTCGCCACGCGCTACGCCGACAAGGAGAAGTGGCAGGGCGCCATCGGCTACATGCAGCGGGCGGTGCAGCTGCGGCCCAACGAGGTCGAGTCGTTGGAGCGGATGTTCCACCTGTACAACCAGGCCAAGCGTCAGGGCGACGCCCGCCGCACCCTGGAGCAGATGCGCAAGATCAAGCCCGGCGAGCCGCAGTACGAGCTGTACGAGCTGGACCTGATCGAGGTCAAGGGGCTCAACGACATCGAGAAGCTGCTGACGGAGATCGACAAGATCCGCAAGCGCTACCCCGGCGACGCCCGGGTGGAGGAGCGGGCGGTGAGCATGGTCAGCAACGTCATCCCGCTGATGGGCAACCTGTGCGACCAGCTGACCGACCAGATGGGCAAGGTGGTCGATCAGATCAAGAGCCTGCCGAACTACCAGATCAACTGGTCGGCGGTGCGCGAGGTGATGCGCGACCTGCTCAAGGAGTTCCAGAAGCTCCGCAGGATCACCGGCAAGTGCCTGCCCCTGGTCGCCTCCGACGAGCACCGGCGGATCGTGCGCGACCTGGCCGACCACATCGACAAGAAGGTGGAAGCGTGCAAGTCGATGGGAGCTTGAAACCAAGGATGAAGGATGAAGGATGAAGGATGAATAAGAAAGAACAACGGTGAGCGAACCAGGGGTAGAATAGGTGAGGCGCGATAGCGGCTATTCCGGGTTCATCCTTCATCCTTCATCCTTCATCCTTTAGAGGGGACGGGATGGCCAACAAGACGTCCGAGCAACCGGTGGTCCTGGAGCTGGCCTCGCTGGCCCGCGAGCAGATGGGGCCGTTCTTGCTGTTGGGCCTGGACAAGACGGCGGCCAAGGCGGCGGTCGAGGAGCACTGGGCCGACCGGGTCAAGTGGGCGCGGCGGTCGCTCATCAAGGTGCCGTTGGAGGACATCAACTGGGCGCGCGACGCCCTCGGCGACGCCGAGCGGCGGCTGAAGGCCGACGCCGCCAGCATCAACTCCGACACCGCCGACGGGGCGTTGGCGGCGCTGGCGCGGCGGTACGGGGTGGAGGGCGGGCAGGCGGCCCGGCTCTGGCAGCCGCTTGACAGCGAGAAATCCCTGGCGGACTATAGTCCCGTGGCCGAGATCCCCGACGCGCGGCAGCTGCGCGAGGCGATCCGCCTGCCCGACGTGCCGGACGACCTGCCGGCCGCGGGCGAGCTGTTGCGACAACTGGCCGACGGCCTGCTCGACCCCTGGGCGATCGAGCTGCCCCCGGCGTGACCTTAGGGCCCCTCCGAATGAGCGACGACCTACAGGTGAGTGCGGCCACGCCCCACGCTCCCCGAGACGACCAGACCCTCGGCTCCTCGACCCTCTACCGGTTGTGCGAGGAGCTGATCGCCTTGCGCGAGCGGAACAACCGCCAGCACCAGGAGTTCGAGCGGCGGCTCAGCGGCGTCCGCGACGAGCTGAAGGGCAGCTTCAACAGCTTCGCCGCCGACACCCAGCGCGCCTACCAGAATCTGCGCCAGGAGATGCACGGCGAGAAGCGGGCGGCCCTGGGGATGCTGAACGAACTGCTGGAGGTCGCCCACGACCTGGACGGCATCGTCGCCGCCCGCCCGCCCCTGGACGACGCCGAGGGGCTGAGGCGCTGGGCGGAGGCGATCGAGGTCGAGTCGCGCAAGGTGCACGCGGCGCTGCTGCGCCACGGCGTCCACCCCTACGACGCGGTCATCAGCTCGCCGTACAACCCCGCGCTTCACGAGCGCGTCGGCAGCAAGCGCGTCGAGGGCATGGGCCCGCTCCTCGTCGCCGAGCAGCGCGAGCGCGGCTACGCCAGCCAGCAGCCGGAGTTCGTACTGCGGCGCCCCAAGGTCATCGTATCCGAATGAGGATTGCAGATTTGAGATTGCAGATTGCAGAATGGAAGAGGCCGCCCCGTTCTGCTGCTTTGATTCTGCAATCTGCAATCTGCAATCTGCAATCCTAGATGAGGTACTCATGCCTTACATCGGCATCGACTTCGGCACCAGCAACTCGGTCGTGGCCAACTTCCAGTTCGGCCAGGCGGAGGTGGTCCCCAACCACGAGGGCCAGAAGTGGACGCCCTCCATCGTCACCATGCGCCGCGACGGCACCCTGGCGTTCGGGCAGGAGGCCAAGGAGAACTTCGACGAGCAGCGGTCCATCCGCTCGATCAAGCGGATCCTCGGGACGCCCGAGCGCGTGCCGTTCGTCGGCCAGAACCTCCGCACCGAGCAGATCGCGGTGATGCTGTTTAGCTTGTTGAAGAAGGACGCCGAGCAGCAGCTGGGCGAGTCGGTTACCAAGAGCGTGGTCACCATCCCGGCGAACAGCAAGGGGCTGGCCCGGCACGCGACGAAGCTGTGTGCCGGGGCGGCCAGCATGCAGGTGCTGACCCTCATCAACGAGCCGACCGCGGCCGCCATCTGCTACGGGCTGAACGCCCAGGACGACCAGACGGTGCTCGTCTACGACTTCGGCGGCGGTACGCTCGACGTGACCATCCTGCGGATTCACCACGGCATCTTTGAAGAGATCTCGAGTAAGGGCATCGGCAAGCTCGGCGGCGACGACATCGACGCCACCCTGGCCAAGCACGTCGCCGAGAAGTTCCTCGACCGCACCGGCTACGACATCCTCAACTCGCCGTACAAGCAGCAGTTCATGCTCGCCGTCGAGCGGGCCAAGATCGACCTGTCCGCCGAGCAGGTCGCCGTCGCCCGCAAGGCCGAGTTGGTCCCGGAGCGGCATTTGAACCTGGAGGAGGAGATCGACCGCGGCGCCTTCGAGCGGCTCATCATGCCGCTGGTCGTCAAGTCCGGCACGGCCATCGACGAGGCGCTCAAGCTACGGGGGTTGCGGCCGCGCGACATCGACAAGATCCTGCTCGTCGGCGGTACGTCGAAGATCCCGCTCATCAAGCGCTACGTCTCCGAGAAGCTCGCCGGCAAGGAGCCCGAGCCGTTCGAGAAGGTCGATCCGATGACCTGCGTGGCGCAGGGGGCGGCCATCGTCTCGGCGATCCTGCAAGGCGCGGCCGGGTTGGACAACTACGCCTACTCGGTCAAGCTGGAGCACTCGCTCTGCGCCAACCCGGTGGACGCCCGGACCAACCGGGTGTTCCTCGACCCGATCATCAAGCGCGGCAGCGACATCCCCTGCTCGTACAACAAGACCTACTATCCGGTGGCCGACCCGGCCGACCGGGTGCTGATCAGCGTCTACGAGGGCGACCTGTACGACAACCCGGACAGCCCCGAGAACGTCAAGCTGGCCGAGATCCCCTGGGAGTTCAAGCCGCCGCGGCCGCAGAAGGACGGGGCTCTGGAGGTGGCGTTCGAGTACGGCGACGACGGCATCCTGACGGTGATCATCAACGACCCCTACGCGGGGCAGAAGAAGCGGTTCGCCATCCAGCAGACCGGCGAGAACGAGCTGACGGCGGCGCAGATCATGAAGATGAAGGAGATCAACAAGAACCTGGTCAACCAGACGCTGGAGCTGGAGAACACCCAGGAGTACAAGGACGCCGTCGAGGTGCTGAAGAAGACCGAGCAGGACGTCATCCCGCGGATCGAGAACCACGAGGATCGTAAGGAGCTGGAGGAACTGTGCCGCCAGGTCCGCATGGCGATGGGCTCGGGCGACAAGAAGAAGATGGAGGAGGCCAGTTCCGTGCTGAACGACCGGCTGCTGAACTACGCCTACTTGCTGTGAGGACGGCCTGGCCGGGCGACCCTTCAGACGAAGGGTCGCGCTTCCAAGGCAGCTCGAGCCGAACGCGGGCAGCGCCTCCAGGTCGGCCGCCACGTCCCGCGGGGGGACCTGGCGGGCCTCGGCGATCCTGACCCTCGGGAGGTCGCAGAAGTAGTGCAGGGAAAGAGACGGCGGCCTCGCGGGCCGGCAGGTCGCGGATCGCCTGCCGTAGGCCCCCTCTACTCCCTCCCCCGGAGGGCAGCGGCCCGACCGTGGCCGGTCCAGTGCCCGGAGGCGGCCAGCGGCCGGAGCAGCCCGGCCCAGCAGAGGACGCACGGGCGGTCAGCAGGGCGAGGGCGTCGTGGAACACCTCCTGCGTCACGGCCTCGGCCTCCCCGCCTGGCCGAGGATCCGCCAGGCCGTCGTATACACGGACGGGCCGTGCTCGCGAGACGAGCCCGTGTCCCAGCCGGTCATGCCGCACCCCCCTTTGCCAGACCGCCGATCACTTCCGCACCGCCCCCAGCGCCTTCTGGCGGAGGGCCTCGACGTCCTGCCACAGCCGCCGCCACCCCGCCCGCTCGGCCTCGGGCAGGAGCGGCCTGGGCCTGCTCCTCGCGCACCGCGAAGTCGAGTCGTCCCTGCCGAGTACCGCATCGTCCGCGCCCAGCCGCTCCGGGTCGCGGCTCCAGCATGGCGCGGGAGCCCCCGCCCTGGGCTCCTCCCGCAGCCAGTCGAGGGCGCGGCGGCGGAGGTCGGCCCGCTCGAGTTCGGTCAGTGTCCCGGCGTCTTCCCCTTGCCCGCCGGCCGCCAGCACCGCGCCGCCGTGAACGCGTTGTAGCGATGGTTCAGGTTCGGGTTGGTCTCCAGCTTCGAGGTCGAGCGAACGCCTCAGGAAGAAGCGGGCGGACGCGGCGTAGCACCGCTTCTTGCGCTGGAGTCCGCGAGCACCAGTCGGTCGCCGAGCGTCCGCTGAACCCCTCCCCCCGCGGGACGCTGGCCAGGGTCGGCTCCAGGCTCACCATCCGCTCGGCCTGCCGCAGCCACTCGGCGGAGACCTGGTACCAGTCCTCCCCGGCGGCCCAGCGCGTGCCCGCGGCGGATGGCCTCCAGGCCGGCCTTCGTCTCCCATCCGCTGGAGCGTTCGGCCGAGCCGGCGGTGGGCCGAGGCGTAATCGGGCCGCAGGCTCGATGACCTTCCGAGAAGGCCGCGGCCGCGCTCGGGGGCGCGCCGTCTGCTGGCTCGACCGCACCATCCCCAGCTGCCGGTACGCCTCGGCGGAGTTGGGGTGGATGCAGGACCGCCTCGTCCAGGGCGGCCCTCGGCCTCGGGCAACCGGCCAGCTGGGTCATGTAAAGGCGAACGACGTGTGGGCCGAGGCGGCTGTGCGGGCGCAGGGCCGGGACGTAGTAGCCGAGCCGCGCTCCTCGCGCTCGGGCGGCCAGGCAGTAGACCGCCGTCTCCAGGTTGAGCCAGACGTCCCCGGTGTCGCCGCTGCATGCCGCCGGCACATCTCCCGGGCCAGGGGCACCTCCTGGATCTGCTTCAGCGCCCGCGAGAGCAGCAGCATCGGCGGCGGCAGGTCCGACGCCTGGCATCGCGGGCCATCTCGCGCAGGGCGTCGTGGTCCGCCGCGCGAACGCCGTCGGAGCGCGCTCGCGGCAGGGTCTGGAGTCCGGCCTTGCGGGCCAGGCTCGACAACCATCCCGGCCAGGGCAGCAGGAAACCTGCTGGGCCAATCGTGCAGGCCGCCAGGATCTGCTCCTTGACCAGCAGACGCGAGAATCAGCTGGGCGGCTTCCTCCCTGTCCCTGAACGCGCAGGTCGAGCCCGAAGTCGTGGAAGGCCTGGCGGGTACGACATCTCCACCGGGGCCAGGTCGAGTGCCAGCTCCAGGCTCGCCGGGGGGCCGGGCATGCTGGGGCTTCGGGGCGGCCGTCCTGGCTCGGCTGAGGTCGGGGCTCGGTTCCACGCCGTTGCTGCAGGCGAATGTCTTCGAGCTTCCGGGCCAGGTCCAGGTTGGCCCGCCACTCCCGCGGCGGTATGCCGCTCGCCGGCGTCGCCGGCGACGAGGAGCGCCTCGGCCCGCCCGACCGCGCTTCGATCGCCTCGGGCCCCTTGCCCTCGCAGGTGCAGCCCGCCTCCGTCAGGGCCAAGGCGTCCACCGCCCGCTCCGTCGAGGAACCAGCCGGGCGGCCCGGTCGCGGACCACCCAGCCGACGCTCCCGGCGGCGAGCAGGCCGCCCGCCAGCAGGGCGGTCGCCGTGGCCAACCCCCGCCGGTGCCGCCACCTTGGCTTCCTCAGTCGGTAGCCGGCCGGCCGGCGGGCCGGCGCGGACGGGCTCGTCGTTCAGGTAGCGCTTGCGTCCTCGGCCAGGCTGCTGGCCGTCTGGTAGCGGCGGTCCCGGTCCTTGTCCAGGGCCCGCATCACGATCAGTCGAACTCCCCGCGCACCAGGCCGGCCCGCCGCCGGGCGTCCGCCCCCAGGCGGGTGCTGGGCCGGGGCGGCTCCTCCTCGCGGATGATCGCAGCTTTTGTCTCCACCAGCCCGCCTCCTGGAGGCGGCGCTCGAACGGCGTGGAGCCGGTCAGCAGCTGGTACAGCAGCGCCCCCAGCGAGTAGACGTCGCTCCGCGTGTCCACGTCCAGCTGGTTCAGCTCCGCCTGCTCGGGGGCCATGTACTCCAGCGTGCCCACGATCGCGCCGAACTCGGTGAACAGCGTCGGCCGTCGCCTTGACGGTGGCCTTGGCGACGCCGAGTCGATCACCGCCGACCACCGGCCGGCCGTCGTAGCGGGCGACGAGCACGTTGCCGGGCTTGAGGTCCCGGTGGATGACCCCCTTGGTGTGGGCGTGCTGCACCGCCTGGCAGACCGAGACGAACAGCTCCAGGCGCCCCCTCAACCCCAGCCGGGCCTCGCCGCAGAACGCGGTGATCTGACGCACCCCGGTGTGACCAGGCTCCATCACGAAGTAGGGGTGGCTGACTCGCTGGCCCCGGCGTCGAAGACCCTGGCGATGTTGGGGTGGTCCATCATCGCCAGGGCCTGTCGCTCCGCCTCGAACCGTGCCACCACCTGCCGGCTGTCCATCCCCAGCTTGATGAGCTTCAGGGCCACCACCCGGCGGACCGGCTGGGTCTCGCCGGCCGCGGGAGCTGGCCCGCCGCCTCGCCGATCTGGCGAAGCGGCTTGCCCGCGGCCCCGACTGAGGAGCCCGGCCCGGGGGCGTGTCGCGGGGGAGGGGCGGCCAGGCCCCGCTCGGGCTGGCGGCCTTCGGCAAGGTGCTCGGAAATCGCCGAGGGCGGGCGGAGGAGGAAGCTACAGGGGTTGTCGTGGGCCTCGATCGGGGCGGCCAGGCGGCGGCAGGGACAGGTCGCCTCCCTGACCCCAGTCGAGCGGCTCCTCGCGCGGCAGGGGGTGTCTCCAGCGGCAGGTGGAAGAGGGTCCTCGGTCATGGTTGTTCTCGGGGACGCAGATGTCCGCTACCCTTGATAGCGTAATCGGCGGGAAAACTGGCCAGCACGTCTGGAGAAATGTAGAAGCCTTGATGAGTCGGGAAGGGGCCGTTACGAGCCGCACTCGGTCTGGAGCCGAGCGCGCAGGGCGAAGGCCCAGTGCCGCTCGGCCGTCCGCGGCGGGATGCCCAGGACGTCGGCGGCACAGTCGCTGGTGAGGCCGGCCAGTAGCGCCGCGACTCGACCAGGCCTTGACGAGGTCAACGGCCGCGAGCCGCTGGAGCACCTCGTCCAGCGGCAGCAGGTGTGTCGGGCGCCAGGGCGGCCACGTCCTCGGTGGCCGCATTGCCAGTCCCCGCCGCGGCTCGGGCCCTTGTGCCGGGCGTGGTCGATGAGGATGCGCTGGCCGTGGCGGCGGCGGCGAGGATGGCCGCGGTCCTTGAACGAGCAGGCGCCGGCGTCGCCGAGCGGCCGGAGAAGTAGGCCTCGTGGACCAGCGAGGTGGCGTCGAGGGTCTGGCCAGGCCCTCCCGGGCGACTTCTGGGCGGCGAGCAACGCATTTCGTCGTAGACCAGGGGTAACAGCTGGCTGGCCGCGGCGAGGTCGCCCTGCTGAATGGCCTCCAGGATGCGCGTGACGTCGTGCACCGGCGAGAATACACCTCCCGGGGATGCTGAGGGTGCGACCGCCGCGGCGGCACCGGCGCGCCAGGGTGGTGGAGCAGCTTGGTCGGCGAAGAATTCGGGTGCGGCCGGCGCTGAGGGCTGGGGAGGCCCGGCTCCGCTGTTCTCCTCCGCACAGGGCGAACTCACCTCCCCGGCGGGATGGGCTTGCCCTCGACCAGGTTTCCGTAGCCTCGCGCAGGAAGGCCTCGACGCCTCCCGCGTTGGTGGCCCACACCGGCATCTTCATGAGTTCCCGCAGGCGGGCCAGCGTCGCCCGGGCCTGCATCTTCTCGCCAGTGGTGCTGCGCCTGGCCAGGAACGCCGGCATCGCGGGGTGGTTCGGGTCGCCCTTCGCCAACGCCTCCGGGCCTCGCGTAGCGATCTTCTCGAAACTCCCGAGGCGATACTGGGTAACCTTGAGGCCGATGCGGTACGAGCCGTGGTCCGGGGCCGCGTCGCAGGCCACCCTCATCTGGGCCAGGGCGAGCCGGCACATGAAGGTGTTGGAATACGGGTGCGGACCACCAGCCAGGCGGCCTCGGCCATTTCCAGGGCGGTTTCCTCGCGGAAGCGCTCGACCAGGCCAGGACCACACGCCCCGACCACCGGGGCGAGGGCCGGGGAAGTTTGCCAGGTACCGCGATGACGTCGGCCTTGCGGAGGGGCATGCCGAAGAGTTCAGCAGGGCCAGCGCCTCGCGTTCGCCGCGCGCCTCGGTCAGGACGGTCCCGTCCCAGACCTTGATCTGGTCGCTGCTGGCGGCACGGCCAGGCGGCGGCCGTCCGGGCTCCAGTACGGCGTTGACGTGGTTGGTGTGTCCCCGGAAGAGGCGACTTCACCCCGGTGTCGAGGTCCCCGGAAAGCGACCGTCTGGTCGGCGCGCTGGCCCAGCCGCCGGCCATCAGGCTCCATTTCAGGTGTGCACGGGGGTCGGCGATATTGGCCAGGGTGCGGAGCTCGGCCGTCGCATCCAGATCTTGATCGTCGTCCGCACTGGGCTGGCCAGGCGGCGTGATCGAGACTCCAGGAGACCCTGTGCACCGGCCCCTTGTGTCCCGCAGCGCGGCAGTTCCCGCCGGCCGTCCGCGTCCCAGACGCGGACCGTGCCGTCGTGGACGCCGCCAGCCGCCGGCCGTCGGGCTCCAGGTCTTTCCCCTGGGCTTGCCGAGATACCGGGTTGCTCCACGTGCCGGTTTCCGCCAGTGCTCAGGTCCCCGAACTTGACCGTGCCGTCTCACCGCGCTGGCCGAGCGGCGGCCGTCCAGGCTCCAGTCCACGGCCAACGCCACGCCAGTGCCCTCAGCCGAGCGAGCGGTTTCCCGCCCAGCAGCGGCGTCCCAGATCCGGATGCATCGTGTCGCGTAGCTGGCGCTGGCCAGGCGCTGACCGTCCGGCGGCCCCGGAAATTTCACCGCGCGGACCCGTGGTGTGCCCGCGCAGGGTGGCCGCTTCCCTCCCGGTCATGACATCCCAGATTTTGACCGTGTTACCTTCAGGGCGACGGTGGCCAGGCGGCAGCGTCCAGGCTCCATTCACCGCGAACACGTCGGCCATGTCACCACGCGGGTGTCCCGCGCCGCGTCGTCCACGTTGCCGTCGCCTGGTCTCGCCGGCGCGCGGCCAGGCGGCGGTATCCAGGCCCAGTTCACCCACCTGGCCGGGGTATTGCGGTGGCGACCTCCTGTAGGGTGCTCATCACCTTGACGGTGTGATCACGCTGCCGCTGGCGAGGCGGCGGCGTCAGGCTCCAGCAGGTCCCGGACGTAGTTCGTGGCTGGCCGCGGTGGCGACCTGCTGCCGCGTCGCGTCCCCAGAACTTGATGCCGTTGTCCCGCACCTGCACCAGCGACGTAGCCGTCGAGCTCAACTCGGCGACCATGACCATGCCGCGGGCGCCAGCGCAGTCGGCTTCTGCTTCGTGTCGCGAGCAGGATGACGCCTGTACCGCCCACCGGCGAGCGCCATCGGCCGTCGAACTGGGCAGGCCGAGACCTTGCGAGGTAGCAGTCGAGGTGAACAGCAGGTTGTGCAGCTTGGCGATCTCGCCGCCTTCTTCTCGCGTCCCAGATCTGTTCGTAGAGGTAGTCGCTACGGCCTGGCGGCCAGCGGCCGTCAGGCCAGATCACGGCGTGCAACCAGGACGTATGACCTCGGAGCTTGGCGGACTCGCCCCATCCAGGTCCCAGCTTCACCGGTCTGGTCCTGGCCGAAGCAGGCCAGGCGGCGGCCGTCGGGCTCAGCTCCTCCCTCGACGTGCTGCTCGGCTCGTGTCCACCAGCCGGTGTACATCCCACAACCGCAGCACCGTGGGCGGCAGCTGGCCAGGCGGCGGCCGTCAGGACTCCAGCTGACCGCCCTCACCGCGCCCGTGTGCCGGTCCACGTCTGCGCGGCCTGCTGGCCGAGGCCGGCCAGGTAATGCCACTCCCAGCCGCGGCGGTCTGGCTTGGTCCCCGCCGGCCGCCAGTGCGACAGCAATTCCTGGACGCGGCGAGGCCAGCCGGGAACGCGGCGGCGACCAGGTTCATCTCCGCGCGTGGTGATGCGGCTGACCTCTTCGGCTCGTTGCTCGGCCAGCTGGCGGGCCGCCTCGGCCTCGTTGCCCGCCTTCTCCTTCTCACCAGCCAGGCAGCCATCTCGTCGGCCAGATGGGCCTTCTCGTCGGCCAGGCTCGCCCTTCTCGCGGGCGATGCGCCCGGAACCGGGCGGCCGCGACGCTGGAGCCGACCGCCGGCCAGCAGGGTCAGGCCAAGGAGGGCCAGGGCGGCCGTCGCGGCCTTGTGGCGCTGTGCCCAGCGCGGCGACCGCTCACGCCGGTGAGATGGGCCTTGCCAGGATCGGCTCGCCCTTGAGGAAGCGGCGCAGGTCGTCGGCGAGGTCGCGGGCGGTGGCGTAGCGGCGGGCCGGCTCCTTGGCCATCGCCTTCAGGCAGACCGTCTCCAGGTCGCGCGGCGGCGGCGTTGACCTTCCGCGGCGGCGCCAGCTCCTCCTGCAGGACCTGCGGCCGCAGCACCCGCGCGCAGGGCAGCAGGCCGCCCACCAGACCAGGCCATTGCAGCACCACCCCCAGGCTGTACACGTCGCGGTGCGGTCCCACCAGGCCGGCCGTGGCCGGCGGCCGCTGCTCGAGGAGCTCATGTACGCCGGCGTGCCCAGCACCTGCCCGTCCACCGTCATCGTCGCCTCCGACTCGCACCGCAGCGCTGGCCAATTCCAGCAGCGGCCGGGCCGCGGACCCGGCGCCGCGCTTCGAGCTCGATCATGACGTTGGCCAGCTTGACGTCGCGGTGGACCAGCCCCATGCCGTGGGCGTAGTCCGGGGCGTCGGCCAGGTCGGCCACCAAGGCCGCCGCCTCGCCGGAACGTCAGGCGGCGGGCCTTGAGGAGCTCGCGCATGGCCCCGTCGATGAAGTCGGAGACGATGGCCGGCACCCCCTCGGGGTGGTGACCTCGTGGACGGTGACGATGCCCGGGTGCCGCAGCTGGGCCGCGGCGCTGAGCCTCGCGGAGGAAGCGGCTCGCGGTCCGGAGCCGAGCCGACCAGGCCGGGGTGCAGCATCTTCGGGGCCACGACGCGGTCCAGGCTCGGGGGTCGCGGAGCGCAGACGGCCCCGAGAGCGCCCGGCGCCCGACCTGCTCCAGCACCAGAAAGCGGCCCAGGGGGCGCATCTCTGGGTGGTGGCCCCCGGGGGCTCGTCGGGGGGGGCGGGGCTGCGCCGCACCCGGGGCACACGGTGTCGGCGGTGCGGCTCCTCGGGCGGCGGCACGGGGCCGTGGCAGTGCGGGCAGCGGGAAGGCCCCGACGCGGTCGGCCGGGACGCATCGCTCATGGGGCGGGCTCCGGTCCTGGTGGCGGCCTGGGAGATGACTTCCGCTGATTGTAGGCCGCCGCGCCGGGGGGTGCAACGGAGCCGTCAGCTGGACCTCGCCGTACTCATGTACCCAAGCAGTTGCCCAAGACTGGATTACCCAAAGTTGTTCAAGCCGTGAGCGGCTACGTCTTCAGACTTTACCTTATGGCCCTCGCCGGGAGTTGAACCCGATCCTCCACCTTCACAAGGTGGCGTGCCGCCGTCACACCCCAGGACATTGTTGTGGGTGAATGGTAAAGTAGGTGTTGTTCCCGGTCAAGCGCCCGTAGTGGTTTCCCTTCGCGGCGGGTCAAGATGATGGACGAGCCGCCCCGTTTCGCCCCGCAAGACCTCAGCCGCCGCCTGGTGGAGCGCTCCTACCCCAGCGACGTCGTCGCCAACAAGGTCCGGGCGATCTACCACGCCGTGCTGACCCGCTCGCCCTGCATCACCCGGGGCAACTTCGAGAGCGTCTCGCCGGCCGACCTGGAGTTGCTGTTCGAACTGTACGACGAGCAGTTCTACGCCGGGGACCTGGGTGGCCTACTGCGGGCGTCCGGGGCCCCCTTGCGGCTGGTGCTGTCGGCCCGCCTGACCCGGTCGGCCGGGCTGACCAAGCGCTTCGCCACGCGGCCGCGCCGGGGCGGGCCGCCCCCGGCGGTCTCGCGCTACGAGATCGTGCTGTCCACGACGCTGCTGTTCCAGACCTTCCGCGACGTCGAGCGGACCGTGCGCGTCAACGGGCTGGTCTGCAACGACCGGCTGGAGGCCTCCCAGCGCGTCTTCGAGCACGAGCTGACCCACCTGCTGGAGATGCTCGTCTGGGGCGCGTCGAACTGCGACCAGGGCCGGTTCCGGGCCCTGGTGCGGAACTACTTCGGCCACCCGCAGACGCGGCACGACCTGGTCACGCAGCAGGAGCGGGCCCGGGCCCGGTTCGACGTCCGCGTCGGCGACCGCGTCGCCTTCGAGTTCGACGGCGCCCGCCACGAGGGCGTCGTCAACCGCATCACCCGCCGGGCCACCGTCCTCGTCGAGGGGCCGGCCGGCGAGGTGTACTCCGACGGTAAGAGGTACGTGAAGTACTACATCCCCCTGCCGATGCTGGAGAAGGTCGTCCTGCCGGGGTAGCGGGCGGTCACTTGCGCGGCGGCGCGTTGCCTCGGATCGACGTCATGCCCTCGCCCTTGATCTCCCCGGTCGATCGGTTGTAGATCAGCCGCTTGCCCTGGTACGTCTGGGGGTTGTCCCCCCGCCGCTCCTCCTTGTACAGGGTCGCGTTCCCCCCGTCCTTTCCCTCCAGGATGAGCTGCTGCTTCAGCTCGTTGAAATACACCGAGTCGGCGTAGGCCCAGAAGCCCTGGCCCTGAATCTTGACCTGCTCGTGGGCCTCCATCTGCTTGTTCGGCTTGCCCCCTTCCAGCCCGTCCAGCACCTTGAGCTTTCCGCAGCGGATGTGCAGGGCGTTCTCCGGGAGTTCGACGGCCAGGATCTCGTCGAGGTTGATCACCGCGTCGTGCCGGGGGCAGGGCAGGTGCAGCACCTGGACGTTCTTCCAGAACTGGGCGGTGTTCTTCTTGCTGTTCGCGTCCATCCTCAGCTCGAACGAGACGTAGGTCATTCGCATCTTCTCCCCGGGCGGGGCCGGGGGCTTGGCGGACGTCGAGCGGGGCGTGGCCGGCCTGGGCCCGCCGAGCGGGTCCTCGCCGCCGCCGGGCTCCCAGATGCGGATGCTGCCCGGCCCGTAGGCGGTGACCGAGTTGCCCCCCTTGGCCTTCTGCCCGCGCGGGGTCTGGGGGGAGGGCTCGTCCGGCTCCAGGGCGTCCATCTGGACGGTCGGGCCCTCCAGCCGCTGGTACTTCACCAGCCGGTCGCCGTCGAAGACGCTGTCCTCGACGCGGACCTCCTTGCTGCACACCAGGTTCCGCACGCGGGCCGGCTCGTCGGCCCGGTTGCCGTGCTTCAGCTGGATCGGCTTGGTGAAGTAGACCTGGAGCCACTGGCAGGCCAGCCGCGCCTTCTCCTGCGTCGCCTGGATGTTGCCGTAGAACTCGGCCGACTCGCCGTTGAACAGCATGCTCTTGCTCCAGTGGACGGTCAGCGGAACCGCCTTGGCCAGGACCTCGCCCTGGAAGTTCGTCTCGCTGTCCATCTTCATCGCCCCGTCGCCGACCACCCAGGCCTTGTTCGTGGCCTGCTCGATGTTCACCTCCGGGCCGACGATGTAGATCTTGTCGGTCTGCAACTCCGCCAGGTCGCCGGTGACGACGAGGTTGTAGTTCCCCTCGCCGGTGCCGGTCATCCGCAGGGTCTCGCCCTTGACCTCGGTCCCCTTCTCCTCGGCCTTGGCCGGGTCCTGCCGGACGTGGACGGTCCCCTCGCACCACAGCTGGTCGATCGAGCTGCGCTGGGGCGAGCGGAGCACCCACGCCTCGACGGAACGGGCGCTGAGGTCGAACGGCCGGGGCGGCGCCTCGGCGCTGGTCCGGCGAGGCGAGTTCCGGGCCCCGCGGCGGCGGCGCGCGGGCCGTCAGCTGGGCGGGCCGCGCCGGGCCGACCGGGAGCGGCTGGGGCAGAGGCGTGGAGAACGGGGTGGCCGGGACGGGTGCCGGCGTCGCGCTGGGCTGGGCGGCGCGCGGGGGCGGCAGCTGGGCCGCCGCCTCGACGTCCTTGAACCAGACGACCAGCCGGCCGGTGTCGTGTACGTTCATGTCGCGCGACCGGGCCACGACGTTGCCGGTCGCCTCCAGGTGGCGCGGCCGGCGCGAATCGCCCGACGCCGCCGCCCCGCCGGCCGGCCTCGCGGGCGCCTCCTCCAGCCAGACCTTGAGCACGTCGCCCTTCAGCGTCTGGTCGGCCTGCTGGTCGAGGAACTGCGCCCCGCCGGTCAGCACGAGCAGGTCCTGGTTGCCGTCGCGCGTCGAGGTCAGCACCTGCTGCCAGGTGGCCTTCAGGGTCTTCCCTTCCTTCTTGTCCACGAAGAGGATGTCGCCGGGCCCCAGGGCGGTGACGTGCTGGAACGGCTTGGGCCCGGGCTGGCCGGGCTTCTTCGGCCCCGCCCCGCTGGGGTAGACGTTCTGAATGCGCACCTCGCGGGCCTGGAGGCGGCTCTCGTCCTTGACCACCTCGACGCTGCCCTTGAGGACCGTCGCCTCGCGGCGGGCGTCGTGGAAGAAGTCCAGCCCGGTGGCGTGGATGTTGTCGGCGTTCGACACCAGGACGACG
The DNA here is from genome assembly GCA_046350195.1 of Gemmataceae bacterium. Lineage (GTDB taxonomy): Bacteria > Planctomycetota > Planctomycetia > Gemmatales > Gemmataceae > CALDUY01. The sequence continues at coordinate 19,939 of JAXMAW010000056.1, forward strand.
TGCTTGTTTACGGGCGCGGTCGCGTGGACGGTCTCGATCTCGATCCCCTCGGCGCCGGGGGAGCCGCCCGGGTTGCCGTCCTTGGCCCCCTCGCGCCGCTTCAGCCGCAGGGTCAGCTGCTGGCAGACGAGGTGGTCGGTGACGCCGGTCTGGAGGTTGGTGCGGTTGACCGTGACGTGCTGCGGGACGCGCGGGGCGGGGCGGGCCTTCACCTGCGGCCCGGCCGGCTCCACGTCGAACTGGGCGAGGTCGTGGTCCTTGTTGAGGGCGTAGCGGAACCCACCCGGCGTCTCGATGCGCAGGTGCGACCGCTGCGGCGGGCCCGCCTGGGCCGCCGCGGGCGCCTTCGGCTCCGGCTTGGCGGCCACCAGCCCCGCCCCGCCCTCGACGTACAGGTCCATCTTCACCGTGGACTGAAGGGCGATCCAGTTCAGCCCGCTGATCGTCTCCCGGTTGGCCTTGCGGGCGGGCGGCTTGCCCCCCTGCGGCTCGGTGGCCAGCTCCATCTCCATGCCCTTGCCGGTGATCTTGTGCGGCATCGGCTTGCTCTTGTGGTCCTCCAGGGTGACGTAGGCCTCGGTGAAGATGCGGTGCGTGCTGTCGCTGTAGTAGAGCGTCCCGGTCGGGACGGTGACGCGCAGGTCCTGGTCGCGCTCGGTGCGGCGGCGGTTGCTGACGACCTCGATCCGGCCGGACAGCTCCGCCTTGGTGATCCTCCGGCTGGCGATCTCGCTGAAGTTCGTCACCGGGCGGTCGAACTCCAGGTAGGCCAGGTCGCCGCGGATGGTGTGGATCTCCGGCGGCAGGCCGTCCTTTTTGTCCTTGCCCATGACCGCGATGCTGAGCGGGGTGAGGCAGACGCGGCCGTCGCGGACGTCGAACTGGCCGGCGGCGAGGACCAGCCCGCGGCCGGGCATGTCCAGCTGGATCGGCCGGCTCAGCTCCGGCGAGTTGGCGCCGAAGGCGAGCCTCAGCTTCTCGGTCAGCTTGTCGCTCCGCCGCGGGCGCTCCGCGACCGGGGCCACGCCCTGGTTTTCAAAGTGGTACACCTCCGGCAGCGGCGGCAGGCCGTCGATCCGGCCGACGTAGGTGTAGGCGTAGCCCAGGTAGACCATGAAGAACGCCGTCGCGCTGGCGCTCAGGATCACGATCCGCTTCGGGGTCCACATGGGCTACCTCCACCTGTCCTGACAGCGAAGGATACGCTCGACCGCCTCGCGGACGGCGCCGCGGCCGCCTCCCGCGGCGGTGACGTAGTGGGCGGCGGCCCGCGCCTCGGGGCAGGCGTCGGCGACGGCGACCGCCAGCCCGACCGCCCGCATCGCCGGCACGTCGGGCAGGTCGTCGCCGACGTAGCAGGTCGCGCGGGGGGGGACCCCCGCCTCCTCCTGGAGCCGCTGCAAGCCCGCCAGCTTGTCGGCGGCGCCCTGGCAGACCGACGCGACGCCCAGCTCCGCCGCCCGGACGGCGACGACCGGCGAGCGGCGGCCGGTGAGAATGGCGGACCGCCTCCCCGCCGCGTGCCAGAGCTTCAGCCCCGAGCCGTCGCGGACGTGGAACGCCTTGATCTCCAGCCCGGAATCGCCGTAGACGATCCCGCCGGGGGTCAGCACGCCGTCCACGTCCAGCACCAACAGCTCGATGCCGGCACAGCGCTCGCGCAGCGATAACGTCATGCCCCTACCTCAAGCCGAGATCCGTTCCGCCACCGAAGGCTCGACCGCCGCCTGCTCGCTGATCAGGTCGGTGATGTCCAGCAAGCCGACCGGCCGGCCGTCGGCGTCGAGGACGGGCAGTTCGCTGATCTTGTGGCGCTCGAACAGCTCCAGCGCCTCGCCGACGCGCGACCCGACGGCGACGGCGCGCGGGCGGCACGTCATCACCTCGGCGATCGGGCGGTCCAGCGCGTCGTCGCGGCGTGACTCGATCAGCCGGGCCAGGTCGCTGTCGGTGAACAGGCCGGCCAGCCGGCCGCCCTCGTCCAGCAGCATCACCGCCCCGGAGCGGCGGCCGGCCCGGCGCGAGCCGGCGAAGACGTCGCGCACCGTGGCGGTGGCCGGGGCCAGCCGCAGCTCGGGGCCGTGGCGCATGGCCGACTCGACCCGGGCCAGCTTCTTGCCGAGGCTGCCGGCGGGGTGGAAGCGGGCGAAGTCCTCGTGGGTGAAGTCCCGGGCCTGGCTCAGCACGAACGCCAGGGCGTCGCCCAGCGCGAGCATCGCCGTCGTGCTGGCGCTGGGGGCCAGGCCGAGCGGGCACACCTCCTCCAGCGGGCCGTAGACCAGCGCGACGTGCGCGGTCCGGGCCAGGCTGCTCGCCGCCCTGCCCGTCACGCCGATGACCGCCCGGCACAGCTCGCGCAGCGGCCGGAGCAGCCGGACGATTTCGTCGCTCTCGCCGGAGTGGGACAGGACCAGGGCCACGTCGTCGGGGTGCAGCATCCCCAGGTCGCCGTGGACCGCCTTGGTCGCGTCGAGGACGTAGGCCCGCGTCCCGGTGGAGCTGAACGTCCCGGCCAGCTTCTGGCCGACGTCGGCCGACTTGCCGGTCCCGGTGATCGCCAGCCGGCCCCGGCCGTGCCCGGTGACCGGCAGGAGCAGCTCGACCGCCTGGAGGAACGAGCCGTCGAGGCGGTCGGCGACGAACTCCAGCGCCTGGGCCTCGGCGCGGATGACCCGCCGGGCGAAGGCGAGGCGGTCGGCCCCGGGTTCGGAGTGGTGAACGTGCAGAGGCATGGTCGCGTCCTTGCGCCCCTTCGGGATCCCTGTCCGACTATGGACCGACCTGAGACTATAGTCACCCCGTCGAGAATTGCAACCGCACCAGGGGGCGGCGCAGGTTCGCCAGGGCCCCCAATCTCTCATCGACGCGGCGGGTGGCCCCGCTTAAGGCGAAGGGGCAAGGTAGGGCCTCAGGCGGGCAGGAGGCCAGGGAAGCGCCCCCGCAGCTCCTTGAGCAGCGGTTCCGAGATCGGGTTCTGGCTCAGGTCCAGGTCGGCCAGTCGGGGCAGGTTGGGCGAGTCGAGCAGCGCCCTCGCCCCGAGGTCGCCGACGCCGTTGCCGTGCAGGTCCAGTTTCGTCACCTTTCCCAGGTTCGGCGAGTCCGCGAGGGCCCGGGCGCCCTCGTCGCCGAGGTGGTTCTCGTTCAGGAGCAGCACGCCCAGCTCGCGCAGCGGGGCCTCGGCGACGGCGCGGGCGCCGGCGGGGCCGAGGTTGTTTCCCCAGAGCGACAGCAGGTGGAGCTTGGCCACTTGCCCCCAGCTCATCAGTGCCTCGACGCCCTTGTTGCCCAGGCGGTTCTCGTTGAGGTAGAGCGTCCGCAGCCGGCGGGCGGTGTGGGAGCTGGCCAACGCCTGCGCCCCGGCCAGGCCGACGTCGTTTCCCCAGGCCAGGAACGCCTCCACGTTGGCCAGAAGCGGCGAGTCGGCCAGTGCGGCCATCCCGGCTCCGCGCAGGGCGTTGCCGCCGAGGTTGAGCGACCGCAGTTGGGTAAGCGTCTGGGGCCGCGCCAGCGCCTGGGCGCCGCGGGCGCCGACGCGGTTGATCCACAGGTCGAGGGTGCGCAGCCGGCCCAGGTGCGGGGAGTCGGCCAGCGCCTCAGCGCCGCCGTTTCCGACGTGGTTGTAGTTCAGGTCCAGCGCGAGCAGGTTCGCCAGCGCCGGGGAGTCGGCGAGGGCGCGGGCGGCGAGGACGCCCAGGCCCGAGTTGGGCAGGGCCAGCGCGGTCGCGTGCCTCGCCAGGGGCGACGCCAGGAGCGGGCCGACCCCGTCGTCCTCGACCCCGCGCACGACCAGCCGCTCCAGCCAGGCGGCCGGCTCCCCGGCCGCGAGGCGCTGGCCCGGCGGACCGAGGAGGTGGCGCGGCTCGGCCTCCAGGTGGAGCAGGCCGCGCTCGAAGTGCCAGGCCCGACCGCGGAGCGCCTTGAGCGGCCCCAGCCAGTCGGCCCGGTGCTGCTTGAGCAACTCGCCGGCGCGGGTGAGCGTCGGCTCGCGGCGCGGGTCGGCCGGGTCGAGCTGGCCCAGGAGCACCTGGAGGCGGATGAACTCGGCCCGTGCGAGGTCGCCCTCGCCGCCGTGCTCCTCCAGCCAGTCGGCGAGCACCAGCCGGGGGGCATCGTCCTCGGGCTGCTGCTTGGCCGCGCGGAGCAGCGCCATCAACTCCTGGCGCGGGACTGCGGTCGAGGTGCGTGTCGCCATCGGGCGGCTCCGGGGGCGATGGCATTATACCCGGTCCCGTACCCGACCCGCGCGCGGGTGTGTAGGATGCGGTCAAGGGAGGGCCTGACCATGGGTTGGCGGCGGCCGTCGTTTGCCTGGAGATACGCGACCCGCGAGGTCCTCCGGCGGCCGCTGCGCACCCTGCTGACACTGGTCGGCATCGTCCTGGGCGTGGCGGCGGTCGCGGCGGTGTCGCTGGCGGAGGCGGCCACGCGGGAGAACTACGTCCGGCTCTTCCGCCCCGTCGCCGGCCGGGCGGCGCTCGAGGTCGTCCCGGCCGGCGGCGAGGGCACGATTCCCCCGGACCTCGCCGCGATCGAGACGACGCCGGGCGTCCGGTCCGCGGCCCCGGTCGTGTTCGTGCCCACGGCGTTGCTGACGCCGGCCGGTCCGCGCCCACTCTACCTCCTCGGGATCGACCCGGCGCGCGACGGCCGGGTCCGCGAACTCACTGTCCTTGAAGGCGCGGGGCAGGGCCTGATGGTCGAGGCGGATTACGCGGCGCGGAACGGCCTGACGGTGGGCCAGCCCGCCAGGCTGATGACGATGCGCGGCCCGGTCGAGGTGGTCGTCACCGGCCTGCTGGCCGCCCGCGGGCCGGCCCGGTTCAACGGCGGCACCCTGGGCGTCCTGCCCCTGAAGGACGCCCAGGCCCTGTTCGGGGTTCCCGGCGAGGTCAGCGCCGTGCAACTCGTCCTCGACCCGGGCGCCGAGCCGGCCCGGGTCGCCAGGGCGCTGGAGGAAAAGCTGCCCGGTCGCGAGGTGCGATCGCCGCTACTGCGGGGCCGGCTGGGCGGCGAGTTCCTGGCCTCCACCGAGCAGATGATGCGCTCGCTCAGCGCCGTCGCCCTGGTGGCCGGGGCGATGGTCATCGTCAACACGTTCCTGATGAACCTCGGCGAGCGGCGCCGGCAGCTGGGGCTGCTGCGGGCGCTGGGCGCGACGCGGGGCCAGGTCACGGGGCTGGTGGCGCGGCAGGCCCTCCTGCTCGGCGTCGTCGGCACGCTGGTGGGGCTGCCGGCCGGCGTCGCGCTGGCGTCGGTGCTGGTGGCCCTGGAGGAGTCGTTCCTCGGGGTGCCGATGCCCAGGCTCCCGATCGCCCCCGGCCCGCTGCTGCTGGCGGCGGCGGTGGGGCCCGCGATGACCCTCCTGGCGTCGCTGCTCCCGGCCGGCCGCGCCGCCTCGCGCCCGCCGCTGGCGGCGATCACGGCGCGGGGGAGGGGGATCGACGACCCTCGCGCTGGCCGGTCGGCCTCGGGGTGGCGCTGCTGCTCACCGTTGCCGCCTACCTGACCGGGGTGTTGCGGGGGTGGATGCCGCCGCGGCTGGGGCAGGGGCTGATGCCGGTCATGGCCGGCGCCGGGCTGGTCGGCCTCGCCTGCCTGCTGCCGCCATTGCTGCCCGCGATCCTGCGCGCCGCCGGCTGGGTCGTGCCGGCGGGGTTCGGGGTCGAGGGCCGGCTGGCGGTGCGACACCTCCAGCGGCAGAGGGGGAGGACCGGCCTGACGGTCAGCGTGCTGTTCGCGGCGGTGACGGCGGGCGTCGCCTTCGGGATGAGCTTCCTGGTCAACCTGCGCGACATCGACCGCTGGTACGGCGGCACGGTCGATGCCGACTTCCTCGTCCGCGCCGTGGCCCCGGACCCGGGGATGGTGGTCCTGCCGGCGCCGCTGCCGGCCGGGACGGCCGACGAGGTCCGGCAGCTTCCCGGCTGCGACCAGGTAGCCCGCTTCCGCTTCCGGCCGACGAGGATCCGGGGGCTGGACGCGCTGGTCTTCGTCCGGGAGTTCCCGGCCCGGGGGGCGTTGCCGCTGACGCTGGAGGGGGCCGACCCCGCCCGGGTGCGCGAGGCGCTGGCGCGCGGCGAGGCGGTGCTCGGGACGGCCCTGGCGAGCCGGCTGGGGGTCGGCGTGGGGGAGGAAATCGAGGTGCCGGGCCGCGGCGGCCCGCGCCGCCTCCGGGTGGCGGCCCTGGCGAAGGAGTACACCACCGGGGGCCTGGTGTGCTGCCTCGACTGGAACGCGGCCCGGGGCTGGCTGGGCGAGGACGTCAGCGGGCTGGCGGTCACCGCCCGCCAGGGCGAGGAGGAGGAGTTCGGCGCCGACCTGGCCGACTACTGCGCCCGGGCCGGCCTGCTGCTCCAGCGCAACAGCGAGTTCGCGGCGACCATCGACCGGGTCGTGGCCGGCGTCCGCTGGTTCGTCGTCTGCATGGTCGGGCTGGTCGTCCTGGTGGCGGCGGTCGGCGTGGTGAACACGCTGACGGCCAACGTGCTCGACCAGACGCGCGAGCTGGGCGTGCTGCGGGCGCTGGGGATGAAGGGCGGCCAGCTGCGCAAGACGGTCATCGCCCAGGCCGTCACCCTGGCGCTGGCCAGCGGCCTGCCGGGGGCGCCGGCGGGCTTGCTGATGGCCTACCTGATGAACCGGGCCACGGCGGGGCTGTTCGGCCACGTCATCCCGTTCCACGTCGAGTACGGCTTCGTCGCGGCCTGCCTGGTCGGGGTGGTGGTACTGGCCGTGCTGGCCTCGCTGCCTCCGGCGGCGCGGGCGGCGCGGCTCGCGGTCACCGACGCGCTGCGGTATGAATGATCCACCGGGAGGGCTCACCCATGACCAACGCCGACGCCTGCGGCTGGATGCTGAGGTTCAAGGTGCTGCAGGGCGACATCACCAAGGAGAGGGTGGACGCGATCGTCAACGCCGCCAACAACTCGCTGCTGGGCGGCGGCGGCGTGGACGGCGCCATCCACCGCGCCGCCGGGCCGCAGTTGCTGGAGGAGTGCAAGGCGCTCGGCGGCTGCCCAACCGGTCAGGCGAAGATGACGCGCGGCTACCGGCTTGCGGCGAAGCACGTCATCCACACCGTCGGCCCCGTCTGGGGCGGCGGCGGCCAGGGCGAGGACGAACTGCTCAATCGCTGCTACCGGAGCGTGTTCGACCTGGTGGAACGGCACGGCCTGCGCTCCGTCTCGTTCCCGGCGATCTCGTGCGGCGTCTACGGCTACCCGCTCGACCGGGCCGCCGGGATCGCCGTCGGGGAGATCCGCTCGTTCCTGGATCGCAACCAGGAGGTGGAACGGGTCCACGTCGTCTGCTACACCAGCGATGTGTACGACGCCTACCACGACGTGCTGCAAGAGATGGTCCCGGAGTGACGTCATGCGGAAGTGGCTATTCGCGGCCCTGTTTATCGCCCTCGGCGGGGTCGCCCTTGCGGAAGAGAAGACCTGGAAGGCCGGCGTCGCCGTGCGGACCGTCACGCCGGCGGAGTCGATGTGGATGGCCGGCTACGCCTCGCGGGACAAGCCGGCCGAGGGCAAGGAGACGGAGCTGTTCGTCAAGGCGCTGGCGATCGAAGACCCGTCCGGCTCCCGCGTCGTGCTGCTGACGAGCGACCTGATCGGCATCCCGCGCTCGTTGAGCGTGGAGGTGGCGGAGGACGTGAAGAGGAAGACCGGCCTGACGCGCGACCGGCTGATGCTGACCGTTTCGCACACGCACTGCGGCCCGGTGGTGCGCGACAACCTCGCCGACATGTACCCGATGCCGCCGGACGAGGTGAAGAAGATCACCCCCTACGCCGACAAGCTGCGCGGCTGGATGGTCGAGGCGGTCGTCGAGGCGATCTCGCGCCTGAAGCCGGCGAGGCTCGCCGTCGGCAGGGGCACGGCCCGGTTCGCGGTCAACCGCCGCAACAACGTCGAGAAGAAGGTGCCCCAGATGCGGGAGGCCGGCGAGGCGCTGCGCGGCCCGATCGACCACGACGTGCCGGTGCTGCGGGTGGCCGACGCGGACGGCAAGCTGGTCGCGGTCGTGTTCGGCTACGCCTGCCACAACACGACGATGCAGTTCTATCGGTGGTGTGGCGATTACGCCGGGTTCGCCCAGGAGGAGCTGGAGAAGAGGCACAAGGGCGCAGTCGCCCTGTTCTGGACCGGCTGCGGCGGCGACCAGAACCCGCTGCCGCGGAGCAAGATCGAGCTGTGCCGCGGCTACGGCAAGCAGCTCGCCGACGCCGTCGAGGACACCCTGGCCGGCAAGCTGACCCCGGTGACCGGGGCGCTCACGGCCCGCTACGCCGAGATCGCCCTGCCCTACGCCCAGGTCCCCGGACCGGAGCAGCTCGCCGCCGACATGCTCAGCAAGACCCTCGCCGTTCGCAAGCGCGCCGAGAACCTGAAGCGGCGGCTCGACGAGTCCGGCAAGATCGACGATCGCTACCCGTATTATCCGGTGCAGGTGTGGCGGCTGGGCGACCAGGTGACGTGGGTGGCGCTGGGGGGCGAGGTGGTCGTCGATTACTCGCTGCGGGTCAAGAAGGAGCTGGCCGGCGACCGCGCCGTGTGGGTGACGGCGTACGCCAATGACGTCCTGGCGTACATCCCGTCGGAGCGCGTTCTGAAGGAGGGCGGCTACGAGGGCGAGACGTCGATGGTCTACTACGGCCTGCCGTCGAAGTGGGCGCCTGGGCTGGAGGACAAGATCGTCGGGAAGGTGAAGGAGTTGGACGCAATCCGCCGCTGACGCATCCGGCCCCGAGGGCCGTCGCTATAACATCCGCACGGACCAACGACCCACTCAGGAGAGCCCCCATGGCGTCCTCGCCGGAAGCGCGTCTGAAGGAACTCGGCCTCGCCCTCCCGCCGCCGGGCCGGCCGATGGCCAAGTACAAGATGGCCGTCCGCGTCGGCAACATGCTCTACGTCTCCGGCCACGGGCCGTCGAAGCTGACCGACAAGACGCCGATGACCGGCGTCTGCGGCAAGGACTTGACCATGGAGCAGGGCAAGGAGTGCGCCCGGGCGGTCGGCGTCAACATCCTGGCGACCGTGCGCGACCAGCTCGGCTCGCTGGACAAGGTCAAGCGGCTGGTCAAGACGCTCGGCATGGTCAGCAGCACACCGGAGTTCACCCAGCACCCGGCGGTGATCAACGGCTACAGCGAGCTGATGGCCGAGGTGTTCGGCGAGGACGCCGGCGTCGGCGCCCGCAGCGCCGTCGGCATGGTGGCGCTGCCGGGCAACCTGCCGGTCGAGATCGAGGCGATCTTTGAGGTCGAGTGATTGTTTCCGTGCCCTACGGCCTTGCCCCGCCCGACCTCGCCCGCGAGAGCCAGTACAGGATCGCCTTCATCTCGAACGGCTTCAGCGTCGGCCGCAAGGACAGCACCCGCGCCGCGATGCCGGCCAGGTGCGGCGCCGCCCAGCTCGTCGCCGGCTCCGTGGCGAACGGGCCGAGGTAGCCGCGGCCGCGCGCCTGGAACTCGACCTGCTCGCACAGCCGGTAGGTGAAGTCGAGCGGGTCGGCGAACTCGCCCTTGTCCACCGACAGCAGCGGCGGGGCGAACGCGGCGGGGTAGCTGCGCGTCAGCGGGTGGTCGTTGTGCGCCGCGGCGATCACCAGCACGTCGCGGTAGTACGCCTCCTCGACGGCGCGCATCAGCTCCAGCCGCCTGGGCACCTGCGCCAGCCGCTGCTCCGGCACGCCCAGCGACAGGTTGATGACCTTCGCCTGCCAGGCGTCCATCGCCCAGCGGACGGCGCGGATCACCACCTTGACGTCGCAGCTGCCCACCGGGCCGAACACGTCGGCGCTGTAAAGCCGCACCCGCGGCGCGACCCCTAAGACCACGTCGGCCACCGTGGTGCCGTGCGGGCTGGACGGCTGGCCGTCGTCGGGCAGCGGCTCGGGGCGGTCCTCCCGGAAGACGGCGCCTTCGACGGGGAGCATGTCGGGGTGCTTCGCCCGCAGCCGGGCGCGGTCGATGCCGGAGTCGATCACCGCGACGCGGACCCCTTCGCCGGTCGCGCGCGGGTCGCGGAGGATCGCCTCCGGCCGCAAGAGCGCGAAGAGCTGGTCGAAGACGTCGCTCACGCCCGCGCCTCCCCGGCGCTGCCGGTCGCCTCGTCCAGCAGGCCGCGCAGGTCCTCGACCAGCCGCGTGCAGTGCTCCAGCGCCCGCGGGCCGTAGCGGACGGCCAGCACGCGGACCGCCTCGGCCAGCCGGAGCGTGGCGGCGGCGTCGATCCCCTCGGTGGCGCTGCCACGCAGCCCGGCTTGCAGCTGCTCCATCACGTCGCGGGGCGGCGGGTCTTCCGGCCGCGACGCCCCCAGCGTCCGCGAGACGTCGTCGCTGGCCCGCAGCGCGGCGGCGACGGCGTCGAACAGCACGCGCTGTGTCTGGTGCTCCGCCAGCGACTGCCGCAGCAGGTCGCCGCCGAACGACGCCGCGGCCCGGGCCAGCTGGCGGTCCTGCGTCGAGAACGGCTCCGGCTTGTCGAACAGCTCGATGACGACCTGCAACCCCGGCGACACGCTCACCGGCGCCGCCAGCACGTTGGCTCGGCCGCGCTCGAACGGCTGCAAATCGACCGTGCCTTCCCGCGCCAGCCGGTCGGGCTGCTCGACGGCGTGCGGCTCCTGCATGCCGACGACGCCGCCGGCCAGCGACCGCGCGAACGGCACCAGCGGCCCGTCGATCGGCTGCCCAGCCGCGTCGTAGGCCTGGCACAGCTCCGCTGGCTGCCGGCCGGCGTCGTAGCTATGGACGACCAGCACGCCGTCCCTGGCGCGGGTCGATTCGATGAGGAACGCCAGCAGGCTGCGCACGGCGACGGAAAGCGGCACGGGGTCTTGCAGCGCGGTTGTCGTCTGCACCAACGGCAGCACGCGCTCGACGGCGGCGCGGAAGGCGGTGAGGCCCTGGTGGAGCTGCTTCTCGCGCCGGGCCGGCCGGATGCGGTCGAGCTGCTTGGTGACGGCGCGCAGGAAGGAGTCGCGGGTGAGGTCCTGGTTCTTGTCGAGGTAATCGCGCACGCCCATGCGCATGGCCATCAGCGGCGTGGCCTGGTTGGCGAAGCCGGTGACCAGGATGGCGACGACGTCGGGGTTGAACAGCGTCAGGTCTTCGAGCAGTTGCAGCCCGTCGTGGCCGGCGCCGAGGTTCCAGTCGAGCACGGCGAGGTCGATCGGGTCCTTGTCGGCCAGGGCGAGGGCCGAGGCGGCGTCGCCGGCGGTGAGGACGCGGCAGCCGAGCTTGGCGCCGTCGAGCCACTCGCGGAAGGTGCGGCGGACCGGCTCCTCGTCGTCCACGATCAGGACCGTCTCGGCGTCGGCCATTGCGGGTCTCCAAATCCGGGCAATAGCCACAAAAAACACAAAAAGCCGCAAAATCAGAACCGGAAGAGAGACAAGCCAGACGGCCCTCCCCCGGTTGCGCCACCTCTGCTTTCTTACCTTTTGTGCCTTTTTGTGTTTGTTGCGGCCATTGCCTTCTGTCCTGGTCAGGTGTAGCGCGAGGCGCGGTGCTCCGGCTCGAAGAACGCCGGCAGCAGCCGGTCCACGTGCAGCAGCCCCTGGCGGGTCACCTCGACCGCGTTGGGCCGCACCGCCAGGTCGCCGCTCTCCTCCAGCCGCGCCAGCGCCTCGCCGAACCGCTGACGCACGTCCACGCCGAACTTGCGCTGTAGCGGCGCCAGCTCCAGCCGGCCGGTCTTCAGCAGCAGCACCACCTCGCGGATGAGCAGCTGGTCTGGCGTCACCGGCAAGGCCCTTCCGAGCGGCAATTCCCCCTTATCCAGGGCGCCGATGTACTCTTCCCAGCGATCGACGTTCTGCACGTGGACGCCGTTGACGTGGCCGAACGAGGCGACGCCGGTGCCGAACATGTCGGCCCCGCGCCACAGGGCATCGCGGTAGACGAACTTCGTTTTCGCCTTGTCCTTGACCAGCGTGTAGGCGCTGGACACCTCGTAGCCGGCCGCCAGCATCGTGTCGAAGGCGTAGTTGACCCACGCCCGCTTCGTCGGCCAATCCGCGATCGTCATGCCCGGCTCGTCCTGGCCGACCACCTTCAACTCGTGCGAGAACACTGTGTTGAACGGCAGCTCCATCTGGTAGATGGTGACGCTCTCGGGGCCGAGTTCGAGCGTCTTGCGGACGCACTCGCGCCAGTTGTCCCAGCTCTCGCCGACCATGCCGGCGATCAGGTCGATGTTGATCTGGTCGAACCCGACCTCGCGCGCCCAGCCGAAGGCGCGGTAGATCTCCTCCTCCAGGTGGGCGCGGCCGTTGTATTCCAAAATGCTCGGCTCGAAGTTCTCGATGCCGAGGCTGAGGCGCGTCACGCCCGTCTCGCGGAGGGTTTCGAGCTTGTGCCGCTGGAGCGTGCCCGGCTCGCACTCGAACGTCACCTCCTCGGCGCCGTCCCAGGGCAATTGCGCCTTCAGCCGCGTCATCAGGTCGCGCAGCTGGGCGGCGCTGAGGTACGACGGCGTGCCGCCGCCGAAGTAGACGTAGCGCAGGCCGCGGCCGCCGACGACCGGCTGCTGGGCGTAGAGGGAGACCTCCTTCACCAGCGCGTCGGTGTAGACCTCGACGTCGCGGGCGTTCTTGTCGGTATAGACGCGGAAGTAGCAGAACTTGCAGCGCTTGCGGCAGAACGGGATGTGCAGGTACAGCCCCAGCGGCGTGCCGGGCCGCGGCGCCGAGGCGAGGGCTTGCCGCGCCTCCTTCAGGTGGGGCGGCTTCCACAGCGAGAACGGCGGGTAGTTGGCGACGAAGTAGTTGCCGAGGCCGGTCTTCTCTTGCGTGTCCGTCATCGATCAATCGCGCCTCGCGGGCCGGGCAAGTTCATCCTACCGGACTTGCCGGGATCGGGCGAGGCGGGTATGGGACGCTCCGGAGTCTAACCCGGGAGGTGCGGGATGGCGAGAAGCTGGGCCCTGTGCTGGGTGTGCGGTCTGCTGCTGGCAAGCGAGGCGTGGTCGGCTGCGCCACCGACGCCGATGGACATGCGCCAGGTGCGCATCGACCTGGTAATGGCGAGGGTAAGGCGCGGCGCGATCGGCGAAGGCCAGTTGAACTCGCCGGAAGCCTTGAGCAAGCTCGCGCGGCGGCTGTTGGCAGGGCGAGGCATGGAAGGGGTAGAACTGCTCTCCCGGCCGACCATGGTCACGCTCAGCGGCCAGGCGGGGTACTGCGCGACGGGCCAGGACGTCCCGGTCTCGTACTGGGATGCCAAGGGGGCGGTTCGCTTGGCGCATCATTCCGTCGGCGCCTCGGTGATGGTGATGCCGACGCTAATCGACGGCGGCCGCATCCGCGTCGAGGTCGAGCCGGCCGTGTGTTTCCTGCGTGCGAACGATACAGGACTGCACACGGTCCGGGTCATCATGACGAAGGAGGTGAACAGCGGTGAAGCCGCTGCGATCACCTCTGCCCCGTACAAGGAAACAGTCGCGATCGAGACCGCGGTCCCACTGCTGTGCCAGCTACCGGGCTTGGGGCAACTGTTCCGCGTGAGGACGACCAGGGAGGAAGAGTATGAGCTGGTCGTTCTGTTCACCGCGTGGGAACTCCGCCAGGGCGACAGCATCGACGCGGAGCCGAAGCGGTGATCGCCGGTTTCCATCCCAAAGGAGGGGGTCGAATGGCTCGGCACGGAGAGCGTGGTTGGGCGCTGTGCGGCCTCTTGGTCGCCCTGTTGACCGGCGAGGCGTCAGCGGCCGCGCCGCCGACGATGACCGGCCCGCCGCTGGTGCGGAATGTGTGGATTGACGTGATGGTGGCCCATACGGAGCGGGGTGAGTTCACCGGCGGTCATCTGCGCAGGGCAGACCTGCGAGCGCTCCGCCGGCGCGTAGGGAGAGGAGTGAACGAAGGCATTGTACAGGTCTTAGCCGAGGTGCGCCTCGTGACGCTGGGTGGCAACTTGGCGTGCTTGTTCATTGGTGATGATCGGGCCGACGGCTACCGTGATGTCCTCGGGGGAGCAGGCCTGCGGTTCGAGGGAGTCGGTACCCATGTGAGCGCGATTCCGACCGTGCTCCACGACGGTGAGGCTCGTCTTGAGTTCGAGGTGGAGTCGAGCCAGCTGAGGCCCAAGGACGGCCGCCGCTCAACCCAACGAATCCACACGACAGGGGAAATGAAGCCCGGCGAGGGGCACTTGATCGTGCTGCACGTTCCGAGCGACACGGACAAAGAAGCGGGTTACGACTTGGTCGTTCTGTGTAAGCCCATGTTGGTCCGGCCACCCCAGGAAGGCGAGACGCCGAGGGAGTGACCGGCGAATCATGGTTTCGCCGCAACCGAGCGGACCCAGAACGCGTCGGCGTCGCCGCCGTACTCCATCAGGCGAAGCAGCGGCAGGCCGGCCAGCCCCAGGAAGTCAGTGCTGCTGGCCTGTACCGTCGTCAGGATGTCGTCGCTGCCGTAGCCGACCAGGTCCGTATCCACCCCCAGCTCGGGCGTCACGACTTGGAGCCAACCGCCGGTCATGGCTCCGAAGCCAGAACTGGCACCCGATATGTCACGGTGCTTCAGCCCCAGGAATAATGCCTCGCCAAGGATGATGGCGAACGGGCTTCCCGTGTCGGCCAGCAGTTCCAGTTCATGGTCCGACCCGTCCGCGGCGCGAAGTCGGACCCGTATCCAGGGTCGCTCCGGGGAACCCTTGTACGGGTTCCGCTGTTCAAACGCCGCGCTGGTCATCCTTGAATCACCGGAGACACGATCACTGCATACTCAGGGTAATCCACGCCCACCTGGACCACGAACGCCCTGGGCGAATCCATCCCCAGCGCCGCCAGCTTTGGCCGCAGGTCCCGGAACCGCGCCGCGTCGGCAACTACCTCCCCGCCGACGAACGCCACGAACCAGCCGGTGGGGTACATGGACGGCAGCTGAGCTTTCAATCGCTTGTACGCTCGCTCGTTGATTTCATGTTCTCGGCCCTCGTCCACTATGCCCTCCCCCACGAAGAACGTGGGTATCGGTCCGGCCCAGGGTATACCTGAATCCTACCCGGGACGAAACGACGACGCCACCCGGGTTGGCCTCCTCCCCCCAGCCGCATATCCTACCCACCAGCCTTGTCCGTCTCATCACCCGCTGGAGCCTGCCCCCATGCGCCGCTTCGTGCCGGTCCTGGTCTTCGCGCTCTTCTTCGGCTCACTCTCCCTGATGCCGGCCCAGCGCACGCTCTCCCCGAAAGTCTTCGCCATCACGGGCGCCCGCGTCGCCCTCGACGACGGCATCACGCCCGGCGTCACCGTCGTGCTGCGCGACGGGCTCATCGACGACGTCGGCAAGGACGTCAAGGCCCCCGCCGACGCCATCGTGATCGATGGCAAGGACCTCACCGTCTACCCCGGCTTCCTCGACGCGCTGTGCAACCGCGGCTACGACGACGCCCAGCGCCGCAGCGCCGTCGGCGACCCCGCCGAGGAGGACCTCAACGCCGAGGCGCTCGCCACCACCAAGCCCGACAACCGCAAGGGCGTCACGCCCGAGTTCCAGGTCCGCACCGCCCTGAAAGCGGACCCCGCCAGCGACGGCTGGCGGCGCGCCGGCGTCACGGCCCAGCTGTGCGTGCCCGACGGCGGCGTCCTCGTCGGCCAGTCGGCGCTGGTCAGCCTGTCCGGCGCCCCGCCGCGCGAGGCGGTCCTGAAGAGCCCCTTCGCCCAGCACCTCGCCTTCCGGCTGGGCGGCGGCAACGATTATCCGCGCGTGCTCATGGGTATCGTCGCCCACGCCCGCCAGACCCTGCTCGACGCCCAGCACCACGCCCGTTCGGTGAAGGCCTTCGAGGAAGGCGGCGGCGCCGGCAAGCGGCCGCCCGCCGACCCGGCCCTGGAGGCGCTACAGCCCGCCCTGCAAGGCAAGATGCCCGTCGTCATCGAGGCCGACACCCGCGACCAGATCGACCGCGCCCTCGACTTCGCCGCCGAGTTCAAGCTCAAGCCGATCCTTTTCGGCGGGCGGGAGGCGTACAAGGCGATCGACCGGATCGTCGCCGAGAAGGTGCCGGTCATCCTCCGCGTCGATTTCACCGAGGAGAACAGCCCGCTGGTGCAGGCCGCCGAGCGGCAGGCGCCCGAGCGCGTCAAGAAGGACCGCCGCGAGGCCCGCGAGAAGGAGCGCGCCGTCGCGGCTCTGCTGCACAAGCGTGGCGTTCCGTTCTGCTTCGCCTCGCAGGGCATCAGCGGTGACCGCCCGTGGGAGAAGTTCCTGTCCAACCTGCGCCAGGCCGTCCTCGCCGGCCTGCCCGAGGAGGCTTGCCGCGCCGCCCTGACCAAGGGCGCCGCCGGCATCCTCGGCGTCGAGCGGCAGCTCGGCTCGATCACGAAGGGCAAGGCGGCGCACCTGTTCGCCGCGTCCGGCCCGTGGACGTCCCCGGCCATGCGCGTCCGCCACGTCTTCATCGACGGCATCGAGATCGACCCCGACGCGACGACCGGCGCGGCCGGCGGTGGCGGCGACAAGGGCGGCTTCGCCGGCAAGGGGAAAGGTCGTGGCAAGGGCCGGGGCAAGCAGGCCGACCCCGACGAGGTGGCGAAGGCCCCGCCGGCCGAGAAGGCCAAGGACAGGCCCAAGGAGAAGGAGCGGGACGCCGAGATTGTCCCCGACAAGACGCCGATCCGCAACGAGCACGCCAGCGAGATCGAGGCCGACCGCAAGCCCGCGACCCGCACCGGCGGCAGCGTGCTGCTGAAGAACGCCACGGTCCTGCCCGCGACGCGCGACGTCCTCCCCGGCTGCGACATCCTCATCCGCGACGGCAAGATCGCCCAGGTCGGGCCGAAGATCGAGCCGCCGGAGAACGTGAAGGTGATCGACCTGACCGGCTGCTTCGTCATGCCGGGCATCATCGACACGCACTGCCACTTCGCCGTCTCCGGCGGCGTCAACGAGGGCACGCTCTCCGTCGTGCCGGAGGTGCGCATCCGCGACGTCATCAACAGCGAGGACGTGCAGATCTACCGGGCGCTGGCCGGCGGCGTGACCACCGCGCGCCTGCTGCACGGCTCGGCCAACTGCATCGGCGGGCAGGACGCGGTCATCAAGCTGAAGTACGGCCAGCCCGCCGCGAAGCTGCTCGTCACCGAGGGGCCGCGCGGCGTCAAGTTCGCCCTCGGCGAGAACGTCAAGCGCACCAACGGCCGGTTCCCCAACACCCGGCTGGGCGTCGAGGCGGTGTTCGTCCGCGCCTTCACCGAGGCGCGCGAGTACAGGAAAAAGATCGACGCCTGGAAGCGCGGCGAGCTGAAGGCCGAGCCGCGCCGCGACCTGCGGCTGGAGGCGCTGTCGGACATCCTCGACAACCAGCTGAAGGTCCACTGCCACTGCTACCGCGCCGACGAGATCCTGATGCTCTTGCGCGTCGCCGACAAGTTCGGCGTCAAGGTGCAGTCGCTCCAGCACGTCCTCGAAGGCTACAAGGTCGCGCCGGAGATCGCCCGGCACGGCGCGTCGTGCTCGCCGTTCTCCGACTGGTGGGCGTACAAGTGGGAGGCCGCCGACGCGATCCCACACTGCGCGGCGCTCCTGCACGAGGCCGGCGTCAGCGTCTGCCTGAAGTCCGACTCCAACGAGTTGATGCGGCACATGTACCAGGAGGCGGCGAAGCTCGTGAAGTACGGCGGCCTCAGCGAGACGGAGGCGCTGCAAACGATCACGCTCAACGGCGCCAGGCAGCTCGGCCTGGCCCACCGCACCGGCTCGATCGACGTCGGCAAGGACGCCGACCTGGCCGTCTTCAACGGCCACCCGCTCAACAGCTACGCCCGGGTGGAGATGACGCTGGTCGAGGGCGAGGTCTTCTTCGAGCGCAAGGACCGCAAGCCGTCTGCCGCCGCCACCGCCGCGCCGGCGGCGCCGAAGAAGCAGAAGCTGACGCTGCCGCGGGCCGACCGCGTGGTGATCTTCGACGCCACGGTCCACCCCGTCAGCGCGCCGGTGATCGACAAGGGGACGGTCGAGATCGTCCAGGGTAAGATCCAGGCCGTCCGGCCGACGACGGCCGAGGACCGCGGCGCCGCCGGAGCGGTGGACGCCTCGGGGCTGCACGTCTACCCGGGGATGATCGACGCCGGCACGGTGCTGGGGCTGATCGAGGTGGACTCGGCCGGCGAGACGGTGGACCACTCCGAGGCCGGCGACTTCCAGCCCGACCTGCGCGCCTCGACCGGCATCAACCCCGACTCGGAGCTGATCCCGGTGACGCGGGCCAACGGCGTGCTGAGCGTGGTGACCCGGCCGACCGGCGGCGTCATCGCCGGGCAGTCGGCCCTGGTGAACCTGGCCGGCTGGGTGCCGGAGCAGATGGCCGTCGCCGACCCGCTGGCGCTGCAAGTGCAGCTGCCCGGCGGCCTGGCCGGCATCGGCCGCGGCTCGCCGTTCGGCATGGCGGCGACGGGGGCGGCGCGCCGCGAGCGTGAGGTGAAGTTGAAGCGGCTGCGCGAGCTGTTCAAGCAGGCGCTGGTGTACGACCGGGCCCGCAAGGAGCGGCCGGAGACGCCGGCCAACCCGCGGCTGGAGGCGCTGGCCCCCTACGCCGGCGGCGCGAAGCCGGTGGTGATCCAGGCCAGCCGCAAGGAGGAGATCCGAGCGGCTGAAGCTCGCCGACGACCTGGAAGCTGAAGGTGGTCATCGCCGGCGGGCTGGACGCCTGGAAGGTGGCCGACGAGCTGAAGAAGCGCGACGTGCCGGTCATCCTCGGCCCGGTGCTGACGCTGCCGTACGAGAGCTACGACCCCTACGACGCGCCGTTCGCCTGCGCGGCGAAGCTGCACGCGGCGGGGGTGCGGTTCTGCATCCGCTCGACAGGCGACAGCAACACCCGCAACCTCCCCTACCACGCGGCGATGGCCGTCTCCTACGGCCTGCCGCCCGAGGAGGGGCTGAAGGCGGTGACGCTAAGCCCGGCGCAGATCCTGGGCGTCGCGGACAAGCTCGGCAGCCTGGAGCCGGGGCGGATCGCCAACGTGGTGATCTCGACGGGCGACGTGTTGCAGGCGTCCACGCAGGTGGTCGGGCTGTACGTCGGCGGCAAGCCGTACAGTGCGACGAGCAAGCAGACGCGGCTGTACGAGCGCTACCGGGAGCGGCTGAAGGAGTCGAGGGAGTCGCGGGCGACGGAGGGCGGCGGGCGGTAATCGTCGGAGGGTGAGCGCTGAGCGGACGGTCTTCCAAAGCCGTTCGCTCGGCGCTCACGCCCCGACGGGCAGGGGAACCTGTCCTACGCAGCCACAAGAGCAAGCCCACAGCCCCTGAGCGGGGCCATTAGCTCACCTCCTCGCAGCGATGATATACCAGAAGCCGTCGATGTTCCATCCGACCAGGAGCCGGGAGCACGACGAACTCCTCGATGATATTCCAACCCTCGGGGTGATCTGCGATGATCTCGGTACCGACGCACGCGGCCGCGTCTCGGACGGACTCGCTCGGTTGGCCATCGAAGATGAATCGCACCCAGACGCGATGCTGACCGATGTCGCAGTCCAAGGACACGGCACGCAGGCGTGGCGTGACGTGCGTCAGCAGCGCTCGCTGTGCGCTCAACTGTAGCCGGATGTCATTCACAACGGCCCTCGTTCGAGCGTCCTTCTGCCTCCGAACTTGTGATGCAATCGCTCCCCAGCGGCCTCACACGGCGCGGCCAAATCAGATTCGCCGCGCCAGGCGCACGCCCGGCCAGGCTATCCGCGGCCGTCCGACCCGAGCAGCAACCCCAGCCGCCGGACCACCTCGGAGACCACCGCCTCGGGCGCCTCGCCGGCGTACTCGGCCCGCCGCGACCGCCAGTCGAGGCACTTGACGTGGTCGGCCAGGACCACGCCCGACGCCGCCAGGCCCGCCGGCAGCGGCACCTCGAACGGGTAGCCCTTGGCGTGCGAGGTGACCGGGCAGAAAGAGCCAGCCCGACCGGCCCTTTTTACGACGCGGGAGACAGCACCCGCGCCGGCCGGCGCCCGGCCTGTTCGTGGCCGGACTGCGGGTCGAGGCTGATCCACACCAGGTGCCCGCGGTCAGGGCAGCCGGGCGCCGGCTCGCTCACAGCTGCTCCGCCCCAGCGGGCGGCCCGGCGGCCCACTCGCCGTGAAGGTTATCGGGGGTAATCCCGGCCAGCAGCTCAGCCAGGGTCGCCGGCCCGGCCGGCCGGACGACCAGCCGGCCGCCCGCGACTTCCAGCTCGGCCGGCTCGCCGCCGCGCAAGCCGGCGCAGGCGGCGATAGCCTCGGGGATGACGATGCTCACGCCACCTGGGCATTTCTCGACGCGGGTGCGCATGGGGGCCTCCTGTCCGGGTAGTGTAGCAGACCACCACGCCTTGCCGCAACGCACCCGCGCCCCTGACACTCCGCTCGCTGTCGGTCAATCAGCTGCGGTAGCGGCTTTGAGCGGCCGCAGGTTGCGACGCCGCTCGCCTGGCGTAGGATGAACCGCATGACGACCGCCGTCCGCGACGTCCTGTCCGCCAACCTGGCCCGCGTCGAGAAGCGCCTCGCCACCGCGTGCGCCCGCGCCGGCCGACCGCGCGCCTCGGTCACCCTCGTCGCGGTGACGAAAACCGTCTCCGTCGAGGTCGCCACGGAGCTGGCCGCGCTGGGCGTGCGCGACCTCGGCGAGAACCGGCCGCAGGAACTGTGGCGCAAGGCCGAGGCGCTGAACGAAATCCGCTGGCACCTCATCGGCCACCTCCAGCGCAACAAGATCGACCGCACCCTCCCGCTGGTGCATCGCATTCACTCCGTGGACAGCCTGCGCTTGTTGGAGGCGATCGATGCCGTCGGGCCGGCGGACGTCTTGCTGGAGGTCAACTGCTCCGGCGAGGCGAGTAAAGGCGGCTTCTCGCCCGCCGAGGTGACCGCCCTCCACGAGGCGCTTCAGCGACTCCGCCAAACCCGCGTCGCCGGGCTGATGACCATGGCGGCGCTGGAGGACGACCCGGAGAGGTGCCGGCCGACGTTCCGATCGCTGCGGGCGCTGCGCGACGACCTCCAACAGCGCGTCGGCGGCCGGCACCAGTTATCCGAGCTGTCGATGGGCATGAGCAACGACTTCGAGGTCGCCGTGGAGGAGGGCGCGACCCTGGTGCGGATCGGCACGGCGCTGTTCGAGGGGCTGCCGCGATGATCGACCTGACCGATCACGCCGAGGGCTGCGTGCTGCCCGTGCGGGCGCAGCCGAACGCGAAGCGCGCCGGCGTCGTCGGCGAGCAGAACGGGGCGCTCAAGGTCGCCGTCACCGCCCCGCCGGAGGGCGGCCGGGCCAACGCCGCCCTCGTCGAGGCGCTGCGCGACGAACTCGGCCTGAAGCGGTCGCAGGTGGAACTGATCGCCGGGCAGACCAGCCGCGACAAGCGGTTCCTGATCCGGCTGCCGGCGGCGGAGCTGCGGGCACGGCTGGGGCAGATCCTGAGGTGAATTACCCCCCCCGGCGCCCGGCGCCGGGTGTTATGATGGCGCATCGCCTCTCGCTCACCCCCTCGCGAGAACCCCCGTCGCCATGGACCGCGAAGAGCAGATCGACCACCTCCTCGACCGGTGGCAGCAGCTCCGGGAGGAGGGCCGCCCCATCACGCCGGAGGAGCTGTGCCGCGAGGCCCCCGACCTGCTGCCGTCGCTCCGCCTTCGCATCGAGGCCGTCTCCCGCATCGAGGGCCTGCTCGGCGACCCCGCCCCGAACGCCACCCCGCCGTTCCGCGGCCGAAGCTCCCGCGAGACGGTCATCGTCGGCGTGGCCGGCCCGCCCCAGGCCCCGCCCGGCTACGAGCTGCACAGCGAGCTGGGCCGCGGCGGCGTCGGCGTCGTCTACAAGGCCAAGCAGCTCGGCCTCAAGCGCCTCGTCGCGCTCAAGATGCTGCTCACCGGCGCCCACGCCAGCGCCGAGGACCGCCGCCGCTTCCGCCGCGAGGCCGAGACGATCGCCCGCCTGGCCCACCCGAACATCGTCCAGGTCTACGAGATCGGCGAGCACGAGGGCCGCGCCTTTTTGGCGCTTGAGTTCCTCGACGGGGGGACGCTGGCCGACCGGCTGCGGGAGCAGCCGATGCCGACGCCCCGCGCCGCCGAGCTGGCCCGCACCCTCGCCGTCGCCGTCGAGGCGGCCCACCGGGCCAGCGTCGTCCACCGCGACCTGAAGCCGGCCAACGTCCTGATGACCGCCGCCGGCGTGCCCAAGATCAGCGACTTCGGCCTGGCCAAGCGGCTCGACGACGACCGCGGGCGCACCGGCACCGGGGCGATCCTGGGTACCCCCGCCTACATGGCCCCCGAGCAGGCCGAGGGCCGCGGCGCCACCGGCCCCGGCGTCGATGTCTACGCGCTGGGGGCGATCCTCTACGAGTGCCTCACCGGCCAGGTGCCCTTCCGCGCCGCCACCATGTTCGAGCTGCTCGACCTGGTGCGGCACGCCGACCCGGTCCCGCCCACCCGCCTCAACGACAAGATCCCCCGCGACCTGGAGACGGTCTGCCTGAAGTGCCTGGAGAAGGACCCGGCCCGCCGCTACGCCACCGCCGCCGCCCTGGCCGACGACCTCCGGCGCTACCTCGCCGGCGAGGCGATCCTCGCCCGACCCGTCGGGCTGGTCGAGCGCGGCTGGCGCTGGTCGCGGCGGGGTTCTGGTTCAGCGGCCGGCTGGGGGCCGCCCGGGCGGAGCGCGAGGCCAGCGACGCCCGTGCCGTCGCTGCCGAGGCGCAAGCCCTGGCCGACCGGGAGCGCGCCGCCGCCGCCGAGCGCCTGCGCCAGGCCCAGCGGGTCTTCCACCTCGTCACCCAGGCCCGGGAGCAGGCCGCCCGCGCCGAGCCGGGCTGGCGGTGGCGCGCCCTCGACGGCCTGGCCGGGGCCGCCCGCCTGCCGGGGGCCCCCTCGACGAGCTGCAGGCCGAGGCCGTCGCCGCCCTCGGCGGGCTGGACCTGCGCCTGGACCAAACCGTCCCCGGCCTGCCCCGCGCCTTCAGCGTCGCCTGGCGACCCGGAGGCCGGCTGCTGGCGGTCGGCGAGCGCGCCCTTGGGTTCTGGCTCAACTGCAATATCCACCTGGTCGATCTCGACCGGCCCGAGAAGCGGTCCCGGCTGTCCTTCCCCCAGAAGTGGGGCTACACCCCCGAGAGAAAGCCCGGGCCCGGAATCGTCCGCTCGCTGGCCTTCCGGCCCGACGGCCAGCGCCTCGCCGCCGGCATGCGCGGCGGGCCACTCCACGTCTGGGACCTGACCGCGTCGCCGCCGGCCCTCACGACGCGGCAGGCCCACCGAGAAGCGGTCGAACAGGTGCTTTTCTCCGCCGACGGCCGGGCGATCTTTACGCATGACCAGTCCACCCTCAAGCGGTGGGACGCCACGAAGCTGGTCGAGACCGCCTCCGCCCCCGCCGCCACCCACCGGGTCGCCCAGCACCCGACCGAGGGCTGGCTCGCCGTCCGCGACGGCGCGACGACCCGCCGGCTCCACCCCAAAACCCTCCGGCCCGCCGGCCCGCCGCTGAACACCGCGGGTCGCCTGTTCGCCTTCTCGCCGTGCGGCCGGTCGCTGGTCGTCGCCGACGGCCGGTCGGTCTGGGTCTGGGACTTGGCCGGCGACCGGCAGGCCCAGCGGCTCCGCGCCCCCGACGAGGAGTACGCCCACCCGTCGGGCGTCAGCGACCTGGCGCTGAGCCCCGACGGGACGCTGCTCGCCACCGCCTCGGACACCACGCGGAGCGTCCGCCTGTGGGACCTGGTCTCCGGCCGGCTGCTGGCCGAGGTCCCCATCGGGGCCGGCGAGACCCGACTGGCGTTCGACCCGCGGGGCGCCTCGTTCGCCGTCCTTGCCGACGACCGAGCCCTGGTTTACGAGGTTTCCCGCCGGCACGAGCAGGCCGTCGCGGCACGCCGACCTTTCCCGCTCCAGGGGCTCGCGATGGCGGCCGACGGCCCGCTGGCCTGTGTCAGCGAAGGGCCGCAGGCGGGCCACGGCGAGGTCTCCTTCTGGGCCGAGCCCAACCCCGCCCGTGCCCCCGACCGGGGGTTCGCCTTCGCGCCGGCGGACCCGGGGGCGGCGTACCCGCTCGCCCTCTCCGCCGACGGGCGGTGGCTCGGCGTGGCCGGGGCGGGGGGCCGGAACCTGACGCTCCACGACACGCGCGGTGAGGCCGGCCCGAAGACGGCCGCCCTCACCGCCGACACCCGGTCCCTGGCGTTCGCCCCGGACGGCCGGCTGTGGGCCGCGGTCGGCGAGGAGGTTCGCGCCTGGGACGTCCCCTCGCTGGAGGCGGCGGCGTCCTGGAAGAACTCCCTGGGCCTCGTGGTTCGGGGGGTGTCGGCCATGCGGGCGGTCAGCGCCGGGAGGCGCTGGGTCGTCGCCGCGGGGCAGGACGGCATCGCGCGGGTCTTCCCGGCCGGGCGCGGCAGCCTCACCCCGGCCGCCTCCCGCGAGCTGTCGCGCTTACCGCTCCGCTCGGTGGCGCTGTCGCCGGACGAGACGCTCGCCGTGGTCGGCTCCGACACCGGCCAGCGCTGGCTGTTGCGCGTGCCCTCGGCCGAGGTGGTCGCCGAGCTGCCCGCCAGCGGGGACGCCGTCGAGGCGCTGGCGTGGGCCCCCAACGACCTCGTCGCCAGCGGGTGTCGCAACGGCAAGGTGACGGTCTACCGCCGCGAGGGCGACCGGTTGAGCGAGCTACTCACCGCTCGTCACCCCCGCTCCCTGCGCGGGCTGTCGTTCGACGGGCGAAGGTTGGCGGTGCTGCTGGCCGGCGAGCGCGGGGTGCGGGTGTGGCACCTCGACCGCCTGCGGCAGCGCCTGGTGGAACTGGGGCTGGGCGCGGGGCTGGAAGTCCTGGGCTCTCAGTCGTCCGACCCCGGCTGATCCTCGCAAACGACGACCTGCCCGCGCATGATCGCCCGCCGCAACCGCTTGAGGCGTAGGAACGCCCGCAGCTGCCGGTCGTAACCCTCCTCCAGTTCCGCCAGCCGGTCTCGGTTCCGCTCGATCGCTCGAACCGCCGAATCTTCTCCGGCCAACCCCAGGTCGGCCCGCTCCAGCCCCGCCAGCCGGTCGCGGACCTGCTCGATCTTTCGTCGTCGGCGGACCAGCCGGGCGTAACGCCCCTCCAGCTCGTCGGTCAGCCGGGCGATCTCGGCGCGGCAGAGTTGCTCGACGTCGCGCGGCCACAACTTCTGGCTGAGGCTGTCCCACCGCGACTGGACGATCCGGTAGAAGGCGGTCAGCGTCATGGACGGGTCTCCGGCGTACAATGACGTCTATTCATTCTATTCGCCGCGGGACGCGGATGCTTCGGGGAATCGGGGTAAGGGGTCCCTTTTTTGCTGGACATCCGGCCAGGAATCGCCACCATGAAGGATCGGTGTTTTCAGCCCGGGCCGGGATCGATTTCCCCAACAACGCCAAGCCGCCGGCGAACTACCTTGCGAGGTCACCCTACGGCGGGACCGTGCTGGAGGGAGTCATGGGCGAGCTGATCCTTCGCGTCATCGTCTGGGGCATTCTGCCACTGATGTTGATCGCCATCGGGGTCGGTCCCGGGCGCACCTGGCGGGCGTTCAAGCGCCTCTGGGCCTGGATCGACGACCGCCGCCACGAGCCGACCGAGGTGCTCAACCGCGTCGTCCACGAGCACGAGAAGAACATCCGCCAACTGAAGGACGTCCTCGCCCAGAGCGAGACAGCCCAGAACGAGATCGTCCGCAACATGCGCCGCAGCGAGGAGAGCGTCACCGCCCTGGACCGCGAGGCGAAGACCCTGGCCGCGATCGACGACGACCTCGGCGCCCGGGCGGCGCTGTACAAGCTGAACCTGGAGCGCCTGGCGATCAACGGGTTCAAGGAGCAACTGGCGAACCAGAAGCAGCGCATCGACCAGGCCCGTCGCCGGCTTCACCTGTTGGAGTTGCAGCTCCGCCAGTACGAGGTCGGCCGCAGCATCCTGCTGGCCCAGCTGGCCGAGGCCAAGACCGTCGAGCAGCAGTACGCCCTGGCCAGCCAGTTCGACCCGTTCAGCGCCGTCGCCGCCTGGACCCGGGCCGAGGGCAGCGTGCAGCAAGCGTCGCAGAACGCCCGCGCCGTCGAGCAGGTCTTCCACGACAC
>JAXMAW010000057.1:0-45649 GCA_046350195.1 Gemmataceae bacterium
GACTCCACCATCCTTGGGGAGGTCCAGGGTCGCCCACCCCCATCTGTCTGGAGGTGAACCGTGGAGTGGTTGCTTATGGGAATTGTCGTCCTGTCCCTGCTGTTCGTGGAAGACGATCCGCCGAGGCAGCAATCATGACCGTGCGCGGGGCTGGCCTGGCCCCGCCCTTTTTGGGGCGAGGAAAGTCATGGATAAGCAAAACAACCCCACCCGCATTGACTGGCGCGGAGCAGACATGCGCGGCGCGAACCTCGTTGGGATCAACCTTGAGGGTGCGGACCTTCGAGCCGCTGACCTGCGGGGCGTCAACTTCTCCCACTCCAACCTTCGCTATGCCGACCTTCGCGGCGCCGACATTCAGGGGGCGAACTTTCAAAACGCGAACCTGTACGGGGCGAAGTTGCAGGGCGTCGAAGCCAACCTCGCTGACTTCCGTGGCGCCGACCTGCGGCAGGCAAACATGGGCGGCGCCTACTTGCAGGGCGCGCTGCTGCCTAACCGTGGATCGTCCCTGATGGAGCAGGCCGAGAGGATGGCCAAGGAGGACAAGCCCAAGGAGCTCGCGATGGATCAAGGCAGGGGGCGGTGACGTCATGCTGACCGTGGCGCAGGCGGCAGAGCGGATCGGCGTGTCTGACTCGCTTATCTACGAGTGGTGCGGTGCCGGCCTGTTACCTCATTACCGCTTCGGCCGCCCTGGCAAGCGCGGAAAGGTGATGATCGAGGAAGCCGACCTGGACAGGTTTCTGGCTGCCTGCCGTCACGAGGCGCGGCCCGAGGCCCCCTCTCTCAAGCATATCAGGCTGAACCACGGGTAGGCCGCGAGGCTTGCTCACCCCCCGTCCGCAAAGGAAGGCGGACGGGGCGCTTGGCCCTCTCCACGCAAATCACCTACGTCCACATCCGGATGTTCGCGAGCCTCACCGCCTCGTTGTCGTAATCCAGCATGGGCAGCCGGAAGACCACCGGTCCCAGGATGGCCTCCTTCGTCACCCACTGCGGCCTGGCCTCACGCATCACGCGGTTGATCTCCTCCCATACGCGGGCCGGGAAATCGCCCAGCGGGAGCGGATGCCCGGCGGTCCGGACCGGCTTCGTCACGCCGCTCAGCAGCGTCAGGTTCAGCGGCACGACGCTCCCCAGCTTCGACCACGTCTTGGTCGTCCCGAAACAGGACCGCGACAGCAGGACATCGATCACCTTGACGCCGCTGACGGTCCGGCCGAGCGCCCGCGACAGCACCTCGTCCCTGGTCTCCCCCGGCAGGTCACGGAAGCGCTTGAGCTGATCCAGCCCCTCCCGGGCGCGCCCTTCGATGGCCTGCACCATCCTGGCCCCTTGCGGCGGGATAGCCGCTTTGGCCTGCATGTGCAGAACCACGTTCTCCTGTGGGCTATACACCAGCAGGTCCAGCTCGCCCTTGGCCCACTCGTGTCCTACGACAGTTATCAGCCCGGGGACCGGCCGGAGCAGATCGACGGCCTGCTGCACCAGCGCGGGCTCCAGGTGCTTCGACACCAGGTCGTCGAACCGCTTCGCGTCCTGGTGGTGGACCGCGAAGAGGATGTTCCGGGCCGGCAGGAACAGCTTCAGGAGGTCCGGGTTGTAGAGGACCGAGGTTTCCAGCCTGGCGACGGGCGGAAGGAACCCGTCCCGGGCGTGAGCGCCCGACTTCTTTCCGGTGCGGAAATCGACGCTGAACAGCGCCACCAGCCGGTCCAGCTTGTCGAAGTCCACGTCCGACAGGGCTTTCAGGAAGCCGAAGAACGGGTTCTCCCTCCAGTGAACGCTGATCCATTCCAGCATCTCCTTGCGGAGCCGCCCGTCCGGGTCTCCTTCCCGCCGGATGCGGCGGTCGAGAGCGTCCGCCATGCCCTTGGCGTAGTCGGCCATGGCGCAGAGGGCGGCCCGGAACCGGACGAAATCGTCGCTCGTCACCCCGACGGCGGCATGGTATCCTTCTTCCGTCATGAAAGGCGGTTCGTTGAAGTATTTCCGGTAGTGGTCGGCGCATTCCCGCAACACCCGGCCCATCGTGCCGGCGTCCGCGACGGGGACCGTCCGGGCGAGGCCGTCGAACAGCTCGGCGTGGAGGAACTCCGGCACGTCAATAACCAGCGAGAGCGACAGCTCGGCAAGGATGATGTCGAGGGCCTCGTGGCTGGAGAACGCCTCCGAGGCGTGGCGGAGCAAGAAGCCGGCCTCCTCGTCGCCTTCGACGGAGTAGTATCCCCGATGCACCTCCGGCATCAACTCGCAGAAGTGGCTGTAGCCCAGCAGCATGGCTCTCTGGGCGCAGTTCGGGTCTGTCTCCCTCACCGCCTGCAGCGCGTTCTCCGCGTCCGTTCCGACCGGCTCGGTGTCGCAGCCCATGAGCAAGGGCATGAGGTAGGAAAGCCGGCCGGCGAGGGATGTGCCGGCCTCGGGACGAGGGGCGTGTTTTTCGTTCCCTCGCGAGCCGTTGAACAGCCCATCGCTGACCTCGTGCAACGCGGCCAGCGGGGCCCTGACCGGCAGCTTCAGGATGGGGAGTTCCTTGACCCAGGAGTCGAAATTCGACTCATACGCCTTCAGCTTGTCGATGCTCATCGTGGTTTCATCTCCGTCGCGAACAGCGAGGGCCGGCCGAGTCCGGCCCTCGCTGAGCAAACCAGCCTACCCGTTCCCAGCCGCCCTCTTCGCGGCGTCCTTCATGTGGTCCACCATCCCGGCGAGATGCGCGTAGTGCTCGCTGACCATACTGGTGTCCACATGCCCCATCAACTCGGCGACCTGGGCGATGCCGACGCCGTTGGCCAGCGATCTGGTGGCGAACGAATGCCGCATCGTGTAACTGATGACCCCCTTCAGGTGCGGCAGCTTCTCGCGGAGCCGCTTGAACCGGCAGCGGATGCCGTTGCGCGTGTTCCCACGCTTGCTCCTCGGCCCCCGGAACAGCGGCCCCTCGGGGTACAGCTCGACCAGCTTCCGGGTCAGCTCCACCATCGCCGGCGTCAGGTAGATCACGCGCGGGCGGCCGGTCCGCCTGGCGGTCTTGTGTTCCTTGAAGATCCAGACGCCGAGTTCGAGGTTCACGTCGGCGGCGGTAACCTTCCTCACCTCTCCGGGCCTGGCGCCGGTCTCCATCATGGCGAAGACGAACTCGCGGAAGTGCCGGTCCTTGATCGCGCCGAGGATCTCCTGCCGTTCCTCCGGCGTCAGGATGCGGTCGCGGCGCTGCTGCTGCGGCTTCTTGACGGCCTTGACCGGGTTGGGCTGGAGGAGCCCCTCCGCGTCGGCCCAGTTGAAGGCTCGCTTAACCGCGATGACGGCGTTGCGCCGCGAGCCCTTCCAGCCCGGGTGCGCGTCGAGCCAGCGGGTCACATGCAGCGGCTTCAGGTCGCGACCGAGCAGGGTGCCGTACACCTCGCAGAAGTCCTGGAGGAAATCCCGGTAGCCGCGGTAGGTGTCGGCGGCGTGGTGCTTCTGAGAGTAGTCGAGGAACAGGTCGCAGACCTGGCAGACGCGGAGGGTGTCTGCCTCGGGCAGCTTGCGGCTGGAGGTGGCCATCAGGCGGTAGTACGCCTGCATGATGGCGTCGGGCGGCATCGGGGGCGGATCGCCCTTCTTGCGCTTGCGGGGCGGCGGCACGCCGTCGGGGTGCTTGCCGAGGTTGTGGCGAGCATCGCCGACCTCGACGAACCAGGCGTTCTTGGCGGCCCAGTACCAGGGGTGGTTCGGACGCATGAGCAGAGACTCCCGTTTCCACGGGTAAGCCGAGAGGCCTGCTCTTGCCCGCGAGTCCGCCGCGGGCCGCGTCTTTCCGGTACTACCCGGCGAGCCACGCCGGGGTTTCCTACCCAGTTTCCTACCCGAGCCCCGGGAGGAAAAAGCAAAGGCTGCCAGAACTTATTGTCCTGACAGCCCTTGCGATGTCGGGGCGACTGGATTCGAACCAGCGACCTCCTGAACCCCATTCAGGCGCGCTAGCCAAACTGCGCCACGCCCCGGTGCCGAAATGGCACACTTTTGTTATCACGACGCCGCGAGACTTGTCAAGGGCACCCTCCGCCCATCATGGCCCTGCCTCGGGCTGCGGAAAATGCAGGTCCTGAGTCGGCCAAGGCACGGTAGGCGGCCCCACCACTCGGAGCCCCGGCGCAAGTTCACGCAACTATGTTTGCATCCTCTTGGCGTGATCGGGTAGATGCCAATACGTCCCGAACAGTCTTGTGCCAATAAATCCCGAACAGCCCGCGACTATAATTGGCGTAAAACAGATACTTTTAGTAGTATATATATGAGCCAGCAAAGCGTCAAGCCGAGCGTCGCCGCGGCATGGTAGCCGCCGTCCGCAAGGGCCGGTCCCTGCGCGCCGACGCCGCGGAGTTCGGCGGCGGCGTCGCTACCGTCTCGCTCTGGGTCGAACGCGCCCACGGGCGGCGCCTGGACCGCGTCGATTGGTCCGACCGCCCCTGCGCCCCGCACAAGACCCGGCGGACCCAGGCCGCCGTGGAGGACCTGGTCCTTCAGGCCCGCCGCACGCTGGCCCAGGGGGACCTCGGCGCCGCCGGCGCAGACGCCATCCGCCGCGAGCTGCTGGCCGGCGGCCTCGCCGACGCCCCGTCGGTGCGGACCATCAACCGCATCCTCGGACGCCGAGGCGCCCTGGACGGCCAGACCCGGACGCGCCGGCCGGCCCCGCCCAGGGGGTGGTACTTGCCCGACCTCGTCGCCGGCAACGCCGAGTTGGACAGCATCGACATCGTCGAGGGGCTGGTCCTCAAGGGCGGCCCGCAGGTCGAGGTCCTCAACCTCGTCTCGCTGCATGGCGGCCTGGTCGCCTCCTGGCCCGTCCAGGCACCGGTCACCACCGACCTGACCCTGGCTTCGCTGGTCGCGCACTGGCGGTCGGTCGGCTTGCCGAGCTATGCCCAGTTCGACAACGACCCGATCTTCCAGGGCACGCACCGCTGGCCCGACGCGTTGGGCCGGGTCATCCGCCTGCGCCTGAGCCTGGGCGTGACGCCGGTGTTCGTCCCGCCCGCCGAGATGGGCTTCCAGGCCATGATCGAGAGCTACAACGGCTGGTGGCAGGCCAGGGTCTGGTCGCGTTTCGAGCACCCGGACCTGGGCGGGTTGCAGCAGCGGTCGCACAGGCACGTGCAGGCGCTGCGCCGGCACCGGGCCGCCCGGATCGAGGCGGTCCCGCCCAGGCGGCCATTCCCGGCGGGTTGGCAGTTCCAGCCGCGCCACCGGCCGTCGGGGCGGGTGATCTACCTCAGGCGGAGCAACGGTTAAAGCGTGGTGACGGTACTGGTCCGGACCTGGCAACTGTCGGGGGTCTGGCCCCATCGGCTGGTCCGGGCCGAGGTCGATCTGGACACCGCCAAGGTCCGCCTCTTCCGGCTGCGGCGGCGCGAGCCGGGCAGCCAACCCCAGATCCTGGAGGTGGACTATCGCCTGCCCAGCCGTGGCTTCCAGGAGTGATCGGCAGGTATTGGCACTTGCCACGTTGCAACACTCAACCTGTTGGGAAGACTAATTGGTCACTTTTGTGATTCTTGTTGTGGCATATGTTGTGTGGCCCCGCCCAGCGGTCGAGATTCAGCCCCTGCCCTCGGGCGGGGCGTCCTCCCACTCGGCCTTTGCCTCGCCGCACGGCTTGTTGAGGTACACGGCCCAGTCCACGGCCGCCACCCACGATAGCGGGATGTAGTGGGCCCGGCCCCCGGACGCCGAGCCGTACCTGGTCAGCCTGCCCCTCCGCCCCTGGACCGCCTCGACCACGCCGACCCGCTGGCCGTCGGAGGAAAAGACCTCCATGTGCTCGCGGATGTCCGTCTCGTCCATCGTGTCATCCTGGCCCTCGGCCCGGGCGACTCCCGAACAGGCTCGGGGCGCTGGTCACCTGGCCCGCAGGATGGCCCCCTTGACCGCGGTGCCGCCGGGCAACTCCCTGGCCAACCTCTCGGCCTCGGCCTCGCTGAGGACGCCCGAGCGAAGCAGCCTGTGGCGCCCGGGGTTGGCCGCCTCCATCTCCTCCCACTCGGCCAGCTCGCAGACCGCGTTGGGGCCGAGTTCGCCGGCGAGGTGCATCTTGTAGACCACCCACGCCTCGATCATCTTGCGCTTCTTCAACGTCTTCTCCCGGGTTGGGGGTCCTGGCGAAAGCCAAGGCCTGGAACAAAGCGGACGCGCCGACTCAGGCAGAGGCCCCAGAGGGGCGGACCGCCGCGGTGGGCTCATTCCACCTCAGAGGCCCCTCCGCCCTCGGGAGGGGACACCTCCTCGGGGGGGTAAACCCTGGTGAGGGCCGGGGTGGAGGAGAGGATCTTCCCGTCCCCGTCGGCCTCCAGGAAGTAGCTGTGGGCGATCCGGGCCGTGGGGGTGTCGTCCCCGACGAAGACGTTGACCCGGTAGCGTGACCCGAACACCTGCCGGGCCTGGACGCACCGGAGCCCGGGCGGGCGCCCCAGGCGGCCCACCACGTAGTCACCGACCACCGCCTCCAGCAAACCGCCCTTTCGGGACTCCAACTCCTGGATCCTTCGTTCTTCCTGCCTGGTAGTCACAGACTCTCCTGACTGGGGGTACGGCGATAAGTTGGATATCGGGCGAGCCCAATGCCGTGACCGAACCGGAAGAACCAGAGCGTGTCAAGCTCTGAGGCGGCCCCCCTCTCAGCGGTTGATGAGGCAGCCGCAGTGGTCGCAGGCCCAGTCGTCCCGCCAGCCCCAGGCGTTCCACCTGGGTAGCAACCCCTGGCACTGCGGGCAGCGGTTCCGCGCCAGGAAGAATCGCCACGGGCGGAGGAACACCACCGCCAGGCTTGCCGCCACGGCGTACGCGACGATTTCCCAGCTCATGGACGGCCCTCCTGCGGAGGGCAGGATGGAGGTCGTTGGCCACCCTCCGCGCAAGTCACTCGGGGTTGAGGTCGATCTCGGGGTTGTCGTCCAGTTCGATCCGGTAGTCCAGGCAGATCCTGTGGCCACAACCCTCGCACGTGAGGCAGTACACCTCCGCCAAGGCGTCGGGAAAGGCGAAGACCTCGTCCGTGAGGACCGGGCGCATCTCCACCTGCAAGGTCTTCACCCCGGTCGTGCTGGTCGAGGCACTGCACATCGGGCAGGCCTGGGTGGTGGGCACCTCGGACAGAGGCACCGGGGCCTTGCGGCGCGACGGCCCCTTCCCGCGCCCAGCCGCGGGCTCGACCGAGACCGAGTCGCCGACGATGCGCACCTCCCAGTCACGGCGGCATCCGGGGCAGCGGAACCAGGCCCGCTGCCTCAGCGCGGATTCGGCACCCGCACCCCCCTGGACGAGGGTAGGCACCAGGCTCCCGCCCCACCCGCAACCCTCGTGCGGGCACCCCACCCGGTAACTGCTCAACACGGCTGGTTTCCCCCTTCGGCCGCTGGCTACCGGTCCTTTCCTATTTCCACGGCCCCCAGGGCGACGGCCAGGAAGGCCTTCTTCGCCCCCGGCCGCTGCCGCGACACCGGCACCGGTTAATAGCGCTTCCCGCCGCCGTAGCCGCCCCCTCCGAAGCCGCCCCGCCCCCCGGAGCCGCCTCGGCCGCCACCGCCGCGGTCCTCCTTGGGCTTGGCCTCGTTGATGGTCAGGCTGCGGCCGCCGACTTGCTTGCCAGACAGGCCGGCGATGGCGGCCTGGGCCTCGGCGTCGCTGCCCATCTCAACGAAGCCGAACCCCTTGGACCGGCCGGTGTCCCGGTCGGAGATGACCTGGGCCGACTGAACCGTGCCGTAAGGGGCGAGCATCTGCTCCAGGGCGCTGGAGTCCACGTCGAAGGGCAGATTGCCCACGTACAGCTTCTTTCCCATCGATGGGTCCCGGAAAGGTGGACGCGCGCGCCCGCGGCCGGAGTGGCCTTGTGGTGCCGGGTCCGTCTGAGGCAGGAGAATGGCAGTTGGGAGATGAAGCGGGGAGCCTCAAGGCCGCCGCGATCCGCGAGCCCCGAGTGGTCCACTGTACAGGACGTTGGCCGACCCCGATAGGTGGACAGGCGTCTTTCCCCACAAAAGCTGTCCGGATCGTCTTTTTTCGTGGACCACGGCTCTCCCGTTGCCCGAGACGCGCGCAAGCTGGCGGCCCCGGAGCGCCGTCCTCTTCCGCCTTGCGGCGGCGGCCGCGTTCACGGCGGGTCCCAGCCGCCCGGGCTCCACGGGTTGCAGCGACAGATCCGCCAGACGCCCCGGCAGCCGCCGCACACCGGGCCGTGCTTTTGCACCGCGAGGATCATGTACTCGCTACAGCTGGGCTGAAACCGGCACAACGGTGGCAGGATCGGCCGCACGAACGCCTGGTAGGCGCGCACCGCCCCGATCAGCAGGCCCGCCAGCAGCCAGGCGAACGGCGCCCAGGCGCGGCCGATCATGCCGGCCCCTCCGCCGGCTTTTTGTCGCTCGCCAGCTTCTTCGCCACGCTGTTGACCAGCTTCGGCAGAGACTGCTTCAGCACCTCCAGCGTCGGCTCGTCGGGCCGCCGCGGGATGAGGACGATGTCCAGGCCGACCGGCATCGCCTGCCGCGTCAGCCGGAACGCCTCGCGGTAGAGCCGGCGCAGCCGGTTGCGGTGGACGGCCGGCCCGACCTTGCGCGACACCGACAGCCCCAGCCGCAGGTGCGGCAGGCCGTTCTCGCGGCCGTAGACGATCAGCCAGTGGTCGCTGACGGAGCGGCGGCGGTCGTAGACCAGGCGGAAGTCGCCCGGCCGCCGGAGGTGCTCCTCCCGCCGGAAGCGGAACGACTCGGTCTGCGGTACTTCGCTCATGGTCACGGCCTGTCAGTCCAATCACCACCCCAGCCCGCGGCGCGGGTGCTGCGGGTGCAGACGCGCCAGCTCCTCGACGAGTTCGCGCCCGCGCTCGTCCTCGACCTTCGGCACCGTCACCTTGACCTCGATGTACTGGTCGCCGCCGGCGATCCCCTTGCCGCGCAGCCGCAGCCGCGAGCCCGACGACGTGCCCGGCGGCACCTTGACCGTCAGGTGCTGCCCGTCGAGCGTCGGCACGTCCACCTTCGCCCCCAAAGCCGCCTCGGCGAAGCTGACCGGCACCTCCAGCACCACGTTGTTGCCCTCGCGGCGGAAGTGGCGGTGCGGCTCCACCTTGACCTTGATGTACAGGTCGGCGCCGCCCGGCCCCTGGCCTGCCAGGCGCAGCTTCTTGCCGTCCTCGATGCCGGCCGGCACCTTGACATCGACGTGTCGCCCGCCGATCGACAGCGACACCGTCCCTCCCAACGCGGCCGTCACGAACGGGATGCTCGCCTCGGCCTCGACCGGCTCGGGGGTTGCCCGGCGGGCCCGGCCGCGACCACGCGGCATGCCCCCCATGCCGAACTGGCGGAGGATCTCGCCGAGGTCCTCGGGGTCGAGCGAGCCGGCGTCCATGCCCTCGGTGTGCCACTGGAAGCCGCCGCCGCCGGGGCCGCCGGCGCCCATGCCGGGGCCGGCGTGGCCGAACCGGTCGTACTTCGTGCGCTTGTCCTTGTCGGACAGCACGTCGTAGGCCTCCTGCACCTCCTTGAACTTGGCCTCGGCGGACTTGTCGCCGGGGTTGCGGTCGGGGTGGTACTCGCGCGCGAGCTTGCGGTAGGCCTTCTTGATCTGGTCCTCGGACGCGTCCTTCGCCACGCCCAACACTTCGTAGTAATCCCGCGGCATCGCCGGTCTTTCACCTCAGCTCAGCAAGTGTCTGAGTCATTGTACGCCGGCCGACACCCCGCGGTGCGCTCACTTCCCGCCGGCGGCCATCTCCTTTTTCAGCCGCGCCAGGTCGATCTCCAGGCCGAGCCGGTTGTAGCGCACGCGGAGCACGTCGGCGCGCGGGACCAGCCCGTCCCCGGCGGCCCGCCCCAGGCGGCTCTCGTACCACCGCAACAGCTCAACCGCCTTCTCCAGCACCCTGGCCTTGTCCGCCGGCCTGTCCTGCAACTCCAGGTCGGCGTGCAGCAGCTGCTTGCCCGCCTCCACCACCATGGCCTTGGTCGCCGTGTGCTTCTTGAAGTCCTCGCAGCGCAGCTTCAGCTCATCGACGGCGACGTTGTAGCGCTCGACCAGCAGCCGGCGCAGCGGGTCGTCTCCCTTGTCGGCCTTGAGCTTCGCTTTCGCCCGGCTCAACTCGAGCAGCTTGTCGATCAGCTCGTCGGCCGGCTGGGCGCGCAGCGACGACGTGAGCACGAGCGCCGCCCCGACCAGGAGCGGCACGGCGAACCGGCGCGGAGGGGTCATGAAGAAAAGCTCCGTGGGCGATCTCTGGTCTCCCAGGTCGTATTGTCGAGGCGGGGCGCCCCGCGACGCAAGGGAAAAGAGCGTCCGGCCCTACTCCCGCCTACACAAATGCCCGCCACAACACGAACGGCAGGACCACGCCTGGGTTGGTCCCCGGGCATTTGGTAGCATGACGCGGGACGCCCGATCCCTCGACGGAGCGACGCGATGGACTCGATCATCCCCCCCGGCCGCCCGCCCGTCGGGGAGCCGGACCTTTACCTTCCGCCGGAGGTCATTCCGAATCTCGATGAACTCGTCACCGAGGATGGCAAGCCCGTGGACAACGTCTACGTCGAGAGGGCCTACCGGTTGTTGACCGAGCCGTTGTACGCCAGCTGGAAGGGCCCGGGAGAGGGCGGGCCGTTTATAGCCACGGCGAACGTCGGCTGGTTCTACGCCTTGAAGCAGCCCCCACTCGTCCCGGACGTCCTGCTGAGCCTCGACGTGACCCCGTACGCCGACCCGCTGGAGAAGAAGGGGCGGTCGTACTTCCAGTGGCTGTACGACAAGCCCCCCGACGTGGTCATCGAAATCGTCTCGGACAAGCGGGGCGATGAGGAAGGCTACAAGATGGACAAGTACGCCCGCCTGAAGCTGCAATATTATGTGATCCATGACCCCAGCGACATCCTCGAACACGGAATCCTGCGGGCGTTCTCACTGGACGGCAAGCGGTATCGCCCGACCGACCCGAAGTGGCTGCCGGACGTCGAACTCGGCCTGACGCTGTGGCAGGGCCTGTTCCAGGGTCTGGAGCAAACCTGGCTGCGTTGGTGCGACAAAAGTGGCGCCGTCCTGCCCACCGGGATGGAGCGGGCCGCGAAAGCCGAGAAGGCCCGCAAGGCTTCCGAGAGGGCCCGCAAGACAGCCTCGAAGGCCCGTGACCGCGCCCGGGAGGAGGCCGCCCGCCTGCGCGAGAAGCTCCGCGAGCTGGGCGTCGATCCGGACGCCTGAGCGGTCAGTCGCCCGCGCCGAGCGTCACCTTGACCTCGACCGTCTCGTCGTCGCGGACCACCGTCAGAGAGACGGTGTTGCCCACCTGGTGGCGCTCCAGGTGCTCGAACAGGTCGCCGACCTTCTTCACCGGCTTCTTCTCGACGGCGACGATGACGTCGCCCAGCACCACCTGGCCGTCGGCATCGCGGTAGCTCCGCTTCAGCCCGGCCCGCTCGGCGGCGCCGCCGGGGAACGGACGGATCACCAGCGCCCCCTGGCGCACCCCCAGCGACCGCGCCAGCCGGTCGTTGGCCAGCTGCGCCTGGAGGCTCGGGCGGATCACCTTGCCGTGGCGGATCAGCTGCGGCACGACGCGGTTGACCTCGTCCACCGGGATGGCGAAGCCGATGCCCGCGTAGGAGCCGGTGCGGGTGTAGATCGCCGTGTTGATGCCGATCAGCCGGCCGGCCGAGTCCAGCAGCGGGCCGCCGGAGTTGCCCGGGTTGATCGCCG
This sequence comes from Gemmataceae bacterium, assembly GCA_046350195.1. GTDB lineage: Bacteria > Planctomycetota > Planctomycetia > Gemmatales > Gemmataceae > CALDUY01. The sequence continues at coordinate 11,728 of JAXMAW010000057.1, forward strand.
CGTCGGTCTGGATCATGTTCTTCAGCGTGGTCGATTCGCTCTCCGTGCCCAGCTCGCGGCCCAGGGCGCTGATGATGCCGGTCGTCAGCGTCTGGTCGAACCCGAACGGGTTGCCGATGGCGTAGACCATCTGGCCGACCTGTAGGTCGTCACTGGAGCCGACCAGCAGCGGCTTGAGCTTCTCGCGCGGGGCCTCGACGAACAGGACGGCGAGGTCCTTCTCCTCCGCCCCGCCGACGACCCGGGCGTTGTACGTCGTCTGGTCGAAGAACATGACCTTGACCGAGGACGAGTTCTTGACGACGTGGTAGTTGGTGATGACGTGGCCTTGCTCGTCCCAGACGAACCCGCTGCGGGTGCCGGCCGGCACCTCGACGGGGGCGCGGAAGAAGTCCGACCGGACCGCGCGGGTGAAGATGTGGGCGACCGAGTCGCGCGACTGCTTGTAGATGCGGATGTTGGTCTTCTCCAGGTCGGTCAGGTCGCCGCGCGGCGTGACCGGGCGCGACTGGGCGTCGGCGTCGCGGCCGGTGTCGGCGAACCGCTGCCAGCCGCGGTAGGCGAACAGCCCGCCGACGACGACGGCGATGGCCAGCAGCAGCGTCAGGACCGGCCCGAAGGGTGACGTCGGTGCGGGGCCGCGGCGGGCGGGTGGGGGCCAGGGGGTTCGGTCGTCGTAGGACATCGCGGCGCTCTCTCTGCGGGGGTGGCGGCCTTCCGTCATCCTAGGCATTCGCCGGGGGTGGCTCAATCCTCGCGCCGCCGCCTTGCCTTCCTCCCGCGCCGGCGGACAATACCCGTAGCACCCTTCCGACCGCCGGAGCCGCCGCATGCGCACCACCTGGACGTTCCACACCGCCGGCCAAGTCATCTTCGGCCGCGACGCCACCCGCCAGCTCAACGAGGTCGTCGTCGAGCTGCGGCTGAAGCGGCTGCTGCTCATCACCGACCCGGTCCTGGTCGCGGCCGGCCTGGTGGACCCGGTGCTCGGCCCGCTCAGCGAGGCCGGCGTCAGCGTCGAGCTGTTCTCCGGCGGTGAGCCGGAGCCGTCGCTGCGCGCCGCGTTCAACGCCATCGGCGCGGGCCGCGACTTCCGGCCCGACGGCGTGCTCGGCCTGGGCGGCGGCAGCAACATGGACCTGGCCAAGGTCACCGCCGTCGTGCTGACCCACGGCGGGACGCCCGGCATGTACTTCGGCGACGGCAAGGTGCCCGGCCCGGTGCTGCCGTTGATCTGCCTGCCGACGACGTCGGGGACCGGCTCGGAGGTCTCCGCCGCCGCCGTGCTGACCGACACCGAGAACGAGATGAAGGTCAGCACGCTGAGCAACTTCCTCCGCCCGCGCGTCGCCATCGTCGATCCGGTGCTCAGTGTCAGCTGCCCGCCGAAGGTGACGGCCGACAGCGGCATCGACGCGCTGACGCACGCCGTCGAGGCGTTCACCGCGGTGGACAACGAGCGGTTCCCGTTGCCGCCGGGCGAGCGAACCGTCTACCAGGGCAAGAACCCATTCGCCGACATGCTCGCCGAGAAGGCGATCCGGCTGGTCGGCCAGTTCCTGCGCCGGGCCGTGCAGGACGGCAACGACCTGGAGGCCCGCGAGGGCATGTCGCTGGCAGCGACGCTGGCCGGAATGGCGTTCTCCAACTCCGGCGTGGCGATCGTCCACGCCCTGGAGTACCCCGTCGGCGGCGCGACGCACTGCTCGCACGGGGCCGGCAACGGGCTGCTTCTGCCCTACGTAATGCGCTACAACCTGCCGGCCCGGGTCCGCCAATTCGCCGAGATCGCCCGGCTTCTGGGCGAGGACGTCTCAGGGCTGGGCGAGCAGGAGGCGGCCGAGCGGGCGATCACCGCCGTCGAAAAGCTGCGGGCGGACATCGGCATCCCCGCCCGCCTGCGCGACCTGGGCGTGAAGGAGTCGCAGCTGCGCGGCTTCGCCGAGAAGGCGTTCCCGCTGCGTCGCATCACCCGCGTCAACCCGCGCGAGGTCACCGTCGAGTCGCTGGAGGGCATCCTGCGCTCGGCGCTGTGACTCGCCGTCCTTTAGCCCGAAGCGGTGGCAAATCCGTCATCGCGTGATCGCTTCCAGCGTCAGGCGGATCGCCTCCGGGTCGGTGCGGAACGCGAGGTGGCGCAGCTTCAGCTTCGTCGAGCCGCCCGCGCCGGACAGGTTGGCGCTCTTGATCGACACGACGCAGTCGCCCTTGACGATCTCCGCCGGTAGCGCCAGGCTCGCCACCAACCGCTCCGCCTGCCGGCGCAGCAGGCCCTCCGGCATCGTGGGCACCAGACGCGCCTCCAGCCCCTTCCCCAGCGCCAGGAATCCCGTCTCCAGCAGGCGCGCCCGGGCGGGCTGTAGCCACTCGCCATAAAAGACGTGGTAGCGCCTCGCCGCCGCCCGGTTCTTGCCCAGGGCCCGCAAGAATAGGCTGTCGGCGTGAAGGTCCTGGCCGATCTCGCCGCGCCCCTCGGCGATGACGCGCTCGACGCCCCCGTTGAGGCCGAACCTCACCGCCCCGAAGAACTCCTGGACGTCCACCAGGAACTTCAGCGCCGTCAGGTCGCTGCCCAGGTGCGGCGTGGCGAGCAGCACGGCGCGGTCGAACCGGCCGCCGAGCTTCTCGGCGTACCAGCGGAATGCCAGCCCGCCGGCGCTGTGGCAGACGAACGTGGCCTTCTCCGGCGAGCCGATCACGCCCTGGACCTGCTTGAACAGCATCAGCCCCGACCGCGCCAGGCTGCCGTTGCCCGGGTGGCGGAAGACCAGCAGCGGCCGCCCCTCGACGGACTTCTGCGAGGCGAAATGGGTCAAAAATCCGTTCCAGCTCTCGCCGTTGCCGAACATGCCGTGGACGAAGACGATCGGCCGGGCGCCCTTGGCCACCTCGCCGGGGCGGCACTTGACGAACCCGCCGCGCGTGCCGTCCCAGGTGAAAAGGCCGAACTCGGCCTCCGGGTCGGCCTCGCCGTCGCGCTCCTGGAGCAGGCGGCGGAGGCGGTGGAGCGGCTGTCCGGCTCCGGGTCGGGTCGCCAGGTAGCGCATGCCGTCGAGGACCTTGTCGAGGTCGAACCCGGCGTTGCGGCACAGCTGCAAGCCGAACAGGTCGGCCCGGTACTCCTGGTTCAGGGAGAACATGAACTCGACGTGCCGGCCGGTGGCGGCGACCTTCGTCTCCAGCAGGTCGCGCCAGGCGCCAGGCGGGACCCCGCCCTCGATTCCCTTCTTGGCGTCCTCCTCCAGGACCACCCGCTGCCAGCCGCGCCGGCAGTGGCCCAGCGCCGAGTGGCCGACTTGCCGGGCCAGCAGGAACGCCAGCGCCGCCTCGCCGCGCTCGCGGTCGGCGAGCAACTGGTCCAGCAGGCCTCGCGTGGCGAGGACGAACCCGCCCCCGGGGCAGGCCGCCTCCGGCCCGGCGCGGTCGAGCACGGTGAGGGCGTAGCGGAACTCCTCGGGCAACTGGAACGCGGGCAACTCGGTCACCAGCCGGTCGAGCAACTTCGCCGCGACCGGCGGCGTGACAGCGACCCGATCCCGCTTGATCAGCTCGCCGTGGGCCAGCTCGGCGCGGCGGTGCTCCTCGGTCGAGGGCAGGTCGAGCGCGGTCAGCAGGAACCCGGGGACGGCGCCGGCAATGGTAGCGCGGGTCTCCTTGAGCGTTAGCGGCGGGCAGGCCCGGGCCTGCCGGTCAATCTCCGCCCGCGCCTTGGCGTCCATCGGCCAGCTCGCCGCGGGCGGGTCGGCCGACGGCCCAAGCAGGCAGGCACTCACGAGGACCAGCGGCGTCATGGGGAATGGCTCCTGAGGTGACGATTGCACAATCCTTGACATTATCCCCGCTGAGAAGATGCGGAACAAGGCGCTCCGGAGAAAGAAATCCCGATCGGAGAATAATTGAAAGGTGCGGGGGGAATTGTATGATACTGCTCAAGTTCACCGGCAATCCTCGGGAGGGATGCCGAATGGGGGAGTTGGAATGACCCAATCTTAACACCGGAGTGGCTCAATGGCGAAGAAGAAGAACGGCGAAGGGGCCGAGGCGGAAGGCCAATCGAACCCCAAACGTGAGGCGGTGGCCAAGGCGATGGGGGAGCTCGGGAAGAAGGCCGACCCGTCGGCCATGGCCTCCTATATCAAGGACCATTTCAACCTGGACATCGAGAACAAGGTGATCGGCATTCACCGGCACCACATCTTGAGGGCGCAGCGGAAGCAGGCCCGCGCGAGCGCCACTGGCGCCGCCCCGAAGAGGCGGGGTCGGCCGCCTGGCTCCTCCGCCGCCGGCGGTGACCTCAGCCTCAGCGACGTCCGCGTGGTGAAGGACTTGCTCAGCCGCCACGGGGTGAAGCGCGTTCAAGAGTTGATTGAACTGTTGAGCTAACCTCGCTCCCCGGGTTCGTCCGCGGGCGGCGGTTCGCACCCGGAGCAAAGTTGGAATCCGCAGCGACCGCAGCGCCAGTCACCACGGCGCGGCAGTAATGAGCCGCCGCAAACGGGACAGGGATGGATTTCGCCCCCTGTCCGTTTTTCGCGCTTCCCTTCCTCGCGCACTTCCGTCCCGCACCTCATCGCCTACTCCTCTTGTTTTGGGAAAGAAGTGTAACGTTTGCGCGGCCCGGTGGCCATGTCAGCAGGGCCACGTCGGTGCGCGGTTACGGCGGCGCGTCGCGGCGGATGGTGGCCTGCCTACGGAACAACTCGGCCGGCGTGGAGTCGGACACGGGCCGCGCCGACGCATCGACCCACAGCGCCATCACGACCCCGGGGTGCAGGCCGCCGAACGGCCGGCCCCAGCCGGAGTACCGCTCCACCGCCGGGTCGAGGCCGCGCGTCGTCGGGAAGCCACCGGCCAGCCAGGGGCCGTTCTCGTGGGCGGTCTCCAGGGCCATCAGCGTGAAGCTTATGCCGGCCGTCACCTCCTGGCGCTTCACCCCCCGGCCGTTGCCGAAGACGCCGGCGCGCGGGTCGTCACGCGGGAGGTCGATCGCGTCGGGGTTGACGCCGGCCAGGCCGACGTAGTGGGTGGCGTTGGTCACCGGGCCGGGGTGCGCCGGGCAGTGGAACATCCCGACGCGGGCGGACTGGGGGACGGCGTTAGGCAAGTCGTCCCAGCCGCTCCGGCGATCGACGCCGGCGGCGAGGCCCTGGTAGGCCGCGTTCCGCGGCGTGCCCTCCAGCAGGAGCGGCAGCACGTCGGCCAGCCAGCTCAGCCGGCGGGCCGGCGGCAGGTCGGCGGGGGCGCTGGTCGCCGGCGGGAAGGTTCCGTGGGCGTCGGCGTACCGGTTCAGGGCCAGGCCGATCTCGCGCAGGTGGTTGGCGCACTCGACCCGCCGGCTGGCGGTCTGGGCGCTGACGGCAAGCATGGCGACCAGCCCTAGCGCCGGCAGCGCCAGGCCGCCGACGGCGGCGGCCAGGCCGACCTGGACGAGCCGGGCCCCGCGCAGCGCCCCGTCGCTGGAGTTGATCGCTCGCAAGGCGCGGACGCCGACCACGAGCGCGGGGAGGCCGAGGAAGAACAGCGGCAGCGCGGCCAGGCCCAGGAGCAGGCTGAGCCAGGCGACCGGGGGGATGCGTGGGGGGTGGGTGATGTCGGCCATGAGGATAGGATAGGAACCCCATCGCGTCGGCGCCTCGGGCTTGATCGCGCGGCGCGCCCTGGTTATCACCTCGGCCCATGAGCCAGAACCCCCTGCCCCCCCTGCTCGCCGCCTTCCTTGTGCTGTCGCCGGCGATCTTCTGGTACGGCCTGGTCGAGCCGTTCGAGTCGCTCAAGTCGGCCCTGACCCAGTTGGCCGCCCTGGCGCTGGCCGTCGCGGCGGGGTGGAGGTGGGGCGACCTCCGGCGGCTGTTCTCCGGGCCGGTCGGCCTCGCCGTCGCGGCCGGCCTCGCGGTCGCGGCGCTCTCGACGGCGTTCTCGGTCTGCCCGCTTTTGTCCCTGCTGGGCGACTCGGACAGCCACGACGGGCTCGGCCACGCTGTCGCGCTGGCGGTGATCTTCGCGGCCAGTCGGGCGGCGGGGGCGCGGGGGGACGTGCTCTCCGCGAGCGCCGTCGGGCTGGCGGTCGCCTGCGGCTACGCGCTGGCCCAGATGGCGGGACTCGACCCGCTGCGCTGGGACCACGTCTCGGACTTCCACACCTGGCGACGGCCGGCCGGCACCCTGGGGCACCCGTCTTACCTCGCCGGCTACGCCGTGATGGCGCTGCCGCTGCTGGTGTGGCGCGTCGCCGAGGGGGGCCTGCAACCAAAGGTGGCAGGAGGCTTGCTCGCGGTCGGGGCGGGCGTCGTCGTCCTCGCGGCGTTGTCGCGTGGCCCGTGGCTGGCCGGTGCGGCAGCGGCCCTGGTGATGATCGCCCTCTGGCCTGGGAGTCGCAAGCTGGTCTGGGTCAGCGGGGCGGTGCTGGGGGTGCTCGTCCTGGCCGTCGGGGCGTGCCTGGTGTTCGGCGACCTGTTCGCCGGGTCGCTACGAGAGCGACTCGTCGGGCTGGCCTACTCGCCGGGCCGGCAGCCGGTGTGGCTGGCGGCGTGGCGGGTGTTCCTCGACCACCCCTGGCTCGGCAGCGGGCTGGACACGTTCGGCCCGGCGTTCACGCCGTCCGCACGCCGGCGTACTGGCAGGCCGAGTGGGGCCTGTTGCCGCGCGCGCCCACAACGACCTGCTGCAGGCACTGGCCACGCAGGGGCTCGCCGGAGGCATTGTGTACGTCGGGCTGGCCGTCTCCTTGACGATCACGTGCGTGCGTGCCTGGCGTCGCCGACCGGACCAGCGGCGGCTGGTCGTGGCGCTGCTGGGGGCCGTGGTCGCGTTCTACGTGCAAAACGTCTTCGGCTTCGCCGTCGCGGCCACGTCGGCGCTGTTCGCGGCGGTGGCGGGGACAGTCGCGGCGCTGGACGACGGGGAGCCGGCGCCCTCGGTGGCCCCCCGATGGTCGGTCGTCACGGCGGCGGGCCTTGCGGTCGTCGTTGTCGGGGCGAGCCTGTGGCAGGGGGGGAGCGTCCTCGGGGCGTTTCTCGTGGTGGCCCTCGCGGCGGCCGCCGGGCTGGTCACGGACTGGCGAGCCGCGCACGAAGTAAGCGGGGTGCGGAGACGCCTCCCCGACCAGCAGGGCCAGGCGGGGTCGCTGATCCCTACGCGACCGCTTCCTTCGTGCGCGGCCCGCCTTGCCTTGGCCCTGCCCCTGGCATGGTTGGTGGCCGCCCCGGTTGTCGCCAGCGCCCTCTCGCGCCGGGCGGACGGTGACCCCGCCTGGCACGCCGTCGCCGTCCGACTGTCACCGTGGCACGACCTCTTCCACGCCCGCCGCTGTGAGGCGGCCCTGCGGGACTCCGATGGCGAGCCGACCACCGAGCGAAAGCGGGCTCGGCTCGACGAGGCCCATCGCTCCGCCGAGGAGGCGTGCCGACTGGTGCCCTGCCGTGCCGCCCACCACGTCAACCTCGGCCGCGCCTTGCTGGAGCTGGCGCGGTCCGGCCAGGCGGAGGCGGATGCCGCGCTGGCCGCCTTCGACCGGGCGCTCGAACTCGACCCGTGCAACTCCCTGACGTTCGCCGACGCGGCCCGGGCGGCGACGGCCCTCCGCCGGCTCGACGCCGCCGAGCGCTACGTACGGCGCGGCCTCGAGATTGACCCGGGCCTGGGGCCGTTGCACGCCGAACTCGGCACGGCACTGCTGGCGCGCTCCACGGTTACCGTGCCGATCGACCTTACACTTCTCGCCCAGGCGGAGGTGGCCCTTCGTGACGCCCTGGCGATGGACTGGCACGGCGACACAGAGCGGCTGGACCGGGCCAGGTTGGTGGTGGCCCTGGCGTTGGTGCAGCGGGGTGGGGCGGCTGAGGCGCTGGTCCACATCGAGGAGGTGCGCCGCCGGCGTCCCGACTGGCCGTCGGCCGGGTGGATGGCGGGGGTCGCCCTGGAGCGGGGCGGCCGGCGCGACGAGGCCCTTCGGTTGTACCGCGCGGTGCTCCGCCATTGGCCGGACAACCCGCAGGCGGCGGCCGGCGTGGCCCGGCTGACGAAGTAGCCGGACGTGCTACGATACAGGGGCCGCCCTTGCCTCGGGTGCCGCCGTGAATGACCCTTCCCCCAGCGAAGCGACCCTCCTCCTCCGCGACGCCCAGTCCGGCTCGGAGGCGGCGCGCGACCGGCTGTTTCGCCTCGTCTACGACGAGTTGCGCGAGGCGGCCGGCCGGCTCATGAGCCGCGAGCGGGCCGACCACACGCTCCAGCCGACCGCCCTGGTGAACGAGGCCCTGGTGCGCCTGCTCGACCAGGACGCCCTGCGGCAGGCCGGCAGCCGGGCATACTTCTTCGCCGCCGCGTCCCGGGCGATGCGCCAGGTGCTGGTCGATCACGCCCGCACCCGCGCCGCCTCCAAGCGCGGCGGCGGGCGCGGCCGGGTGCCGCTCGACGAGACGCTGGCCTGGATGGAGGCACAGAGGCTCGACGTGCTCGACCTGCACTAGGGGCTGGAGCGCCTCGCCGGGCTGAACGAGCGGCAGGCGCGCGTCGTCGAGATGCGCTTCTTCGGCGGCTTCAAGGTCGAGGAGGTGGCCGAGGCGCTGGGCGTCTCGGTCAGCCTCGTCGAGAGCGACATGCGCAAGGCCAGCGCCTTCCTGCGGGCCCGGCTGGGCCAGGACGACTGACCATGGACCCCGCCCGCTACGCGCGCGTCTGTGAGCTGTTCGACCAGGCCGACCCGCTCGGCCCGGCCGAGCGCGACCGCTTCCTCGCGGAGGCCTGCGGCGGCGACGGGGAGCTGCGCGCCCAGGTCGAGCGCATGCTCGCCGCGGCCCGGGAGCCGCCCCTGGAGCGCCCCGCCGCGCGGACGAGGCCGGCGCCGCGCGAGTCGTCGCCGGCCCAGTCGTTCGCCCTGGTCCACCTGGTCGGCCGAGGCCTGCTCGACGGCGTCTCCGATCCGGGGCGGCTGGCGTCCGCGGCCTGGCGCGCCTGGGCGGCGGCGCGCGACGAGGCCGCCCGCGCCGCCGAGCTAGCGGCGCTGCACGCCGCCCCGGCCGAGGAGGCGCGGCGCGTGGTCAAGCAGGCCGTCGTCGAACTGTTGCCCAACGGCCCTGCCGAGAGGCGCCAGGTACTGGCGGGGGCGCTGGTCGAGTTGGTTCGCGCTGTGCGCGCCGCCCCGTCGCAGTCGTTTCAGGACCTGCGGCCACTTCTTCCCGCGGCCCCGCCCTCCCTCGGCGGGGCCGCGGCGGTTCCGGCCCTGGTGCTGCGCGTCGTCGCCGGGCCGCACGCCGGCCGCGTGTTCGAGTTCGCCGGCCACGACACGTTCCTCGTCGGCCGGTCGTCGCAGGCCCACTTCAACCTCGGCCGGGAGGACCGCCACTTCTCGCGCATCCACTTCCTGGTCGAGGCCAACCCGCCGCTGATCCGCCTCCTCGACATGGGCAGCCACAACGGCACGTTCGTCAACGGGGTGCGCGTTGACAGTCCTGTGTCACTGACTGAGGGCGACCGCGTCCAGGCGGGGCACACGGTGCTGCGCGTCGGCATGCCGGGCTGCCTCGGCCGGGCGCCGACCGAGACGGCGCGGCCGCGGCGGGCCGTCGAGAGCACGGCCCTGTACGAGCGGCCGATCGAGCTGGGCGGGCCGTGCCGGCTGTGCAACCCGACGGGGGCCGACGCGCCCGCCTGCGCGGCATGCCGCGAGCTGATGGAAGGTCGACCGCAGCCGGTGCCGGGGTATCAGATCGTCCGCGAGCTGGGGCGCGGCGCCATGGGGGTGGTGTACCTGGCGGTGCGCGACGACGACCAGCGCCCCGTCGCGCTGAAGACCGTCCTCCCCGCCGTGGACGCCGGGCCGCAGGAGGTCGCCCGGTTCCTGCGGGAGGCGCGCATCCTCTGCGAGCTGGACCACCCGAACATCGTCGCCTTCCACGAGATGGGCGAGGCGGGCGGGCTGCTGTACTTCGCCATGGAGTACGTCCCCGGCCGCGACGCCGCCCGCCTGGTCAAGGACGAGGGGCCGCTGCCGACGCCGCGCGCCGTGGACATCGTCTGCCAGCTGCTGCGGGCGCTGGACTACGCCCACGCCAAGAAGTTCGTCCACCGCGACATCAAGCCGGCCAACCTGCTGCTGTTGTGGAAGGATAATGTCGATCACGTCCGGCTGGCCGACTTCGGCCTGGCCCGCGTCTACCAGGCGTCGCAGCTGTCGGGGCTGACGATGACCGGGGCCATCGGCGGCACGCTGGCGTTCATGCCGCCGGAGCAGGTGACGAACTACCGCGAATCTCAACCGCCGGTCGATCAGTACGCCGCCGCGGCGACGCTGTACCACCTGCTAACGCACCGGCTGCCCCACGAGGGGGCCGCGACGGTCCACGAGCAGCTGCTGAAGCTCCTGCACGACGACCCGGTGCCGATCCAGGACCGCCGGCCGGACCTGCCCGACGAACTGGCCGCTGCGATCCACAAGGCGTTGGCGCGTGACCCGCGGCGGCGGTTCGCCGACGTCAAGGCGTTCCGCCGGGCGCTGGTGCCTTTCCTGCGGGAGTGAGTCTCCCCCGCGTCAGGCGCGCTGGAGGACGTCCCAGCCGATGACGAACAGGGCGGCATCGACCAGCGCGTGGCTGACCCACGGGGCCAGCAGCGAACCGGCCCGGTGGTACAGCCACGCCCACGCCGCCCCGCCGGCCGCGACGGCGAGAGACGCCGGCACGACGCCGGTCAGCACGCGGTCGGGCAGGTAGGCCCAGACGATCAGGACGTGGTGCGACATGAACCCGAGGCTGGACAGCACGATCGCCGGAGTCAGCGTGACGAGCGTCCGCAGCCGGCCGAAGACGAACCAGCGCCAGTAAGGCGGTTCCACAGAAATAACTATCCCAGGGAGGATGGCGCGGGGAAGGTGACGAACCACTTCTCCAGGCCAGGCAGCCGCTCGATCTGCTTCTCCAGCCGCGCCGCATCTCCTCCGGCGTCAGCTTGACCCCCTTGCAGTACGACTTGCCGACCAACTCGACCAGCGGGTGCCCCTTCCACGTCATCGTCCGCGCGAACCGGCAGCGCCCGTCGGGATGCTGTCCAGCAGCGACCCGTTCCAGTGCTGTTCCAAAGCCCCCCAGCAGCGGCTCGACCGGGTTGTACTTGCTGTGGTAGGGCGGGTAGCACGCCAGCCTCACCGTTATCTCGTACCCCTGGCGAAGCCCAGCAGCCGGTTGACGTACTGCGTGCGCCGGCTCGAGTTCTCCGGCCCGTTGTCCTGGTTGATCAGCAGCGTCCGCACCTTGGGGAAGCGGCCCTTGGCCCCTGCCACCACATCTCCACCACGTCCACGATGAAGTCGCTCGTCAGCGCCGACTCGGCGAAGTACAGGAACAGTTCCCCTGGCGCGGCAGCAGGATGCCCAGAGGCGTCAGCGTGGCGTCCGCCTTGAAGTCGTGGTCGAGGGCCTCCACCTTGGCCCACGCCCGCCCCGCGAGAACAGGCCGATCTTGACGCTGGCCTTGGCGTCCACCGACAGCCGCAGCGTGTCCTCCGAGGCGTCGGCGGCGCGTTCTCCTGCCTCAGCCGCTCGAAGATGGCGTCGGTCTGCGGCAGCTTTTTTGGGCCGGCACTTGGCGACGGCGCGGCGAAGTAGCCGGCCTGGTGCATCTTGCGGCGGATGGTCTCCTCGCTGGGCAGGGCCGGGTCGTCGTAGCCCTTCTGGAGGATCAGCTGGCGGCGGACCTCGGCGGCGGCGAGGCGGGTGTAGAGCCGCTGGCTGTGGAGTGTGGGGTCCGCCTGGCTCTGGGCATCGACCAGCGAGCGGATGTCGTCCAGCAGCGTGGGGAGGTCCTCCTCGGCGGCGGTTGCGCCCCGCAAGGAGAAGGCCTCGACGCAGCGCAGGCCGCTGTCCAGTTCACGCGTGCCGTGGCGGATGGTCACTCGGGACCAGCCCAGTTCGCGTTCGGCCTTGCGCTGCCCGCCGGGGCCGAGCAGGCGGACGCTCCGCGCCAGGAACAGGCGGCGATCGAAGCCGCGCAAGGACGCGGCGGTCTGCTGAAGGTAGCCCTTGACCACGTCTGTAAGTTCCACGAGGATGCCCTTCGTGACGAGCGCAAAGGGCATCCTATGGGATAGTTATTTCTGTGGAACCGCCTAATACTCTTCCAGGAAGGAGTGGGCGAGCGAAAGGAACGCCGCCAGCGCGAGGAAGCTCGCCGGCGACCCGACGCCGAACTCGTCCATCTTGGCGCGGATGCGGCCCGGCGCCTGGGCCAGCAGCCGCGACGAGCGCAGCCCGCCGTAGTAGGCCGCGAGCATCGCCCCGCCGACGAGCAAGCCGAACGCGACCCCCAGCAGCAGGCCGTCCGTGGACGGCCACCGCCACTCCGGCCGCCGCCGGGCGACGACCGCGAGGAAGATCAGGGGCAAGGAGAACTGCACCGCCTTGCTCGCGGCGTAGGTGAGCTGTTGGGCGAGGTTGGGCTTCCCGGTCCCGCCCATGGTGAGGAAGTAGACCAGGGCCATCGCCGTCGGGAAGGCCATCGCGACGGCGACGAAGGCCAGCGTCGGCCGGCGCGGGATCGCGTCTGGGGCTTCGGGCATCGAACCTCCGTGGCCAATGAAGGGAGGTCAGAGCCACGAACGGCTCTGACCTCCCTTGGTGTAGCCGGTCACGGCGCCCCGACCAGCGACAGAGTGCCGTCGCCGTTGCCCGTCGCCACGAACCGGCCGTCGGGCGTGGCACAGACGCAGGGGATGAGGCCCTGATGCGGCCCCAGCCGGAACCGGGCACTCTCGGTGAGCGTCTCCGGGTCGTACAGCCGGAGCGTTCCGCCGTGGTCGCTCACCGCCAGCACGCCGGCCTTGCCGAAGGCGACCCCGCGGGCACCGCGATCCAGCCCGGTCACCTCGCGCAGCAGCTGGCCGGTCGATACGTCCCAGACGCGCACGACCCCGTGGTTGTGGGTGACCGCGGCGCGCTTGCCCGAGGCGTCCATCGCCAGGCCGTAGATGTAGGCCCAGTGCGGTTGCGGCCTCGTCAGCGTCCGCTTCTCCTTGCCTGCGGCGACGTCCCACACCTTGACGGTTCCGTCATGGCTGGCGCTGACCAGGTCGCCGTCGGCCGTGAATGCCAGGCCGGAGACGACGCTCTTGTGCCCGGTCAGTTTCTTCAACACCTTGCCGCTGGCGAGGTCCCAGACGCGGATGACGTGGCCGTGGTCGTGGCTCGTCGCGATGACTTTCCCTTCCGGGCCGTAGGCGAGCGTTCGTAGGCCCCCGCTGCCGGGGTCAAAGAACCGGCGGACCTCCTTCCCCGTGGCGAGGCTCCAGACGCGCACTCTCCCGTCGTGGCCGCCGGAGATTAGCTCCTGGCCGTCCCTGGCGAAGGCGACTCCCGACAGGGGGCTGCCGTCGCCCTTGAGCGCCAGCTTCTCCCGGCGCGAGGCGACGTCCCACAGGCGGACCGTGCCGTCGTCGCCGGCCGAGGCGATCGTCTGGCCGTCGGGGCTGGCGCAGACGTGGTACAGCTCGCCGGTGTGGCCGGCGGGCGGGAGCAGTGGCTCGCCCGCGGCGACGTCCCAGAGGCGGACGGTGCGGTCCCACCCGCCCGTCGCCAGCCGGGAGCCCCCGGCCGCGAACGCCACGCCCAGGACCGGGTGGCGATAGCCTTTGAGCGTGTGCAGTACCTGGCCGTCCGTTGCCCGGCGGAGCTGGACCATCCAGTTGCCCAGCGCCGCGGCCAGCGTGGCGCCGTCGGGGGCGACGGCGACGCCCCGGACGTCGGTGCCGCAGGCGTGCGACTGCTTCTCCTTGCCCGTCTCCACCTCCCAGACCTTGACCGTACCGTCGTCGCCCGCCGTGTACAGCGATTGGCCGTCCGGAGTGAACGCCGCACCCCGGACGTGGCCCTTGTGACCGGGGAACGATCGAACCTCGGCGAGCGAATCGGCGTTCCACAGCTTCACGGAGCCTCCCTCTGACGTGCTGACCAGTCGGCCCCCGTCGGGGCTGAAGGCGACCGACGTGACGTGGCCGGGGTGCTCCGGCGTCTCGCGCAACAGCCGGCCCGTCTCGGCGTCGTACAGGCAGACTGTTTTCGAGCCGTGGGTGCCGACCGCGAGCTTGCCGCCGTCGCGGCTCCAGGCGATGCCCCAGCCGGCACCGCGGTGGCGGGTGGGCTGGTTCAGAGGGATCGATCGCACCTCGGCCTGCTCGGCGACGTCCCAGACCCTTACCGAGTCGTCCCACCCGGTCGAGGCGAGCCGCTGCCCGTCGGGCCGCCAGGCGACGGCGCGGGCGCCGGCGTTGTGGCCGCGCAGCACCCCGACGGTGCGGCCGGTGGCGACGTCGTGCAGTTTGACCTCGCCGTCGTCGCCGGCGGAGGCGACCAGCTTGCCGTCGGGACTGGCCGCGACGCCGGCCACCACCGCCCAGTGGCGCCGGTCGTGGTCGCCGAGCGTGCCGGCATAGCGGGACAACGGCGTTTTCACGACCGGGGCCTCCCACAACTTCACGGTGCCGTCGTCGCTGGCGGTGGCGAACCACCGGCCGTCGGGCCGCCAGGCGGCACAATTGACCTGCGCCGTGTGCCCGCCGAACCGGGCCAACTCGGCCCCGGCCGCGGCGTCCCAGACGACGAGCGTGGCGGCGGGGTTGGCGCACGGGTCATTCATCGGCTGGCCGTGGCCGGCCGGCGCCGGGCCCGGGCCGAGGTCGGCGCTGACCAGCCGCGAGCCGTCGGGGCTGTACGCCAGCGCGGTCACCGGCGTAGCGTGGCCTTCGAGGTGGAGCATCTCCTCGCCGCTGGTCAGGCTCCACACCTGGATCACCGGCTTCCAGCGAGGCTTCGCCGGCTGGCCGGGCATGGGCTCGGGTTCCATCGGCATGGCCGGCGCGTCGAACTGCGACGAGACGAAGTGCCGCTCCTCCAGGCCGTCGCCCCGCGCGGCGGGCGCCGGCACGCTGACGCCTCCGGGCTGGGGCGGCATCGGCACCGGCATGCCGGGCGCCCCCATCGGCGCGGGGGGCTCTTGCGGCTGCGCGGTGACCGTCGCCAGCCGGCCGCCGTCGGGGCTAAAGGCGAGCAGTTCCACGACGCCGCGCTTCGAGAGCAGCTCCTTGCCTGAGCGGGCGTCCCACGCCGTCAGCTGACTCGGTGACTTGACCAGCTTCTTGACGGTGAATTGATAGGGGACGTTCACCGTGTACGTTTCGGGCACCTCCTCCTCGACCTGCTTGCCGCCCCTCTCGACGGGCTTCTTCACCATCCGCGTCTTCGTCTCCGGGCGGTAACCGGTGCGCATCTCGTCCACGAAGTGCGGCGGCTGGCCGGCGATGAACGCCACGACGGCCTTGCCGTCGGGGGCGAACCGAACCACGCACGCCGGGCCGGACGGCTCGCCGAGCGTGGTTGCGGCCTTCGCCGCGCGGGCGTCCCAGACGACGACTTTCGGGCGCGACGGTGTGATGGGCGACGGGGCGGTCCCGCAGGCCAGCAGCCCGCCGTCGGGGCTGAAGTCGAACGCGCCGGAGGCGTCGTCCTGCGCGAACCGCTCCTTGCCGTCGGCGGCGCCCCACACCTTCAGCCGGCTGCGCGAGACGGGGTAGCACACCTGGACGTCCACGGGCTGAGCCGGACCCTTCTCACCCTTCGTCGGCGGGGGGACCCGCTTCTCCGTCTTCGTCACCATCTCCGTCTCGGTCCAGAAGGCGGCGACTAGCTCGCCGTCGGGGCTGAACTGCACCTCCGCCCCGGCGCCCGGCCCCTTCAGCCGGTACAACTCCTTGCCGGACTCGACGTCCCAGACCTGGACCGAGGGCGGCTCATTCTGGCCCGGCGCGGCGTCGGCGAGGGCGGCGATGCGCTTGTTGTCCGGGCTGACCGCCAGCACCTGGCCGGCCTGCTTCGGGTAAGTCAGTGGCCGCATCCCCTCCCGGCTCCAGGCCGACAGGCTCGGCGAGCGGACGTAGCCGACGCAGCCGTACCCGCTGGTGCCGACGCCGAACCGGCCGACGCCGGCGCAGCCGCCGGGCACGCCGGGGCAGCCGGCCGCGCCGGGGCGGCCCGGCTTGAGGTAGCCCCCGAAGCCGACAGCGTGGACGTTCCCGATGGGCATCCCGTAGCCTCCGTAGGCGGGGCCGTAGCACCCGACGCCGCCGCGGCCGCCGGAGAGGCGCGCCCCGTCACGGCTGAACGACAGCGGGATGACCGACCCCGGCACGGCGAGCACCTCCTGGACCCGGACCGCCCTTTTCGCCTCGTCCTCGCGAGCCTCGAACACCCGGGCGGTCTGGTCGCACGCCGAGTAGGTGGCGAGCTGCCCGCCGTCGGGGCTGAACGCCACGCTGCACACCGGCCGGCCCTGCTGGTCGATCGCGTGCAGCAGCCGGCCGTCGGCGGCGCTCCACAGCGTGACGGGGTCGAACCCGGCGGGGCCGGCGGCGACGTGCCGGCCGTCGGGGCTGAACGCCAGCAGCGTCAGGTGGCCCGGCGCCGTCGTCTTCAGCAGCACCAGCCGGCTGCCGGCGACGGCGTCCCAGACCTGGACCTCGCCGCCGGGCGAGCAGGGCGAGAAGCCCGTCGTCGCCAGCCGGCCGGCGTCGGGGCTGAAGGCCATGGCGGTCACGTTCGGCCCGCAGCCCGTGATCGCCACCAGTTCCCGGCCGTCACCGGCATCATGGATGCGGACCGTCGGCGCGCCGCGGGACTCGGTGGCCTGCTCGGTCACCATCACCTCCTTCGTCACGGTCTGGTAAGTCGTGACCTGCTGGAGCCGGCCGTCCGGCGCGACGACGGTCGAGGTGACCGGCACCTGCTCGGACACGGTCTTCTTGACCGCCCGCTGTATCGCCACGGCCCCGCCGGAGAAGCTGGCGAGCCGCTTGCCGTCGGGGGAGTAGACCACCGCCGTGGGCGAGTCGTCGCCGGTGGCGAGCGGGAACGCCTCCCGACCGGTCTTCGTCTCCCAGACGACCCCCTTGCGGGGCTTGCCCTCCTCGCCGCTGAGCGTGACGACCCGCTCCCCGTCGGGGCTCAGCACGACGCCGGCGAGCCCCGCGAACGGCTTCTCGAACGCGGTCACGACCTTGCCGCTGCCCCCGTCGTACACGCTGAGCCGGGCCGGCTCGTTCCACTCGCCGACCGAGACGGCGACGTGCTTGCCGGCGGCATCGACCGCCAGGAACACCTGGTGGCCGGGGGGCGTCTGCCACCTTGCGACCTCGGCCCCGCTGCGGAGGTCGTGGACGGTGACGTGGTTCGGCTTGAGCGGCGGCCGGTACGCCGGCAGCGGCACGCGCCAGCCGGCCGCGAGGTTCACTGCTGCCTGGACCGGCCCCATCCCCGGCAGGCCTGCGAGGCCTGCCGCGCTCAGCCCCAACAGCGGGTTGAACGGGTACCACGGCTGCTCCGGCAGGCGGCAGACCACCAGGCGCGAGCCGTCCGCTGACAGCGCCGTCCGCACGCCCCAGCCGACGTCGGGGACCTGCCTCTTCGACTCCTTGCCGGTGTGGACGTCCCACAGGTGGACCTGGCCGCCCTGTCCGGCGCAGGCCAGGACCTGGCTGTCGGGCCGGAACGCCAGGCCGGCCAGGCCGTGGTTGCCGCGCAGCAGCCGCACCGCCGCCCCCTCGCCGCGCAGCCGCAGGTGCTGCCACGCCCAGCCGCGCCGCGCCGGATCGACGCCGTCGAGCACCGCCGGGATGCCGCCCAGGTCGTTGCGCTCGGCCATCTGCTCGGCGACGCGCAGCCGTTGCTGGTCGCCGTCGGCGAGCGCGTCGGCGGCGGCCTTGTGCTGTTCGCCCAGCGCCTCCTCGGCCTTGGCCCTCTGGGCCTCGCCCTCGGCCTTCACGCGGGCCGTCTCGGCCACCGCCTCGCCGAGGCGCCAGAACAGCGCCCCCGCCGCGACCGCCAGCGCCGCCACCGTGGTCACGATCGCGCCGGCGAGGCGCGGGTCCTGCTTGAACCACCGGGCCAGGTTCTCGCCGAGGCTCGGCCGGCGCGCCTTGATCGGCTCGCCCTCCAGCCAGCGGCGCAGGTCGTCGGCCATCGCCTGGCAGTCGGAGTAGCGCCGGGCGGGGGCCTTCGCCATCGCCTTCAAACAGATCGTTTCGAGGTCCTTGGGGATGTCCTTCCGCAGGCCCCGCGGCGACGGCGGGGCCGTGTTGAGCACGTTGAACAGCACGACCTGCGGCGGCCCCTCAAACGGCGTGCGGCCGGTGAGCAGCTCGTACAGCACGACGCCGAGGGCGTACTGGTCGCTCTGGGGCCGGGCCTCGCCCTCCTGGCCCCGGGCCTGCTCGGGGGCCATGTACGACGGCGTGCCGAGGACGGCGCCCTCGTGGGTCAGCTTCTCCGTGCTCTCCAGGCGCGCCGCCAGGCCGAAGTCCATCAGGTGCGGCTGGTCCTCGGCGTCGAGCATGACGTTGGCCGGCTTGACGTCGCGGTGGACGACGCCGGCGGCATGGGCGTAGGCCAGCGCCTCGGCGAGGTCGCGGACGATCCGGGCGGCCCGGGAGTTGCCGACCCCCTTCTCGCCGACCGCCTTGGCTAGCGGCTGGCCCTCGATGAAGGCGCTGGCGATGAAGTGCTGGCCGCCGGTGACGCCGGCGTCGTAGACCGGGACGATGTTCGGGTGCCGCAGCGCCGCGGCCGCCTTGGCCTCGCGCAGGAACCGCTCGACGCGCTTGGGGCTGTCGAGCACGGCGGCCTGCGGCACCTTGAGCGCGACCTCGCGGTCCAGCTGCGGGTCGTGGGCGCGGTAGACAGTGCCGAACGCCCCCGCCCCGAGCTTCGCGCGCAACTGGAACCGCCCGATCGTCTGCGGCACGCCGACGCCGACACCGGCGCCCTGCGCCGGTTTCTCCACGACCTGCTCGGATGGGCCGCTCCCCGCGGCGGGGATGGGGAAGCTCGACTTGCAGGCGTGGCAGCGGCCGGTCTTGCCGGCGTAGCTGTCGGGGACGTGAAAGGTCTGCCCGCACTGCGGGTTGGGGCAGCGAACGGTGATGGCCATGGGAGGGCTCCGGCTGGTTCGTTGGCGGGATCAGGGCCGCGTCGGGGCGGCAAACACCTGGGTGTAATACAGCTGCCCGTCGGCGCCCTGGGCGACGCCAAACCCGGTCTCGGTGTAACAACCGTTGAGCAGCGCGGCGCGGTGGCCCGGCGAGGCCATCCAGCAGCGCACCGCCTCCCCCGGGGAGCGCTGACCCTGGGCGCAGTTCTCGCCGCATACCGACCAGCGGTAGCCGGCGTCCCGAAGCCTATCACCGGGCGCTTTTCCGTCTAGTGTATGACCCAGTTGCGCCTGGCGGGCCATGTTCGCGGAGTGGGTGCGGGCGGCGCGGAAGAGCTTTTCGCTGAGCCTCAGCGGCGGGAGGCCGGCGCCCTGGCGTTCCTTGTTCGTGAGTTCGAGGAGCGCCCGCTCGTCCCTGGACGGCGTGAACCGGGCGGCGGGTTGCTGAGCCGCGGCAGGCGAGAGGGCCAGCGCGAGCAGGAAGGCGGTGAAGGCCGAAGGTCGGGTGGCGGGCATGCGAGTCTCCGCGGGGGGTGGGGTTGGTGGGCCACACCCCTTCATGCGGAAACGCGGCGGCGAACCCTCAGCGCCTTTCCTCCGGGGCGTCACTCGATGGGCGGACGCGTCGGTGCGTCCCGCCGTTGGCCGTCGCCAGTCGCGCCAACGGCCCGTTCCCGCTCGCGGGGTCGCCGGTCAACTCGACGACGTGGATCGCCGTGCCCCTGTTGGCGGTGGTGACCGCGAGCACGTCCTTGTCGGTGAGGGCGGCGGCATCGGTGAGCAGGAACAGCAGGTCCGGCCGCAGTACCAGCCCGCGCCGCAGCGCCGCGACGTGGTCGGTCGCCCCGGACGGCAGGAGGTCGTCGAGGGCGCCGGCCGCCAGCGCGGACCAGGGCAGGCTCGGCGGCCGCCAGCCCCGCCGGCGCCCGGCACCAGCGGCGTCACGAGGCGGTTGTAGGCGAGCACCTGGAACCGCGTCTGGGCCGGCAGCGCCCGCAGGCTCAGCTTCAGGCTCCGTGACGGCGCGGCCGAGCGCTCCGCGGCTCGGCCATGCTGATCGAGCGGTCGAGGAGGTAAACGACCGACCGGGCGCGCCCCTCGTCACCAGCAACAGCGACGAGCCGGTGGGGGTGAGGCTGAAGCCCCCCGGCCGGACCGTCGTTCGTGCCTCCCCGCTCCCCCGCCGCTGGGCAGCGACACCGGCACGATCGGCGGCCCCCCGAAGGGGTGACCGCGGCCGGGACGATGCGCGGCGGCTCGACGTCGATGTTCCAGTCCGGCCCGGCTGGGCGCGGCGGGCTCTCGGCGCGGGGCTTACCCGGCCCGGCGAGGCTCAGCCGCAGCGCTGGCCCGTCGGTTCCGGTGGCCGCCGACCGGGCGAGGTCGGGCGGCGGGGCAGAGCCAGACCAGCGCGGCCAGCCCGGCGTGGGCCAGCAGCGACAGCGCGAGCGGCAGCGCGAGCCGGCGCATGGCGGCGTCCTTTCGCGGGATTGGGTCAAGGGAGGTGGGGGTCGTGGTCGATTAGGAAAGCAGAGGTGACCAGCGAAGCCCACCCGGCGGAGCTGGCCCTGGTTATCGACACCCGGAACCCCACACCTACCTCGAGAGCGGGCGGCGGCGCAAGGCGGCGCCGCCGCCCCTTTTTGCGCCCCCATACCCCTTCCCCGCCCCCGGCACAACATCATTCCTCCGTGGGGGTTCACACCCCGCGCCCGCGGCCCTAAATTCAACAAGGTGTCTCTCCCCGCGCCGGAGACCGCCTTGCTGCTCCGCACCGAACACCTGACCAAGCGCTACGGCTCGTTCCCCGCGCTGGACGACTTCTCCTTCTCCGTTTCCGCCGGCGAGGTGGTCGGGCTGCTCGGGCCCAACGGCTCCGGCAAGACCACCGCCCTCCGCTTGATGCTCGGCTTTCTGCGCCCCACGTCCGGCTCCGCCACCATCGGCGGCCACGACTGCTGGCGCGCCAGCGTCGCCGCCCGGCGGCTGGTCGCCTACCTGCCCGGCGAGCTGCGACTCTACGAGAACATGAGCGGCCGACAACTAATCCGCTTCCTGGGCGACCTGCGCGGCCAGCCGGTCAACGGCGAGGTCGAGGCGCTGGCCCGCCGCTTCGACATCGACATCGACCGGCCGATCGCCAACCTGTCCAGCGGCATGAAGCGCAAGGTGGCGCTGTTGCAGGTCCTCGCCCCGCACACGCCGCTGGTCATCATGGACGAGCCGACCAACACCCTGGACCCGACCATGCGCGACCTGCTGCTGGAGCAGGTCGAGGCGGCGCGGGCGCGCGGCCAGGCGGTGCTGTTCTCGTCGCACGTCCTGACCGAGGTCGAGCGCGTCTGCGACCGCGTCGCCATCCTGCGGCGCGGCCGGCTCGTCCACGACCAGAAGGTCGCCGAGTTCCAGGCCGGCCGCCTCGTCACGGCGAGGTTCGACGGCCCCGCGCCGGCGGCTCCAACGCTCGACGGGCTGCGCGTGCGCGAGCGGCACGGTGACCGGCTCACGGTCGAGTACACCGGGGCGATGGCGGAGCTTCTGGGCTGGCTGTCGCGCCAGCCGCTGGCCGAGCTGCGCATGGAGCCGTTGGGCCTGAACGCCGTCTACTACCGCTACCACGGGAACGCCGAATGACCGCGACGCTGGTCCGGAAGCTGCTGCGCGACGTGCGGCTGACGCTGCTGGTCGTGGCGGTCTTTTTGTGCCTGTTCCAGGTGCTCTGGGCCCGGGTGACCGAGCGCATCCTCGGCAAGCTCAACCCGTTCTTCGCCGCGCTGGCCGGCATGGGCGGGCTGACGACCAAGGACGTCGAGGCGATGATCTTCGAGGGCCCCGGCAAGATCATCCGCACCGTCCTGGGCGGCGACCGCGTCCAGCTCGACACGGCCATGGACATGCTGTCCATCGGCTACGTCCACCCGCTGATGCAGATCCTGTTCTGCGTCTGGGCCGTCGGCCGGGCCGCCGGCGCCGTCGCCGGCGAGATCGACCGCGGCACGATGGAACTGCTGCTGGCCCAGCCGGTGGCGCGGTCGCGGCTGATCCTGTCGCACCTGCTCGTGGACGCGGTCACCATCCCGGCGTTGTGCCTGAGCCTGTGGGCCGGCAACGCCGCCGGGGCCTGGCTGATCACGCCGATCCAGGTCGAGGAGCCGACCCTGAAGCTGCCGGCGGCGAGGCCCGGCTACCTCGTCGAGTTCGGCCCGTTCCGCCTGCGGGTGGACGACCCGTTGCAGCGCAAGCCGCGGGCGCTCACGGAGAGGGACCGCGAGGCGATGCAACAACGGCTGGCGGTGGAGCCGGCGAAGTTCGGCCCGGCGCTGGTGCTGGTGGGCGGGCTAATCTTCGGCGTGGGCGGCATCACGATGGCGATCTCGGCGCGGGGGCGGTCGCGCTGGCGGGTGCTGGGCGTCGCGGTGTTCTTGGCGCTGGTGATGTTCCTGCTCAACGTGCTGGGACAGATGTGGGACGACGCGGCGTGGCTGCGGCCGTTGACGATCTTCTACTACTACCAGCCGCAGCAGCTGATCCTGTCGGGCGACTGGTGCGTGACGCTGAGCGAGTGGAACGGCGGCTCGCCGCTGGTGCGGCTGCCGATGCCGCTTATGCTTTACGGCGTCGGCGCGGTAGGCTACCTGCTGGCGCTGGTGACACTGGTCCGCCGCGACCTGCCGGCGCCACTGTGATTCGGGATGGGGCTCATGTCCACCGAGTACGTCTGCCCCTGCGGGCGGAAGCTCCGCATCGGGGAGCACCACGCCGGCCGGAAGGTCCAGTGCCCCGGCTGCGGCGCGGCACTGGTCATCCCCCCGGCTGGCCCCCCGGCCCCGGTCTCGCCTCGGATTGTGGCGAAGCCGCCGAGCCGGCTGCCGGCGCTGATCCTGCTGGCGCTGCTCGTGCCGGGCCTGATGGGGGCGGCGCTGACGGCGTGGTGGTACCTGTCGCGCCAGACGCAGCGGCCCGGCGAGGAGGTGTCGGAGCTGGCGCTGATCCCTCCCGACGCCCAGGGGTTCCTGCGCCTCCGCGTCGCCGACCTGTGGGGGACGAAGGCGGCCCGCGCCGCCTTCGAGAAGGCGCTCGACGGCGCCCCGAACCGCCCCGATCCCATCGCCCGCCTGCGCCTGGTTACCGGGATGCGGCCCGAGCAGGTCGAGCGGGTCTGTTTCACCCTCATGGACCAGGAGCAACGCCTCGGGTGGACGGTCATCAAGACGTCCCAACCGATCGACGCGGACCGGGTGACGACCCACATCGGCGCCGCCCCCCGGGGGGACGTCACCACCCACGCGGGGCGCGACTACTACACCGGGACCGACCCCGAAGGCCGCCCGATCGCCGTGTGCTTCCTCGGCGAGACCTTGATGGTCGCTGGGCCGGAGGGGGGCGTGAAGCTCTGCCTGACGCGCCTCGCGGCCCCCGCCACGACGCCGGGGGGCCCGCTGTCCGAGGCGCTGTCCTTCTACGAGCAGCCCCACCAGGTCGTCGGCGGCCTCGACCCGGGGAAGCTGCCCCGGCAGGCCGCCGCGCTTCCCGGCCTGGAGGCGCTGTCCGCCTTGAGATCGCTCCTGCTCACCGTAAACGTCTCCGAGGAGGCGACGATCGGAGTGCGGGCCACCACGGGTTCCGAGGAAGAGGCGAAAAGGGTGCTCGGCGCCGCCCGGTCTGGGCTGGGGTCCGCGAGGCTGTTGTTGCTGCCGATGCTGCTCAAGGGCGGCGACGAGGCGAAGGTGGCCGGCCAGCTGCTGAAGCTACTCGGCCGGATAAAGCTCGAACCCAACCGCGAACACGTCCTGGCGAACGTGCAGGCCGACCCGGACACGATCGCGTCGCTGCTGGTCGGGCTATCGGGCACCTTGGCCCGATAGGCCCTGGCCCTACCGCCCGGCCCCCGCGTCACCGGCGAGCGTGCGGACGGCGACCCCCGGCAACCCCTCGGCCCGCCGGGCGACGCCGGCGCGGTCGCCGGGGGCGACCTCGGCCAGCGCGGCCAGCAACTCGCCGTTGATGCGGTCGATCTCCTTCCGCAGGTCC
This sequence comes from Gemmataceae bacterium, assembly GCA_046350195.1. GTDB lineage: Bacteria > Planctomycetota > Planctomycetia > Gemmatales > Gemmataceae > CALDUY01. The sequence goes on from JAXMAW010000057.1 coordinate 35,721, forward strand.
GCCAGGTCTCGGACGCGGTCGAATCGGCCGCGCCTTTCCCCCGCCCAGCGGTCGAAGGCGGCGTGCTGGACCTCCTTGGCGGCCTCGATCTGGTCGGCGAAGAACGCCCGCACGAACCCGGGGTCCAGGCCGCGCTCTTCCCCTCGGCGCGCCACCTCATCGAGAAGCGCCCGCTCGCGCTCGGGGTCGTCGATCGGCCGCCTCTCGTTCCACTTCCACCGGGCGACGTCGTGCATCAAGCCGAGCCGCTCGTTCATCAGCCCGAGAAGCTTCTCGCCCGGCGCCGGGCGGGCCGCACAGCCCACCGCGAGCAGCAGCAGGGCGGTCGTTGGCATGCGCATGCCCGCGCTCCCGAATGAGGCGACCGTGCAAGGCGTCAGTATATCAACCCCGCGGTCGCCCCCGACTACGAGGACGATGGCATGTCTCGGGCCGAAGGCGCCCTGGCGCTGTTGCTGCGGATCGAGGCCGCGATCGTGTTGTTCGCCCTGCCGGCGGTCGTGATGCCGACGGCGTGGATGGGCGCGGTTCACGGGTGGCTCGGCCTGAGCGAGTTGCCGCGGGCGCCGATCGTCGAGTACCTGACGCGGTCGCTGTCGCTGCTCTACGTCGGCTGGGCGCCGCTCTTGTGGGTGATGGCCGGCGACCTGCGGCGTTACCTGCCCCTGGTGTGGGTGTTCGGCTGGATGAGCCTGGTGGGCGGGTTCGCCTTCCTCGCCCTCGACCTTTGCGTCGGCATGCCCCCGGCCTGGGTCGTCTCCGAGGCGGCCATGGTGCTAGGGTTCGCCGTCGTCGGCCTGCTGTTGACCTGGCGCGTCCAGCGCCAGGCGCCCCCCTCCCAGCTCCGCGAGGCGGCGTCGTAGGAGCCGGCGCTCCGCGTCGGTCCGCGCCAGGCCGGCGGCCTGTTCGAGGAACTCCCGCGCCTCGACCCACGCCCCGCGCCGCCGGGCCAGCTCGCCGGCCGTTGCGCTCCACAGGTGGTACTGGTCCGCGAGGCGCTCGGCCCGGATCGCCTGCAGGGCCGCCCAGCCGGCCTCCGCCCCGTCGCGCCCCGCCACGGCGATGGCCCGGTTCAGCTCGTGGACCGGCGAGGGGGCCAGGGCGAACAGCAGGTCATACGCCTGGACGATCCGGCCCCAGTCGGTGTCGGCGAACCGCCGGGCCCGGCAGTGCTCGGCGGCGATCCAGGCCTCGGCGTGGTACCGCGAGGGGCGGTCGCCGCCCGCCGACCTGGCGAACCAGCGGAACGCCTCCGCGATCAGCCCCTGGTCCCACGCAGCTCGGTCTTGCTCTTCCAGGAGCAGCAACATCCCCCGGTCGTCCACCCGCCCCGCCAGGCGCGAGGCGTGAAACAGCAGGAGTGCGACGAAGGCCGCCGTCCGCGGCCCCTCGGTCAACGGGTGCTCGGCGAGGACCAGCGCCAGCCGGACGGCCTCCTCGCACAGCTCCTCGCGCACCAGCTGGTCGGCCCGGGTCGAGCCGTAGCCCTCGTTGAACAGCAGGTAGACGACCGACAGGACGGCGTCGAGGCGGTCCTGGATCATGCCCGCCGTGAGCGCGCCGGGGTCCAGCCCGACCTCGCGCAGCTTCTCCTTGGCCCGGGTAATCCGCCTGGCGACGTTGGCCTCGCTCGTCAGCAGCGCCCGGGCGATCTCCTCGGTGCCGAAGCCGCACAGGGTCTTGAGGGCCAGGGCCACCTGCGACTCGGCCGGCACGGCGTCGTCGCAGCAGACGAAGATCATCCGCAGCTGGTCGTCGCCGACGTCCTCCCAGCTCGGCACCTGCCCGGGCCGCTCGACGTCTCGGCCGCCGAGCGGGCTCCAGCGCGTGTCGCGGCGCAGCGCGTCGATCGCCAGCCGGTGGGCCACCCGGCGCAACCAGGCGGCCGGCTCGTTGGGGACCCCCCGGAGCGACCACGACGTCAGGGCCCGCAGGAGGCTGGCCTGCACGACGTCCTCCACCAGGCCGAGGTGCCGCACGCCGAACAGGCGCGTCAGCGACGCCACCAGCCGGGCCGACTCGTGGCGGAAGAAGTGCTCGACGAGTTGGCGCGGCTGGGGCAAGACGGCGCCTCCCACTCCCAGGCCCGCCCGTGAGGAAGGGCGTGCCGCACAGCGCGGGCGGGCCTGGGAGACGTCGTTAATTGAAGCCCGCCAACTCGCGGACCTCTACGGTGCCGCCGTGCGTGACGGCGGGGCAAGTCTTGGCGAACTCGACGGCCTTGTCGTAGGTGTCGGCCTGGAGGATCGAGTAGCCGCCGACGACGTCCTTGGACTCGATGAACGGCCCGTCGGAGACGATCCCGCCGGCCTTGACGACCTTCCCGGTCGGGAGCAGTCCGTCGCCGCCATCGACCAGGTGGCCGCTCTTCGCCACCGTCTCGATCCACTGGCCCCAGGCGGCCAGGATCGCCTGCATCTGCTCGGGGGAGGGCGGCGCCGCTTCCTGCTCGGCCGGGCCGCGGTAGACAAACAGAAACTTGGCCACGAGTCGGTCCTTTCGTGATCGCTCGGGAGTGGTCGGCGGGGCAACCGCGCCCCGCCTGTCCACCCCTTGACGAACGGGCCGCGAAGAAAAGGACACGGCCGTTGGGAAAAAATTGCCCGCCCCGGCTCACAGCGCCTTGGCGACGATCAGGGTGATGTCGTCCTGGAGGGGCAGCCCGGCGGTGTGCTCCCGGATGTGGGAGAAAAGTCGCCCGACGATCGCCTCGGCCGGCTCGTGCCTGGCGGCGGCCACGGTGGCCAGCATCCGCTCGGAGCCGAACAGGGCGCCGCCCGGCGAGGCGGACTCGGTCAGGCCGTCGGTGAACATCAGCAGCAGGTCGCCCGGCCCCAGCGCGCCGCCCGGCGCGCCGAGGTCGAACCCGATGTCCGCGATGCCCAGCGGCATGCTCGTGCTCGCCAGCCGCTCCGCCCGGCCGTCCGCCCGCAGCAGCCAGGCGTCGTGGCCGGCGCCGAGGTAGCGGAGCGCCCGGGCCTTCAGGTTCAGATCGACCAGGAACAGGGTGATGAACGCCTCCGGGCTGTCCTGGAGCAACTGGCGGTTCACCTGGGTGAGGACCGCCGGCAGGTCCTCGGCCCGCGGCAGCAGCACGCGCAACAGGGCCCGGATCTCAACCATGGTCAGGGCCGGACCCAGCCCGTGCCCGCTGACGTCGCCGATCGCCAGCAGGAGGCGGCCGTCGTCGAGCAGCAGGTAGTCGTAGTAGTCCCCGCACAGCCGGGTCATCGGCAGCGACGCGCCGGCGATGTCGTAGCCGTCGAGCCTCGGGAACGTCCTGGGGTACAGCCGCTGCTGGACCAGCTGGGCCAGCTTCATCTCCTCATCGACGCGCTTGGCCTGGAGCTGGTCGGTGATGTCGGTGCAGATGCCGGCCACGGCGTTGACCTGCCCGCGCGGGTCGCGGAGCGGGACCTTGACCGAGATGTACGTCCTCGGGACGTCCTCGATCGGGATCATCTCCTCGACCTGGAGCGGCCGCCCCGTGTCCAGGACCTGGCTGTCGTTGCGGCGCAGCAGCTCGGCGACGGGGCCGGAGAACAGGTCGGCGTCGGTCTTGCCCAGCACGTCCTCGCGGGCGATGCCGAAGCGGCCGGAGAAGGTCTGGTTGATGAACTCGTACTGCCCCCGCGTGTTCTTGACGAAGATGATCGCCGAGGTGTTGTCGAGGATGGCGCGTTCCCGCTCCTCGCGCGCCCGCAGCATCTGCTCCATCACGATCTGCTCGGTTATGTCCCGGGCGACGGCGAAGATCAGCCCGTCGGCCGGGATCGAGGCGGCGTTCCACTCGAGCCAGTGGTACTGGCCGTTGGTGTCGCGGTAGCGGTTGCGGTAGCGAACCGTCGGGGCGCCGGCGGCGAGCTTCTCGACCTCGAAGAGCGTGGACTCTTGGTCCTCCGGGTGAACGAACTCGAGGAACGGCCGGGACAGCAGCGCTTCCTGACTGTGGCCGAGGACCCGGGTGAAGCTCTGGTTGACGCGGCGGAAGTAGCCGTCGGTTGTGCCGATGCAGAGCAGGTCGATGGAGATCTCGAAGAAGTGCCGCAGGTGCCGCTCGGCCCGCTTGACGTCCGACAGGTCGAAGACGTGGACCAGGATCTGGGCGGGCGAGGCCCCCTGGAGCGGGTGCAGCCCGACCGCCACCGGGATCGGCGTGCCGTCCTTGTGGCGGGCGAACAGCTCGCGGCCCCCGAGCAGGAGGCGTGGCTCCGGCTCTTGCACGTACCTGGTTCGCAGCTCCACGTGGCGCTCGCGAACCGAGGCGGGTAACAGCACCTCGACCGGCTGACCTAACAGCTCGGCCGCGGCGTAGCCGAACAGGTCCAGGGCCTTCTGGTTGGCGTCGAGGACCCGGCCGTCGTGGCCGACGAGGAAGCTGGCCATCGGGATCGAGGCGAGCCGGCTCATCGGCCGGGCCCTCGCCTCCGCCAGGGGGTCATCGGGGGGCGTGGGGGGCCAGGAACTCGGGCATGGGCGGAATGGGCGTGTGGTTGGCATGATACCACTTTTCCTTGACTCCGTCGGATCGAGAGGTGGGCCTTGCCTTCGACACGGGATCCTTCTGCTGTTCCGGAGTCCGCAAACCAATCTGCATTATACACCGGCGGCGCGGAAGTATTCCAAAAGAAAGGCCCGAAAACGGGCCGTCGGGCCGTCCGCCAATATGAAACTATCTGCACCAGGAGGGGGACTCACCCTCCCCTGGGTAGGCCATTGCTCTTGGGCCGCGACGGCGGTAGGCTCAGGCCATCCGCCCTGGCCTCTCTTCCGAGGAGCGACCCGACCATGCAGCCCTCTCGTCGTGACCTACTAGCGGCCTCGGCCGCAGGTGTCGGATTCTGGGTCAGCGGCGCCCCCGCGCAGGAAAAAGGTGCGTCCCCCCTGGAGCGCGTGCGCTTCGCCTGCATCGGCGTCAACGGCAAGGGGCGCGGCGACGCCGCCGACGCCGCCCGGCACGGCGACGTCGTGGCGATCTGCGACGTCGATGACGGCTTCCTCGCCAAGGCGGCGATGACCCACGCGAAGGCCGAGAAGTTCCACGACTTCCGCGTACTGTTCGACAAGCTGGGCAAGTCGATCGACGCCGTCACCGTGAGCACGCCGGACCACACCCACGCGGTCGCCTCGGCGATGGCGATGCGCCTCGGCAAGCACTGCTTCACCCAGAAGCCGCTCACCCGGACGATCGGGGAGGCGCGGCGACTGGGCGAGATCGCCCGCGAGAAGAAGGTCGTCACGCAGATGGGCAACCAGGGCACTGCCAGCTCGGCGCTGCGCAAGGCCGCGGCGGCGGTCCGGTCCGGCGCGCTGGGTGAGGTGCGCGAGGTCCACGTCTGGACGAACCGGCCGATCTGGCCTCAGGGCCTGAAGCGGCCGCCGGCGGAGCCTGTCCCTGTCAGTCTGAAGTGGGATCTGTGGTTGGGGCCGTCGCCGGCGCGGCCCTACGGCCAAGGCTACCACCGCCGCGACTGGCGGGGCTGGTGGGACTTCGGCTCCGGCGCGCTGGGCGACATGGCCTGCCACACGTTCAACCTGCCGTTCATGGCCCTGGACCTGCGCGACCCCGTCGCGGTCGAGGCCGAGTCGTCCGGGCACGACCGGGATTCCTTCCCCAGGTGGTCGGTGATCCGCTTCACGTTCCCACCGCGCGGCAAGCGTGGCGCGGTCAAGGTCGTCTGGTACGACGGCGGCAAGAAGCCCGACGCCTCGCTGTTCGGCGACGAGGTCCAGGAGATCGACAAGGCCGGCTCGCTGATCGTCGGCGACAAGGGCAAGCTCTACGCGCCCGGGGACAACGGCGACCGCGGCCGGCTGCTCGGTGGCGCGAAGGAGCCGGCCGTCGAGTTCGCCCGGTCGCCGGGGCACTTCGCCGAGTTCGTCCAGGCGATCAAGGGCGGCAAGCAGGCGACCTCGAACTTCCCCGACTACGCCGGCCCGCTCACCGAGACGATCCTGCTCGGCAACCTGGCGGTGTACGCCGGCAAGAGAATCGAGTGGGACGCCCGGGCGATGACGGCGAAGGGCGTCCCCGAGGTCGAGACGCTCATCCGGCCGGTGTACCGCAAGGGGTGGGAGCTGTGATGTTCCCGAGCGTCCGCCTGATCGACCTCAGCGTCCCGCTCGAGGACAACGCCGTCAGCGAGCCGATGCCGGCGCGCGTCCGCTACGTGACGCACGCCGGCGAGGGGCTGGAGCAGATGCGCCGCTTCTTCGGCGTCGAGCCGGGCGATCTCGCCTGGTCGAACGGCCAGGGCTGGGCCGTCGAGGAGGTGCAGGCGATCACGCACACCGGCACCCACGTCGATGCGCCGTACCACTACGGCGCGACGTCGGAGGGCCGGCCCGCTCGCACCATCGACGAGGTGCCGCTCGAATGGTGCTTTGCCCCCGGCGTGGTGCTCGACGTGCGGCACAAGCCGGCCGGCGAGGAGGTCACCGTCGCGGACCTTCAACAGGAGCTGCGCCGAATCGGTCACCAGCTCCGGCCGCTCGACATCGTCCTGCTGCACACCGGGGCCGACCTGCGGCTGCACTCACGTGACTACTACGCCCAGCCGGGGCTCGGCCGCGACGGGGTGCTGTGGCTCGTCGAGCAAGGGGTCAAGGTCATCGGCATCGACGCCTACACGCTCGACCGGCCGTTCGCCAACATGGTCGCCGACTTCCGCGCCACCGGCGACGGCCGGCACGTCTGGCCGGCCCACTTCGCGGGCATCACGAAGGAGTATTGCCAGATCGAGAAGCTCGCCAACCTGCACCTGCTGCCGCGGCCGACGGGGTTCTGGGTGTCGTGCCTGCCAGTGAAGATCAAGGGCGCCAGCGCCGGCTGGTGCCGGGCCGTCGCCTTGGTTCCCCCGGGATGACGGGTACAATACCTGCATGTTCGTGCATCCGGAACGACTACAGCACGTCCTGACCCCGGAGTGGTATTACTCCCGGAGCCGCTACCAGGAGGAGGTGGCGCAGATCCTCCTCCCCGGCTGGCACTTCGTGGCGTCGATGGGGGAACTGAAGCGCGACGGCGACTACGTCACACTCGACCTGCTGGGCAAGCCGATCCTCGTGCGTCGCAGTGGGGGCGAGCCACACGCCTACCTGAACGTGTGCGGCCACCGGCACTGCAAGCTCACCGACCGGCCCACCGGCCACGACCCGAGCTTCCGCTGCCAGTACCACGGGTGGGAGTACCAGTGCGACGGCCGCACCGGCCGGATCCCCGAGGCCCAGTCGTTCCGCCCCTTCGACCGGGAGAACGCGCGGCTGGTCAAGTTCCGCGCCGCCCGCTGCGGCGACCTCGTCTTCGTCAACCTCAGCGAGGACGGCCCTTCGCTCCGGGAGCAGCTCGGGGACGTCTTTCCGGTCGTCGAGCAGGGCTTTTCGGCGCCGTTCCGGCAGATCTGGCGGTGGGAGGCCGACTACGCCGCCAACTGGAAGGTCCCGCTGGAAAACGGCGTCGAGTCATACCACATTCCTTGCCTGCACCCCAAGACGTTCCGCACGTACCCCAGGGAGGACAACGTCGTCCACGAGCTGCACCCCGGCTGGACGAGCTACCGCACCGACGAGATGGACGGCTGGGTGAAGAAGAGCATCCGCCGCACCACGCGGCGGCTGGGCCTGCCGTTCACCGGGGCCTACACGCACTACCACGTGTTCCCCAACCTGACGTTCGTCCGGATGGACCTGATGAGCATGGCCCAGATCGTCGTGCCGACCTCGCCGACGACGTCGCGGACCATGGTCTGGCTGTTCGCCCCCTTTGGCCCGCGCCGCGGCGTGCTGGCCTGGCTGTTCGCCCACGGCAACGCCCTGGCCTCGAAGGAGGTGGCCAAGAGGGTCCTGGCCGAGGACGCCCCGATCTTCCCCGACGTGCAGCGCGGCCTGGAGGCCAGCCCGATCCGGGGTGTGATTGGGAGGCGCGAGGAGCGCGTCTGGGCCTTCCAGGACCACGTCGCGCGGTTGTCGGTGGCGCGGCAACCTGGGTAAGATGGTGGTTCCGGCAGCGACCCGCCCCAGCCCACAGAATGCGAGACCATGTTCGTACACGACTCCCAGCTCCGCCACGTCTTGCCCCCGCAGGCTTATTACTCCGAGGACCAGTACCGCCGCGAGCTGGAACGCGCCCTCCTCCCCGGCTGGCACCTCGTCGCGTCGATGGGGGAGCTGAGGCGGGACGGGGACTACGTGACGCTGGGGCTGCTGGGCAAGCCAATCCTGGTGCGGCGCATCGACGGCGAGGCGCACGCGTACCTGAACGTGTGCGGGCACCGCCACTGCCTGCTGACGAGCAAGCCGCGGGGGCACGACCCGAGCTTCCGCTGCCAGTACCACGGGTGGGAGTACCAGTGCGACGGCCGCACCGGCCGGATCCCCGAGGCCCAGTCGTTCCGCCCCTTCGACCGCGAAAACGCCCGGCTGGTCAAGTTCCGCGCCGCCCGCTGCGGTGACCTCGTCTTCGTCAACCTCAGCGAGGACGGCCCTTCGCTCCGCGAGCAGATGGGCGAGACGTTCGAGCCAATCGCGCGGGCCTTTTCCTCCCCGTTCCGGCAGGTTTGGGACTGGAGCCCGGAGTACCCGACGAACTGGAAGGTCGCCATCGAGAACCTGCTGGAGTCGTACCACATCCCCTGCCTGCACGAGAAGACGTTCGGGGTGATGCCGCCGGAGGAGATGATCGCCCACGAGATGAACGACCGCTGGACCAGCTTCTACACCGAGGACATCCACCCCTGGGTGAGGAAGGGCAGCGGCCGGACGGCGCGGGCGCTGGGGCTGCCGTTCAAGGGGCACTACACCCAGTACCACGTCTACCCCAACCTCGTGTTCATCCTCATGGACGTGGTCAGTCTCGTGAAGCTGGTCGTGCCGACGTCGCCGACGACCAGCCGGGCGATCGTCCGCGTGTTCACCCCGTTCGGGCCGCGGCGGACGCCGCTGGCGTGGATCTCGGCCTGGCTGAACAGGCTGTTCGCCAAGGAGGGGGCGCGGAAGATCCTGGAGGAGGACGCCGCCATCTTCCGGGACGTCCAGAAGGGGATGGAGGCGAGCACCTGCCCGGGCGTCATCGGCCGGCGTGAGGAGCGCGTCTGGGCGTTCCAGGACTGGGTCCTGCGGAAGTGCGGCGGGGAGACGGGCGGCCTGAGCCTGCCGGTGATCGACGGCCACGCCAACGGTGCGGTCAGGTAACGGGAGACGCCCGGCGGGTTGACCCGCCGGGCGTCCGGTTTATCTTGCGGCGGGGAGAAGGTTACTTGCCCTTCTTGCCGCGGGCCTGGATCACGATGGCGGTGACGGTCTCGGCGTCGCCTTCGCCCTCGGTGGTGATCCGGGCGCCGACGCCCTTGGCCTTGCCCTTCACGCCCTTCTCGAGGATTTCCTTGAAGTCCTCGGCCTTGATGTCCTCATCGCCGTCCTTGCCCTTCTTCGAGATCTTGACGTCCTTCTTGATCTTGAACGTCTTCTCGGTCGGCTCCTCGCCCTTCTTGCCAACCTTGACGGTGATCTTGCCGTCCTTGTGCTCGGTGATGATCCCGCGGTACTCACCGGCCAGGACGAAGCCGACCACGATGAACAGAACGGCGGCGGCACTGACGAAACGACGTAGCATGTGAGACTCCTTGTGCGCGTACCTGCTCGCGCTCCAGGCCCTCCGGAAGGTGGGGACTGAGGGGAGGGAACAACCCGGAGTGCGGAGGTATAAACCACATGCTAGGCGCAAAGTATCGGTCCGGCCAGCGAGAATCGCGGCGGATTTGCTCGTTCCGGGCCCGACCGCGGGGGAGGGCGTGGGGCCGCGCCGGGGTGAAGAACGCCCTCCCTCACGGTCGGGCCTGGGACCTTCTCAAACCACCCGCCGCAGCCGGCGCTGCTCGCTGTCCCCCAGGGCCCGCCGGCGCTCCTCGGAGGTCCGCTCGTACAGGTTGAGG
>JAXMAW010000058.1:0-41829 GCA_046350195.1 Gemmataceae bacterium
GTCCCGTTGACATGCTAAGTATCGATAACACCTGTACGGCTGGCTGCCAGCGCGGCCGCCTGCGGGGACGGACGGGACGAAAAGAACATCCTACCCTACGCCGGGGGCATAAAGGCCTGAGCCAGGGCCGCGCCGCCGCGATTGACTTATCCATTGGTAACGTCCGCCGTCAGGACCGAACCGACGATGTCGTCGGGTGGTCCCGGGGATCGCGCATTCGATTGGTCTGGTGGCATCGGAGGGGGAGACGCATGAAGAAGTCGAGCTGGTCGTTGCGGTCTCGGTGGACGGCGTGGTTGGAGTCTTACCACTCTCGCGGTGTGCGAGGGGGTCAGGGGCGGTCCAGGGGCGCGGCGGCCCGCCCGGGGCTGGAGGTGTGCGAGGAGCGGCTCGTCCCGGCGCCCGTGCCGGTGCAGACGTACTTCGTCCCGCTGCCCGAGGCCGACATCCGGACCACGTTCGCGACCCTGTACAGCGGCACCGGCACGACGATCAACTCGGTCATCTCGCTGGCCAGCAGCTCCCCCGGCACGGTGGTCTACTACGACCAGTGGGAGGACGGCTACGACGCCGGCGTCGCCGGCGGCTCGCCGACGCAGTCCTCGACGCAGGTCTGGGGCGACGGCAACCCGGCCAACGGCATCGCCCCCGGCTACGCCACCGACGTGATCGGCCCCGGCAGCGTCGTCACCCTCCAGAACCAAGTCGCGCTGCCGCGCAACCCCTCGACGCTGCTTTACGACGGCCGCGACCTGATCGCCGCGTCCAAGGCGATCGCCGTCACCCGCGCCGCCTGGGCCACCAACCCCGGCACCGTGCTCGCCACCGCCGTGGACGTCTACGAGACGGCGAAGTACGGCACCGACTTCAAGATGCCCGTCGGCCAGAACACCCCCAACGCCAGCACCATGTTCGAGCTGGCGTCGATCGTCGTGTCGGCGGCGCAGGACGGCACGGTGGTGGCGATCGACAAGGACGGCCCCGGCGGGGCGGCGGCCACGACCGTCACCCTGAACAAGGGGCAGACCTACCTCGCCGCCGGCGGCGTGTTGCAGGGGGCGACGGTCACCAGCAGCAAGCCCGTCCAGGTGCAGCTGATCACCGGCGACATCGGCGCCAGCTACGAGTCGCGGTCGTTCACCATCGCCCCGACGAGCCAGTGGTCCAACGCCTACTACAACCCCGTCTCGACCACCAACCCCAACGACCCGACCTTCGTCTACCTGTACAACCCCGGCGCGTCGCCGGTCACCGCCACGGTCACCACCACGTCCGGCAGCTCGACGCTGAGCGTGCCGGCCAACGGCACGGCCCGCTACCAGATGCCGGCGGGCACCGGGGCGCGGTTCTCGACGCCGGTCGGGCAGCCGATCTACGCGGTGATGACCTCCGACTCCGACGCCGCCAACACCACCCACGACTGGGGCAGCCGCCTGGTCGCCGAGGACAAGCTCACCCCGGTCGCCGTCGTCGGCTGGGGGCCGGGGTCGAGCGACGGGTCGGCCAACGGCAGCCCGGTGTGGGTGGTGCCGACCGCCGCCACACGGGTTTACGTCGATTACGACGGCGACCCGACGACGGGGGCGCTGACCGACCCCAACACCAAGAAGTACGACGCCCACTTCGACCTCGCCGCGCTCCAGTCGCAGCGCGTCTACGACCCGGACAAGAACCAGACCGGCATGCGGGTCTACACGACCAACGGCACCAAGCTGTCGGTCGCCTGGGGCGAGGACTCGGCGGTGGCCGGCGCCGGCAACCCGTTCCTGGACATGGGCACGATCGTCCCCCCCCTGCCCGTCGTGTCCAGCAGCAAGACGGCGGCGAAGGTCGGCACCGGCTCGATCGTCCCCGGCGACACCATCCGCTACACGATCACCGTGCACAACGACGGCGTGGTCATCCTCGGCAACGTCGTGGTCAAGGACATCATCCCGCCGGGCACCACCTACAAGCCCGGCACCACGACGCTGAACGGCTCCGCGGTGCCGGACCAGGTCGTCGGCGGCTCGATCAACACCGCCTACCCGCTCGACGACGACGGGGCCGGCGACGTCGGCCTGTTCGTCGGCACCATCCCCGTCGGCGGGGTCGCCACGGTGACGTTCGACATGCTCATCAGCAACCCGTACACCGGGCCGGCCGCCGGCATCCTCAACGACGCCCGCGTCGAGTCAGACCAGGACACGTTCCTGGTCAGCGTCAACACCCCGCCGACCAACACGCCGGGGAACGTCCTCTTCGTCACCGCCCCCGGGGGCAGCGTCGAGGCCCCGAACTACACCACCAACACGAACACGTTCATCACCGTCACCGACCCCGACCCGAACCGCAACCCCGCCGTCGCCGAGTCGTTCACCGTCGTCGTCACCAGCCCGACCGGGGACACGGAGACGGTCACGGTCACCGAGACCGGCGTCAACACCGGCGTCTTCGCCGCCACCCTGCCGTCCTCGACGACCGCGAACCCCTCGAACAACGGCACGATCCACGTGCTGGCCGGCCAGACGCTGACGGTCAGCTACACCGACCCGGTCTGGCTGTTCGAGACCGACACCGACACCGTGCCGATTGTGGGCTCGGTGCAGAACCCGCCGGTGAACGCCGTGCCGGGCTCGCAGGCCGCCACCCAGGGCCTGGCGGTGCCGGTCAGCGTGTCGGTCGCCGACCCGAACACCAACCTGGCCTCGACGCGGCTGACGGTGACCGGCGGCGTGCTGAACGTCACCCTGCAAGGGGCGGCGACGATCAGTGCCGGGGCCAACGGCACCGCGACCTTGACGATCAGCGGCACCCAGGCCGACATCAACGCGACCCTGGCGACGCTGCGCTACACGGCGGGCTACGGCACGGCGTCGGACACGCTGACGGTGCTGAGCACCGACGCGACGGCGCTGACCGACACCGACACGGTGCCGATCACCGTTCCCAGCGTGCTCAAGCAGCTGTACCTGAGCAACGAGAACTCCGGCAACGTGACCGTGCCGGGGGCGCAGAACCTCGACCGCTACGACCCGACGAAATCAACCCCGCAGGGCGACGCCACGGCCGCGAACAGCCCGACCCTGTCCACCGTGGGGTCCGCCGCCACGATCCTCGTGGCCGCGACCACCAGCGGTTCCACCACCAGCGGCACCAGCCTCACGTTCTCGCACACGCCGGGGGCCGGGAGTAACCGCCTGCTGTTGGTGGCCGTCGCGGTCGGTGGTAACAACTTCGCCGGTAGCGCCGGGACCGTGACCGGGGTGACCTTCGGTGGCACCCCGATGACGCAGGTCGCCACGATCACGAGCAACGCGGTCAAGTCGTACCTCTTCAGCCTGGTGAACCCCTCGTCGGCCGCGGCCAACGTCGTGGTGAGCGTCACCGGGACGTCGAGCATCGTGGCGTCGGCGACCACGTTCAACAACGTCGATCAAGCGACGCCACTCGGCACGGCCGCCACGAACTCGGACCCCGGGAGCACCAGCGGCAGTGTCACGGTCGGCTCGGCCGTCGGCGAACTCGTCTACGCCACGGCGGTCTGGGACGAGGGCGGTAGCGACCAGAGCATCGCGACCGCGGGGGGCCAGTCGGAGCTGTGGAACACCAGCGGCTTCGATTTCGTCAGCGCGGCGTCCAGCACGAAGGCCGGCGCCGCGTCGGTGGTTAGCTCCTTCACGTCGGGGGACAACCAGGAGTACGCCGCGATCGGCGTGTCCATCAAGCCCGCGACCACGCCGGCCAACACCACCGCCACGTTCACGCAATCGACCCCGCTGGCCGCCGCCCTGACCCTGCCGGCCGGCCAGCCGGTCCGCGTCGTCGCCCACGTCAGTGTCGTCAGCGGCACGATGCCGGCCAGCCCGAGCGTCACCGCGACGCTGAAGCACAACGGAACCACGTTCGCGACCCTGACCAACCCGACGTTCAGCGGCGGGGTGCTGACCTGGGCCGGGACGCTCGCCGGTGTGACGATCCCCGCCGGGGAGGTGATCTCACTGGAGGTCACCACGGCCCAGGCCGGGGTGGACTTCCAGGTCACCTACGACGCCGCCACCGCCCCGTCGCGCGTCGAGCTGCCGGCGGCGCCGGTCATCGACGTCACCTCGGTCGCCGTCTTCGACGCCGCGTTTAGCGGCGGTAGCGCGATCACCTCGACGACGGCCGGCCAGACCGTCTACGTCCGCGCCACCGTCACCGACCCGTTCGGCTTCGCCGACGTCTCCGGTGGCCTGCTGACGATCACGCCGACGACCGGCGGCTCGCCGGTCACCCTGACCTCGTCTCACGTCGTCTCGCAGAGCGGCAACACCAAGGTCTTCGAGTACGCCTGGGCGACGACGGACACCGGCGACTTCACCGTCACGGTGCGCGGCAACGAGGGCTACGAGGGCAACGTCTTCGACTCCGCCAGCACCCCGTTCTCCGTCACCCAGCTGGACCTCGGCACGCCGAGCGTCTCGCAGTTCACCAGCTCGCCCAACGGCCCGGTGACGACCACCTACCCCGCCGGTGTCAACCCGGTCTTCGTCCGCGTCACCGACATCGACCAGAACACCAACCCCGGCGTGGCCGAGACGATCACGGCGACGATCACCTCCTCGACCGGCGACACGATGACCGTGACGCTGACCGAGACGGGGCCGAACACCGGCGTGTTCACCCTCACCGTGCCGACCGAGGCTGTGCTGACCGTCGGCAACGGCAGCCTGCACGCCCCCAACGGCTCGACGCTGACCATCTCCTACACCGACCCGAACGACCCGTCCGACAAGAGTTCGGCCACGGCCGTGGTCGGCACCGCCCCGACGCCCCCCGACGCGATCAACGACACCGGCTCGACCAACGAGAACGCGACCCTGACCGTGGGCGGGCCCGGCGTCCTCACCAACGACGTCCCCAACGGCCCGCCGCTGACGGTGATCGCGGTGAACGGCTCGACCACCACCGTCGGCACGCCGATCACCCTGCCGTCCGGTGCGATCCTGACGCTCAACAGTAACGGCAGCTACAGCTACAACCCCAACGGCGTCTACACCTACCTGGGCACCGGCCAGACCGCGACCGACTCGTTCACCTACACGGTGCGCAACGCCTCCGGCGGCGTCGATACCGCCACGGTGACGATCACGATCAACGGGGTCAACAACCCGCCGGCGACGGGCAACTCGACGTTCACCCTGACCCAGGACACGCCGTTCCAGCTCGGCGACTTCGCCTTCCCGTTCCTCGACCCCGACCTGGCCGACACCCTCCAGTCGGTGACGATCACCACGCTGCCGGCCGACGGCGTCCTCCGGCTGAGCGGGGTGGCGGTCACCGCCGGCCAGGTCATCCCGGCGGCGCAGCTGGCCAACCTGGTGTTCACCCCCGACCCCGGCGAGGTCGGCCGGCCGTACACCTCGTTCAACTTCACCGTCTCCGACGGCGCCCTGTCCAGCGCCCCCGGCACGGTGACGTTCATCGTCAACGCCCCGCCGACGGTCGATCTGAACGGGGCCGACCCCGGCACCGGCTTCGGCAGCGCGTTCGTGACCGGCGGCCCGGCGGTCAACGTGACCGACACCGACGCGCTGGTCACCGACGCCGACGACACCGCCATGGCCTGGCTGACGCTGACCGTCGGCGGCGTGGCGGACGGCAACAGCGAGGTGCTGAACCTCGGTGGGACCAACTTCCCGCTGGCGACGAACGCGGCCACGACGGTGACGGTGGGCGGCACGACGTTCGCCGTGACCTACACGGCCGCGACGGGCACGTTCGCGCTGACCCGCAACGGCGGCGGCGACATGCCGCGGGCGGACATCGACCTGCTGCTGCGCGGCATGACCTACCGCGACACGGCGGCGGTCCCGACGAACGGGCCGCGGACGGTCGCCGTGCAGACGAACGACGGTGACACCAGCAGCAACGTGGCGACGGCGACGGTGACGGTCGCCCCGTCGATCAGCGTTAACGACGTGACCGTCCCCGAGAGCGGCGGCTTCGCGGTGTTCACCGTGTCGCTGTCGAACCCTTCCGCGGAGAACGTGACCTTCTCCCTGGCGCTGGCGGACGGCACGGCGGTGGGCGCCGGCACGGACTACGGCCCGGGGTTGGAGGTGTTCGTGGGCGGCGTGTGGGTTCCCGCCTCCAGCGCGACGATCCCGGCCGGCAGCACGAGCCTCCAGGTGCGGACGCCGATCACCAACGACACCCTCGACGAACTGGACGAGACGTTCACGCTGACCGCCACGGTCACGGCGGGCACGACGGTCAACCCCGGCGACTCGGGCACCGGCACGATCACCGACAACGACCCGCCTCCGGCCTACACGATCAACGACGTGACGCGGAACGAGGGCGCCGGCACGATGACGTTCACGGTCACCCTGACCGGCGACACCGCGCTGACCTCCACCGTGAGCTACGGCACCGCCAGCGGCACGGCGACCAGCGGGGCCGACTTCACCTCGACCTCGGGCAGCCTGTCGTTCGGCCCGGGTACCGGGACGCGGACGCAGACGGTGACGGTGCCGATCACCAACGACGCGCTGTACGAGAAGAGCGAGAACTTCTTCCTGAACCTCTCGGCCGCGACCAACGCCACCATCAGCGACCCGCAGGGCGTGGGCACCATCCTCGACGACGGGACCGGCCCCGGCGGCACCGACGACGACCGGCCGACGTACACGGTCAACGACGTGACGGTCAACGAGGACGCGGGGACGCTGACGTTCACGGTCACCCTGACGGGCGACACGGCGCTGCCCTCCACGGTGGACTTCGCCACCGCCAGCGGCACGGCCACTAGCGGGGTCGATTTCACCTCGACAAACGGCACGCTGACGTTCGGCCCGGGCACGGGGGCGCGGACGCAGGCGGTGACGGTGCCTATCACGGACGACTCCCTGTACGAGAAGAGCGAGAGCTTCTTCCTCAACCTGTCCAGCGCGACCGAGGCGAGGATCGGCGACCCGCAGGGCGTCGGCACCATCCTCGACGACGGGACCAACATCGGCGGGTTCGCCGACGACGACCGGCCGACCTACACCGTCAACGATGTGACCCGCAACGAGGCGGCCGGCACGCTGACGTTCACGGTCACCCTGACCGGCGACACGGCGCTGCCCTCCACGGTGGACTTCGCCACGGCCAGCGGCACGGCCACCAGCGGGGCGGACTTCACCGCGACCAGCGGGACGCTGAACTTCCCGGCGGGCACCGGCGCCCGCACCCAGACCGTCACCGTGCCGATCACCAACGACGCGGTGTACGAGGGCAGCGAGTCGTTCTTCCTCAACCTGACCAACGCGACCGAGGCGAGGATCGGCGACCCGCAAGGTGTCGGCACGATCTTCGACGACGGCACGGGAGGCGGCGGCACCGACGACGACCGGCCGACGTACACCGTCGATGACGTGACGCGGAACGAGGGGGCCGGCACCATCACGTTCACCGTCACCCTGACCGGCAACACCAACCTGCCCAGCTCGGTGAGCTACGCCACCGCGAGCGGTACCGCCACCAGTGGCGCCGACTTCACCTCGACCAGCGGCACACTGAACTTCCCCGCGGGCAGCGGCGCCCGCACCCAGGCGGTCACGGTGCCGATCACCAACGACAGCCTCTACGAGAAGAGCGAGAGCTTCTTCCTGAACCTGTCCGGGCGCCACCAACGCCACCATCAGCGACCCGCAGGGCGTGGGCACCATCCTCGACGACGGGACCGGCCCCGGCGGCACCGACGACGACCGGCCGACGTACACGGTCAACGACGTCTACCCGCAACGAGGCCGCCGGGACGCTGACGTTCACGGTCACCCTGGACGGGGACACGAACCTGCCCTCCACGGTGAGCTACGGCACGGCCAGGGGGACGGCGACCAGTGGGGCCGACTTCACCGCCACCTCGGGGTTGCTCTCCTCGCCCCCGGCACCGGCGCGCGGACGCAGACGGTGACGGTGCCGATCACGAATGACGGTGTCTACGAGGGCTCCGAGGCGTTCTTCCTCAACCTGTCCGGGGCGACGAACGCGACGATCTCGGACAGCCAAGGCGTGGGGACGATCTTCGACGACGGCACGGGAGGCGGCGGCACCGACGACGACCGGCCGACGTACACCGTCGATGACGTGACCCGGAACGAGGCCGCCGGCACCATCACGTTCACCGTCACCCTGACGGGGGACACGAACCTGCCCTCGTCCGTCAACTTCGCCACGGCGAGCGGGACGGCGACGAGCGGGGCCGACTTTACCGCCACCTCGGGCACGCTCAACTTCCCGGCGGGCACCGGGGCGCGGACGCAGACCGTCACCGTGCCAATCACCAACGACTCGATCTACGAGAAGAGTGAGGCGTTCTTCCTGAACCTGTCCGGCGCCACCAACGCCACCATCAGCGACCCGCAGGGCGTGGGCACCATCCTCGACGACGGGACCGGCCCCGGCGGCACCGACGACGACCGGCCCAGGTACACCGTCAACGACGTGACGCGCAACGAGAGCGCCGGCACGATGACGTTCACCGTCACCCTGACCGGCAACACGGCGCTGCCCTCCAGCGTCCAGTTCGCCACCGCCTCCGGGTCGGCCGGGGCGGGCGACTTCACCGGGGTGTCCGGCACGCTGAACTTCCCGGCGGGCTCCGGGGCCCGCACCCAGACGGTGACCGTGCCGCTCACCAACGACAACGTCGCGGAGCCGACCGAGCAGTTCTTCCTCAACCTGTCCAACCCGACCGAGGCGATCATCGCCGACGGCCAGGGCGTCGGCACCATCCTCGACGACGACGCCAGCGTCACCGCGGTCAAGTCCGCCGCCCTGTACACCGACGCGGACGGCACCGGCGACGTCTCGCCCGGAGACACCCTCCGCTACACCATCGTCGTCACCAACACCTCCGCCAACGCCGCCAACGCCGTGCAGCTGACCGACCTGCTGCCCGACGTGGACCTGGCGCTCGTCGTCGGCTCGGTGACGACGACGCGGGGCACCGTGGCCAGCGGCAACTCGGCCGGCAGCACCACGGTGGTGGTCAACGTCGGCACGCTGGCGGCCGGCGCCACCGCGACCGTCCAGTTCCGTGCCCGCGTCGCCAACCCGCTGGTCGGCGGGGACACCCAGGTCGCCAACCAGGCCGCGGTGACCGGGTCGAACCTGGTCACGACGCCGACCGACGACCCCGCCACGGCCCCGACGGGCGACCCGACCGTGGTGCCGATCAACCTCCCGGCGAGGCTGTCCGGCTCCGTCTACCGCGACAACGGCGACGGGACGTTCGGGGCCGGCGACACCGGCATCTCCGCCGTCACCCTGACGCTGACCGGCACCACGGCCGGCGGCACTCCCATCACCCGCACCGCCGTCACCGCCGCCAACGGGTCGTACACCTTCCTCGTCCCGGCCAGCAACGCCGGCGGTACACGATCACCGAGACCGAGCCGGCCCTGTACCAGGACCGGGCGGTCAACGTCGGCACGCTGAGCGGCTCGGCGTCGATGGTGCCCGGCGGCAACGACTTCGTCAGCGGCATTGTCTCCGGCCCGGGGGCGACCGGCACGGGGTACAACTTCGGGGAGACCAACCTGCCGCCGGTGGTGAGCATCGGGGCCGACCTGACCGCCACGTTCTGCGGGGCGTACAACTTCAAGCGGCCCGGCTTCTTCACCGACGCCGCCCAGGACGGCGCCTGGACCGGCACCGTGGACTACGGCGACGGCACCGGCGTGCAGGCGCTGGCGCTGAGCGCGGCCAAGACGTTCCAGCTCAGCCACACCTACAACCGGGCCGGGCTGTACAGCGTGGTCGTCACCATCCGCGACGGGTTCGGCCAGTCGGCCGTCACCCAGATGCTGCTGGGGGCCAACCGCCCGATGCCGCAGGCGTTCCCCAAGCTGGTGACGCTCAACGACGACTCGGCCCAGCGGTCGATGGTCAACAGCATTACGGTGACGTTCGACCAGGTGATGGTCATCGACAGCGGCGCCTTCGAGGTGCGGAACGCGGCCGGCGTCACCTTCCCCGTCCGCACCGTTCAGCGGGTGATCAACGGCAAGACCGTGGTCGTGCTGGAGTTCACCGACCGCCTGACGGGCGGCTCGCTGGCCGACGGCGACTACGTCGTCCGGATCGACGGCAGCAAGGTGCACACGCTGAGCAACGCCGTCTGGAACAACGGCGGGGTCTATGCCGAGCCGTTCTTCCGCTTCTTCGGCGACGCCGACGGCGACCGGGACGTCGATAACGGCGACCTGATCGCCATCCAGGCCGCCCTCCGCAGCACCCGCGGGGCCTCGACCTACCGAGAGCAGTTCGACTACGACTCCGACTGCGACGTGGACGCCACCGACTACAACCAGTTCCTGGCCCGCTACCGCAGGACGCTTTAACCTGAAAGGATGAAGGATGAAGGATGAAGGATGAATCAGAAGAAGCTCTGGATTCATCCTTCATCCTTCATCTTCTACGGGAAGTTGATGAAGACCAGCGTCGGCAACAGGTCCCAGCTGGCGCCCTGGTTGAAGGTGTTGCCCGTGATCGAGCCGTCGTCGCGGACCAGGCCGGTCAGCGACTGCGTCGCCGGCGCCGCGCCGTCCAGCGTCAGCGTGTCGTCGCCGCTGCCGAAGAGGACCTGCACGTCCCACAGCGACCCGGCCGGCGTCGTCACGTCGCCCAGCGTCAGAACGTTGGTGCCGTTGCCGCTGGTCCAGTAGAACCGCCCGCCCGGCGCCTGGGACACCGTCATGACGTTGTCGCCGTTGCCCAGCGTGACGTACAGCGAGCCGGCCACGGAGCCGGCGAACGCCGACAGGTCGTTGTTGCCGTTGCCGGCCCGCACCGAGAAGTCGCCGCGGACCGTGCCGGCCGCCGGGAAGATGATCTGGCTGTCGCCCTCGCCGTAGAACCGCATCGACCCGTCGATGGCGCCGGCCAGGACGAGCTGGTTGAAGAACGGGGCCGGCGGCGCCCCCAGGCTGCCCGCACCGGGGGCCGAGAACACGACGTCGCCCTGGACCTCGGTGCCGCCCTCGAGGATCATCCGCGCGTCGCCGAAGCCGTAGCCGGCCACCAGGTTCCCCAGGACCAGGCCGGGGGTCGGGTTGTCCCCGTGGAGGATGACCGAGTCGGTGAAGTTCGGGTCCAGCGCGTTGGTCCCCTGGAAGTAGGCGTTGCCGTCCACCTCGCCGTAGATGTTGAGTCGGCCGACGTTCCGCGACCGCGCCACGTTCAGGGTCACCGACCGGGCGACGCGCGAGACCGGGCCACTCCCCTCCCCCACGTCGATGTTGTCGATGTCGAACGTGGACAAAAAGCCCAGGACCCGGGAGCCGGCGTTGAGGAACAGCGAGTCGCCGATCCCGGTCGGGTCCTGGCGCGGCCGGCCGACGGCCGTGACGCTGCCCTGGACCGTCACCGGCAGCGCGCCGTTGGGGTTGGCGTCGGTCCGGCCTAGGTTGAGGATCTCGATGCCGGCCCCGCGGAGGATGGTCAGGTTCCCGCCGACCGTCCCGTTCTGGAAGTTGACCGAGTTGACCGACCCCGGGTTGATGTCGCCCTTGCCGAGGTCGAGCAGGACGTTGCTGACCAGCCGGTTGCCGTTCAGGTTGAAGTTGACGTCGGTGTTGGTGAAGTTGAGCTGGGTGATCAGGTTCCGCACCGGGCGGTAGGCGCCCAAGTTCCTGACGGTGGCGCCGGCGTTGCCGACCTCCTGGATCAGCAGGAGGCTGCCGCCGGCGAGCAGGTTGAAGTTCAGACCGTCTCCCGGCGCCGCGAACGGGATGGTCGGGGTGCCACGGACGACCAGGGCCGTCCCGGCGTAGAAGATGCTGAACGCGGGGCAGTCCCGCGCCTCGAGCGACTCGACGAACAGCCGCGCCAAGCGCCCCTTCGCGCCTTGCCTCATGGGAGGTAGCCCTTGTGTACGTGAGGTGATCGGCCAGTGCGTTACGACAGGAACGAGACAGTCCCCTTTGCTGGGGATTATGCCCGCGACCTTGAGGAAAAGTCGGCCGGCGGGGGCAAAGAAGGGTGGGAAAGGGGTGGAAAAAGTGCAGGCGGCGCCGGGGGCGCCGCCGCGTCGGCGGAATCAGTTCGGGGCCAGTTTGCCGACCGCGGGGGATGGGCCGACTGTCCGGTTCGGGGCGGGGATTCGGGGCGCGCCCGGGTCAGGGGACCAGGGCGGACTTCAGCGCCGGCCGCCAGGCCTCGGCCTTCGGGTCGTAGGCCCCGAAGCCGGCACAGAACTCCCAGTAGGCCCAGCTGAACCCCAGTCGCTCGGCCTCGCGGGCCACGAAGTCGGTCCACCGGGCCCGCGATTCCATTCCGGCCTCCTGGTAGGCGCCGAACTCCCCGAGGAACACCGGCCGGTCGTGCCCCTTGGCCCACGCCGCCGCCTTCTCCAGTTGCTTCGTGACGGCGGCCTTCTCGGCGTCCGTCCCGGACCACTTGCGGCCCTTCCACTTGTTCGACCCCTTCGCCCACGACGCCCCCTGGTGCGTGAACTCGAACGGGTCGTAGTAGTGGACGGTGACGATCAGGTGGCGGTCGTCCTTGGGCAGTTCCAGCTTGTCCAGCGACCGGATCGAGTTCCACTGCCCCGGGCCGACGATGACCGGCCGCGTCGGGTTGGTCTCGCGCACCGCGGCGAGGAGCTTGGGGACGGCGGCGTTCCACTTCGCCTCGGTCAGCTTGTCGTGCGGCTCGTTGTACAGCTCGAAGTACACGCCCGCCGGCCGATCCTTGTACCGGGCGGCGATCTGCTTCCACAGGCCCACCAGCCGCGGCAGGTGCTTGTCCGGGGCCTTGTCCATGCCGTCGTAGTGGTGGACGTTGAGGACGATGTTCAGCCCGTTCGCCAGGGCCTGATCGACCGCCCAGTCCACGCGCTCGGCGAACTTCGGGTCGAGGGCGTACGGGGCGTCGGCCTGGGCGTGCGCGGACCACCGCACCGGCAGCCGGACCGTGGCGAAGCCGGCCTTCTTGATCGCCGCGAAGTACTCGGCCTTGAGACGGACGCCCCACTCGCCCTCGTTGGGGGCTTCCAGGGTGTTGCCGAAGTTGATCCCGCGGCCGAGCCGGGCGTTCGCGGCGCGGACGTCGTCGGGCCTCCTCGCCGGTTCGTCGCCGGCCAGGGCCATCATGCCAGTCATCAGAACACTGATCGTCAGGAAGTGTCTCATTGGAAGAAAGCTCCAGGCGGTCGCGCAGGTACACCCTTGGGTTCAGTGGCCTTTCCAGGCAGCCATCCGAGCCTGCCACAGTAGCAAATCACCCTGCCCGCCAGTCGGCGGGCAGGCCGGACACCCGACCCAAGCCGTCGCTATTGTGCACACACCGCCGCGTTCGGCGGCCGTCGAGGTACCAGCGGGTTCAATCGCGGGTACTCGAGGCTGGCCTGGTAATACGCCAGGTGGCGGAAACGTCTCGTGTCACGGCCATCGCCGGGCACCCCGCCTCCGACCTTGTGAGCATACGAATCCCGCGCCGAGTTTAGCGGCGCGGCACTCACAATCTGCCGCGCCAGCCGTTCGGCTGGTCAGGCTAACACCCCTCCAGTCAGGCGTCAAGAACCGCCTATTTAAGAGAGAAAAGATCGCCTAACCGGTGCTCGGCGTGGCCCTCGCCCTCGTGGTCGGCCGGGGCCGGCTCGCCGCGGGCGGCCAGGATCTCGGCGGCGGCGCGGTAGCGCGTCCGGACCCCGGGCTGCGGCGCCAGGCCGCCGCCGAAGATCAGCGCCGCCAGCGTCAGCACGGCGACGCGCTCGCGCGGCGTGATCGCCAGCGGGAAGCTCGGCTCGTGCCGCCGGCCTGTGAACAAGAGGAAGTACGCCCGCACGATGGCGATGCCGTTGATCGCCGCCGCCAGTACCACCGCGACGCCCAGCAGCAGGTTGGCCTCGACGGTGCCGTCCACCAGCAACTCGGCCGAGATGAACCCCAGCGTGCCGGGGAAGCCCACGCTCGCCAGCCCGGTCAGCAGGAAGCACACCGCCAGCTCCGGCGACGCGTCGAACAGGCCGTGGTACTCCGACAGCGACATCCGCCCGAACCGCGACTCCAGCGCCCGCAGCGTCAGCCCCAGCCCGCCCAGCGACAGCATCACCGAGAACCACAGGCACAAGGCGCCCGTCATGCTCAGCAGCGTGTGCAGCTCCAGGCCGACCAGCACCAGCGAGGCGTGGCTGAGTAGCAGGTAGGCGAAGAACCGCCTCGCGTCGGTTTGCACCACCGCCATGCCCGCCGAGTACAACGCCGTCCCCAGCGAGACGGCGCCGATCCCCCGCAGCACCGCGTCCGGGGCGACCGGCAGCACCAGGCGGAGGCCGGCGTAGACCCCGACGATCGGCACCACCGTCAACAGCGCCGTGGCGAACGAGGCCCGCTCGAACAGGTCCGGGATCCACAGGTGCGCCGGGAACACCCCGCTGCGAACCAGCACCGCTCCCACCAGCAGCACGCTCCCCGCCGTCACCGCGCCGGCCTCGACGGCCAGCATCCCGCCCACCAGCAGTCCGGCGAACAGGGCCATGTGCAGGAGGTAGAGGCGGGGCGACTGGTTTCGCCTCAGCAGCTCCGGGACGGGCGCCAGCGACGTGACGACGAGCAGCCCGGTCAGGACCCACCCGTCCAGACAGGCGAACATCGCCAGTCGCAGCGACTCGCCTACCAGCAACCCGGCGAACGACACGCGCGGCATCTTCGTCCGCGTCGTCGCCAGCACCACCAGGAAGTACAGGAGCGCCACCGCCGGCACCAGCGGCGAGCTGAGCGTGTCCAGCCCGAACGGCCGCCCGCCGGTGAACCGCGCCCGGCGTCCAGCCCGCCGGCGTCGTCACGCCCTCGTGGAACGCCAGGACGCCAGCACGGCGAAGGCCAGCGACAACCCCGTGACCACCAGGCTGCGCCCGGCGTTCTCCGGCCGGCGCACGCCGATCAGGAAGAGCAGGCCGACCAGCGGCGTCAACACCGACAGCTCGAGCCAGGGCAATGACAGAAATCGCATCATGGCCGGAACTCCACCCTTTCCGGGGCCGGGCTGACCGGTCCGCCGAGGAACGCCGCCCAGCGGCGCTCGACCCGGTCGAACCAGCGGAACGCCCGGACGAACGGCCCGGCGACGTAGTCGTCCAGCCAGGTGTCCAGGTAGCCGCGCTCCAGCCCCAGCCGGTACAACCAGCCGCCCTGGCCCCGTGGCAGCAGGTTGACGCCCAGCCACGCCGGCCTGCTCAGCCGGGCGCCGATGGCGTTCTCCAGTCCGCGGTAGTCCTGGAGCAGCGTCGGGGCGCGGATGAACTGCAACGTCCGCAGGCAGGCGTGGCCGATCAGATGCACCAGCGCGAAGTACTTCCAGCCCAGGCCGATCTCGGCGAAGATCAGGCCGACCTGCGACAGCGCCGCGAACGACAGCGCCGACTTGATGTCGGTCTGCACGCTGCCGGCGACGTAGGCCAGCAACGCCGTCGTCAGCCCCAGCACGACCACGCTGCTGTACAGCCATGGCGACGCCTCCAGCAGCGGGTCCATGCGGAGCAGGAGGAATGCCCCGAGGTGAACCGACAGCGCCCCGTAGAAGACGGCGCTCGACGGCGTCGGCCCCTCCATGGCCCGCGGCAGCCAGCCGGAGAACGGCACCAGGGCCGACTTGCCCGCCGCCGCGATCACGATCAACAGGCCGACGATCAGCGCCTGGCTCGCCGACAGGCTCGTCTCGCCCTCCGGCCAGGGGGCGCGGCCCAGCACCTGAAGGAAGTCCCCCTCGCCGCTGAGGTGGTGCATCACCACCGCGGCCAGCAGCAACGCGGCGTCGGAGATGCGGTAAACGATCCAGACCCGCAGCCCGTTCGTCGCCGGCGCCGGCCGCTCCTGGAAGAACGCCACCAAAAGCGCCGACGACAGCCCGACCAGCTCCCAGCCGAAGAACAGCGTCTCGATCGTCCCCGCGACGCAGGTCACCACCATGCCGACGACGAACAGCGCGTACAGCAGGAAGAACCGCGAGTAGCCGCGCTCCCGGTGGACGTAGCGGTTGGCGAACGCCCCGACCGTGCCGCACAGGGCGAACGACAGGATCACCAGCGGCACCGACAGGCGGTCGAAGACCACCTGCACCTTGAAGTGGTACTGTGGCATCACCACCCAGTGGCCCAGCGGCACCAGCACCTGCCGCTCGCCGGTGCCGAGCATGACACCCAGGATCACCAGCACCGCCAGCAGTCCGGTGACCATGCACGCCTGGGTGACCCGGCTGATGGTCCGCTCGGGCAGATCGACCCCCAGCAGCGACGCCAGCCCCAGCACCGCCAGCAGCACCGTCGGCGCCGCCAGCACCACGTAGCCGAGGACGATCATGACGTCCACGCTGCTCATCAGGCCTGCCCCCCGGTGATGGCCGAGCGAGCCGCGCACGGAGTAAGCGGTCGGGTAGTCATCAGTAACCTCGCATGGCGTGACAGTCGGGTAGGGCGCCTCCGCTACCCGCTTACTTCGTGCGCGGCTCGCTCGGTGATGGCCGCGAACTCCAGGTGGTCCCGCCAGCCGCGGTACCAGTCCAGCGACGACGAAGCCCGTGGCAGGTCGGCCGCCTCCGGGTGGTAAGACTCGAAGGCCCCGTTCTTGAACAGCTGCACCGTCGCCGAGTTCGGGTCCAGCACCGCCACCTGCACCCAGCCGTTGCGGACGGCCCGGCCGATGGTCGGGTCGCGGTCGAGCATCCGCAGCACCGCCTCCGGCGTCGTCTCCAGCACGAACAACAGCCGCACCGGCTCGTGGATCTCGACCATCTGCCACGGCAGCCCCGTCCGCAGGTCGCTGGCCGCCCCGTCCATCACCCCCAGGAGCGCCGCGACGTTGTGCGGCAGCTTCGTGCCGCAGCCGTACCCGGGGCAATCCGTGTGCGAGAAGTAGTACTCCAGGTTGATGCCGCCGCAGACCGGGACCAGCGCCTGCATGGTCCGCAGCATCACGGCCTGGTCGTCGGTGTCGGCCGTCGGGTCGTAGGACGTGAGGAAGGCCCGCCGGTCGAGGAACAGCCCGCGGGTCCGCTCGCGCCGGCCGAGCACGCAGATGGCGTTGGTGGCATGGCCCAGCTCCGGCCGGGTCTGCGCCAGGTCCTCCGACCGCGCCTCGACGTGCCGGTGCGCCGCCGCGAAGTCCATCTCCAGCGGGGCGGACATGAACCGCCGGCACCGCTCGTGGGCGTTGCGCTGGCAGGCCTCGTCGATCGTCCGCAGGGCCGCCTCGACCTCCTCGCGGTGCGACGGGGGGACGCGGTCGAGGTCGAAGAAGGTGACGACGTCGTTACAGGTGTTGTGCCAACCGCCGACGATGACGGTGTCGGCCGGGATGGTGATCCCGCGCCGGGCCAGCCGCTCGCGGACCTGCGGGTCGTTGAGGATGGTCGCCATCGCCCGGGCGTTGGGGCCGCCGACGCTGCCGCCGCAGGCGCCGCAGTCGTAGGCCGACTTGTGCGGGTTGTTCAGGCTGCTGGAGCCGTGGCCCATCAGCAGCACCACCCGCGACAGCCGCCCCAGGCAGCCGACGTCCCGGAGCAGCCGCTCGGCGCCGGCGGCCATCTCGTCGAGGGTGAACCCGAGGTGCCCGTTCTCCGGGCCCGGCTCCGGCGCCGAGCGGTTCAGCTTCAGCCGGGTCGCCGGCGGCGTGCGGACGAACCGGCCGAACAGCTTCAGCCGGGCGGTCCAGCGCGGGAACAGGATGCGGGCGACCAGCGGGACCGACGCCAGCGGGCCGAAGCACGCCGCCAGCACCGCCCCGAACGCGGCGGTGCGGCTGCCGACGTGGATCTGGTGCGTCGCCGCCCCGATCACCCGCATCACCTGCGTCTGCCGCTCGTGCGCCCCCTCGTGCCCGGCGCAGACCTCCTCGCCGACCCAGTGCTGCGGCCGCACCACCACCGGGCACAGCGGCACGAAGTGGGCGTCGGCCGAGCCGCGGTAGTACATGACGACGGCGTAGAACCCGGCGGTGCCGAACGTCTCGGCGTCGGGGGCCAGCTCCTCGACGTGCCGCCGCATCGACTCCTCGCGCTCGTCCAGGCAGAAGAACGCCTGGAACCGCGGCCGGGGCCGTGCCTGCGGCCCCTTCCAGCCGCGGTTGTGCAGCACCAGCGCGTCGAGCGTCTGGTTGCGGAAGCGGCGCTCGTAGGCCAGGTGGAAGACCCGCTCGCGCTCGCCGACGCCGAACCCCTCCAACTCGTTGACCAGGCTCGCCCACTCGGTGCGGCTCAGCCCGTGCAGGTCCTTCGCCGACCAGCCCATCAGCTGGGCGATCTGGAACACCAGGAACGCCCTGGTCTCGAGCCCGCCGGGGCGGGCGGCCGGCGGCGCCGCGCCGCCTCGGCGGCAGGCCCGACAGGGGGCCGGTGAATCCCATCTCCTCGCGGCCGGCGAACGCCGGCGCCAGCCGCTCCAGGATCAGCCGCACCGCCAGGTACTCGACCAGGCTGCCCTTCGGGACGGGTGCGCGACGCGGTCGTCGCGCACCTCGACCTGCTGCACCATGCCCGCCCAGCCGCGCGCGCCAGCAGCGTCTGGGCCAGGTAGTCGTCCCACTCGGCCTCGGTGACGCCTGTGGCGGCGAGCGACTCGGCGACCGACTCGACCCGCGCTCCACGCCCCGTCCTGGACGCGGGCCAACTCGGCCTCCAGGCCGCAGCCACTGCGGCCGGCGGCCCGCCCGGCTGGCGGTACAGGGCGCAGAACGACTGGAGGAAGCCCCGCTCGCGGTCCGGCAACTGCCAGGGCCACCCCGGTCGAGGAAGGCGCGCAGTAGCGGATCACCAGGTCGTTGACCCACGCGTCGGTATCGACCCCGGTCGCGGCCAGCACGAGGTCGCGGTGGCGGGTCGGCCCCGGCGGCGGGGCCAGCGCCGGCAGGTCGCGCACCCCGGCGTGGCAGACGCCCCACAGGGCCTCCAGCGTGAACGCCTCCCACCGCCCCTCGCTCCACTCCTCCACGGTCGATTCGTTGAACCGCCGCAGCAGCGTCCCGACCGCGCCGGGCCGGTCCCGCGCCCCGCGCAGGTCGCGCATGAACCAGTGCCGCGTGTCGGCGACGAGCCGGGCCCGCGTCATCCCCGACGCCTCCCGGCGGACCCGCAGCAGCGCGTCCGACTCGGCGATGAGCCAGCGCAGCTCCTCCGCCGTCCCGGTGCGGATCGGGTACTGGAGCATGGCCAACCGCAGCTCCAGCCGCGGGGCCAGCTTCAGGACCGACTCGTCGGCGCGCTTGCCGAGGTCCTCGCGGAGCACCGCCCGCAGGTCGGCGAAGCGGATGCGGCCCTTGCGCAGCTCGTCGCGGTAGCGCCGCTCCGGCAGGAACGCCCGGCAGCCGAACACCTCCGCCCCGCGCCGCACCCCCTGCTCGAACGGCAACTCCTCGAAGGCGTGCAGCGTGTTGTGGTGGATGAAGACGGTGATCGGCCCCTGCTCCGGCAGCAGGTGCGCCGCGTGCTCGACCGCCTCGGCCAGGCGCTTGAGACGGGCCTGGGGCGACCCCTCTTCCTGCGACGACGGCAAGGCCAGGGCGGCGGTGGTGCTCATGGACAACGGCGCTCCGATCGGTCAGGGTTCAGCCCCGCGACGCCGCGGTCAGGCGGCGCTGCCGGTCGCCTCGAGCACCGCCTTCTTGCGGGCCGCGTACGGGTGATTGGACAGCCGCCGGTGGCCCTCCAGGCCGACGACGTGCAGGGCCCGGCCGGCGTGCTCGTACTCCAGCTCCAGGATGTGGAGCTTCTCCATGACCGTGTGGTCCACCAGCCGCGTCCGCGACAGGTCCACGACGACCTCCAGCGACGGGTCGATCTTCTTCAGCTGGCTCTTCAGATAGATCCAACCGGAGAACACCGCCGCGTCCTTGACCGTGACCACCGCCGTGTGCCCGTCCCGCACCTCGACCTCGACGACCGGCCGCACCAGCGACCGCACCGTCGCGCCGTTGAGCAGGTGGATGAGCACCTTCAGGAGCACGCCCGCCATCACGCCGACGAGAAGGTCCTCGGCCAGGGTGACGACGATCGTGGTCAGGAAGATCGCCAGCTGTTCGAGGCCGATCTTGTAGGCGCGGACGAACTCGTAGGGCGAGGCCAGCCGGCAGCCGGTGTAGACCAGCATCGCCGCCAGAGCCGCCAGCGGGATGTGGTGCAACAGGCCGGGGATGAGTGCGACGCTGGCCAACAGGAACAGGCCGTGGAAGAGGTTGGCCTTGCGCGTCTGGGCGCCGTTGTCGATGTTGGCCTTGGAGCGGACGATCTCGGAGATCATCGGCAGCCCGCCGACCAGCGCCGCCAGGGTGTTGGCCAGGCCGACCGCCGTCAGGTCGCGGTTGAGGTTCGTCTGCCTCCGCCGCGGGTCGAGCAGGTCGATCGCCTTGGCGCTGAGCAGCGACTCCAGGCTGCCGACCAGCGTGAAGAAGATGACGAACTTCACCCCCGCCCCGGTGAGCAGGCCGGAGAAGTTCGGCATCGCGACCCCGTCGAAGAAGTTGCCCGGCAGGTTGACCTCGTACTCCGGGCCGATGGCGTACTCCTCGTCGCCGAGGAAGCGGTAGTAGTGCGGGTGGTCGAGGTCGAACCACAGCCCCAAGGGCACAGCCACGAGCAGCACCAGCATCGGGGCCGGGATCATGCGGACCCAGCGGTTCTTGACCATCGGCAGGCCGAACAGGATCAGCAGACTTGTCAGGCCGATGACCGCGATCTCGGGGTTGAGGTGGGCGAAGCTCGACGGGATCTGGGCGATCACCGCGAACGGCCCACCCTTGACGCTCTGCACCCCCAGCACGACGTGGATCTGCTTGGCGGCGATGATGACGCCGATGGCCGCCAGCATGCCGTGGACGGCCGACGTCGGGAAGAAGTCGCCGATGACGTCGCCGAGCTTGAACAGGCCCAGAAGCAACTGGATCACGCCGGCCGCGACGCCGACGCCCAGGGCGAGTTGGTAGGCCTGGAAGTTGACGTCGTCGGGCTTGCCGACGCCGCCGCCGAACGCCTCGATCGCCCCGAGGGTGATGACGATCAGCCCGGCCGCCGGCCCCTTGATGGTCAGCTCGGAGTTGCTGATGAACGTGGTGACGACGCCGCCGATGATGGCGGTGAAGATGCCGGCGATCGGCGGATAGCCGCTCGCCATCGAGATGCCCAGGCACAGAGGCAGGGCGATCAGGAAGACGAGGAAGCCGGCCAGCAGGTCGGCCCGCCAGGCCTTCGACGGCGTGTCCGTGGTCATCCGGTTACTCCAAAACCGAGGGGGGCGGAGTCTTGACAGCCCCGGGGCGCGCGGCGCCCCAGGTTGGGTCGGCGGGTGTCACTTCGGGGAGAGCGCGTGGCGGACCGGTCCGACTGACGCTATCCGGTATACCACCTCCATCGCAAAGCCGCCAAGGCCCGGAAGGTTACAACTTCGTAAGGTGCCCGGCGGGGCAGGCGGGGAGGGTCACGGTGACTTCTGTGCCTCGGCCCGGGGTGGAGTCGATGCGGATTGACCCGCCGTGCGAGGCCACCAGGGCCTGGCAGATGCTCAGCCCCAGCCCCGAGCCGCCCTCGCGACGGCGGGCCCGGTCGGCCCGGAAGAACCGCTCGAACAGGTGCGGCTGGTCCTCCGGTGGGATGCCCGGGCCGGTGTCCCGGACCCGCAGCATGGCCTCGCCGTCGTCGGCCCAGACGCTCACCCGGACCGCCCCGCCGCCGGGCGTGAACTTCAGCGCGTTGTCCACCAGGTTGGAGGCGACCTGGCGGAGGAACCCCTCGTTGCCCATTACCCAGGCCGGCCCGGGCGCGTCCAGCGCCAGCCGCAGGCCGCGCTGCTCGGCGACCCCCCCGAACATGTCCACGACCCGGGAGGCGACCCGGTCCAGCGCGACCGGCATCGGCGAGCGGACCGGGCCGGCCTGGCCCTCGGCCAACAACAGCAGCTGGTTGACCAGCGCCACCAGGCTGTCGGACGACTCGATGACGTCGGCCAGCCGCTCGCGGTACTCCTCGGCGGTGCGGTCCTGGGAGAGGGCGACCTCGGCGGAGGCCCGCAGGGCCGCCAGCGGGGTCCGCAGCTCGTGGGCGGCGTTGGCGACGAACGCCCGCTGCCGGTCCAGGTGCGCCCCTAGCCGGTCGAGTAGTCCGTTGAACGTCTCGGCCAGCTGGTCCAGCTCGTCCCCGGTCCCCCGCAGCGGCACCCGCTCGTCGAGGTGGTCCGGCCGGGTCCGCGCCGCCGTCTGGACGACGGCCGCCAGAGGCCGGGTGGCCCGCCCCGCCAGCAGCCAGCCGCTCAGCGGGGCGACGACCAGGAAGGCGATGCCGCCGAAGGCGAGGATGCGCGTCAGGTTGGCCACGTCGTCGGTGACCGAATCGAGGCTACAGCCGACCCGGACGAAGTACCCGCCACCCGGCCGGGAGCGGCGGACCTGGACCAGGCGGTTGCCCTCGAAGCTGAACGGCTTGGGGCCTTCGTCGAGGGGGGCCACCAGCTCCGGGGCGCCGACCGTGGCGATCTTCAGGTTCCCCTCCAGGTCGAAGACGCGGGCGAACCAGGAGTGGGCCTTGTGGCTGACCGCCTTGCGGTCCAGCTCCTCCTTGATCGTCGGCCAGTCGGGCCAGAACCGGTCGAGGATGAGGCTGACCTCGGTGACGTCCTCCCGCAGCTGGGCGTCCAACTCGCGGTGCAGCACCCAGGCCAGCCCCTGGCGCAGGCCGATGAACGTGGCCAGCACCAGCGCCAGGATCGACGCCGAGTTCCAGAACGCCAGCCGGAATCGCAGCGCCCCCAGCAGCCGCCTAGCTCGTCCGGAGGGCATAGCCCCTCCCGCGGATGGTCTGGATGGTCGGGCCGCCCTCGGCCCCGACGGCGGCCCCGTCGAGCTTCTTGCGCAGCCGGGTGATGTGGACCTCGATGACGTTCGTCTCACCCTCCCAGTCGGCCTCCCACAGGTGCTCGCAGAGCATCCGGCGGGTCACCACCTGCCCGGCGTGCCGCATCAGCAGCTCCAAGATGCTGAACTCGGTCGGCGTCAGCTCGACCTCCTTGCCGCCGCGCTGCACGCGCCTCGTGGTCAGGTCGAGTGACAGGCCTCCGGCGTCCACCGTCGCCGGGGGGCGGTCCTGCACCCGGCGGCAGACGGCGTGCAGCCGGGCGATCAGCTCGGCGAAGGCGAACGGCTTGACCAGGTAGTCGTCGGCGCCGGCCTCCAGCCCGGCGACGCGCTCCTCGACCGAGCCCAGCGCCGTCAGCAGGATCACCGGGGTGCGGACGCCCAGGCCGCGCAGCCGCCGCAGCACCTCCAGCCCCGGAAGCGACGGCAGCAAGAGGTCGAGGACGACGGCGTCGAACCGCTGGCTGGCGGCCGCCTCCAGGCCGCGCTCGCCGTCCCGGACCAGGGCGCAGCCGTGGCCGGCCTCGACGAACCCCTTGTGCAAGGACTTGCCGACCAGCGGATCATCCTCGACGACGAGCACGTTCATGGATCGCCTCCACCGC
This sequence comes from Gemmataceae bacterium, assembly GCA_046350195.1. Lineage (GTDB taxonomy): Bacteria > Planctomycetota > Planctomycetia > Gemmatales > Gemmataceae > CALDUY01. Next base: position 23,450 of record JAXMAW010000058.1, read on the forward strand.
CGTGTGGGTCGCCCAACCCACCCATGCTATCCGAGCCGCGGGCGGCGTTGAAGTTCTTTTGACGGCCGCCTGACACCTCCGCCGCCGCGCTCCGTTCCGTAGGATAGCCTCGCGTCGCCCCCGACCCCTCGGTGCCCCGCATGCTGCCCCTTCTGCGCAAGCTCTCCCTGACGCACTGGATCCTGGTCTCGATGGTCCTCGGCACGCTGGTCGGCTACGCCTTCCCCGAGGCCTCGCAGCAGCTCAAGCCGCTCTCGACCATCTTCCTGCGGATGATCAAGTCGCTCATCGCCCCCCTGATCTTCGCCACGCTCGTCATCGGCATCGCCGGCCACGGCGACGACATGAAGCGCGTCGGCCGGCTGGCGCTGAAGGCGCTCATCTACTTCGAGGTCGTCACGACGCTGGCGCTGTTCATCGGGCTGGCGGGGGTCAACCTCGTCCGGCCCGGCGTCGGCGTCGAGCTGCCGCCGGAGTCCGGCGAGGGCAAGGAGTTCGCCGCCAAGGGCGCCACCCTGGCGGGCGTGCTGGAGCACATCGTCCCAACTAGCTTCTTCCAGGCGGCCGCCAGCAACGAGGTGCTCCAGATCGTCTTCTGGTCGATCCTCTTCGCCGTCGGCCTGGCCCAGCTGCGCGGCAAGCCGAAGGAGACGATGCTCGGCGTGCTGGAAGCGCTGGCGGAGGTGATGTTCAAGTTCACCGGCCTGGTGATGACCTACGCCCCCATCGGCATCGGCGCCGCCATCGCCGTGACGGTCGGCCACAGCGGGTTGAAGGTTCTGTGGAACCTTGGCCTGCTCATCCTGACGCTGTACGGGTCGCTGGTCGTCTTCCTGCTGCTGGTGCTGGTGCCGGTGATGCTCTGGGCGCGGGTGCCGGTGCGGAAGTTCGGCCGGGCCGTCAAGGAGCCGGCGCTGATCGCCTTCTCGACGACGTCGTCGGAGGCGGCCCTGCCCAAGGCGATGCTGGCGATGGAGTCGATCGGCGTGCCCAGGCGCATCGTCGCCTTCGTCATGCCGACGGGTTACTCGTTCAACCTCGACGGCACGACGCTCTACCTGGCCGTCGCCTCGGTCTTCGCCGCCCAGGCGGCGGGGATCGAGATGACCTTGGGTCAGCAGCTTCTGATGATGCTGTCGCTGATGCTGACGAGCAAGGGCGTGGCGGCGGTGCCGCGGGCGTCGCTGGTCATCCTGTCGGGCACGCTGGCGTCGTTCGGTCTGCCGCTGGAAGCGGTCGGGCTGATCCTCGGTGTCGATGAGCTGATGGACATGGCCCGGACGACGGTGAACCTGGTCGGCAACTGCCTGGCGACGTGCGTCATGGCCCGCTGGGAGGGCGAGTTCGACGACTCGGCCACCGGCGTCGAGCCCGGCGCGGACGAGGCGGCGGTGATGGCGCCCGAGCCTTCAGCAAACCAACAACCCCACCCGGAGGGCGAGCGATGCGAATCCTCATCGTGACGGCATGTGTCCTTCTCCTGGCCGCCGCGGCCCGCGCCGCGGAACTCGGCAAGGAGGGTTTCGTGGACTCCGGCGGCGTCAAGATCCACTACGTCACCGCCGGCGAGGGGCCGCTCGTGGTCCTGCTGCACGGCTTCCCCGACTACCACTACAGCTGGCGCGCCCAGGTGCCGGCCTTGAGCAAGCACTTCCAGGTCGTGGCGCTGGACCTGCGCGGCTACAACAAGAGCGACAAGCCCAAGGGCGTCGAGAACTACAAGATGGAGAAGCTGGTCGGCGACGTCGAGGCGGTGCTGAGGCACTTCAAGCGGAAGAAGGCGGTGATCGTCGGCCACGACTGGGGCGGGGCGATCGCCTGGGCGTTCGCCATGAACCACCCCGACAAGACCGACCGGCTGGTGATCCTCAACCTGCCGCACCCCAACGGCCTGACCCGCGAGCTGGCGAACAACCCCGAGCAGCACAAGAACAGCGCCTACGCCCGCAACTTCCAGAAAGAAGAGGCGAACAACATCCCGCCGGAGCTGCTCGCCGCCTGGGTCAAGGAGCCGGACGACCGCAAGAAGTACGTCGAGGCGCTGGGGCGCTCGTCGATGGAGGGGATGTTGAACTACTACAAGGCGAACTACCCCCGGCCGCCGTACAAGGGCGAGGCCAAGCTGCCGCCGGTCAAGTGCCGGGTGCTGATGATCCACGGGCTGGACGACAAGTACCTCCTGCCCGGCGCGCTGAACGACACCTGGAAGTGGGTCGAGAAGGACCTGACGTTGATCACCGTCCCCGGCGCCGGGCACTTCGTCCACCGCGACAAGCCGGAGTTCGTCACGCGCAAGATCGTGGGGTGGCTGACCGAGGGCGAGAAGTAATGGACGAGCCGCGCACGAAGTAAGCGGTTTGGAAAGTACCGCTTACTTCGCGCGGCTCGTCAGTTTGGAAAGTACCGCTTACTTCGTGCGCGGCTCGTCAGTTTGGAAAGTACCGCTTACTTCGTGCGCGGCTCGTCAGCGGCCTTCCTCGCCGGGCTGGTTCTCCAACGTCCGGACCATCGCCGCGACGCTGTCGAGGTGCGGGTTGATGCGCAGGGCGATGCGGAAGGCCCGCAGGGCCGCCCGCTGGCGCCTCAGCCGCAGCAGGCACTGGCCCAGGCCGGCCTGGGCGCCGAAGTGCTTCGGGTTGAGCCGCAACACCGCCTCGCAGTCGGCCGCGGCCCGGTCGTACCGCTCCAGCCGGAAGTGCAGGATGGCCCGCTGGTTGTACGCCTCGGCGAACCGTGGGGCCTTGGCGATGAGCGCGTCCAGCGCCGCCAACGCCTTCTCCCCGTCGCGCGTCCGTAGCGAGCGGTACAGCTGGTCGGCGTGCGCCGGGCTGTCGCCGCGGAACCAAAGCGTCCACAGCGCCTCGGTCGCCGACCGGGCGACGGCCTCGTCCTCGTCGCGGAGCCGCTCGGCCAGGGCGTCGTTGGCCGCCGGCGAGCCGAGCAGGCCGAGGGCGAACACCGCCGCCCGCCGCGCCACCGGGTCGTCCGACTCGAGCAGGCGGAGCAGGGTGCCTTCCAGGTAGCGCTGCTGGACCTGCTTGCAGAAGACGTGGATCGCGGCCCGGCGGCGGGCCTTGCCCCCCGTCCTTGCGGGCGGGCCGCCGGGGGAAGGCTCGTCGATTGAGACAGTCGTTGGCCTGTCCAGGCCTCCTTGTCGGGCGTCCTCGGGCAGGGCGGTGAAGAACTCGACTAACAAGGGGGCACTCATCAAGACCACCTCGCGATGGGACCAGGGCGACGTTCCGATCACGGCCGCCTCCGGCGTCGATGGGGGGAGGCGGGATGAGCACAGTGTATGGCCGGGGGGGGCGGGGGCAACGACGGCGGGCGGGTCGCGTCCCATCTCCTGACGACGCCTCAAGAACGGGATCGGAAAAAAGACGCCGGGCCGGGGAGGCCCCCCTCCCCCCGCCCGGCGTGACGGCCGTCCGCTATTTTCGGATCGCGATTGTCTTACTTCTTGGTCGCCCCCGGGGGGAGCAGCGTCTTGACCAGCGCGCCGGTGGCGCCGTTGTACAGCCGCACCACCCCCTCCTGGCCGCCGGCGGCGACGACCGCCCCGTCGGGGCTGACGCCCAGCGCCAGCGGGTAGTCGCCGCCGGCGGAGAAGTTGCGGACGTTGCCGCCGTTGGTGTTCCACACCCGCACCTGCTGGTCGCCGGCGCAGGTGGCGATGGTGTTCGCCTTGGCGATGACGGCCAGGGCCGACAGGGGCTTGGCGTGGGCGTTGATCGTCCGCACCTGCTCGCCCTTGGCGTAGTCCCACAGCTTGACGACGTTGTCGGCGCCGCCGCTGGCGATTAGCTTGCCGTCGCCGGAGAAGCCGACGCCCATGACGTGGTGGGTGTGCCCCTCGAACGCCTTCTGGAACTTGCCGGTGGCGACCTCGAACACCTTGACGAACTTGTCCGCCCCGCCGGAGACGAGCAGCTTGCCGTCGGGGCTGAACCCAACGCCGAAGACCGTGTCACTGTGGACGTTGTCCTTGATTTCACGGACGACCTTGCCCGAGGGTACCTTCAGCAGCTTCAGCTCGCCCTCCTGGGTCGGGGCGCCGCCGCCGGCCGCCAGCAGCTTGCCGTCGGGCGAGAACGCCAGGCAGACGACCCGCTCGCCGAAGCCCGGCGTACTGGCCTTCAGCTCCCCGGTGGTCGCGTCCCACAGCTTCACCTCCTGGAACCCGCCGGAGGCGAGCAGCTTGCCGTCGGGCGAGAACGCCAGCGCCTCGACCAGCGACAGGTGGGCCGACTTGCCGACCTTGCCGTCGATCAGCGAGCGGACGTGGTTACCGGTCTTGGCGTCGTAGACGTGGACCTGGTTGCCGCGCGACGCCGCGACGAGCGCCTTGTCCGGGCTGACGGCGACGCCGAGGACGGGGGTGACCGTGGGCGCCTTCAGCACGACCTTCGCCGCGGCGCGGGCGCCGGCCGGCGGCTTCGCCCCCTGGTCGATCCAGAGGCGGATCACCGCCAGCTCCTCGGGCGTGAGCGGGTCCTCGTTCTTGGGCGGCATGTACGGCTTGACCAGCTTGGCGGAGAGCTTGACGAGCAGGCTGTCGGTGCCCTTGCCCGGCACGACCGGCGTGCCGCGCTCGCCCCCGCGCATCAGCACCTCGTAGGACGACAGGTCGAGCTTACCGCGCTTGACGTTGCCGGAGTGGCAGTAGGTGCACTTGTTGACGAGGATCGGCTCGACCTCCTTCTCGTAGGAGACCGGCGTCTTGCGGTCGAGCTTGACCTCCTTGATGACCTGCTCCTTCGGCGACCGCTTCTCGTCGCCGCGAACCACACCGACCAGGCCGACCAGGCCGAACACTATCACGAACCGCATGGGGCATCTCCACAACCGCGAGCAAAGGCCCGGCCGTGAGGGTGGGCGTCATTCGCTACGCCGTCCCTCACGGCCGGGCCTGGGAAAGTCACTTCACGACGTTGACGTTCAGCTTCGCCTCGTGCGCCGTCGGCGTCTTGCCGTTGAACAGGGCCGTCGCCTTGACGACGAGGTTGGTGCGGCTGCCGGGCTTCGCGTCCGGCTGGGCCTTCAGCACAAGTTTCGCCTCGTTCTGCCCCCGCGGGATGGTGACCTCACTCGCCTCCAGCCCGGCGGCGCCATTGGGCAGCTCCAGTTTGACCTTGAACTCGCCGTCAAAGTTGAAACGCCGTTGGACCCGGACGACGACCTCGCCCTGGCCGCCGGCCTTGACCGTCGCCGAGGTGGTCGAGAGGGACAGCTGGGCCAGCGACTTCGGCAGGACGGTGACCGCCAGCGGGGCGGACGGCTGGACGACGAAGACGTTTGGCCTCTGCTTCGATTGGCTATCCTTATTGTAGGGTACTTGCGTCTGGCCCCGGAGTACGACGTTGTAGACGCCCGGGGGCACGTCGTTGCCGACGGTCATGCCGACGCTCGCCTCGCCCTTGTTGGCCTCGACGTTGAACGGCTGGTTGTTGTTCAGCCGCAGCGTCTGCGGCAGCTCCGAGCCCTGCCGGTTCTGCGGCTGCATCAGGGCGACCTGCACGGCACCCTTGGCGTCGGGCCAGAGGCGGTCGAGCTTCACCTTGATCGTCGCCTTGTCGCCCTGCACCACCTCCGGCTTGTCGATCGTCGGCGTCAGCGCGAACGGGGCCTTGTCGCGCACGGCCAGCCACAGCGACCGCTCCAACCGGCTCGCGGTGGGGGTGTTCTGCTGCGGCTGGATCGGCCAGACGATGCCGCCGGGTCGAGCCTCGCGGACCACCCTCTGTCCGTTGACCGTCGCCGTTCCTTTGATGCGGACCTCGCCCGCCCACGCCGCGGCGGTCGGGGCCGCCGTCAGGACCAGCGTCGTCCGGCGGACGGTGGCGTTGAGCGTCTGCGGCGGGCAAGTCAGGCCGGCGGGGAGCCCCTCCACCGTCAGCTCGACGTCGCCCGCCATCCCGCCCGAGCGGTTGACGAGGACGGTGATCGCCTCCCGGCCGCCCTGGCCGACTTGTGGGGCCTCGGGCGACTCGTCCTCGCCCGGCACGGCGATCAGCTGGAAGTCCGGCTCGTCCCGGGTGATCCTCACGGCGTAGGTGTGGCGCGGGCCGAACAGCGTGTCGCCGGCCCGGCTGGCGACGAGCAACTGGTACGTCCCGTCGGCCGGCGCGGTGAAGCGGTACAGCGGCGGGTCCTCGCTGCGGCTGAAGAACTTGTTCTCGTAGAGGTTCAGGCTGTCGTTGAGCGGCGACTCGTACAGCTCCGACTTGCCGTCGCCGCCGCGGAGCAGGATCGTCATGTACGTCGGCGCGCCGAGCCGGTTCGAGACCGCCTCGATGTTCCACGCCTCGCCCCGCTTGGCCGTGAACGTGAACCAGTCGCGGTCGCGCCGCTTCTCCACCCGGCCGGCGATCTCGCAGGGCAGCGGCACCTGCTGGGCCGACTGCGGCGTGTCGTTGTTGGTTCCTTCGAGGACGACGGGGGCGCGGGCCAGGCCGACGAGGAACGGATTGGACGACCCGCTGGCGTTCTTGACCCGGACCTCGAAGCCGTCCTGCCAGCCCATCGCCGGCGGGGCGGACCCGGAGTAGGCGAGCTTGCCCTTGCCGTCGGCGGGGGCGGTGACCGCCAGCGCCACCTTCTCCAGTGGGGAGTCGTCCAGCCTGGCGGCGGGGTCCACCTTGCCGCCGGGCAGGTTCCGGCCGTAGACCGTGACGTTGGTCGTCTTGCCCGGCTCGACGACGCCGGGGACGACGGCGTCGATCCACGGGGCGGTGGAGAGCGTCAGCCGGTAGAAGTAGTCCGACGCCCCGTTGGGCATGTTGCCCGGGATGGGGGTCCGGAAGGTGTGGGTGAACTGGAAGACGCGGACGGTATAGTCGCCGTCCTCCGGCGCGGTGAAGTCGGCGACCGCGTCGTAGCCCGAGTAGAAGCGGTTCGAGGCGAGCTGCCGGTCCTGCCGGTCGTAGACCTCGAGCTGCGGTTGCAGGCGGCTGTCAATGCTCGAGGCCAGGCAGGAAACGACGACGCGCTGCCCGCGCCTGGCCGCCACGCGGTAGTAATCGACGTCGGTCGGGTTGGCGATGGTGCCGTTGACCGTGGTGTTCAGCTCGACCTTCTGGGCCTGATCGACGTCGCTGTTCGGCTCCCTCTCCTCGACCTCGTTGAGGTCGCCGACGGTGAAGGCCCGCGGGTTGCTGACGCCGTACCGGCCGACGAGCCGGACGTCGTGAACCCCAAGCGGCACGCCCGCGGGGACGGTGACCTTGAACTTGGCGACGTCGGCCGTGGACGGCGCGACGCCCTTGCGGGGGCGCGGCTGCTTCGTCTTGGGGTCGATCTCGGCCGGCGGGGTCGGGACCGGCTCGGCCTTGATGCCGGGGTGGCTGAAGGCCAGCCGCTGGGGCTCGTCGAGGTGCCGACCGAAGAGGGTGACCTCGACGGTGGATCCCGCCTTGGCCCCGGCGGGAGCGACCTGGTAGACGCGCGGGCTGGGCAACCCGGACGGGTTGCGCTGGGCCTGGGCGGCGGGCGTCAGCCCGACGAGCAACGCGAGCAGGGCGACGGCGCGCGGACCGCGCGGGCGGTGTGGCGTGGTCATTCTGGGTCACTCCCCGGAGGGTACGGCGGGCGTCGCGGGACGGCTCGGTAGGCGGGAACGGGAGGGCCTGGTGGGTCCGTGTTAACGGCTCGCCCTCGCCTCGTCAGAATCGTAGCGGCGCGGCCGGCGCGGGTCAAGTTTGCCGGTAGGAACAATCTCCTTGCGGAGCGCGGCCTGGCGCGTCATCATGGCCGGCAGGCCGTCGCCCGGAGTTGGTCCCAAGGAGACGCTTCCATGTCGGAATTCGCCAGTCCGCACTGCCCGGAATGCGACGAGGCGTTCGACTTCCCCGAGCCGATCGCCCGCCGCGACTTCCTCCTCGCCGCCGGCGGCGCCCTCGCCTACGCCCTCACCGGCGCGACCGCCCGCGCGGCCGCCCCCGCCGTGCGCAAGCCGCGCCCGGCCGAAGACCTCATCCGCGAGCTACACGCCTCGCTATCGGAGGCGCAGAAGGGCCGCGTCGTCAAGCCCTACGACCACCGCGCCGCGAAGGAGACGCGGCCGACGCGGCTGGGCATGTTCAACCAGGCGATCGACAAGATCACCATTCAGGACTCCTACACCAGGCCGCAGCAGGAGCTGGTCGAGCGGATCGTCAAGTCGATGTGCTCCGGCGACGAGGGCTACCGGCAGATCAGCCGCCTGGGGACGTGGGACGCCTCGAAGTCGTTCGGCAACTGCGGGGCGCTGATCTTCGGCGACCCGACGCCGGGCCAGAAGTTCGCCTTCGTCTTCTCCGGCCACCACCTGACGCTCCGCTGCGACGGCGACAGCGAGGAGGGGGCCGCCTTCGGCGGGCCGGTCTACTACGGCCACACGCCGCACGGCTACAGCCGCGGCAACTGCTTCAACTACCAGACGCGGAGCGTGCAGAAGCTGTACAAGGCGCTGGACGAGAGGCAGCGGGTCCAGGCGACGGTGAAGCCCGGCAACCCCGGGGAGATGGACCCGTCCGTGAAGTTCAAGGCGAAGGCGTCCGACCGGCCGGGCCTGCCGTACGAGGACCTGTCGAAGGACCAGCGGGCGCTGGCGGAGGAGGTGATGCGGACGGTGCTGTCGCCGTACCGTCAGGAGGACGTGGACGAGGTGATGGCGGTTGTCAAGAGGAACGGCGGCATGGAGCAGATCAAGCTGGCGTTCTACCCGGAGGACCTGACGGACGAGAAGGAGCCGTGGCACTTCTGGCGCCTGGAGGGGCCGTGGTTCGTGTGGAACTACCGGGTGCTGCCGCACGTTCACACGTACGTCAACATCTCCAGCAAGCTGGCGTGATCCGCGTTCCCAGGCCCGACCGTGAGGGAGGGCGCTTCACGCCCTCCCTCACGGTCGGGCCTGGGAAACGGCGACTGGCCTGTCGCGCTCCGCATCGACCATGCACAGGAACCCGAACGGCTCCTCGCCGCGGTTGCGGAGGCGGTGTACCTCGTCGGGGGCGACGTAGACCGTGTCGCCGAAGCCGACCGCGTGCCACGTCTCCCCTAACCTCACCTCGCCACCGCCTCGCAACACGATGACGACGTGCTCGTGCCGGTGGTGCTCCAGCGTGGAGTACCCACCCGGCGCGATCTCGAAGTAGCGCACGTGGAACCGCGTCCGCTCGCCGGCCTCGCCGATCAGGACGGAGCGCAACACGCCGCAATGGTGGTCGGCGACCGGCTTGTAATCCTGGACCGGCACCCCGTCCCACAGGTGAGGCTCGCCGGGGGACCGCGCCGCGCGGAAGCGGTGCAGGCGCGAGCCCTTCGCGCTGACCCGGGGAGAAGCGGAGATTGGTTGTCCGGGAAGGGGCAGTTCACAGCTGCTCATCGGTCGGGCTCCTCGGGGAACGTCACGATGACCTTGACCGTCGCGCCCCCGGCCTTGGCGGTGTCGAAGGCGCGCTGCACGTCGGTAAGCGGGAAGCGGTGTGTAATGAGCGGTTGCGGGTCGATCCGGCCCGAGCGCAACGCCTGGTAGGCGAAGCGGGTCTCCCAGGGGCCACACGAGTAGGACGGGACAAGGCTGACGTCTCGGAAGTAGAGGTCGCCGAGGTCCACCGCGGTGGTGACGCCCGAAGCGGTCGGCGTAAACAGGCAGGCCACCCCGGCGTCCCTGACGTGGCCGAGGGACTGCCGGATCACGTCGGGGGACCCCGGCCCGATCACCACAATGTCTGCCGCACGGCGCAACGTCCCGCTAGCTTCCTCCGGGGTCATCGGCACCGCACCGCACCTCGCGGCCAGCTCCCGGCGGTGCGGGTCTGGCTCGACACCGATCACCTCGCGCGCCTCCAACGCCCGTGCCGTCTGGATGTTGAGCAGCCCCATGATCCCGCAGCCTACGACGGCAACGCGGCTGTTCCGTACCGCGATGCGGCCGCCGACTCTTCGGAACGCCTTGATGCAGCAGCCGAGCGGCTCGATGAACAATGCTAGTTCCGGGTGCAGGTCGTTCACCGCGAAGGCGTCGGCCTTGACGATCTCGGCCGGCAAGCGGATGTACTCCGCCATGCCGCCGGGGTCGAGCGCCGTCCGCTTCCAAGTCGCGCAGTGAACGTGTGCCCCGCGCTCGCACTCCGTGCAACGCAAACACGGGGCATGGTGGTGCGCGAAGACCAGGTCGCCGGGCTTGATGTGCGTGACGGTGTGGCCGACCTCGACCGCCCTGCCGACCGGCTCGTGCCCCAGCACGGTGCCAACCTTCTTCGCCAGGTACCACGGCATCAGATCGCCGGAGCAGATGCCGCAGGCCAGCGTGCGCAGCAGCATCTCGCCGTCGCCGATCAGGGGCCGCCGCACAGAGCGCACCTCGAAGCGGTCCGGCGCGACGATCACGGCTTGGAGCATGTTCCGCATCGACGACCCTACTTCTCCGTCAGCTCCCAGACCGGGTGGGCGGGCGACTTGCCCTTGACCAGCGCCTCGACCGACCGGAGCATCAGGGCCAGAACCGCGTCGTCCTGAGGGCACCTGCCCCGCCAGTTTCCCAGCTGGCGCGCCGCCTCGCTGAACCGCTCCGCGTGGAACAGATCCAGCGCCGCCTCGTACTCCTGGCGGGCCTCGGCGGCGAAGGGGCAGTCTCTGGCGAACAGCTCGTGCAGCTCCACCTCCTGGGCGATGCCGACCACCCTCACCTGGCCCAGCCGCCGCGTCAGGAACGCCCCGTCGAGCCGGTCGCGCGTCGGCCCGGTGAGCAGCACCTTGCTCTTGAAGAACTTCGTCGCCCCCTGGACGCGGCTGGCGAGGTTCACCGTGTTGCCCAGCGCGCCGTACTTGAACTTGAACCGCGAGCCGACGTTTCCCACCTGAGCCGGTCCGGAGTTGATGCCGATGCCAACGCCGAGTGGCTCCTGGATGTGGCCACGCCACTTCTCGTCGAGGTCCGGCAGGCTGGCGAGGATGTCGAGGGCCGCCCGGCAGGCGCGGGCGGCGTGGTCGGGCTGGTCGTCGGGCGCCCCCCACATCGCCATCAGCCCGTCGCCGACGTAATCGACCACGACGCCGCCCTCGTCGTGGACGCTGGCCGACAGCACGTCGAGGACGTCGCGGCACCAGCGGATAGTCTGGGCGGCGCCGAGCGCCTCGCTGATGCGGCTGAAGCCGCGGATGTCGGCGAACAGCACGGTCACCTCGCGGTCCTGGCCGTCGAGCAGGGCCGGGTTGGCGACCAACTTGCGGGCGAGGTCCTGGGTGAAGAACTGCTCCATCTGGAGCGTCTTGCGCTCCTCCTGGAGTCGGGCCAGCCCCGCCGCGACGCCGCGCGCCAGCAGCTCGACCAGTTGCGCCTCAAGTTGGGTGAACGCCGGCCCGTGCCGGGCCTTCTGGCGGCGCTCGCCGTACAGGGCGCCGATCACCTCGCCGGCCCGGTCGAGGATCGGGGCGGCGACGACGACGTCCATGCCGGACAGGCTCTCCTCGACCCGCCCGGCCACCGACGGCAGCTCCCAGGCGGTGCGCCTCTCGCGGCGGACCTTGTCGAGGATGGAGCGGCTGGGGGGAAGAAGCGCCGTGGCGTCGAGGCCGAGGTTGGTCTGGGCGGCGGCGGGCCTCCACGTGCCGGCTTCGCACAGCAGGACGCGCGCGGCGTCGAGGGAGACCGTCTCGACCACGGCCCGGGTGGCCTTGTCGAAGAAGTCCCCCGCGCTGGCGGCGGCCTGCAACACGTCCATGGCCGAGTTCAGCCAGGCGACCACGTCTTCCGCCCGCAGGGCCCCGCCGGCGGTGACCAGGCTGGGCAGCCTCGGGGCGGTGCCGCTGGGCCCTGGGGTCCGCGGCGGCAGGGTGAAGTTTTCCAGGCTGTGCGTCTCGACCTGCTGCTCGGTGGCCTTGGACGCCTCGACCCGCAGCGTCTTGCTCTGGCTGAGGATGACGACGACGGGCAGCGGCAGGTCGGTGGCGGCGCCGACGGCCAGGTCGGTGCCGTCGAGGAAGCGGATCGGCTGGCGGTCGGACCCGTTGATGACGCGGACCCGGCCGCCGGCCAGCGGCTCCAGGCGCATCTGGTTGCGGCCGATCATCGTCTCGTCGCGGCGGGCCACGACCCAGCGCCAGCCGACCGCCTCGCGCTTGCGGGCAAACAGCACCTCGTCGCGGTCGCGCTGCCGGCCGACCTCGACGGGGCCGTCGAACTCGTCCGCGCCGACGGGCTGACGGTTTTCGTAGACGCGCACCTGCAAGCGGGCCGACATGCCCTACGCCCTCGCGGTTCCCTGCGCGGCCCTGATCGCGCACCTTCCACTGTACCGCGAGCGGCGGCGGCGAGCGAGGGGAGTTACGCGCCCCCGGGCGGGTGGGGGGCAACCCTCAGGCGCGCCGGTGAATGTCGGCGGACGGGAACTGCACCACGCCTGGCGACGCCGGCTTCCGCAGTCCCACCCACCAGAGGAGCAGGCCACCCTCGATGGCGGCGTCGAGCAGGTAGATCGGCGGCGCCGTCCGCGTGAGCACGATGACGAGATCGACCATCGCCAGGCCGACCGCCGCGCCGACCGCGAGGATGAACACCTCCAGAGGGGGGCGATCGTTCCGCACGGCCATCAGCAGCACCCCGCCAATTACCGCGATGAGTACGCCGACGGTGCGGACGAGCCAGAGGTCTGTCTTCGGCCCGGTGACCGCCTGGAACGAGTCGATGGCGAAAAGCGGCCACAGCCCGGTCATCAGGAAGTACCCCCCCTGGACCACCAGGGCGGCCCTCTCGGTCCAGAGCGGGTTCCGGCTCGCCATCGAGTTCGTCGGGGACGAGGCCGGGGGGTGTTGGAGGAGTGTGGACATCGGTTGACCTCCGGAGGGGCAACGTGGGGCGTGGAGGGGATTCAGCAAAGCCGGTGCCGGCGACCGGTTCGTATCGACACGGGGCGAATCTGGTGGCGGGTTCTGGGCAGGCGGCGGAGCGCGCCTGCGCCTGGGGGTGCTCACCGGGGTGCGCCGCCGGTTCCTACTCGCGGGCAACGGCGGGGCGGGCGGAGAATGGTACGCGGCGTGCAGTTACGCCCGGGGGGCCGTCTTGTGGCCCCTTTGCCAAGCCAACCCGGAGGCGCCTCCATGCCCGGAACATCCTCGCGGCCGCTGCGAAACCTGTACGCCCTCGCCTGCCTCGTCGTGGTCGTCGCGGCCCTGTACTTCGCGCGGTCGGTTCTCATCCCCTTGGTGCTGGCCGTGTTGCTGGCGTTTCTTCTCTCGCCCCTGATGCTGGCGATCGAGCGGCGCGGGCTGAAGAGGCTGCCGGCGGCGGCGGCGGTGGTGCTGCTGACCCTCCTGCTGCTCGCCGGCGCGGGACTGCTCGTCACGGCCCAGCTGCGGGGCCTGATGAGCGACCTGCCGCGCCACCGCGAGTCGATCGTCGCCAAGGTCGAGGCGTTGCGCGACAGCGCCAGCGAGTCGTGGCTGTCTGGGGTCGCCACGACCCTGAGCGAGGTGCGAGAGCGGCTCGCCGAGGCGCGCGAGGAGGAGGGCGAGAAGCCCACCCCCGTCGAAATCGTGCCGTCGCGGATGGCGTTCGCCCACTCGACGATCGGCCCGCTGGCCGACTCGCTGCTGGCCGGCGGCCTCGTGCTGGTGCTGACGTTCTTCATGCTCCTCCGGCGGGAGGAGATGCGCGACCGGCTGATCCGCCTTTGCAGGGCACCCGGAGGCTGCCGCGCACCCAGGCGCTGGACGACGCCGGCCGACGGATCAGCTCGTTCCTGCTGATGCAGCTGGCGGTGAACCTGGCGTTCGGGGTGCTCTACGGGCTGGGGCTGTTCTTGATCGGCGTGCCGTACCCGGTGCTGGGCGGCTTCCTCGGCGGGCTGATGCGCTACATCCCGTTCATCGGGTCGTGGGTCGCCGGCGCCGGCCCCGCGCTGCTGAGCATCGCCCTGTTGCCGGGCTGGTGGCACCTCGGCGCCGTCGTGGCGCTGACGGCGGCGCTGGAGCTGACGTTCGCCCAGATGGTCGAGCCGATCGCGTTCGGCCGGAGCATCGGCGTGTCGGAAGTGGCCCTTCTGGTGGCGTTGGCATTCTGGGGTTGGCTGTGGGGCGTGGCCGGCATGATCCTGGCGACGCCGTTGACCGCCTGCCTGGTGGTGATGTCGCGGCACGTTCCGCAACTGCGGTTCCTGGCCCGGCTGCTGGGCGACGAGCCCGCGTTGCCACCGGCCCAGTCGCTTTACCAGAGGCTGCTGGCGAAGGACACCGAGGAGGCCGAGCAACTGCTGGAGGCCCACCGCGCCGAGGCGGGTAGCGAGGACGTGTACGCGGACCTGCTGCTGCCGGCCCTGCGGTTGGCGAAGCGGCACCGCGACGGGGGGCAGATCAAGCCCGAGGAGGAGGCCGAGGTCTACCGGCAGGTGCGGGAGTTGCTCCCCACGACGCCGGTGGAGCCGGCCACGGCCGACGAGGAGGCGTGCCGGGTGGTCGGCTTCCCGGCCGGCGAGGAGGCGAACGAGCTGGCGCTGGAGCTGTTCGCCCGCCTGCTGCCGCGCCACACCGGGTTCGAGGTCTCGCCGGCGACGGCGCTGACCGCCGAGCTGGTCGATCCCTCCCACGAGGTCGCTCCGGGGTTGATCGTCCTGGGCACGGTGATGCGCGACAGCCTTCGGCAGACTCGGCTGCTGGTGAAGCGACTGCGGAAGGAGTGCCCGCGAGCGAAGGTTCTCGTTGGCTGGTGGGGCGGCCGGCTGTCGGCGGCGCAGCGGCAGCGCCTCCTGGAGGCGGGGGCCGACGGCGTCGCCCGGTCGTTCGCCGACGCGCGGGCACAGCTAACGGCGCTGCGTCCCGTCGCCCGGGAGGCGGCCCGCGAGGAGGCGGTCGCGAGCTAGAGGACGGTTCCAGGTGGGATAAGGAGGTGAGGTGAGCCGCCGGGTTTATCCCGGCGGGGCGGCGCCCCTCACCGCCGGGATAAACCCGGCGGCTCACCACCACAATCCCCCTGCCGTGCATCCTCACCGTAAGGCCATTGCGCTCAGCACCAAATCGCGCACCGCGGTCATGGGTATGTCGCCGGTCGGCGGGGCCGGCCCGTCCCTGACCAGCAGCGGCCGGTCGAGCGGGTCGGCCGCCGGCAGGCCGTGGCTGCCTTTCACGAGAGAGGCGTCGAGGGGAACGACGTCGAACAGGGTGCGGAAGCCGAGCTTCTTCTGCGCCAGCCGCCTGGCGGCGCGGAGCCTGGGGAACCACAGCTTCGGGTCGAAAAACAGCTCGCACGGGTCGAACCCCGGCTTGCGGTGGATGTCCACGGTGGGGGCGTAGTCCGGGGCGCGGCGGTCGTCGAGCCAGAACGGGTAGGCGAACCAGGCGTCCCGCTCGCTGAGCAGCACGACCTCGCCGGCCCGCTCATGCCGTAGCCCGACCTCCGCTCGCTCCTCGCCGACGAGAGCGCGGGCCACGCCTGGCAGACCGCCGAGCAGCTCACGCACCCTCTCCACGTCGGCAGGGTCGCGCACGTAAACGTGAGCCAACTGGTGGTCGCAGACGGCCAAGGCGCGGCTGGTGAACGTCTCGAGGGCCTCGCCGAACGGCCCGTCGCGGACCTGGAGCAGGCCCGCCTGCCGCAGGGCGCGGTTGACGTAAACCGGCCGGCTGACGTCGCAGTGCCCGTACTCACTCACGACCCAGACGCGCGCCCCGGCGGCCTTCGCGGCGTCGAGCAGCGGCTCGCAGGCGTCATCGAGTTCCCGCACCAGTTTCGGCATGTCGCAGCCTGCCGGGCCGTACCGCTGCGGGTCGTAGTCCAGGTGCGGCAGGTAGACCAGGGTGAGGCTTGGTCTGTGCCCCCGCAGGACGCTGGCGGCGCAGCGGGCGATCCAGGCGGTGCAGCCTTTCCCTGCCATCGGCCCCCAGAACGTCGGGAACGGGAACGGCCCCAGCTCGCGCTCCAGCTCGTCGGACAGCCCCTCCGGCGTGCCGGTGACGCCGAACGCCTTGTTGCCGTCGGCGCCGTAGTACGGCTTCGGGGTGACGCTGAAGGCGACGTCGGCGCCCTGGTTGAACCACCAGAACAGCTTGGCGCAGGTGAACGACGGGTCGCGCCGCTTCGCCGTGACGTAGAGCGGCTCGGCCTGGACGAGGCGGTTGGACTGCTGCCAGAAGCGCACCTCGGCGGTGTCGCGGAACAGCCAGCCGTTGGCGACGACGCCGTGCCGCTCCGGCGAGGCGCCGGTGAGCAGCGTCGCCTGGGCGGTGCAGGTGACGGCGGGCGCGACCTCGGTCAGCGGCCGCGCCCAGCCGGCGCGGGCCAGGCCGCTCAGGCGCGGTGCGAGCGGCAGCAGGCGCGACGTCAGGCCGACGGCGTTGACCAGCACCAGCGGCGTCATGCGCGAAGGTCTCCTTGGTGGCGTCCTCAGACTCCGCTCACCCCACCGGTACCGGCCGGGTACCCCAGATCTCGGCGGCGTACTGCTTGATCGTCCGGTCGCTGGAGAACGGCCCCGAGCTGGCGACGTTCAGGATCGCCTTGCGCGTCCACGCCTCCGGGTCGGCGTACAACTTCCCCACCGCCTCCTGCGTCTTCACGTACGCCGACAGGTCGGCCAGGTGCATGTAGTAGTCGCCCTTGGTCAGCAGCACGTCGCGGAGCGGGGCGAAGATCCCCTTCTCGTCGGGGCTGAAGTGGTCCTGGAAGATCAAGTCCAGGGCCGCCCGCGTCTCCGGCTCGTTGTTGAAGTGCCACCACGGATTGTACCAGCCGCGGCCCTGCGCCACCTGCTCGGCGGTCAGGCCGAACAGGAAGAAGTTTTCCTCGCCGGCCGACTGCGCCATCTCGATGGTGGCGCCGTCGCGGGTGCCGACGGTCAGCGCCCCGTTCATCATGAACTTCATGTTGCTCGTCCCCGACGCCTCGTAGCCGGCCGTCGAGATCTGCTCCGACACCTCCGCCGCCGGGATCAGCCGCTCGGCCACGGTCACCGAGTAGTTGGGGAGGAAGTACACCTTCAGCTTCCCCTCCAACGCCGGGTCGGCGTCGATCGTCGCGGCGAGGTTGTTGATCAGCTTGATGATCAGCTTCGCCAGCGCGTAGGCGGGGGCGGCCTTGCCGGCGAACAGGAACGTCCGGGGCGGCACGTCCAGGTTGGGGTCCTTCCGCAGCCGGTTGTAGTGGACGATGATGTGTAGCGCGTTCAAGAGCTGCCGCTTGTACTCGTGGATCCGCTTGATCTGGCAGTCGAAGATCGAGTCCGGGTCGAGGATCATGCCGGTGGCGTGCTTCAGCGAGTGGGCGAAGGCGGCCTTGGCGGCCCGCTTCGCCTGGCGGAACTTCTTGCGGAAGGCGGCGTCGTCGGCCAGCGGCTTCAGCCTCTCCAGCTGGTCCAGGTCGGTGACCCACCCGTCGCCGATCGCGGCGGTGATGAGCGTCGACAGGTGCGGGTTGGCCATCAGCAGCCAGCGGCGCGGCGTCACGCCGTTGGTCTTGTTGTTGAACCGCTCGGGGAACATCTCGGCGAAGTCCTTCACCACCGTCGTCTTGAGCAGCTCGGTGTGGATGGCCGCGACGCCGTTGGTCGAGTGCGAGCCGACGATGGCCAGGTTGGCCATGCGCACCTTCCGGGTCGGCCCCTCCTCGATCAGGCTCATGCGGGCGACGCGCTCCTCGTCGCTTGGGTACTTCTGCTGCACCGCGTCGAGGAACCGGCGGTTGACCTCGTAGATGACCTCCAGGTGCCTGGGCAGGAGCCGCTCGAACATCTCGACTGGCCACTTCTCCAGGGCCTCGGGCAGGAGGGTGTGGTTGGTGTACGCCAGGGTCCGCGTCGTCAGGCCCCACGCCTCGTCCCAGCCCAGGCCGACCTGGTCGAGCAGGATGACCATCAGCTCGGCGACGGCCATCGACGGGTGGGTGTCGTTGAGCTGGATGGCGACCTTGTCCGGCAGCAGCGACCAGTCGTCGTTGGAGCGGCGGAAGCGGTTGATGATGTCGCCCAGGGAGCAGGCGACGAGGAAGTACTCCTGGACGAACCGCAAGGACCGGCCGCTGGCGGTCGAGTCGTCGGGGTAGAGGACGCGGGTGAGCGTCTCGGCGAGGACCTTGTCGGAGACAGCGGCGAAGAAGTCGCCGGTGTTGAACTCGCCGAAGTTGAAGTAGTCCGGCGAGGCCGCCCCCCACAGCCTCAGCGTGTTGATGCAGTGGCCGCCGTAGCCGACGATCGGCCGGTCGTAGGGCAGGCCGAACAGCGTCGTCTCGCCGTGCATCAGGTGGACCTGGCCGGACTTGAACTCGATGCCGCTGCCGAGCTTGACCGGGATCGTCCCCTCGGGGCGGGCGACCTCCCACGGGTCGGGCCGCCGCAGCCAGTTGTCGGGCCGCTCGACCTGCCAGCCCCGCTCGATCTCCTGGCGGAAGATGCCGTACTCGTAGCGGAGGCCGT
>JAXMAW010000059.1:0-41832 GCA_046350195.1 Gemmataceae bacterium
GGTGGCAGCTCGGGTCGAGGACGACGTGCAGCACCTCGACACCGCCGCGATTGGTGACGCCGGCGTCCCTGCCCAGGGCGCTCCGGTGGGTGCCGCTGAACCCCGGGATCTCATACACCACCGGGTAGCGGCGGGCCGGCGCCTTGGCGTAGCTTTCCGGCAGGATGACGGCGGCACGCATCCTGGTCGGCCGCTTGTGGAAGTCGCTCAGGAGCCGGCTCTCGACGTCAACGAGCTTGACGCGGTCCGTCTCCTGGAACGCCGGCTCCTGAAACACCCTGTCCAGGCGCAGCGCCACGGGCCCGGTCGTCGCCGGGTCGAGTTCGAGCCGCGCCGCCCCCCAGACGTTGCCAGGCGCGGTGGTGAAGTTGATGTGGTTGGGGTGGGCGTCCATCACCGCCTGCACCGTCCACGTCCCCTTCTTCACCCTGTCGAGCGATACCGGATAACCCAGGGCGCCCTTATCAAAGATCAGCTTCTCGCCCGGCTTCCAGTTGACCACGTCCCGGGCGAAGCCCGGCTGGGGGCTGAACCAGTTCGGCCAGCCGCGCAACGCCGTCGCCTCGGCCGACCCGAGGGTCACATAGACGCGGCCGGTGAACGGCGTCGGCCGGGCCTTGGCATCGAAGGTCAGGTGGAACTCCAGCGGGCCGGCGGCGCTGGCCGGCCCGACGGCCAGTGCGACAAGCAAGACGGCGGGCAGGCGGATCATCGATGAGACCTCGGGTGCGGCGACACCCTGATTCTACGCCGGCGCCTGGAAGGAGCCAGCAGCGAGGTGGCCCTGCAAGGGGCGATGCCCCGCTGGCCCTCCGGGCAGGCCTGGCTCACGGGGTTCGGCCCCGCCACTGTCGCTCGGCGGCGCTGGGCCGCAGGTACAACGGCTCCAGGGCGAACAGGTCGTCGCGCTCCTCGGCGCGGTAGCGCGCCAGGCCGAGGGCCAGCAGGCTCTCGACCCCAGGGTCGCGCGACCCCACCGGGGCGCGGGGAACGTCGGGTGGCAGCCGCGCCTCCCACTTTACCAACCCGGGCCCACTCACCCACGCCTCGGAATTGCGCCGCTCCAGCCAGAGCGCGAACGGCTCGACCCGCAACTCGCCGGACGGCTGCCAGGTCTCCCGGCGGGCGAACGGCTGGACGTAGACGTCCTCCTTTTGTGCGTCGCCGATCACGTCCACGCGTGGGCATTCCGGCGGGGATTGCGGGGCTACCGCGGCGAAGGTGTCAATGCCGAGCACGGCGCAGCCGGTGGCGTAGGCCAGCGCCTTGGCCGTCATGATGCCGACGCGCAGGCCGGTGTAGCTGCCCGGCCCGCGGGTAACGACGACGGCGTCGAGTTGCTTCACAGCCCAGCCCTGGGCCCGCAGCAGCTCGGCGACGGTCGGCGCGAGGTCCCGGGCGTTCCGCTGGCCCTCGTCGAGGGTGCGGGCGCCGATCAGCTTCTCGCCCCGGGCGACGGCAACGGCGCCGCGGCGGCCGGAGGTTTCCAGGATCAACAGGCGCGGGTCGGTCACGGCGAGTCCGCTCGATGAGGGGGGTGACATCACTCGCCGTATTATCGCGGATCGCCGCCGCTTTCGCCTCTGAAATCGAGCCTCCACCTGTCTCCGCGCCAGGCCAGACGCCAGGAGGACGCTGCCCCGCCGGCCTCGACCCTGCACCGGACGTCCAACCGCTTACCCGTGTGCATCAAGTAGAAGGCAGGGCCATGCAGGCCCGCCTCCCAGGGGCGTCCCTCGGTCACCAGGACGCTCCCCGACGGGACCGGGTCTAGCAGCCCGGCGTGTAGCTGCTCCTCCAGTTGGGACCGGAGTTGGTAGTTGGGGCGCAGCGCGGCCACGACAACCTCGTTCGAGGCGCGGTGTCCGACGGCGATGGCCCCGCAGGCCAAGCCCGCGATCGCCGCCAGGGCCAGCCGCGCCGGTCCCCGTTCGGGTAGCCGTCTGTTGGCCTCCAACAAGCCCGCGAGGAGGAGGATGGCTACTCCAAGGAGTTGCAGGTACACCGGAAGGTGGCCGAGCCCCGCGGCCAGCTCCCACTGGTAGCGGTGACACACGGCGATTGGGGCCGCCGGGAGCAGGAAGAACCCCGTGCCTAGCAGGGCGAGGGGAATCGGAGCGTGCCGGCTGACTAGCCGGAGCGCAAGCCAACAGGCGACAGGGAAGACCAGCAGTCCGATCCAGAGGTGCCGAACCGCCTCCCGCGCGAAGCCGCCCGCGAAGCAGCGGTAGGGGTCGAACGCGCCGTAGGACAGCGGCAGGGCCGCGACACACTGCCGTGTGAACGTCTTCCAGACGAGCGAACCGCGCAGCACCATGCGGTAGGGACTGTCGGCCGGCGTGTCCCCGGTAGCCCGCACCGTGAGGTTCACGGCCAGGACCAGCAAGGCCGCGGCGACGAACGGCACCGCCCGGCGCCACGGCAGCCAGGCGGCGTGGGCCACGCACAGCGCCAGACAGCACTCATAGGTCAGACAGCCTGCGAGGTGCAAGGCGAGGCTGGCGACCAGCCAGCGCGCCCGACCCGTCTGGCGGTAGCGGCACAGACAAAGCAGCGACCCGAGGACGAGGGCGGCGACGAACTGCATCATGCCGTTGAACGCCAGGACCGGGTCGTGGTACTCGCGGAACTGAATGAGGAGGCCGGCGAGCAACGCCCCCAGGGCCGCCGCCTCACGCCCCAGGCCCAACGCTCGCGACAGCCGGTAGAGCAACCAGAGGTCGAGCCCGACCAGGGCGAGGATGAGGGACTTATGTAAGGCCAGGTCGCGGACGCACCAGAACCAGGCGTTCTTCCAAACGTGCATCAGCGGGTTGAACCGGCCGACGTCCCACCAAGCCCGGATCTGCGCCAGCGTTTCGGTGGCCGGATCGACCTCGAGGACGCGCCAGTAGCCAGGCAGGGTCGAGTTCATGGCGTCGTCGCCGACCCAGCCAGTCTCCAGCGACGGCGCAAGGACAACCAGCGCCACCGGGAATACCGCCACCAGAGGCCACCGCCGGGCCAAGTTGTTCAGGACGGAGGGCATGGCGAACGAGGTGATACCCGCAACCACCCGCGTCGGTCAAGGCGGTTGCCGACGGAGGGGGGTGGGAATATAGTGGGAAGCGGTTGAGCCGGGAGGGGGACGATGCGCCAGCTCACGATCGTGGTTAAGCCGTTCCGCGCCGAGGCCGTGCTGAAGACGCTCGCCGAACTGGGCGTCGATTCGTGCGACGTCCGAGAGGCGAAGGGCTACAGTCGGCAGAAGGGCTACCTCGGGCGCTACCTCGGTAGCGAGTACAGCATGGCTTTCCTTCCGAAGGTCGAAATCATCGCCTTCGTGGCGGCCGAGCGCGTCGAGGCCGTCGTCGCGGCGGTGAACAGGGCGGCGCGGACCGGTCGAATGGGCGACGGCAAGGTGTTCGTCCTGCCCGCCGACGCGGCGGAGGCGATCGAGTTTTGACCTTGTCCACTCACGGGGGCTTGCTCCCCGTTCCACGACATTCTTACGTGGAAGTCGGTCTCCCGGATTTCCAAAGGTACGGGCAGGTCGTAGAAGGCCCAGTGCCCTCACCTGGGTTCGATCACGAACGTCGGCACCGTCGAGCCACCCCCTGCGGTGACATTCAGCAACGGGTCGGTGGCGATGCGGGTCAGGCAGCCATCCACGTAGTCGCCCTGGACGACGTACGGTGCCGTGTCCAACATCCGGTTCCCGACATGAAGCTTCCCATCGACCAGCGCCGGGAACAGTTCCTCCGGCAGGTCGATGCGATCCTGCACGACGTAAGGGGTCTGGAGTGCGCCCTGGACCGCCTCACCCCAACCCGACTCATCAACGGTCCAACCCAGAACAATGCCCTTGCCGCCGTAGTCGTCGTTCGGCTTGAGAACGAGCCGGTCCTTGTTGCGCAGGATAAACGGGACCAGATCGATCGGCCTCCCGTCGAAGGTCGTCGATCGCTCCTCCACGACCCGCGTCCAGGATGTGGTCCTGGATCGCGCTTGTTGTTCCGGGGTAAAGCAACTCCCCATTGGTCTCTTCGGACAGCACGGCGAGGCTCGCCTTCTTGTACAGCGCCGCTTGCAGCGGAACGGGTTGACCAGGCACACCGCCTGGTCGCGGACGGCCCGGATGACGGGGTGGTCGAGGCCGCCGCGGCTCGATCAGTTCGGAGATCAGCACCCGCTTGTAGATCAGGGTGGCGTGGAGGTCGCCGGCATACAGTTTGCCGCCGCGGTACTCGACATCACGGGGGTCGGCGATGACGTTCCAGGCCTTGGCGGCGGAAGTAGTCCTGGAAGAGGACAAATTCCGAATACGTCGGCACCTCCTTCCAGTCGAGGATGGCGACCCGGGGAAGCTCGCGGGTTCCTCGCCACTCGCCGAAGGACTCAACTAGGGCACGGTACACGCCGGGACGGGCCGGCGGAACGACCGCGCAGTATTTGCGGAGAAACCCCGACATGACCGGTAGCGTCAGGAAGACGTCGGCCAGTTCGTCGGTGTAGGCGGGGGCGGCGGGCGTCTCGGCGTTGAACTCGGTGAAGCGTAACACGTCACGCCTTCCGGCCCCTCCGGGCACGAAAAACGCATCCAGCCGCGAGGTCGGCATCGGCCAGCGAAAGCCCGGGTCGAGCCGAAACAGCTCGTCCTCCTCCGGCGTCAGCCGGAACCGGCCGCGGAACCTGGGGTCGGCCACCGCGCGGTCCTGGACCACCCGGAATGCCTCCATCAACAGGCGGACCCGGCCTCGGAGGAATTGGTACTGATCGACGGTGAGAAAGCGCGGCCGCAGGACGGTGCACAGGGGCCGATTGCCGAATCCCAGTCCCCGCCGGCGCTGCTGCGCATCGAGGCGATCCTGCGACGCGGCCGCGAGGTCGTCGGTCAGGAGGTCGAGGTAGGTCTGGATGGCGTCGTTCAGCATCGGCGGACCCCGGTTAGCGATGCCTCGCAGAATCGGTCCGGGCGACGCTAGTCATCTGTAGGCATCGGCACCGGGCGAAGCAACTGCACTCTCGGCCGGGGTTCCGACCGGCCGTTGGTCAACCTCGGTCCCTCCTCCGTGGAGGTTGGGGTGGCCTTGGGAGGGGTCGTCGGGATCGGCGTGACGCCCGGCGGCGGGGTCGGTGGTGGAGGAATATCCTCCGATGGGGCCGGCACGACCTCGGTCGGCCCCGGCAGCGTGGTGGCAGGGGCCGGGCTCGGGGGCGGCAACGCGCCTTGGGGCCTGCGCTGGTGTTCCGGCATCAGGCGCACCGTGATGTCCTTGTCGGCCTCGAACGACCGCCCGTCCAACAGGATAAATCGGGCCACGACACGCAACTTCTCCGTGCAGGGCGCGGCCTGCCAGGGGAACGTGACCACATAACCCGTGTTGAACAGGCCGCTCTGCCACTTGTACCGGAGCTTGTCCTTGGGTATGTCCCAACTCGACAGCGTGCGCTTTAGGCCCTCCTTGGAGACCTCGAGCACCTCGATGGTCAGGCAGCCGGGCGCCTTGATCGTCTGGCCCTCACAGTCGATCGGCTCGACCTGGACGGTCAGCGCGTCGTCCCCGCCGCACTCGGCGGCGCGCCCTCCCGTACCGCGGCCCAGGCGTATCGACCGCACGGGGTACGGCTCGGACGGCTTCTCGACGTGGCCGTTCGGCCCCGGCTCCCCGCGGGACGCGGCCAGCTCGCGGGACAGCGACTGGTTGTAGAACTCGGCGCGGTCGAGTTCGCCCTTGAGCTGGCGGACGTCGTCCTCGCGGGCGCGCAGCTCCCGCTCGACGACGTCGCGGCACTCGCGGTTACGACAGCCGGCCAGCCCGCCCGTCAGGGCGAGGGCCATCGCCAACGCCAACGGCCAGCGCATGGTTGCGGATTCCTTGGTGCGTTCCCCGCCGCCCGCGCCGCCGTCTCGGCCGGCGCTACCTCGCGGGCATCCTGTCGAGGATGTTGTCCACCAGGCCGTACTCCTTGGCCTCGCGGGCGGTCAGGAAGTTGTCGCGGTCGGTGTCCTTCTCGAGCCGCTCCAGCGGCTGGCCGGTCGCCGCCGCCAGGATCTCGTTCATGATCCGCTTGGTGCGGAGCAGGTGCTCGGTGCGGATCTTGATGTCGGTCGCCTGGCCGCGGAAGCCGCCCAGCACCTGGTGGATCATCACCTCGCCGTGCGGAAGGATGTTCCGCTTGCCCTTGGTGCCCGCGGCCAGGATGGTCGCCCCCATGCTGGCGGCGATGCCGATGCAGTACGTCTGTACGTCGCAGTTGACGTACTTCATCGTGTCGTAGATGCTCATCCCTGCGGTGACCGACCCGCCGGGCGAGTTGATGTACAGGTGGATGTCAGCCTTGGGGTCCTCGGCGTTCAGGTACAGCAGTTGGGCCACGACCAGGTTGGCGCTCTCGTCGTCCACCTCGCCGAGCATGAACACGATCCGGTCCTTCAGGAGCCGGCTGTAGATGTCGAACACGCGCTCTTCGCGGCCGTGCTGTTCGATCACGAACGGTACGGATGGCATGGGTATCCTCCAGGCCAACCCGGCTCCGTCTTCTTGGATCGGCCGTCCCGGGTCGGCGGGCCAGTTGAATTCAGACAAGGCGACAGGGTGACAAGGTGGCAGGGTAACAAGGTGACAGGGGTAAGGGTTCTGCTGTCGCCCTGCCACCTTGTCACCCTGTCACCTTGTCAGGTTATTTCTTCTCCTGCGGGGCCATCTTGCTCAGCACCTCATCAACCAGGCCGAACTCCTTGGCCTCGGACGCGGTGAAGTAGCGGTTGCGCTCGGTCTCGGTCTCGATGGCCGCCAGCGACTGGCCGGTGTGCTTGGCGAGGATGTCGTTGAGCCGCTTCCTCTCGCGGAGGATCTCCTTCATCTCGATCTCCACGTCGGACGCCTGGCCGTACATCCCCTGGCTCCAGGGCTGGTGGATCATCACCTTGGCGTGCGGCAGGGCGTAGCGCTTGCCCTTGGCACCGGAGGCGAGCAGGATGGCGGCCCCGGACGCCGCCAGGCCCATGCAGTAGGTCACGACGGGGCACTCGAGGAACTGCATCGTGTCGTACAGGGCCAAGGTCGCGGTGACCGAGCCGCCGGGCGAGTTGATGTAGAAGTGGATCTCCTGGTTGCGGTTCTCGTACTGGAGGTACAGCATCTGCTGGATGGCCATGTTGGCCGTCTGGTCGGTGATGACCGGCTCGTAGATGCTGCTGCCGGCGCAGCCGAAGAAGATGATGCGGTTGTCCAGCAGGATATCGCCGGTGCCGTACTGGCGCTGGCGCGTGTAGTCGCGGAAGCGCTGGTTGCGGAGCACGCCGGCCAGCGGGTCGATCAGTTCGGACATGTCGGGTCTCCATCTTGGAAGGATGAAGGATGAAGGATGAAGGATGAATAAAGGCAGCAGACGGAGCTGCCCCTCATCCCCTTCAGATTTCATCCTTCATCCTTCATCCTTCATCCTTCTGCTCAGCGGCGGCCTCGGCCTCGGCGGCGGCGTCGCGCATCTCGCCCGGCACGGCCTGGGCGTCCACCGTGGCCAGGTCGGCCTGGGCCTCCTCCTCGGCGTCGATGGCGACGTCCTCGTACTGGGCACTGTCGAGGATCAGGTCCAGAGCCTTGCGCTCGACCATCTCGGCCATCAGCGCCTCGACCATGTCCTCCTTCTCCAGCCGGGCCCGGACGCGGCGCGGCGACTCGCCGGATTGGTCGGCGATCCGCTCGATCTCGTCGTCGAGGTCCTTCTCGTCCACCTCGATCTTCTCGACCTCGGCGATCTTCTGGAGGACGAAGTGCTCCTTCAGCGCCAACGCCGTGGACTGGTGGATGTCCTGCTCCATCAGGCGCAGCTGCTTGGCGATCTCGGCGTCGGCCAGCCCGTCGCCCCTCATCTCCATAATACGCCTGGCCCTGGCCCGGCGGTACTGACGCTCTAGCAGGTCGGCCGGCAACTCCCACGTCGAGGCCGCGGCAATCTGACTGAGCACCTGCATGCGGGCGGCCCGCCTCTGCGACGACTCCAGGTTGCGCTCCAGGGCGGTCCTGATCATCTCGTCGAGCTGCTCGGCGTTCTTCAGCCCGAACTCCTCCTCGACGTACTCGGGGGTCAGCTCCGGCAGGCGGATCGTCTTGACGTCCTTGGTCTCGAAGGTGGCCTGCACCGTCTGGCCGCCCATGCCGCCGGCGGCGTTGGACGACAGCTCGACGTCGAGGGTACGGGTGTCGCCGGCCTTGGCGCCCTTCATCTTCTGGTCGAACTTCTTGATCATGCCGTCCTTGAACGCCAGGCTGCGCTCGACTCGGAGGTTGGTCTCCTTGAGCGTGCCGACGACCTGGTCGCCGTTCTTGACGGTGACGTCGCAGACGGCGATGTCACCCAGTTCGACCTCGCCGCCCTCCTTGGGCACGATCTGGCCGCGGTCGGTCAGGAAGCGGCGGCGGGCCTCGGCGATGTCGTCGGTGACGAACTTCTTGGTCGGCCGCTTGAGCTTCAGGCCCTTGTACTCGGGCAGGTCGAACTGCGGCCGGACCTCGACCTCGAACTCGTAGACGAGCGGTCCCTCGCGGGGGATTTCGATCTTGTCGGGGTCGATCTGCGGCGGGGCCAGAGGTGCGATGTCGTGGTCCTCGCCGACCTGCTCGAGGCTGGCCAGCAGGACCTCGGCCTTGACCTGGCTGGCGACGTCCTGGTGGAAGCGCTTCTCGATCAGCTTGCGCGGCGCCTTGCCGGGGCGGAAGCCGGTCACGTTCGACTCCTTGACCAGCTTGGAGAAGTGGTCGCCCATCCGGTCGTCGATGTCGGCGCGCTCGACGGAGACCTTGATGTGTTTCTTGCAGGGCCCGGTGTCCTTGATGTCCACCTGCTGGCGGAGCTTCTTGGGGGCTTCCGGCGTCATGACGGAGGGGTCGTTGCTCATGGCTGGACTCGATTCCTCGTGGTCTGAACCCCGCGAGCCGGGACGTGCCCGGTCTCCCTCCGTGAAGGAAGCGTGTGGCCCGGCGGGTAGAATGCGTTGTATTCTAGGGGGCCGGTCGGCGGATGGAAGTCCCCGTGGTCTGAGCCGCCGGGTTTATCCCGGCGGGGTAACGCCTCCCTCGGACGGTGGGGGTAAACCCCGCCGCCCGCCCGGAAACGAAGAAGCCCGGAGGGCTCGGGCTCCTCCGGGCTTCGAGAGCGGGTGATGGGACTTGAACCCACGACATTCACGTTGGCAACGTGACGCTCTACCACTGAGCTACACCCGCCTGGGTGCCACCAACATCACCCCATCTTACTCGTGGCGTGCCGGAAGACAAGGGGGAAATGTCGGCCTCAGACGAGTACCCGCAGCGCTGCCTTGCCTTCTACCAAGGGAAGCTCATCCCTGCGCATGACGTTCCCCGTCACGTCGAACACCTTGACCCTGGCAAGGCACCTCGATTGGGTCAACTGCTCGACGTCGGCGCGGGTGAGCCGGTTGTACGCAAGCCTCAGAGAGGAGAGCTGTTCCAACTTCGTACATCTTGCCAGGGCTTCTGCGCCGGCCGTCCCCACGTAGTTGCTTGCCAGGTCCAGCCGGGCCAGCTTCGGCAGCCCAATCGCCTCCGTAAACGCCGATACGCCGTAGTCTCCCATGTCGTTTCCCGCCAGGTCGAGGCTGGTGAGTTCGCTCAAGTATGGCGAGGCGGCCAGGGCCCGAACGCCATTGGGCTGCAGGGTGTTGCCGAAAAGCACCAGTGACCGGAGCCGGCTGACGTAGGGGCACCCGCCGAGAAGCGGCCCTGCCACCTCCGCCAGACCGTTCGCGGTTAGGTCTAGCAACCTCATCCCCTCAAGACGCTGGCACCTCGTCAGCGCGCCGAGGTGATCCGCCGACTGGGTGAAGTGCAGCCGGGTGATCGGGTGGGCGGCGAGGATTTTGGGGGCGTTGGCCAGGAACTTCTCGGCCGTCATCGAGACGTGGCAGACGAAGCCGCGCTCGAAGACCGCGCCTGGCGCCAGCCTCTTCAGCGGCCCCAGCCACTCCTCCCGGCGCCCGGCGAGCAGCTCCCGCTGCCGCCGCAGCAGCCCCGCCGAGACGCCGGCGTCGCGGACGCCGTGGCTCAACTCGACCTGGACGCGGATGAACTCGGCCCGCTCGGCCTGGCCGTGCTCGTCGAGCCAGTCGGCGTAGGCCAGTCGGGGCAGGTCCTCGTCCGGCTCGTCCCGGATGGCCGCCAGGAACGCCGCGTCGTTCATCACCCTCGCCCGCCTTGCCCTCGTCGGATTGATTGCACGGCCTGTGACGCGATGATAGAATCCACAGCACGGTCTCGCAATCCATCCTCATCCTGTGAGCGCCGCGATGCATGACCCGTTTGCCTGGTCGGTCCCGTTCGGTCGGCTGTTCGGCGTCACGATGCGCCTCCACTGGCTGTTCCCCTTCGTGGCGATCGGCTGGGTGCTGCACACGGCGCTGTACAAGCCAACGCCGGAGTACAAGCCGCCCGAGGGGATGTGGATTGACGCCTGCATCCTGATGCTCATCCTGTTCGGCTCCATCTTGCTGCACGAGTTCGGCCACGTCTTTGCAGCCCGCTTCTGCGGCGGCGACGGGCAGGAGGTCCTGCTCTGGCCCCTGGGCGGCCTGGCCAACGTGGAGGTGCCCAACCGCCCGTCGGCCCACTTCCTCACCGCCGCCGCCGGCCCGGCTGTCAACATCCTCCTCATCGTCGGCTGTGTGGTGGCGCTGCTGTTCGTGGACTCCAAGCCGATTCAGCCGCCCTGGAACCCCCTTCCGGGCGGCTGGCCGGCCCGCGGCGAAGTCGTCGAAAAGGGCAAGGTGGTCGGCGTCGATGTCCGCCTGCGAACCTGGGAGGGCGAGGAGCAGTCTTACTCCCCTTACTCCTTGCCGGTTTGGCTCGCCCGCGCCGCCTGGGTGAACTGGTTCCTCACGGCGATGAACCTGATCCTGGTCGGCTTCCCCATGGACGCCGGCCGCATGCTGCAAGCCGCCCTTTGGCCGTCGATGGGCTACCGCCAGGCCACGCTGACCGCCGTGTTCGCCGGCTTCGCCGTCGTCTTCGTCGTCGGCCTGTACGCCATCATCTTCAATGCCGTCCTGGCGCTGGCCCTGGCGCTGTTCATCTTCGTCTCGTGTCAGCGGCAGTGGATCGTGCTGGAGACCGGCGGCGAGGACGGTGTCTTCGGCTACGACTTCTCCCAGGGCTACACCAGCCTGGAGCGCGACCAGCTCCAGGCCGCCCCGCCGCGGCCGCGGCTGAGCTGGTGGCGGCGGTGGCTCCAAAAGCGGGCCGCCCGCAAGCAGCAGCGCGAGCAGGAGCGCCGCGAGTCCGAGGAGCGGCGGCTGGACGCGCTGCTGGACAAGGTCCACCGCGAGGGCCGGCAGTCGCTCACCGACGAGGAAGAGCGCTTCATGAAGCGGGTGAGCGACCGGTACAGGAGGAAGTAGACCGCCGATGGCTGACCTGATCCAACCGCGCACGCTCAAGGGCTTCCGCGACTACCTGCCCGAGCTGATGATCCCCCGCGAGCGACTTCTGGAGAGGGCGCGGGGCGTCTTCCGCGCCTACGGCTTCGCGCCGATCGACACGCCGGCGCTGGAGTACGCCGAGATCCTACTGGGCAAGGGCGGCGAGGAGTCCGACCGGCTCGTCTACCGCTTCAAGGACCACGGCGACCGCGACGTGGCCTTGCGTTTCGACCTCACCGTGCCGTTCGCCCGCTTCGCGGCGGAGCACATCGGCAAGCTCGGCACCCCGTTCAAGCGCTACGCCCTGGGCCCGGTCTGGCGCGGCGAGAACACCGCCCACGGCCGATTCCGCGAGTTCTGGCAAGTCGATTTCGACCTGATCGGGGTGACGTCCAACGCCTCCGACATTGAAGTGGCGCTGGTCATCCACGACCTGATGGCGGCGCTGGGCTTCGACCGCTTCCAGGTTCGCGTCAACAACCGGCTGGTGCTGAACGGCCTGCTCGAGCAGCTCGGCCTCGCCGCCGCCGCAGTGCCGATCCTGCGCGTGCTCGACAAGCTGCCCAAGGTCGGCCGCGAGGCGGTCGTCGCCGAGATGGTCCAGAAGGCCGGCGTCACCGCCGACCAGGCGGGCCAGGTCCTGACGATGGCGTCGATGAAGGGCGGCAACGCCGAGATCCTCGACCGCTTGCAGGCCGAGTTCGGCGGCAACGCCAAGGCCGCCGACGGCATCGCCCGGCTGCGCGAACTGGTCGGCGTCATGAAGACGTGCGGCGTACCGGAGGAACGGCTCAAGCTCGACCTGTCGATCTGCCGAGGCCTGGACTACTACACCGGCACGATCTACGAGACGTTCCTGCTCGACAAGGAGGACATCGGCAGCGTCTGCTCCGGCGGCCGCTACGACAACCTCGCCGGGCTGTACACCAAGCAGGCGCTCCCCGGTGTCGGGGCGTCGCTCGGCCTGGACCGGCTGATCGCGGCCATGGAGGAGTTGAACCTTCTTCCGAAGGTCTCGACGCCGGCCCCGGTACTGGTCGTGCAGTTCAGCGGCGACCGCGTCGGCGACTACCAGCGCGCCGCGCGACTCCTGCGCGCCGAGGGGATCGGCGTCGAGGTCTACCCCGAGCCGAAGAAGCTCGCGCCACAGTTCAAGTACGCCGAGGCCCGCGGCTTCCGCCTGGCGCTGATCGCCGGGCCGGAGGAGTTCGCCAAGGGTGAGTGGAAGCTGAAGACGTTGGCCACGAAGCAGGAGCAGGTTTTGCCCGAGGGGCGGCTAGTCGAGGCCGTCCGGGCCGCCTTGAACGGCTGAGAGCTGACCCGCATGGACCGCACCAACCACTACGAGCTGGCGTTCGAGTCGTACCTCCAGGCCCGGCGGCTGGCCTACGTCGCCGTGGACGAGACGCGCCGCGCCCTGCTCGACGACGTGCCGGTCAAGAGCCTCGACTTCCTCGTCTTCGGCCGGGACGGCAGCCGGCTGGTCATCGACGTCAAGGGCCGGCGCTTCCCCGGTGGCCCGGCGGACCAGCCGCGCCGCGTCTGGGAGTGCTGGTCGGTCCGCGACGACGTCGATGGCCTCGACCGCTGGGCCATGCTCGCCGGCGCCGACTACCGCGGGCTGCTGGTCTTCGCCTACCTGCTGCACCCGTCCGTCGAGCTGGCCCCGACGACTCCCGACCTGCACGTCTACCGCGGCCGGCGTTACTTGTTCCGGGCCGTGGACATCGTGGAATACCGGGATAGGATGCGCGAGCGCAGTCGGCGCTGGGGCACGGTCGATCTGCCCATCTCGGAGTTCCGCGCCATCGTCCGGCCGTTCGACGACTTCGTCCGCCGCGAGGCGGCCGAGGAGGTCCCGTTCTGAGCCTGCCATGAGACCCATCCCCGTCGGCGTTCGCCTGGAGTCGCTCGGCCTGCCGTTCCGCCAGGCCCTCGAGCAGGCCGCGCGCCTCGGCGCCGGAGGCGTGCAGTTCGACGCCGTCGGCGACCTGTCCCCCGACGCGTTGTCACAGTCCGGCCGTCGCGAGCTGCTGGCCCGGCTGCGCGGCCTCAACCTGACGCTGACCGCCCTGGGCTGCCCGCTGCGGCGCAGCCTCGACGCCGCCGAGAACCAACAGCCCCGCCTCGACCACGTCCGCAAGGTGATGAGCCTCGCCTACGAGCTGGGACCGCGGGTCGTCGTTGTCGCGGCGGGGCAGGTGCCGGAGAAGGAGGACACCCCAGACGCCCGCCGGATGCGCGAGGGCCTGACCGACCTGGCCCAGCACGGCGACCGCATCGGCACGACGTTGGCCCTGGAGACCGGTCTGGAGTCAGGGCCGGCCCTGGCCCAGTACCTGGCCTCGTTCGATACGGGCAGCCTGGCGGCCAACGTCGATCCGGCCAACTTGCTCCTGCACGGGTTCGACCCGATGGAGGCAATTGCCGCGCTGGGACAGCGTATCGCTCACATCCACGCCAGGGACTGCCGCAAGGGCGGCGCCAGCCGGGCCGCCCGCGAGGTCCCACTGGGCAACGGGGACATCGACTGGCTGGCGTTCGTCGAGGCCCTGCGCGAGGCCGAGTACCGGGGTTGGGTCGTCGTCGAGCGCGAGGAGGGGGACAACCGCCTCGCCGACGTCGCCTCGGGGTTGGCGTTCCTGCGGCAACTGGTCGGCGCCTGAGCGCTACCACCCCGCCGGCAGCCCCCACAGGCCGGGCGTCAGCAACTCGACCGCGTTGCCCGCCGGGTCGCGGAAGTAGATCGACCGCCCGCCGCGCGGCCAGTCCACCTCCTTCTCGATGGCGACCCCGTGCCGCTCCAGCCGCTCGCGCCAGTGGTCGAGGCTGCCGGCGGGGACGCCCAGGGCGAAGTGCCCCGGGCCGCGCGCGCCGTGCGCCGGCAGGAGGTCGCCCTTGAGGGTCGCCTCGGGGCGGAAGACGAGCAGCATGCTCGCCGGGCCGACCCGAAAGAACACGTGGCGGTCCGGGTCGTGGGTCGTCGGCTCCAGGCCGAGCACGTCGCGGTAGAACCCCAGGGCGGCGTCGAGGTCGTCGGCGTAGACCGCTGTCTCGACGACGCATTGGATCTCGTTCACGGCCGAACCTCCTTTTCGCTTCTCTCCTTATACTACCTGCATGGAAACGATCGAGGGCGACGACCGGGCCACCGAGGCGCTGCTGGACGACCTGAAGCGGCTGACCGGCCGGTCCTGTTCCGGCTGCGGGAAGGCCGTCTGCGGCCACGAGGTGCTGTTCAGCGTCGCGCTGGGGGCCAAGGACGCGCCACGCTGCGTGGTCTGCCTCGCCTCGGCGATGGAGCGCGATCCCGGGGAGCTGTGCGACCACCTCGCCGAGCACTTTCGCCACCGCGCCTGCTACGGGCGGGCCTGGGAGGCCGCCTGCGACGCCGAGGGCCAGCCGCGGGCCTCCCGGCCGGCTTGCCTCGGCCGAGACGGTGCCTCGACCAGGCCGCAGGCCAGGGCGGGTGAAGGGGCCGAGTTGGCCGGGTCGTGGGACGCCGGGGACATGGGCTGTGGCGACCTGGTCCTGGCGTTGCGAATCCGCCTGAATGCGATCGCCCCCGGCGGCGTCTTGCAGGTGACGGCCCGCGACCCGGCGGCGCCTCTGGACCTGCCGGCGTGGTGCCGGCTGACCGGCCACCACCTCGTGGCGGCCGAACACCCCGTCTACAAGATCCGACGCAAGGAGACCTGAGCATGGCTGGCAAGTTCTGCGTGAGCCTGACCTGCGCCAAGAACGACACCGACAAGGCCACAGTGGCGTTCGTCATCGCCAACGCCTCGGTGGCGTCAGACAAGGAGACGATCGTCTTCCTTAGCACCGAGGGCGTTCGCCTGGGGGTGCAGGGCTATGCCGACGACGTCCACGAGGAGGGGTTCGCCCCGCTGCGGGAGCTGGTGGCCAACTTCGCCCAGGCCGGCGGCAAGATTTACGTCTGCTCGCCGTGCTTCAAGCGACGCAAGCTCGACGAGACGAAGCTGGTCGCCGGCGCGGTCATCGTCGGCGGGGCCAAGCTGGTCGAGTTCCTCGGCGAAGGCGCCCCCTGCGTCTCTTACTGACGGGTAGGTCCCATGTCCTGGAGCGAACGCCACGCCCACGCCGCCGACGCCAGTTTCGACGGCGGCGACCTCGACTGCGGCAACGGGCTGTTGCTGCTCATCCGCAGGCACCTCGACCCGCTGCGGCGAGGCCAGCTGTTGGAGATCCTCTCGCGGGAACGCTCCGTCGAGGAGGACCTGCCGGCGTGGTCGCGCCTGACCGGCAACGAACTGGTGTCGCGCGTCCGGTTGGGTTCCGGGTCCAGCTATCTCGTCTGCAAGGGCAAGCTCGGCGAGCGCGAGGCGGGCGTCGGAGCCGCGACCGTGAGGGAGCGGGAGGCGGTCCACCGCTCCCTCACGGTCGCGGCTCGGACGGACAAGACAGCGCATGCGAAGCCCCCGCCCACGGTTCGCCGCGTGCGGGGGCGGGGTCGCTACTCGCCGGCCTTCTTCCGCTGCACGAGTATCTCGAAGGCCGCCAGAGCGAGGAGGCGTTCCACGAGGCCGCCGACGACGCCGTCCGCCTGGCCGTCGCTGCGCAGGAGCGTGCCGGCGTGGACGTCGTCACCGACGGCGAGCAGCGGCGCGACGGCTACGCCAGCTTCATCGGCACCCGGCTGAGGTGCCTCCAGCTGATCCCGATCACCGACCTGCTTCCTTACGTCGAGCACCCCGAGGAGTTCGCGGCCGAGTTGCGCTCCCTCGACGTCCCCGCCGAGTTGGTGCGCCACCCGGCCGTGCTGGCGCCGCTGGTCCGCGACCGGCCGCTGGCCCTGCACGAGGCGTGCTTCGTCCAGGGCATCACTTCAAAGCCCGTGAAGGTCGCCCTACCCGGGCCATACCTGCTGACGCGCACCCTCTGGTTGGAGTGCGTCTCGGAGCGCGTCTACCGCGAGCGGGACGAGTTGGCGGCGGACGTCGTGCGCGTCCTCCGTGAGGAGGTCGCCGAACTGCTAGCCGCCGGCGTCGCCGTCGTGCAGTTCGACGAGCCGGTGCTGACCGAGGTCGTCTTCGGCAAGCCGGCGAAGAGCCGCGGCTTCATGTGCGGGGCACTGAGCGAGCGGCGCGGCGCCGCCGAGGAGTTGGCGTTCGCGGCGTCGCTGCTGGAACGCTTGGCCGACGGCTTCCCCAGGGAGCGGCTGGCTATGCACATCTGCCGGGGCAACTGGTCGCGTGACGAGGGGGTGGCCTTGACGGGCGACTACGGGCCATTGATGCAGCTGCTGGAGCGTGTGCCGTTCGGCACGGTCTTTCTGGAGTTGTGTACGCCGCGGGCCGGCGAGTTTGAGAAGCTGCGCTCGCTGCCGGCGGGCTGCCGCCTTGGCGTCGGCGTGGTCAACCAAAAGCTCGACGCCGTCGAGACGGCCGGCGACATCGCGGCCCGGGCGGAAGCGGCGATCGCCCTGTTCGGGGCCGACCGCGTCATGCTGAACCCGGACTGCGGCTTCGCCACGTTCGCCGACAACCCGGTCGCCTCGGCCGGCGTCGCCGAGCGGAAGCTGGCGGCCATCGCCGAGGCCGCCCGCGCGCTGCGGCGGCGGCACGGGCTGGGCTAACCATGGCCGCCTTAGACACCCTCCTCGCGGCCATCGCCGCCGACCCCGCCGACGACTTCGCCTGGTTGGCCCTGGCCGACTGCCTGGAGGAGCAAGGCCGCGACCGAGAGGCGGAACTGACTCGGCTGCGGGAGTGGCTGCGCGGGGCCACCCCGCGCGCCCGAGGCCGGCGCGAGCGCGAGCGGCGGCTCCAGGAACTGCTGGCCGAGGGGGTCATCCCGGTGGTGCCCCAGCTCGACGTCGAAGTCGCAGACGGGGTGGCGATGTCGTTCTGCCTGATCCCACCCGGGTGGTTCCTGATGGGCAGCCCCCGCGAGCCGAACCGATACGGAAACGAGGGGCCGCGCCACGTTGTCCGGCTGACCCGGGGGTTCTGGCTGGGCCGGACGCCGGTCACCGTCCGGCAGTGGCACGCGCTGGCCGGCGGGTCGAATTACCGGCGGCGCAGCCAGAACCCGGCGACGGGCCTGAGCTGGGACCAGCTTCGCGACGCCTGCCGCGGCTTGCGGCGGCGCACCGGCCGACCCTTCCGCCTGCCGACCGAGGCCGAGTGGGAGTACGCCTGCCGGGCCGGGACGCGCACCCCGTTCCACTCCGGCTCGACCGAGGACGACGCCCACCGCGCCGGCTGGCACAAGGTCGGGACCGCCCAGCCGCGCCGCCACGTCGGCACCAAGGAGCCGAACGCCTGGGGCCTGTACGACCTGCACGGCGGCGTTTGGGAGTGGTGCCTCGACGGCCGCCGCGTCTACGGCTCCGGCGAGGTCACCGACCCGGCCCATGAGCTACACGAGCGCACCGTGCGGGTTCTGCGCGGTGGCTCGTTCGATAACCGCTTTCACGACGCCCGCGCCGCCTGCCGGGGCTGGGCCAACCACGACGAGTCGGCCCGACACTGGGGCGCGCGGCTGGCGATCTCACGGGAGGACGACGACCCGGTCCTCCGCGCCTTCCACGGCGATTGAGGCCGGGACGACCTCCGCCTCAGCCAAGCGGGCGGCCGGCCCGTGGTATGCCAGCACGACGCGGGTGATGAACAGGTAGTGGCAGGCGCTGCCGGCCATGACGAACAGGTGGAACAGCTCGTGGGCCCCGAACACGCCCGGGGCGAGGGCCGGCCACTGGGCCGCGTTCATCGCCGCCCCGGCGGTGTAGACCAGGCCCCCGCCCATCAGCAGGCTCAGCCGGGCGTGCGTCAGCCGGCGGGCCAGCTCGCAGTACGCCAGGCCGCCGATCCAGCCCATGAACAGGTACAGGGCCGTCATCGCGCCGACCGAGTGCGCCCCGCCGAGACTCAGGCAAGCGCCGACGAACGCCAGCGTCCAGATGCCGCCGACGAGCGAGAGCCGCCACCGGCCGTCGAGGACGACCAGGCCAATCGGGGTCACGGTGCCGGCGATGAGCAGGAAGATGCCGACGTGATCCACGGCGCGGAAGAAGGGAACGAACTCCGCCGGCGCCGAGTGAAAGAGGAACGACCCGGCCGAACAGAAGACCAGCGACACGCCGAAGACGGCGGCACCGCGTCGCTTGAGCGGGTCGGCGCCGGCGGC
This sequence comes from Gemmataceae bacterium, assembly GCA_046350195.1. Taxonomy (GTDB): domain Bacteria; phylum Planctomycetota; class Planctomycetia; order Gemmatales; family Gemmataceae; genus CALDUY01. Next base: position 18,572 of record JAXMAW010000059.1, read on the forward strand.
GCGCCAGAGCGGCACCAGCGCGGGGACGGCGGCGGCCAGCCAGACGAGATGCGTCCAGGCGCTGGCCGGTTCACGAAACGCGGGGACGAGCATGTCGTATTCATGGGGTGCGGGGTGTTCGCCGGGAGGGTCATCCTACCACGGGCGGCGAACCGATCCGAGAGAAGCCTCACCGAGGGAGGGTAGAGGGGGTGGCAGGGAGGTGGTATAATCACGCCAGGCGGCAAGCGCCGCCGGCCCGTCCCGAAGGGTGGAAATATAACGCTCCCCCGTCCCCGACAGCGGTACAATCATTACAACCCCGGAGAGCGTACCTGCGAACCTGGAACCGCGCCTGCGCCTCCGGCATAATTGCCGGGGTGGTCCACGGGTTGAAGGAGCGTGATGCAGAACGTCTCGCGATTTGAGGCCAGCCTCTTGCGGCTGCTGTACTACTTCCTCCGTCGGGAGCCGGTCGAGCGCGCCTTGCCTCTGATCGAGGCGCGCCTGGAGCTGCCGGCCTGCCTGGCGCCGGGGGCGGTGCACCTCGTCGAGGACGCCCTGGCCAAGGGCTGCACCTACGAACTGGCCCGCCGGGGCGGCTGGCGCGACGAGCCGTTCCTGCGCAAGTTGAAGAAGAAGGTCGGCCGGCTCTGGGAGCGGACCCCCCCGAGGGACCTCGGCCTGACGTTCTCGCAACACTCGCTGCGCTTCCTGATCTGGATCACGGCGGCCCGGCCGGGCGACAAGACCCCGGCCTGGCAGCCGGACCACGACCAGCTGACCCACGGCGACCTGCTGCTGCTCTACTTCGCCCACGAGGGGCTGCGCGACACCGTCGAGGGCCTGGGGGCGCCGGTTCTGCGCAAGCGGGAGCCCTACCACCGACACGGCCTGTGCTGGCTGGCCTACCCCGAGGACTTCGCCCAGACGCCGGAGTCGGTGACGCCGACCTTCCAGCCCTGGGTCGAGGACGCCGGCGCCTCCATCCTGGAGGCGTTGCAACCTGACCTGACGGCCCGCTGGGTCCACGTGGAAGGCAGCAAGGAACGGATCGAGCAGCCGGCGGTCATGCGCGGACTGGGGGCCTCCCAGGACCGTGTCCTGGACGCCTTCCTGACCGCCTGCGAGCAGTCGCACCGCCGCGACCTCGCCCGGTTCCTGCTGCGGGCGGCCCACCAGCTGCTCGGCCCGCACGCCCACGCCGGCATGTGGACCGGCTCGTTGCAGATGGGCGGCCAGCGCCTCGCCGACCGCGCCGCCACCTACCAGGGGGCGACGTCGCTGTTGCGGCACCTGGAGCGCCTGGCCGGCTGGGCGCGGTGGGCGCGGAGCGTCTGGCGGTTCGACGACGAGTTCCCCGCCGCCCAGCTGTGGCTGGAGGACTGGGAGCAGTTCGAGGGCGACCAGCTGGTCCCCCGCGCCCAGGCCATCGTCCGCGGCCTCGACCCGATGCGGCAGGCCCAGCCGCAGGCGCAGGCCGCGACCTAAACTTCCGTAGGACAAGCAACCTTGCTTGTCCTGTTCTCCCCGGACAAGCAAGGCTGCTTGTCCTACGACCGAGACCCCAACCCGCGAGGTTTTTCCATGAGCCGTTCCTACCGCGTCAGCGTCCGCGAGTGCGTCAACAAGGTCATCAAGGCCGAGGACCGCGTCAGCACCCAGCTGGAGATCCTCGAGATCCTGCCGCCGGAGCAGATGTCCGGCCTGCTCGCCGACGAGCTGGAGAAGGGCGGCTTCCGCCGCGACGGCAACCTCCTCGTCAAGGAGGAGAACGGCGTCGTCGTCACCGTGGACACGGAGACCGGCACGGTGACCGTCTCGTCCGAGGCGTCGGAGTCGGCCAAGGTAGAAGGTGAGCGGCACGGCCGGGCCTACGACGACATCGGCCCGCACGCCAGCCAGGTCCGCGACGGCTTGCGCCAGGAGCTTCAGAAGGACCTGGAGAAGAAGGTCGAGGAGAAGACCTCGTCGTTGCAGAGCAAGGTGACCGACAAGCTGGAAGGGGCAAGCTTGGCGACCTGCGGCAGGACCTCGACAAGGTCGTCAATAAGGTCACCGCCGAGGCCCTGAAAGCCGCAAGGCCGCCTCGATGGGCCAGATCAAGGAGATGACCGAAGACACGGAAATCCGTCGTTGACGATCGTCGTCGAGGTGGGACAAAGGTCGGGCTGTCAGCTGCTCGCCATCAGCAAGACAGCCGGCGCTCGTTCTTCCTTTTGCTGATAGCTGGATAGCCGAGAGCCTGAAAGCCGAGAGCTACCCCATGTCCGTCATCATCCCTGAGAACGACCTGCCCCAGGAGCCTGACCGCCGAGGAGGCCGTCGAGGCCGCCTACGCTGGCGGAATGGCCGAGGCTCGCAGCCGAAGCTCCCAGCGCGGGCTGCCCACGCTGGTCGAGTGCGACAAGGAACTTGCCGTACCTGCATCTGAACGGGTCCGCAACCGGCTGCGCGCGCACAACCTGCGGTGCCTTCATCTCGACGGCCGGCCGCGGCAGGAGGACCAGCAGGGGCCGATGCCGATGGGCATGATCGGCACCATGATCTCGCAGCTGCGCGAGGCGGTCCGCGGGGCGGTCGAGCGCCGCGTCGTCGTGCTCCCGCACCTCGACCTGCTCACGACGAGCCAGGGTGGGCTGACGGCGGAGGCGCGCGAGGTCATTCCGCTGCTGTACGAGAACCACGAGCTGGTCTGGCTGGGCTTCAAGGACCCCAGCTTCCAGGTGCCCAAGGTCATCGAGAATCTCTTCACGCACCACATCAGCCTGCTTGGCCTCAACCGCTCGCGGCTGCGCTACCTGATCACGCGCCGGGAGAGCCGCAAGTTCGGCCGGCAGTTCAACCCGTGGGGGCTGTACAAGTACGTCTCCGGGGTCAACGCCGTGCGGCTGCGTAAGCTGCTGTCCACCATGGAGGGCGAGGACTACCCGGCCAACCCGCAGAAGGCCTACCGCCAGCTCCGCCAGGCGACGCTCGGCGGCACCATGGAGGTGCCGACGATCTCGCTGGACAACGACATCGGCGGCTACGCCAAGGTCAAGGACCAACTCCGCAACGAGATCCTCAACCTGTTGGCCCGCAAGGACACGCTGACCTCCGAGGAGCAGATCAAGAATATCGAGGAGCTGCTGCCCAAGGGCATGATCTTCTGGGGCCCGCCAGGTACCGGTAAGACGCTCTTCGCCAAGGCCATGGCCTCCGAGATCGGTGCCGCCGTCACCATCGTGTCGGGGCCGGAATTAAAGAGTAAATGGGTCGGTGAAAGTGAAGATAACTTGCGACAGATCTTCCACAAGGCCCGGCAGTCGGCCCCGGCGATCATCGTCTTCGATGAGATCGACTCGTTCGCCACGGCGCGCGGCACCTACACCGGAAGCGGCGTCGAGCACTCGATGGTCAACCAGCTGCTGACCGAGATGGACGGCTTCCACAAGGAGGAGACCGTCTTCGTCGTCGGCACGACCAACTTCGTCGAGAGCCTCGACCCGGCCCTGTTGCGCCCCGGGCGGTTCGAGTTCCACCTCCACATCCCGTATCCCGACGCCGACGCCCGGCGGGAGATCTTCAAGATCTACGACAAGAAGATGTCGCTGAAGATGACCGAGGAGGCGCTGGAGTACGCCGTCCGCCGCACCGGCGAGGGCTACCAGACGGCCCAGGGGACGCAGTTCTCCGGCGACCACATCAACGCCCTGTGCCGCGGCATCGCCCGCATCCGCATGCGTGAGGGCCGCACCGACGAGACCACGCCCAAGGAGATCGACCGGGCGCTGACGGAGTACGACGACAAGCTGAACCTGACGCCGCGCGAGGAGAAGTTGCTGGCCACCCACGAGGCGGGGCACTTCATCGTCGCCACGCACTGCCCCGACCACCCCTCGCCGGAGCGGATTACCATCCAGAGCGAGATGTCGTGGGCGCCGGCCTACGTCCGCTTCAAGCAGGACGAGACCCGGCGGCTGGGCATGACGCGCAACCAGATGATCGACGACCTGTGCGTCCTGCTGGGCGGCATCGAGGCCGAGCGCTACCTGCTCGACGACATCTCGACCGGGGCCGGCGGCAGCGACCTGGTACGGGCGACGATCCTGGCGCATCTGATCGTCGAGACCTACGGCATGGGCCACGGCGAAACCGGCCTGCGCCAGTACCGCTCGCCGCGCGACGGGCAGCGCTACGAGGGCCTATCCGAGGAGCACAAGCGCCTGATCGACCAGGAGGTGTCGCGACTGATCCACGATCAGCAGCAGCGGGCCCAGGCCATCCTCAAGGAGCACAAGGCCGAGTTGGAGTGGCTGCGCGACGAGGTCATTCAGAAGAAGACGATCGAGGCGAAGGAGATGGGCCAGGTGGCCAAGGGCGAGGGCAAGAAGCCCAACGGCGAGGCCGAGAAGAAGCCGCGCTCGCGGCGACAAGGCGAAGGCAGAGGATTTTCCACCCCCCAAGGAGAGACCAAATGGCGGAAATGACCATTAGCTTCTGATGATCCCCGACCCCAAGACGGGGAAGAAGAACATCATCATCTCGCTGCACGGCGACGAGGACTCGCTGCCCCACGAGCACGAGCAGGCCCACCGCGCCCTGGTGGACAAGCTGCTCGGCCAGGCCAAGGTCAAGGCCACGGAGATCGGCCAGATCACCATCGAGCGCGAGCAGGACGAGAAGCAGCCGGCCGCGCCGACCACGTCCGGCCCCCAGGACCAGCGGTGGCAGCCGGTCAAGCAAAGGCTGGAAAAGCTTTTTTCGGGGACAAGCTGCCAGCTTGTCCAGGCGCGCACCTTGGCTGCTGGCAGGCTTGTCCTACGACAAGATACCCCAATGATCCTGAAGTTCCCCGACCTCAACACGCCCAGTTGGCCCTCATCAACGGGGCGATCCCGCCGAACATGAGCGCTGCCGGGGCCGTCGCCGGCTTCGACGACCAGGCACCGCTGGGTCGAGACCAGCGCCCAACTGGCCAAGAATGTTCGCCGGCCTGAAGCGGCTCGGCGTCGTCGGGCGCGCGTTCGTTCAGCCGCAAGCCGGTCAAGGAGGAGGTCTCTTGCTGGGCTGAGATCTTGCTTCGCCGAGCACGACCGCAACGGCGCTTCTTCTTCTTTTCTCGCTGGAGCAGACGCCGGTCCTGTTCGACCTCGCCGACGGCGAGGAACTGGCCCGGCTGGTCACCGAGATCCTGCGGCTGGGAACGACCGCCAGGGCTACCGCTGGCTGGAGGACCGCGAGGCGTGACGCGGGCGTTGCCGCGCGTCGTCGGCCCGCCGTACTACCTGCTGCCCGCGCCATGGACCGCATCGGCGGGTCCAAGGCACCCATCGCCTACAAGGAGAGCGCGCTCAACCGCGCGTCTGGGTCGAGATCGGCTACACCCACCCCCTGTTGGGCCAGATCAAGCCGCCACAAGGCAAAGTCTTGCTGCTGCGGCCGCCGCCGGTGGGGCGTCGACGACGCCCTGTTCAAGGACGTCTACGAGGTCGTCGATTTCCGCCGGACCGGCCGGTGAAGTTCGGCGGACGGCAGGCTCGACGGCCGCATCACCGCCAAGCCGTCTCTCAAGGCTGGCGGCACCGACGGGGCCGAGCCTGCGCGCGACGACCCAGTCGCGGAGCCTGAACCGCCTGTACAAAACGCCTCCGACGACCTGCTCCAGCGGCTGTCGCTCGCCGTTGGCGAGACGAAGGCAGAAGACGATCGGGTCGTCCGCGTCCGCCAGTCGAAGCAGGGGCGCCGCCGGTGCTCGTGCTCCACCGCCGTCGCCGAGTACAAGCACTACCTCAAGCTGCCCAACCTGTTCCTGCCCGTCGGCAAGACGCTGCACCCGCCGCTGCGGCGCGACCAGGTCCGCAAGCTGCTCGCCGAGGACGCCGCCTCGGTGACCTGGCTGCACCCCGGCGAGGGCGGCTCCTTCGCCCCGATGAGCCTTCCGGAGGACTCGTTCCGCCCCCTGTGGGACTGGATCGACTACGTGCTCGACCACGACAAGGAGTCGCTCCAGGCGTGGGTGCAGGCGGCCCAGTTCGACTTCGAGCCGTTCGTCTGCGACGAGGAGACCGGCGGCAAGCCGCGCAAGCCTCCGGGCGGCGAGGCCAAGCCGAAGGGGGTGAAGGATCGCGCCGGAGGCCGCGAGCCGACCTCGCCGGAGATGAACTACGCCCCGCTGGCCGAGGAGAGGGCCGAGTCGGAGGAGGGGAAGGCGCCGCTGGACGACTTTGGCACCATTGTCAAGGTCGAGCCGACGCTGGCCCAGAAGCAGGTGCGGGCACTGGAGGAGGGCTTCCTGGCACTGGAGGGCGGCCTGGACCTGCCCGAGCGGCAGGAGATGTGGCCGCGGATGGCGGCCCTGTACGCCCAGCTGCAGACGGCGGACGACGCCGGCGTCTGCTGGATGAACGCCATGTGGGAGCGCGACGAGCAGGCGGTGCGGGCCTGGGCCTGGGCGTGGTTCGTCAGCGAGGCGCACGCGGTGCCGACCCGGCAGGACTCCCCGCGGTCGCAGCCGCGCTCCTGGGTCGGCAAGGCGGTGGCGCCACCCGCCAAGGCGCGTGAGGTGCCCGCCGAGGACCTCGACAGGCTGCTGGCCATCGAGGAGCCGGCCACGGCCGACCTGCGGGCGCTGGCGGCGTACCTCGTGCACGCGGCTGTTCAGGCGTCGCCTTCGCCGACGCTGGTGGAACGGCTGGGGCCACTGAGCCGGTTCCTGGAGGCCCACGAGAAGCTCCTGCCGGTGAGGGCCGTGTGGCTGGCCTGGTCGCACCTGACGCTGCTGTCTCGCGGCGACGTGCTGGCGCTGGCCCGGGCGCGCGACCGGCTACTGGAGCGGCTGTATCACAACGGCCTGCGACCGGAGCAGGACCTTCCCAGCTTCCTGCGCTTCGCCGGGCAGCCGACCAGTCAGCGGTTCCGCGCCGTGCGCCAGTGGATGGTCGAGCTGTCGAGCCTGGCCCAGGAGTGGCTGAAGGCCGACGCCGGCCTGCCGTCGGCGACGGCCCAGACGCCCGCCTACGTGGACCTGATGTTCAGCTTCGGCCTGGCCCGGCTGGGCGAGAACGACGCGGCCCGCGACCTGCTGGCCCGCGCCCGGCAGGCGCTGCACGGCAAGGACGACGCGCACACGTTCTTGCTCAGCGCCTACGAGTACCGCATCCGCCAGGCGCTGGACGGCAAGCCGCACACCGGGCCCTTGCCCGACGAGCGCCTCCAGGAGCTGGAAATCATCGAGAGGCTCCAGCGCTACGTCGTGGATCGGCTGCGCAGGCACTCGGAGATCCTGGAGCCCGATCAGCGAATCAACCCCTACCGGCACTGGGGCGCCCGCATCAGCGACTTCGAGCGGGCCCTGGCCGAGCTGACCGACCTGACCGACCGCAACGAGCTGGCCCGCCGGGTGGACAAGTTGCTGGCGGAGGTGCCCAAGGGGTCCAAGGGGGCCGAGCCGCGTGCCCGCGTGGTCCGGGCCGGCCTGGAGGTCGCCCCGCGCGTCGGCGAGGACTTCGCCCGCCGCATGCTCGACCAGGCAGTGCCGGCCTACGACGGGCTGCCCGAGACCAAGGACCTGGCGGTGTTGACCGAGCAGGCCGCCTTCCTGGAGAAGGCCCTGTTCGTCGCCGGCCACTTCGGCCGCGTCGAGGCCGTACACCCGCTGGTGTCCCGCTTTCAGAAGATGCTGCAAGGCCAGAGGGGCGCGCAGGCCTTGCAGTTCCTGGACAAGGTGGCGAAGGAGTGCTTCAAGGGGCTTCGCAAGCTCGGCATGCGTGACGAGATCGACCAGATCCTGCGGCAGATGGCCGACCTGGTGCTGGAGGGGCAGGAGGTCAAGGCGGTGGACTTCAAGAAGTACCCCGGCAACCAGGGGCCGGCGGCGCTGCGGGCGCTGCTCCAGGTCGCCTCGGGGTGGTACTTCTTCGGCCGAGACAGCCAGGCCGAGCCGATCTTGCAGGCGGCCCGCTCGGCGTTGCTGGCCAACGAACTGCAAGCGCGCGAGCAGACGGAGCTGGCGAAGGCGTACGCCAAGGCGGTCGGCCAGGCGCCGGTGGAGGTGGCGCAGAAGCGGCTGGAGGAGGTCTTCAAGTCGCTGAAGGGGATCAAGGACACGTACACGACGAGCAGCCACTTCAGCGTGTCGCAGTTGGACGTGGTGGAGAGCGTGGTGCTGGCGGTGGTCAGCGACGACTTCACCATGGGCACGCAGGCCCGCCGCTGGCTCGACGACGACGAGTACCTCGTGCGGCGGCGGATTCACCGCGACCTACGGTCGCTGATGGACAGGCATTAACGATGGCGCGGAAGGCCGATCACCAGAGAGTCGGGAGCCACGGCATGTCGAGCAAGACCGCGGAGAAGCTGAACAAAGAGGACTGGACGTTCGATGAGTTGCAGGCCGAGGCCGACGAGCTGCGCACGCGGCTCAACCGCTTTCGCACGTCGCTGGGCCGCTTCTTCATCAAGAAGCAGGAACTGATCGACCTGATGCTCGTCGCCGCCGTCGCCCAGGAGCCGCTGCTGCTGGTCGGCCCGCCCGGCACGGCGAAGTCGGACCTGGTGCTGAAGTTCAAGGACGCGCTGGGCCTGGGCGAGGGCGACTACTTCGAGTACATGCTCACGCGCTTCACCGAGCCTGGAGAAATCGTCGGCCCGATCGACATCTCCAAGCTGCGCGAGGGCCGCTACATCCGCCGCGAGCAGGGCAAATTGCCGACGGCTCGGCTGGCGTTCCTCGACGAGATCTTCAAGTCGAACTCGGCCATCCTCAACATCCTGCTGACGATCATCAACGAGCGCAAGTTCTACCAGGACGGCATGCCGATGCCGGTGCGGCTGCGCGTGCTGTTCGCCGCCACCAACGAGGTGCCGGAGCAGGCGGAACTGGCCGCGCTGAAGGACCGCTTCTGCCTCAAGGCCGAGAGCCGGTCGGTGTCGGAGAGTCACTTCACCGATCTGGTGGACATGGGCATCCAGGGCGAGGTGTACAAGGGGCTGTCACAGAAGCCGTGGTGCGAGGGGCACGCCTCGCTCGACGACATTCTCAAGGCCAGCCGCTACATGACCTACCTGTTCTCGCGCAAGCACCGCTCCGGCCGCGGCGGCGACGAGCAGAACGACCGCCAGCAGTACTTCCCCGCCGAGGTGTTCGACGAGTTCCAGCGGCTGGTCAAGACGCTGGTGCGCGAGGACAACATCTTCATCAGCGACCGCAAGCTGGTGAAGCTGTACAAGCTGTTCCGCGTCCGGGCGTGGCTGTTCTCCGGCGGCGTCGTCAGCCGCGACGACCTGCGCCTGATGGCGTACCTCGGCGAGACGCACCAGGAGATCGAGCGGCTCCGCGAGAAGGTGCCGTCGCTGCTGGGCGAGGCATAACGGCGAGCCGCGCACGGCGCTGGGGAGGAGAAGTCCGTGTGCCGAAGGCCCGTGGGGAATCGCCCGGATTACTTCTCGGCCCGCTCCTTCAGGTGGTCGTCCATCTTCAGGTGAGGCACGCCCTCCTTGAGCCACGCCGGCGCCGCCTTGCCTTGCAGGTGGTGGTCGAAGAACTCGCGCATCCGCACCGTGTAGTCCTTCATGTTCGCCTGCCGGGCCAGGCCGTGGTTCTCGCCCTTGTACTGCAACATCACCACCGGCTTGTCCAGGCGGCGCAGCGTGTTGAAGTACTCGACGCCCTGGTTGAAGTCCACCGCACCGTCCTTATCGTTGTGCAGCAGGATCAACGGCGTCTTCACGTTCCTGGCGTGGAAGACCGGCGAGTTGCGGATGTACGCCTCGGGCTGGTCCCAGTAGCCGCTGGTGAACCGCCCCTGGCTCGACTCGAAGATCTGCTGGTTGGTGATGCCCACGTTCCAGTAGATCGAGCTGTACATGCTGATCAGGTCCGTCAGCGGCGCCCCAGCAACCGCGGCCTTGAACGCCGGCGTCTGCGTCACCAGGAACGCCGTCTGGTAGCCGCCCCACGAGTGGCCCTGTAGGCCGACGCGGTCGCGGTCCACCACGCCCGTCGCGATCGCCGCCTCCAGCGCGGGCAGCACGCACCACACGGCCGACATGCCGGGGTCATTCAGCTTGTACGTGATGTCCGGATTGAAGACCGCGTAGCCGTTACTGGTGTACAACGAGGCGTTGAACCCGCCGCCGGTCAGCATCGGCATCTGGTACCGGTTCTTGCCCTGCGACAGCTTCTCGTAGATGTACACCACGGTCGGGTACTTCTTGCCCTTCTCGTAGTTGGCCGGCAGGTAGAGCGCGCCTTGCAGGCGGTCGCCCTTGGCGCTCTCGTAGTTGACCAGCATCGCGCCGGAGCAGAACTGGTAGCGGCCCTGCTGCGGGTTGGCGTCGGTCAGACGGCGGGCGCTCTTCAGGCCGGCGTCGGTCGAGTACCAGTCCGGGTATTGCGTCGTCGTCTGCCGCGTGTGGATGTAGACGTCCGCGTCGCGCGCCTTGGCCAGCCCGCCGTACTCGGCGTCGTCCCAGGCCAGGACGGTCGGGCTGCCCTTGGGGTCGATGCGGACGTAACCGCCCTTCTTCGTCCACTCGCCGTACATCGACCAGACCTGCGGCTTGTCCAGGTCGATGCCCTTCTCCTCCTCGTCGAACACGACGCGCGAGCGGTAGCGGACCTGCTCCTTCTTGCCGTTGCCGGTGAGGTTGACCGCCTCGCCGTCGGCGACGGGCACCTTCCACACGTCCCAGTTGTCCGACAACAGCACGGCCGAGCCGTCCTTCGTCCAGCCCATTGACCGGGTCGGCGGGCGGTCCACCGGGTGGTCGTCCTCGGCGTCGATGAAGCTCGTGGGCACTGCCTTCGTGACGCAGCGGCCCTGGCGCGAGGGCATGTCATAGACGTGGAACTGGCCGTCGTCGTAGTAGAGGAACTTCGCGCCGTCCGGCGACGGCCCCATCAGGTAGCGGTTGCCCTTCAGGGCCAGATAACGCTCGCCGGTCCGCAGGTCGATCACGTAAACGTCCTGGAGCTGCCGCCCGTTCAGTGACGCCGATCGCTCGTAGGCCCGGCGGTCGGTGGCGATGGCGAAGCGCTGCTTCGGCGCGGCCGTGGCGTTCTTGGCGGTGTCGTCGCCGAGGCGGAGGAACTTCTTGTCCTTCAGGCGGTAGGCGCAGAGGTAGGTGAAGCCGCGGTCGGCCATCTCCGACATCTGCTGCGCCGACTGGAGCCGGGCGTCGTTCCAGTGCCAGATGACCAGGTCTGGCCGGGCCGAGTCCGCCTTCGCCGCCTCGTCCTTTGACACGTCCCCCCTGGAGATCACGTCCCGGCGCTTGCCCCGGCCGAATCCCTTCGAGGAATCCCCCTTCCTGGGCTCGGCGATGCCGAAGAGGATCGCCTCGCGGTCGTCGGAAAGCGACGGCCGCCGGCCGCGGCTGACGGCCAACCCCTTGGGGAACCCCGCGTCGCCTGCCGGGTCGATCGCCGCCAGGGCAGGGGAGGGGGCGGCTGGGTCGGTGCAGGTCAGCACGGTGTAGCGCTTCTGGCCCTTCTCCTCGACGCCCTTGAGCAGGGTGAACGCATCCCCCTTTTCCGTCCAGGCCAGGCCCTCGTAGGAGGCCTTGCCGCCCTCCAACTGGTGTAGCGCGGCCGACTTCATGTCGCGCAACTGGACGCCGTTGCCTACCTGCCCCTGGGTGTCCAGCAGCAGCGCCAGCTTGCCCCCCTCCTTGTCAAAGCCGAACTCGGCCACGTTTCCCAGCGTGAGCACTTTACCGGAGGTGAGGTCGCGCAGCACCAGGTCGGTTCCTGCCGGCCGTGTGGCCGGCGGCGCCGGCGGGCCGACGGCGGGGGCTTGCGACGGCGTCGTCGGGGCGGCGGCCTGCGCCCGGTGCAGGGCCAGGACGTTACTTTGCACCCCCGAGAAGGCGAACCGCTTCACGCCCTCGTACTCGGCCTTGTCGCCGCTGGCGAGGTTGACCAGCACCACCTTCCCCGGGACGGGCGGCTCCTCCTCCCCGGCCACCATCGGCCGGCCGCCCCCGCGGCGGCGCGGCACGCTGCTGACGGCGAGCCACTTGCTGTCGTGGGAGAACGCCAGGTTACCGACCCCCTCCACACCGGAAACCTTGTGCTCCTTGTCGGTGTCCGTCGCGCGAACGACCACGTCCCCCTTGCCGTCGGCGGGCAGGATCGCGCTGGCGAACCACTTGCCGTCCCGCGACAGGGCCGTGCGGGTGATGCTCTTCCAGGCAAGGGCGTCCTGGATCGTCAGCGGCTGGCGACCCTTGGTCGGGTCTGTCGCCTTGAGCGAGGCGAGCTTGGCCTTCAGCTCGTCCAGCTTTTTCTCGACTTCACGGATCTCTTTCGCCCGCTCGTCTTCCTGGGCGACGCCTGGCTGGCCGGCCAGGCCCACCAGCACGATCAGGGACAACAGGACAGCCGTCCCGTGGCGCAGCAGCATGACGCGCCGCGCGGCCTCACGTGGACTCATGGTGCGGGTTCTCCGGGGGACCCTGGAATAACGCTGTAATCGCCATGATACGAAACACCCCCTTCCCCGTGGGCCAGGACGGGGGTGAACACCACTCAAGACGTGCCCGCCGGCGCGGAATAACCGGACCGCCTTCGGTAGGTGATGGTTCACGATCATCCCCCTCGAGCGGGAGAAAAAGGATCGGCGCGTCGGCCCCGCTCGAACCATTATAAAGGTAGAAGCGATCCCCAGGCCGCAGGACCAGTGACATGCCGACCAGTCCCATCCAAGGGGTACTCGGACGCCTCCGGCGGGCCTCCCTCCCGGGTGACGACGCCGCGTCGATCGATGGCCAACTGCTGGAGGGGTTCGTCTCCCGGCGGGATGAGGCGGCATTCGCACGCCTGGTCCAGCGGCACGGCCCGATGGTATTCGGCGTCTGCCAGCGGGTGCTCAGGAACCGGCACGACGCCGAGGACGCCTTCCAGGCCACTTTCATCGTACTCGCCCGCAAGTCCGCATCGATCCACCCCGGCGCGCGGCTCGGGAGCTGGCTCTACGGCGTGGCCTACCGCACCGCCCTGGAAGCCCGGCGGCTGGCCGCCCGGCGCCTGGCGAGAGAGAGGCCGGTGGAGGAGATGTCGCACCCCACCGTCGAGCCGGAGGAGCTGTGGCACGACCTTCAGCCAGTGCTCGACGAGGAGCTGAGCCGGTTGCCGGACAAGCACCGCCTGCCGATCGTCCTCTGCGACCTGGAGGGCAGGACGCGGAAGGAGGTGGCCCGCCTGCTGGGCCTGCCGGAAGGCACCCTCTCCAACCGCCTGGCGGCCGCCCGCCAGGCCTTGGCGCGGCGGCTGACCGGCCGTGGGTTGGCCCTCCCTTGTGGGGCGGTCGGCGCCGCCCTCTCGCAAGGCAGAGCGTTGGCCGGTGTGCCGGACCGGCTCGCGGTCGCCACGGTCAGCGCCGGGGTCGGGGGGACCGGCGGGGTCTCCGCCGAGGTAGCCGTCTTGACGAAAGGAGTGCTGGGAGCCATGTCCCTCACGAAGCTCAAAGTCGCCACGGCAGCACTGTTCCTAGTGTGCCTCCTGGGCGCGGGGGCCGGGGCCGCTCTGCTGAGTGACCCGGCGAGTCCCGGGGAACCCCCCAAGGGACCACCGGCACCCCTGGCGGACGTGGCCCCCGCCCAACGGGGCGATCGCCAATCCGCAGTCGTCGAGCGCGGCTCGGTCAAGGCCGCCGTCGCTAGTGACCTCGCCTGTGGCCTCGAGCGCGCGACCGTTCGATGGGTGCTGGAGGACGGCGCCAGGGTCAAGAAGGGCGATCGGCTTGTCGTCCTGGACGACACCCCCTTGCGGGACCAGCTCCACGAACAAAGGGTGATGTTCGATCAGGCCGTCGCGGCCAAGACCGCCGCCGGGGCAAGCCTCGCGCGCATTCAGAAGGAGAACCATCTCGACACAAGGGCGGGTGAGGTCGAGGTCAAACTCGCCAGGTTGGAGGTGAGAAAAAACGCCAGCAAGGACCCGGTCGAGAGGGAGATTCTCGAGTTGAAGGTGGAGCAGGCTCTGATCCGGCTCGATCGGGGCAAACTACGAGGCGAGGCCCGCGAGGCACGGGCCACGTCAGACCTAAACGCCAAGGCCGTCGCCCTCGCCAGGGAAACGGCACGCAAGGGGGATCTGGAAGCCCGCCTGGCCAGCTGTGTCCTCCTTGCCCCTCATGACGGAATGGCTGTCCATTTCGTCCCGGATGGGCCCCGCCGCGGGCCCGCCTCCCTTTTGGCGGTGGGCGATTCCGTGCAAGGGAGGGGCAGAAGTTGGTCCGCGTCCTCGGCATGGAACGCTTCCTCATCGTCACCCACGTCCACGAGCCGCAGGTCGCCCGTGTCCGCATTGGGCAGCCGCGTCCGCATAGACGCCTTCCCCAAGCGGTTCTTCCTGGCAAGGTCAAGGGCGTGGCGAAGGTGCCCTCCCAGGAGAAATGGCCCAAGGCCGACGTCGGCGGTCTACCCGGTCGAGGTGGGAACTGACTGAGCCCCCACCCGGCCTCAAACCGGGATGAGCCGCCGAGGTCCGCATCGACAATCGGCAGTCGCCAAGTAGGCCCGCGAGCCGAGCGCGGGGCTTCTTCGGCCCAAACTCGGCTCGTTGGGACTACCTCCCCACCAGCACGGCTCGATCACGCGTGCTGCTTCGCGCGCCGTTGCGGCCCATCATCTCGCTGATACCTTCGCCGAGGACAACGACGGCACTGGCTGATGATCGTCGTCGTGTTCTGCTCGGCGCCGACCTCCGAGATCATCTGCATCCGCCGCAGCTCCAGGCTGAGCGGGTGCTGGGTGATGATCTCCGAGGCGTCGGCGAGCTTGCGCGACGCCTCCAGCTCGGCGTCTGCCTTGATGAGCCGGGCGCGCTTCTCGCGGATCGCCTCCGCCTCGCGGGCCATCGCCCGCTGCATCCCGGTGGGGATCTCCACGTCCTTCATCTCGACCATCTCGACCAGCACGCCCCAGGGGTCGGTGTCCTTATCGACGATCGCCCGCAGCATGTCGTTGATCTTGTCGCGCTCCTTGAGCACCTCGTCGAGCAGGTGCTGGCCGATGATGTTGCGCAGGCTCGTCAGCGCCACCTGGTAGACGGCCGCCTGGTAGTCCTGGACTTCCAGGATCGACTTGGCCGGGTCGGTGATGCGGTACCAGAGCACCGCGTTGACCTTGATCGTGACGCTGTCCTTGGTAATCGTCTCCTGCGGCTCGACGTTCACGGTGACGGCGGCGTCCACCTTGTTTCGCCACCGGC
This sequence comes from Gemmataceae bacterium, assembly GCA_046350195.1. Taxonomy (GTDB): domain Bacteria; phylum Planctomycetota; class Planctomycetia; order Gemmatales; family Gemmataceae; genus CALDUY01. Next base: position 33,750 of record JAXMAW010000059.1, read on the forward strand.
GAGTGGATCAGGTAGTACAGGCCCGGCCCGCGGATGGAGTGGTAGCGGCCCAGGCGGAAGACCACCCCCGGTGGTACTCCTGGGCCACCCGCAAGCTCCCGAGAGGGCAATCGCCACCAGGGCGAACGCGCCGGCTCCCAGCAGGACCGGCAACCTTCGTTCATCTGAGAATCTCCTCGTGCGGATTGGGAACGCCTCACCGTGTAGTTCGTCGCCTCGACCGCGGGATTGGGGGAATAGGCCGAGCCGTCGGGCTTCTCCCGGCGGCTCGGACGGCGGGGAGTGGCCCCGCCGCCTTCCGTCAATGCGCGATGCACCCCAAGAAACAGCGAAGTTGCAGCGCGACGATTTGCACCAGGTGGGAACGCCCCGTTGTGGTCGAACTGCCACACCAGCGTCACCTGGACGGCCTGGCTGGCCTGCACCCCCGCCGCCATGACCGACAACAGCACGCCGAGAAGCCATCCACCAAGCACCCGAAAGCGTTCCTGCGGTGCCCATCCAGGCGAACACCGCCAAGGCGAACAACAGGGCTGTGCCGCCTCGTAGGCCGTGAACAAGCCGAAGCCGCGGGCGAACAGCTGGGCTGCGGCGAAGAAAATGCCGCCGGCGAGGAGCAGTGCCGGCAGGATCTGCAGGGCCACCGCCCCAGGCCGCCGCCGACCGCGGCGGCGACAACGGCAACGCCATGGTCAGCCCCAACGACAGGTTCATCGGCCGCCAGAGCCGCCTCCCAGCCCCTCTTCCAGCTTCGAACCCGATGGACGTCGCCGATCAGGGCCGCGACCGCCAGCAGGCGAATCGCCGATCGCCAGACGTGGACTCGAACGGGTTCGTCATCGTGGTGCGGCAGGCGCCCGCGCGCAGCCTTGCCGCGGCCTGGTCGCGGGAGGAGGACATCTTCGGTCGCGTCCGCGGGTGCTCCGTCGGACTGTCGATAAGTTCCATCCGCGAGCGCGTACTACCCGGCACGGCTCCTCGTCAACAGGTCAGTCGCCGAAGTCCACCGGCTTCACCAGGTGGGCATCGAACCCCGCCTCGCGACTGCTGGCGGTCCTCGGCGGTGCCGAACCCGGTCGCCGCCACCAGGGAGCGGCTGGGCGACGCCTGACATCGACCGCACGTGGCGGGCGACCTCGAACCCCGTCATGCCCGGCATCCCCAGGTCGAGGACGACCACCTCGGTGACATGCGCGGCCACCTCGGCCAGGGTCTCGCGGCTGCTCGCGGGTGGCCCGAACCTCGCGCTCATCACCCCCAGCAGCTTGGCCAGGCTGTTCGCCGAGTCGCGTTGCTCATCGACAACAGAGGGAAAAGCCGTCGGCGCCCGCCCCGCCGTCGCGGGCGTCGCTGGCGCGGCGCGCCGCGGCGGACAACGGCAGGCGGACGACGAACTCGCTGCCCCGGCCCTGGCCCTCACTCCTCGCCCTCGACGGTGCCGCCGTGCATTTTCGCCAGCCGGCGGACCAGCGCCAGGCCGACCCCCAGCCCGGCCTCGGCCTGCCCGGATCGTCCGGTCCACCTGCGTGAACAGGTCGAAGATCCGCGACAGCATCGGGGCCGGGATGCCGATGCCGGTGTCGCGCACCCGGACAGCGGCGCGGGTCGGGACACCTCCCTCGCCCGTTTCCCGCTCGACCTCCAGAGAGATCGCCCCGCCGCGCGGCGTGTAGCGGGCGGCGTTGTTGAGAAGGTTCAGCACCACCTGGGTCAGCCGGACCGGGTCGCCCTCCAGGGGCATCGGCCCCACCGGCAGCCTCACCTCCAGCCGGTGCCCGCGCGCGTCGATCAGCGGCCGGGCGCACTCGACCGCCCTCGTCACCACGGAGGACAGCTCAATCGCCTCCTTCTGGAGGGTGATCATGCCGCGGGTGATGCGGCTGACGTCTAGCAGGTCGTCCACCAGCCGGATCAGGTGCTCCAGTTGCCGCTCCATCATCGAGTAGGCCTCGCGCACCTCGTCACCCTGCCCCTCGCGCTGGTGCAGCCGGACGAAGTACAGGGCGTTGCGGATCGGCGCCAGCGGGTTGCGCAGCTCGTGGGCGAGCATGGCGAGGAACTCGGTCTTCAGCCGGTCGGTCTCGCGCAGGTCCTGGTACAGCCGGGCGTTCTCCAGCGCCGCCGACGCCATCTGCGCCATCTGGATGAGCAGCGCCTCGTCGTCGGTGGTGAAGTCGCCCTCGTACTTGTCGGACAGCTGGATCAGCCCGAGATTCTTGCCCCCCCGGGCGACTAGCGGGGAGGCCAGCCAGCCGCGAAGTGGCGGCCTCCGGGCGGGCTCCGACCCCGACCCCTTCCAGCGCGGGTGCGCCTCCACTTGGGCCTGGGTCAGCCGTACCGTGTGGTTCGTCTCACACACCACCGCGGAGAGGCCGGAGCGGTCCGGAGGCGCACCGTGGTCCCTCCAGGCGGCATACCGGTCCGAAAGCGACACGACACTGATCGCCCGGCCCCCGTCCTCGTCGATGACGTGGCTGATCGCCGCCTGGTGGGCCCCGATCAGCTCGCGGGCCGCCTCCGACAGCAACCGCAACATCTTGCCGACGTCCTCGGCGATGTTCAGCCCGGTGGCGATGCGGGCCAACTCTTGCAGCTGTTCCGACCTCCTGTGGACCGCCATCTCGACCTGCTTCTGCTGGGTCACGTCCACCGTGACGCCGTCGAAGCGGATCGGCTGGCCGACCCGGTCGCGGAAGCTCCGCCCGATCGCCCGGACCCAGCGCTGTTGCCCACCAGGGGTGAGCGTGCGGTAGATAATGTCGTATGGGGTGTCCTGGTCGATCGAATGCCCGATCGCCTGGCGGGTCCGCTCGCGGTCGTCGGGGTGGAGGTGCTGGAAAAACGTCTCGATGGTCACCTCGGACCAGGGTGGCAGGCCGAAGTGCTCCTTGCACTTGTCGTTCCACAGCAGGCGGTCGAACGGCAGGTCGCAATACCACAGCCCCAGCTCGGTGCTCTGCACGACGAGGTCGAGCCGCTCCCGGCTGATCCGCAGCGCCTCCTCCGCCCTCCGGAGGTTACTCACGTCCTGGGTGCAGCCGACGACGCGGGTTGGCTGGCCGTCGCGGCCGCGGACGATCAGGCCGCGATCGACGACGTGCAGGTAACGGCCGTCCCGGTGGCGGACGCGGTATTCGCTGACGTAGCTGGCCTCGGCGCGGTCGGCCTGGCGGTGGTTCGCCTCCAGCACCGCCGCCAGGTCCTCGGGGTGGATCTGCTCGTGCCACCAGCTGACCGTCGCCGGGACGTCCTCGGGGGCGTACCCCAGCACCTCCTTGAGGCCGCGCGTTCGCTCGGCCCGTCCGGTCAGCAGGTCGCAGTCGTAGATAATGCCGTTGACCGCCTCCGCCGCCAGCCGAAACCGCTCCTCGCTCAGGCGCAGGGCCGCGGCGGCGCGCTCGCGGCTGGCGGCCTCCTCGCGCAGCCGGGCGTTGGCCTCGGCCAGCTCGGCGGTACGCTCGGCGACCCGGCGCTCCAGCTCGTCGGCGTGCCGCCAGCGCTCGATCGCGTAGCGGATCGACCGCTCCAGAAGCGCCGCGGTCAGTTGCCCCTTCTCGAGGTAGTCGGCCGCCCCCGCCTGCATCGCCTCCAGGTCCAGCTCGCGCTGCCCCTGGCCGGTCAACAGTAAAAACGGCCCCCGCCCGCCGCGCCTCTGGGCCTCCCGGAGCAGCTCGACCCCGCTGTGCTCGCCGAGGCGATAGTCGAGCAGATAGACGTCGTGCTCCCGCCGCGCGATCGCCGCCAGCGCGTCCTCGTAGACTGGCGCCCAGTCGAGCACGTACTCGCCGCCCTTGATGTCCGCCAGCAGGTAGCGCGTCAGGGCGAAGTCGTCCTCGTCGTCATCGACGAGCAAGACGCGGATGGGACGGTCGGACATTGCTACTCCCCCCGGGGCAGCTCGACGATCTCCAGCCAGTACTTGCCCAGCGACTGGATCACGTCCACCAGCCCGGAGAACGTCACCGGCTTGGTGATGAACGACGCCGCCGACAGGTCGTACGTCCGCAAGATGTCCTCCTCCGTCTTCGACGTCGTCAGCACGACGACGCGGATGTTTTTTAGCGCCGGTTCCTCCTTCACCTCCCGCAGGGCTTCGCGGCCGTCCATCCGCGGCATGTTCAGATCGAGGAGGATCAGGCCCGGCCGGGGCGACGTCGCTGGGTCGGCGTACTTGCCGCGCCGCTTCAGGTAGTCTAACAACTCCACGCCGTCCTCCACGAAGCGCAGGTCGTTGGTGACGCGGCTCTCCTCGAACGCCTCCTTGATCAACATACGGTCGTCCGGGTCATCATCGGCCACCAGGATCGTGATCGGCTTGCTCATGGCTCTCTTTTCGGGTGAATGCGGGGCGGGGCCTTCCCCCAGGGGCTTCCACGGGCAGTTGGATCGTAAACGTCGCCCCCTGCCCTGGAACGCTATCGGCGACAATGCTACCGCCATGCCTCTCGACGATCTTCCGGCAAATCGCCAGGCCGACTCCGGTCCCCTCGTACTGACCTCGGCCGTGTAACCTCTGAAACACCTGGAAGATGCGCTCTGCGTAGGTCGGGGCGAACCCGATCCCATTATCGCGCACGATTAGCTCACAGTATGAGCAATTCCCCTCCTTGGGGGTGCGAACGATTCTGCCTGCCACGCTGACCTCCGGCGGCACGCCGGGGCGGTGGAACTTTAGCGCGTTGCCAATCAGGTTCTGTAACAGCTGCCGCATCTGGGTCGCGTCGGCGCGGATGTTCGGCAGCGACCCGAGGTGGACCTTCCCCCCCGTCTCCTGAACTCGCTGTTCGAGGTCCGAGAGGGCCTCGCGCGCGACCTTGTTGAGGTCGACCGGGCCTGGTGGCTGGGCGTTCGTGCTGACCCGCGAAAACATCAGCAGGTCATGGATCAGCCTCTGCATCCGGGCCGCGGCGCTGTTCATCCGCTGGACGCAGTCCCGCCCCAGGTCGTCCAGCCCGGCCCGGCAGCGCGTCGTCAGCCGCTCGCCGAACGACTGGATCTTGCGCAGAGGCTCCTGAAGGTCATGCGAGGCGACGTAGGCGAACTCCTCGAGGTCCTTGTTGCTGCGGACCAGCGCCTCGTTGAGGGCGGCTAGCTCGGCGGTGCGCTCGCGGACGCGCTGCTCCAGCCCCTCCTCGGCGCGCTTCTTGTCGTCGATGTCGGTGCAGGTGCCGAACCACCGCACGACCTGGCTCGACTCATCTCGGACGGGTAACGCGCGGCCGAGGAACCAGCGGTAGGCCCCGTCGTGGCGCAGGATGCGGTACTCGATCTCGTAGGGCTTCCCGGTTCGCAGCGACTGCGCCCACCGGTCTTGCGCCCGCTCCCGGTCGTCCTCGTGCAGCGGCGAACTCCACCCCTGGCCGACGCTTTCCGCCTCTCCCTGGCCGGTAAACTCGTACCAACGGCGGTTGTAGTATTCGACGTAGCCGTCAGGCCGGGCGACCCAGACGATCTGGGGCATGGCGTCGGCCATCTGGCGAAGCTGGGCCTCACTCAAACGGAGGGCGGCGTTGAGGCTAACCAGCTCGGCAGTCCGCTCCTGGACGTCCTTTTTCAGACCGAGGTTGGCCCGCTGGAGCTGGTCCTCGGCCACCCGACGAAGCTCGATCTCGCGCTGGAGTTCCTCCGGCCCGCGCAAGGCCAGGACGCGCGGCGTGAGGGGCACCAGGGCGACGACGGTGGCCAGGCTCACCGCGGCGGTGAACGCCTTGACCAGCCCCGAGACCCAGTAGACCGGGTGGTAAGTGGTGATGACCTCCATCAGGTGCGTGGTGCCGCAGCCGAGGATGAACGCCCCGAACAGCCAGAAGATCCACGGGAATGGCAGGTCAGGCCGGCGGCGGATGAAGTAGATCAGCACCGCGGGGATGGCCACGTAGGCTAGCCAGATGAGCAGGTCGGAGGCGTTGTGGAGCTGAACCAGCCCCTCGCTCCAGCCGCCTCAGTAGCGCCGGGGGGTGAACCCCGAGGTGTCGAACAGGCCGGTTATCCAGGCCACGGGTAACCTCCTCCCCGGCCCGCCGGGCGGGGTCTGGCACGCCAGATGCACAGGTTACGAGCGGAACTTACGAGAGGCCCGCCATGTGTGACATCGTGTTCTGTGACTCCTGTCGCCAGAGGCTTCAGGCGGTGGCCATCTTCTGCTCCTCCTGTCGCCTGGCGACGTGCTGCTGGTCGTGTTACGTCGAACACCGTCGCCGCTGCCCCCTCCGTTCGGGGGACAGCGGCGCCCTTAACCTTCCTTCTGGCGGCGGAGAAGCTCCAAGGGCTGAGCCAGTAGGGTTTTTAACGCTTCCAGGTCAACTGGTTTCACCAGATGCGCGTTGAACCCGGCTTCCCGAGAGTGGGCACGGTCCTCCGGCGAGCCGTACCCGGTCAGCGCGATCAGCACGGTGCCGCCGAACGACCCCGAAGCCCGCAGCCGTCGCGCCACCTCGAGTCCGTCCATGCCCGGCAGCCCCAGGTCGAGTAGGACGATCTCCGGGGAGAACTGCTCGGCGAGGCTTAACGCCTCCTCCCCGTCGTGAGCAGTGCGCACTTCGTGTCCCAGAACCTGAAGGATGCGCGTCAGCGTCTTCGCCGAGTCACGGTTGTCATCGACGGCGAGGACCCGGCGGCGCTGGCCCGACGGGGGCGGGGAAGGCGGCGGCTCGGGCGCCGCCGCTGGGCTTCTCACTGCCCTGCCGGACAACGGCAGGCGGACGACGAACTCGCTGCCCCGGCCCTGGCCCTCACTCCTCGCCTCGACGGCCCCACCGTGCATCTCCGTCAGCCGCCGTACCAGCGTCAGGCCGACCCCCAGCCCGCCCTCGGCGCGGTCCAGCGTGCGGTCGCTCTGGGTGAACAGGTCGAACAGGCGCGGCTGCATCTCCCTGGGGATGCCCACGCCGTTGTCGCGCACCCGCAGCATCGCCTGGTCATCGACGCGCTCGACGACCAGTTCGAGGCGGCCTCCCTCGGGGGTGTACTTGGCGGCGTTGTTCAGCAAGTTCGCCAGCACCTGCACCAGCCGCACCAGGTCGCCCTCGACGGGGAGCGGCCCCTCGGGCAGGGCCACTCTCAGGGAGTGCCGGCGGGCGGCGACCAACGGCTGGCTCGTCTCCAGCGCCCGGGCCACCACGTCGGCGACGTCGAGCGGCTCCTTCTGCAAGACGATCTTGCCCTGACTGATTCGGCTGACGTCGAGCAGGTCGCCGACCAGCCGGACCAGGTGCGTCACCTGCCGGTCAATGATCTCTAGATTTTCGCGCACCCCCGGGGGCGGCGGGGGGTCCTCCAGGTGGATCAGCTCCAGGGCGTTGCGGATCGGCGCCAGCGGGTTGCGCAGCTCGTGCGCCAGCATCGCCAGGAACTCGTCCTTCAGCCGGTCCACCTGCTGTAGCTCACGGTACAGCCGGGTGTTCTCCTCGATGACCGCCTCCAGCCGGGCGCGGGCGGCCTCGGCCTCCTTGCGGGCGGCCTGCTCGCGGATCAGGTTCTCGCGCTGCTCCTGGGCCCGTTTCCGCTCGGTAATGTCCCGGGCGAAGCAGGTCCAGAACCGCCGCCGGTTCGCCTCCACCCACGACACCGACAGCTCGACGGGGAACCGCGTGCCGTCGGCACGGACCCCCTCGGTCTCCCAGTGCTCGATCGCCTCGCCGGGCCGGGGCGCCTCCCCGTCGTCCTTCTGGGCCCAGCCGTTGGTGCCCCGCCAGGCCGGCAGGATCTGTTGGATCGGCTTGCTGTGGATGTCCTCGGCCTTCAGGCCGAACATCTGCTCCGCGGCGGGGTTGAAGACGCCGACCTGCTGCGTCTCGTCCACGGTCAGGACGGCGTCCAGCGCCGAGCGGATGATACTGCCCAGCCGGGCCTCCGACTCGACGAGCATCGTTTCGGTCCGCCGCTTCTTCAGCACCCGCTCGATGGTCGGCAGCAGGTAGTCGAGGTAGTCGGGCGTCTTGGGCACGAAGTCGTACAGGCCGGCCCGGAACGACTGGAGCACGATCGCGTCCCCGGTGAACCCGGTGACGAGGATGGCGGGGATGTCGAGGCCCAGCTCCTTGATCTGGGCGTACAGGTCCAGCCCGTTGGCCCCGCCGGGCAG
>JAXMAW010000060.1:0-38556 GCA_046350195.1 Gemmataceae bacterium
GAGAAGCTGGGTATCGCCCCGAAGTTCGTTGGCTCGCGCGCCTTCGTCGAGCGGTGCATCGTCGCGCTGGCGACCAACCGCGGCCTGATGCTGCTGGGCGAGCCGGGCACGGCCAAGACCTGGCTGAGCGAGCTGCTGGCGGCGGCGGTCAGCGGCGACTCGTCGCTGACCATCCAGGGCTCGGCCGGCACCACCGAGGACTCGATCAAGTACTCGTGGAACTACGCGCTGCTGCTGGCGGAGGGCCCGAACGAGCGGTCGCTGGTGCCGGCGCCGATCTACCGCGGGATGCAGGAAGGCAAGGTGGTCCGCTTCGAGGAGCTGACGCGGTGCCCCCTGGAGATCCAGGACATCCTGCTGTCGATCCTTAGCGACCGGGTGATGGCCGTGCCGGAGCTGCACGACGACGCCCGGAGCCTGTTCGCCAGGGTCGGCTTCAACGTGGTGGCGACGGCAAACACGCGCGACCGGGGCGTCAACGAGATGTCGGCCGCGCTGAAGCGTCGCTTCAACTTCGAGACGGTCCAGCCGATCGCCAACCTGGGCGACGAGATGGCCCTGGTGCAGCGCGAGACGGACCGGCTACTGAGCCGGGCGGGCCTGCCCGTGGGGCTGCCGCCGCAAATGACGGAGTTGCTGGTGACGACGTTCCACGAGCTGCGGGCCGGGCAGTCCGGCGAGGGTCAGGCGCTGGAGCCGCTGACGACGGCGATGAGCACGGCCGAGGCGATCTCAACGGGGTTCGCGGCGGGGCTGCACGCCTGGTACTATGAGCAGGGGCCGGCCCAGCCGCGCCACCTGGTCCAGCACCTGATCGGCACCGCCCTGAAGGACTCGCCGGACGACCTGCGGAAGCTACGCCACTACTTCAACCACGCCGTCAAGGGCCGCGAGGGTAAGGCGTGGAAGGGCTACTACGACGCCCGTGAGTGTCTACCTTGACGACGTTCGACTTCTCCCCCCTGTGCGACCTCGCGGCGCGGGTGATCTTCTTCCCGGTGCGGCACCACAGCCCCGCCGGCTCGCGGCTGCTGCGCCGGCTCGCCCTCGACGTTCGTCCCGGGGCGATCCTCATCGAGTGCCCGTCGGACTACAACGGCCGGCTCGACGAGCTGTACCTGCCGCACCAGCCGCCCGTCGCGATCTACAGCTACGTCCGCGACGGCGACGGCCACAACGCGGGGGCGTTCTACCCGCTGTGCGAGCACTCGCCGGAGTGGCAGGCGCTCCAGGTCGCGCGCGAGGTCGGCGCCGAGGCGCGATTCATCGACCTGCCCTGGGCCGACATCGCCGCCACCGACGCCGGCGAGCCGAGCAACCGCTTCACCGACGCTGTCTTCCTCCGCAGCCGGTACGTCGGCTCGCTCTGCGCGAAGCTCGGCGTCGAGGACTTTCACACGCTCTGGGACACGCTCTTCGAGATCGACCCCGACCTGGACCTGCCCACCTACCTGCGCCGCGCCCACGAGCTGTGCGGCCACATGCGGCTGCTGGACGGACCCGGCCGGCTGTCCGACCGCCGCCGCGAGGCGTTCATGGCTGGCCAGATCCGCGCGGCAATGGGGAAGACGACAAAACCGGTCGTCGTTGTCGTCGGCGGGGCTCACTGCCTGCCGCTGTTCGCCCGCGTCCACGGCACGGACCTCGGCGAGATGACTGACCCGCCGGCGTACGAGCCGGCCGCCCCGGGCGAGGGGGAGGAGCGCGGGCTGTCGCTGACGCCGTACTCGTTCGAGCGGCTGGACAGCCTGGCCGGGTACGAGGCCGGCATGCCGAACCCGGGCTTTTACCAGCAGGTCTGGCACGACCGCCGCGAGGGCCGTGACGGCACCCACCGCGCCCTGCTGGCGCGGGTCGCGGAGTCGCTGCGCGAGAAGAAGCAGCCGGTCAGCTCCGCCGACCTGATCGCGGCGGAGGCGACCGCGCGGGCGCTGGCGGCGCTTCGGTCGCACGCCTGCGTCTGGCGGAACGACCTCGTCGATGGGCTGACGACGTCTCTGGTCAAGGAAGAGCTGAGCCGCGCCGGTCGGCACCCGCTGCTGGAGGCGATCCACGAGGTGTTACGCGGCGGGGCGCGCGGCTCGCTGGCGGCGGGCACGCTGCTGCCGCCGCTTGTCCGCGACGTCCAGGCGCGGCTGAAGGAGCACGGCCTCGAAGCGGGCCCGGTGCCACGCGAGGTTGACCTTGTACTGGAGAACGACGCCGACCGCCCGCCCAGCCGCGTACTGCACCAGGTCCGGCTACTCGGCATCGCCGGCTACGACCGCGTCGGCGGTGCCGACCTGTCAAGCCGCGACGGGGCGGCCTCGATCTGGGAGCGCTGGCGCGTCGCCTGGAGCCCCGACTTCGAGGCCCGCGCCATCGAGGCGCGCTACGGGCCTTGCCTGGATGCGGCCGCCGCCCTGCTCGCGGAGCGCCGCCGCGCTCGACCAGGACGCCTCCGCTGCGGCGGCGCTGATGATCGACGCGGGCGCTGGCCGGGCTGACCGAGCCTGGCCTGGGCGCTGCGGCAGCAGCGTCGCCGAGCCTGGTCCGCGCCGAGGGCGACTTCTTCCGCCTATCCGTCGCGCTGCAACACCTGCTCTACCTCTACCGCTACGACCAGGTGCTGGGCTCGGCGGCAGCGAGTCGATGGGGGCGCTCTTGCGGATCCCACGGCCGTGCCCTGTGGCTGTTCGAGGGGCTGGCCGCCAAAGCCGGCGGCCGCGACCGCGAGGTGATCGACGGTGTGGTCGCCTGCGCGAGGCGTTCGAGCCGCTGCGAGCCTGCTGCTGGGCCTGGACCGCGAGGAGATCACCGGCGTGTTCGGACGGGTCGCGGCGGACGAGGCGCAGGAGCCGGCCGTGCGAGGTGCGGCGATCGGCGCCCGCTGGTCGCTGGGGGCGGCCGACGCCGACCACGTGCGCGAGCAGCTATGCCGGTTCGTCGATCCCGACCGGCTGGGCGACTTCACCGGCCTGTTCGCCCTGGCCCGCGAGCAGGTGCGCCGCCGCGAGCCTGATCCTGGCCATCCACGAGGTCATCACCGGCTGGTCCCAGGATGATTTTCTGCGCGCTGCTGGCGCTGCGGCTGGCGTTCACCCATCCGCAACGCGAGAAGCACCACCTGGCGCTGTCGCTGCGCGCGAGGCGCTGGGGCTGGTCGAATTGCCGGGGATGGCGGCGCCCAGGTCGATGCCAACACGGCGGAGCGGGGCGCTGGTGTTCGAGGGCCGGCTCTTCGCCCAGGCGGAGAAGTACGGGGTTCGTGGGGACGCCATGACCGATCGTGAGAAGCTGGCCTGCTGGCGGCTGATGCTCGGCGGCGACGCGGAGCAGGGCCTGGGCTGCGGCCTCGGCGGCGCGGAGGTGCGGCAGGACCGGGCGCTGGGCTACCTCTACGACCGCGAGTACGGCCCCGACCGCAACGTCCGCGCCGGCGACAACACGGAGCGAACCGGCGGCCTGGAGGAGTCGCGGCTGACCGTGCCGGAGTGGATCAACGAGGTCCACGAGCTGTTCCCGAAGCGCACCGTCGAGCGCATCGAGCGCGACGCCCTGGCCCGCTACCACCTCCGCGAGCTGGTCACCAACCCCGACCTGCTGGCCCGGGCGCAGCCGAGCCCAACGCTGCTCCGCGCCATCCTCCAGACCAAGCACCTGATGAACCAGCAGGTGCTGGCGATCGCCCGCGAGCTGGTCCGCAAGGTGATCGAGGAGATGATGCAAAAGCTCACCCGGCCGGTCCGCCAGGTGTTCCACGGCGCCCGCGACCGAAAGCAGCGCACGCAGGTCCGCGTCGCCAAGAACTTCGACGCCCGCACCACCGTCCGCCGCAACCTCGCCAACTTTGACCCCGAGCGGCAACGGCTGTTCATCCGGAGCCCGTTCTTCTTCTCGCGAGTCCGCCGGCAGGGAGACCGCTGGCAGGTCATCGTCCTCGTGGACGAGTCGGGCAGCATGCTCAACAGCGTCATCCACGCCGCGGTGACGGCCGCCATCTTCGTCGGCGTGCCGAGCCTGAAGACGCACCTCGTCCTGTTCGACACCAACGTCGTCGATGTCACCGAGCACGCCGGCGACCCCGTCGAGGCCATCATGAAAGTGCAGCTCGGCGGCGGCACCGACATCGGCAACGCCCTGCGCTACGCCGAGTCGCTGGTCGAGAACCCGCGGCGGACCATCGTCGTGCTGGTGACCGACTTCTTCGAGGGCGCGCCGAGAGAACGACTTTTCGCGGTGACGAAAGGGCTCATCGAGAGCGGCGTGACGGTGCTGGGCCTGGCGGCGCTGGACGAGCGGGCGGAGCCGCACTTCGACCGCGACGTCGCCGAGGGGATGGTGGCGCTGGGGGCGTCGTGCGGGGCGATGACGCCGGGCGAGCTGGCCGAGTGGGTCGCGAAGAGGGTGCGGTGAGTCGTAGGACAAGCAGCCTTGCTTGTCCTCTGGGGAAGAGGGACAAGCAAGGCTGCTTGTCCTACGTGGAGCGAAGAGGGTGCGGTGACCGATGCCACGCAACGACCTGCTGACGCTGTCGCCCGACGACCTCGCCGCGCTGAGCACGCGCGGCAAGGTCAAGGAGGCGGCGAAGGACCTCGACAGCCACGGCGTCACCGGCGAGCTGGACGAGTCGATCGATGGCGCCGTCCGCGTCACCTGGAGCGACGGCCGGACCAGTGAGCTGCCGCCCGCGGCGACCCTTCCGCGCGGCCGGTGCTCGTGTGGGGCGGTCGGCGCCTGCAGGCACCTTGTGCGGCTGGTGCTGCTGTACCAGCGGTGGTTCGCCGCGCCTCCGCAGCCGACCGAGCCGTGGGACCCCGGCGCGATCGGCGACGACGAGCTGGCCAAACATTATCGCCCCTCGACACTCGGCAAGGTCCGCCAGAAGTTCGACGCCGGCATCCTCGCCGAGCTGGCGCGCGGCGGCCGCCCTTTCGCCCGGTTCTCGGTGCCGGTGTGCCGGGTGCGCTTCCTGGTGCCCGGCGACGTGCGCTACGCCCGCTGCGACTGCGCCGGGCCGGCGCCCTGCGAGCACGTCCCGCTGGCGGTGTGGGCGTTCCGTGAGCTGCCGGCGGACCGGCGCGGCGGTATCGTCACCGCCGGCGCGAAGGCGCCGCCGGCGCCGGCGGAGTTGCTGGAAGCGCTGGAGGGGATGCTCGCCGACCTCGTGCGGCAGGGCGTCGCGGGCGCGGGCCAGGGGTGGGAGGACCGCCTCGCCCGCCTGGTGCGCCGGTGTGAGGAGGCCGACCTCGTCTGGCCCGGCGAGGTCGTCGCCGAGCTGCTCCAGCAGCATGAGAGTTACACCCGCCACGACGCGCGCTTCGAGCCGGGGCGTGTCGCCGAGCTGGTCGGCGAGTTGGTCCTCCGCCTCGACGCCATCCGCCAGGACACCGGGGCGGTGCCGCAACTTCTCGTGCGCGGGACGACGGCGGACCGGCCGGTCAAGTTGGGGTTCGGCGAGTACTGGGGACTCGGCGCCGGCGTGCGGCCGGGGCGAAAGGGCGTCGAGGTCGCGGCGTACCTTTACGACGTCGCCGCGGGTACCGTGGTCGCGGTCACCAAGCACGTCGCCGACGCCGACGAGCCGCGCGACTTCGGCGCGCTGGGCGCCCACGTCGCCGTCAAGGGGTCATCGTTTCACACGCTCGGCCTCGGCGTCCTTCAGCTTCAGGGCGGCCGGCGCACGGCGGCCGGCGAGCTACTGCCGGGCCGCTCCGGCGGGGCGGTGATGACGCAAGACCGGTTCGCCTGGGAGGAGATCCAGCCGCCGGTGCTGGTCGAGGAGTTTGCGGAGCTGGAAGATCGCCTGGGCCAGCTGCCGCCGTCGGCGCTGCGGCCGCGCCGGCTCGCCGAGGACTTCCACGTCCTCCGCGTGGCGGAGTTGCGCGACGTCCGGTTCGACGCGGTGGCGCAAGCGGCCCAGGCGGTCGTCGCCGACGCCAGGGGGCGGCCGGCGTTGATCGAACACCCCTATACGACGCGCGGCCGGTCCGGGGCGGAGGCGCTGTTGTGCCGACTGGGGGAGGGGCAGGGGCAGCTGGCGTTCGTCTCCGGGCTGGCCCGCCGGTCACCGGCTGGTCTTGTGGTCCGGCCGACCTGTCTGGTCTGGCAGGAAGGCGACCGGCGAACGGCGGTGCAGCCATGGGTGGAGCGCGGCGGTGAGGCCGGGCCGGAGGCGCCCCGGGGCACGCTCACTCCGCGGGCGGGCGATCCGGTACTAGACTATTTCGGTGAGGTGCAGGAGGGGCTGGGCGAGCTGGCGCTGCTCGGTCTGGCCCGCGCCGACGAGTTGGCGGCGCGCCGCTGGCGCGAGCTGGTCGGCCGGGGTGAGGGGGTCGGCTTCACCCGGCTGTCCGGGGTGGTGGCGGACCTGGCCGGCGCCCTAGAAGGGCGGGCGCCCGCCCTGCGGTGGGACCCGTCGGGGGCGGCGTCGGCCGCGCTGGCGCTGGCGGCGCTGGTGCGGCTAGCGCGGGACGTCTGAGACAACTGAGATACGAATGATTCAGCTGGACCACGTGACCAAGTCCTACGGCACGAAGACTGCCGTGCACGACCTGTGCCTCGACATCGGGCCGGGCGAGCTGTTCGCCTTCCTCGGCCCCAACGGGGCGGGCAAGACGACGACGATCAAGATGATGTGCGGCCTGTTGTTCCCGACGGCCGGCACCGTCCGCATCGGCGGGTTCGACATGCGGACCCAGGGCGACCTGGCCCGGCCCCTGCTAAGCTACGTCCCCGACCAGCCGTACCTGTACGAAAAGCTGACCGGGCGCGAGTTCCTCCAGTTCATCGCCGACATGTACGGGTTGCCGCCGGCCCACGGCCAGCAGCGCATCGCGACGGTGATCCGGCAGTTCGGCCTGGAGCCGTTCGTGGACGACCTGACCGAGCGGTACTCGCACGGCATGCGGCAGCGGACCGTGTTCGCGGCGGCGCTGGTGCACGAGCCGAGGGTGCTGATCGTGGACGAGCCGACCGTCGGGCTCGACCCGTACAGCGTGCGGCAGTTCAAGGACCTGATGCGCGAGGAGGCGGCGAAGGGCACGACGGTGTTCCTCAGCTCTCACTCGCTCGACGTCGTCGAGGAGTTGGCCGGCCGGATGGCGATCATCAACAAGGGCCGACTGGTCGGCTGCGGCACGCTGGATTGGCTTCGCAACCACGCGGCCGTCGATGGGTCCCTGGAAAAGGTGTTCCTGACGCTGACGCTGCCGGACGAGGCCGCAGGGGGTGTGGCCCCATGAGCCTCCCCCTCGACCGGGCCGCCTCCGGGCCGGCGCTGTTCCGCCGCCTTCGCCTGGCGATGCTCCGCAACGGCTGGCGGGAGTTCCGCCAGGGGTCGCTGGTCCGGCCGGTCACGGTCCTGCTGTCGTGCCTGTTCGTGGCCGCGTTCGTCTTCGCGATCAGCGTCGCCGGGTTCCACTTCTTCATCCGGGCGATGCAGATGCCGGCCCACGGGCTGGTCATCGAGCTGCTGGTCGGGTTGCTGTTCTTCTCGCTGGGGGCGCTGCTGATCTTCTCCGGCGGGCTGATCCTGCACGGCAGCCTGTTCAGCGCGGCCGAGACGGCGTTCCTGCTCTCCAAGCCGGTGGCGGCGGACCAGGTATTCGCCTACAAGTTCCAGGGCGCCGTCGGGTTCAGCTCGTGGGCTTTTTTGCTGCTGGGCGGGCCGGTCCTGGTCGCCTACGGGCTGGTCGCCGGCGTGCCGTGGTACTTCTACCTGGCGCTACCGCTGTTCTTCCTCGGCTTCGTCCTGCTGCCGGGGTCGGTCGGCGCCATCCTCTGCCTGCTGATCGTCAACTACCTGCCGAAGCGGCGCAAGCAGCTGGTCGCCCTGGCCGCCGCGGCGGTGGTCGTTGGCGTCGGCTGGTGGGTCTACCGGACGGCGGCCGAGAATCGGGCGCTGGCGCGGTCGATCGAGCCGCTGGCGGAGGCGGCGACGCAGCTGCTCAACCGGATCTCGTTCGCCCGCAGCCTGTGGCTGCCCTCGGGCTGGGTCGCCCGGGGACTGCTGGCGTGCGGCCGGGGCGAGCTGTCGGCGACGGGGTACTACCTCGGCCTGGTGTGGACCAACGGCCTGATGGTCTACCTCGCCGCGGCGTGGCTGTCGTCGCGGCTGTACCGCCGCGGGTTCAACCGCGTCGCGACCGGCGGCGACCTCCGCCGCAAGCACGGCGGGGCGTGGCTGGACCGCGCCCTGTCGGCGCTGCTGCCGTTCCTCCACCCGGCGACCCGGTTGCTGATCGTCAAGGACTTCCGCACCTTCCGCCGTGACCCACAGCAGTTCGGTCAGGTGGCGCTGTTCACGGGCATGCTGGCGCTGTACTTCACGAACGTGCGGCGGATGTTCGTCCGCGACCTGGAGTGGCCGTTCCAGAACGGCATCAGCCTGCTCAACCTGACGTCGATCGCGCTCTTGCTCAGCGCCTACACCGGGCGGTTCATCTACCCGCTCTTGAGCCTGGAAGGGCGGAAGTTCTGGGTCCTCGGCCTACTGCCGTTGCGGCGCGAGCAGCTGTTGTGGGGGAAGTTCGCCTTCTCGACGGCCGGCGGCCTGGCCCTGGCGGGCGGGCTGATGCTGCTGAGCGACCTGATGCTGGAGGTGCCGGCCGAAGCGGTGGTGATCCACCAGGTGACGGTGGCCGTGCTGGCGGCGGGGCTGAGCGGCCTGGCGGTCGGCCTGGGAGCGCTGTTGCCGAACTTCCGCGAGACCGACCCCAGCAAGATCGCCGTCGGCTTCGGCGGCACGCTGAACCTCGTCGTCAGCCTGGGGTTCCTGCTCGCGGTGATCGCCCTCATGGCTGGGCCGTGGCACCTGTTCATGGCGACGGTGCCGAACCCGTGGGAGATGAAATCGGTGTTCTTCTACCCCGTGGTGGCCCTCGGCGTGGTCGCCGGCATTGTCGGCGGCGTGATGACGGTGCTGATCTCGTTGCGCCTGGGCATCCAGGCGCTGCGGAAGATGGAGTTTTGACCCGGCCGCTACCGCCGGGCCGCGGCGACGAGTAGCTCCGCGGCCCGGCTGATCTCCGGCTCGGTGGTGAACCGGCCAACGGTGAGCCGTACCGCCCCCTGCCCCACCTCCGGTCGGACCCCCATGGCGCACAGCACCGGGGACTGCGACACCTGCCCCTCGTGGCAGGCCGACCCGGTGGAGGCGGCAACCTCAGGCACGCGCGCCAGCAGTTCCGCGCCGACGTGCCCGAGGAACGAGACGTTGAGGGTGTTGGGCAGGCGCGCTTCGGGGTGGCCGTTGAGCACGACGCGGTCGCCGAGGTTATCCTTCAGGCCCGCCCACAGCCGGTCGCGCAGTGACTTCAGGCGGAACGCCGCCTCCGGCAGCGAGTCGCGGGCGATCAGGCAGGCGGTGCCCAGTCCGACGAGGTAGGGCACGTTCTCGGTGCCGGCCCGCCTCCCGCCCTCGTGGCCGGCACCGTGCAGGAAGCTCTCCAGGGTCACACCCCGGCGGACGTACAGCGCGCCGACGCCTTTGGGCGCGTACAGCTTGTGCCCGGCGACGGTGAGCAGGTCCACGCCCAGCTCGCCCACGCTCAGCGGCACCTTGCCCAGCGACTGGGCCGCGTCGGTGTGCAGCAGCACGCCGCGGCTGCGGGTGTGCTGGCTGATCTCGCGGATCGACTGGAGCGTGCCGACCTCGTTGTTGGCGTGCATGACGCTGACCTGGCCGCGGTGTCGCGCGCCAGGGCACGCTTCACCGCGCGTCGGGATCGACGAGCCCCTGCCCGTCCACCGGGACGACCGTGACGCGGCAGCCGAGCCTGCGCAGGAACTCGGCCGGCTTCGCGGTGGCGGGGTGCTCGACGGCGCTGATGACGAGGTGCGCCCCCTTGTGGCCGAACAGCCTGCCGAGCAGCCCGGCGAAGCCGGCGGGCATGCGAGCGAAGGCGGCGCCCTTGATCGCGTGGTTCGACGCCTCGGTGCCGCCGGAGGTGAAGACGACCTCGTCGGGCTGCGCGCCGAGCAGCGAGGCGACCTGGGCGCGGGCCGCCTCGACGGCGTCGTGGGCGCGGCGGCCGAGGGCGTGAGCGCTGGACGGGTTACCGAAGTGCTCGTGGAGGTACGGGAGCATCGCCTCGACGACGGCGGGGTCGAGCGGCGTCGTGGCGTTGTAGTCGAGGTAGATCGGTAACACGGGCAGCCCCGTCGCAGAGTCTTTAGACTAGAAACACGAACACGGGCGGCCCTGGGCCGCCCGTGCTTCGCTCGGTCACCGTTTACCAGCGCTTGCCGCGGCCCCCGCCGCCGCCGCCCCCGCCGTAGCCGCCCCGACCGCCGCCGCCCCCGCCGCCCTCCGGCTTGGGACGCGCCTCGTTGACGGTCAGCGAGCGGCCGTCCACTTCCTTCTGGTGCATGGCGGTGATGGCCGCCTGGGCCTCGGCGTCGCTGCCCATCTCGACGAAGCCGAACCCTTTGGAGCGGCCGGTGTCGCGGTCCATGATCACCTGGGCCGACTGCACGGTGCCGTACGCGCCGAACAGCTGCTCAAGCGTGCTGTCGGTGACGCTGTACGGCAGGTTGCCGACATAGATCTTCTTGCCCACGGGGCCTCCGGGAAAGGACAGGAACAGTTCACCGCCCCCGAGACGTTCGGGCGGCGGCCTCGACGTGGGACAGGGAAGGCTTCGAAACGGAGCGTCCGCGTGACCCAGATCACTCGTTAGTGTAACGGCTCGCCGGGGCGACGCAAGAGGCGCGGTTGCCTCGAAGTGGAAAAAGTTTGTACGCTCCATAAAGTCTGCGGCACGTCGTTGGAACCACCGACAACCAAGCGCATCAAGGGCGTCGGGCCAGGCCGGAGGGCAGGGAACACCGCCATGACCCCAGACGAGATCTTCGCGGCGATGGCCGAGGCGTACGCCACCTGTAACTCGTACCGGGACACCGGCACCGTCGTCACCCGCTGTGTCGGCCTGGACGCGGCGACCAACCGCACCTCGACCACGAGGTTCAAGACCGCATTCGCCCGGGCGGCCGGATTCCGCTTCGAGTGGACCTCCCCAAGGATGGTGGAGTCGGAGTTAGCGGTGTAGACTCCGGAGTAAGGAGATCGTCGATGGGCGCGCAAGACCTACACCCGCGAGTTCAAGCTCCGTGTCGTCCGATGCTGGACTTGACCAAGGGCTCTCCGTCGCCGAGGTGGCCCGCCGCCTCGGCGTCGGCGAACTGCCTCCGCAACCGGCGGGCCGCCGCCCAGGGAGGAAGGGGGCCGCCGCCTTCCCCCGGCCAGGGTAGTTCCCTCCCCCGCCGACGAGGAAATGCGCCGGCTCCGCCGCCGAGGTCCACCGGCTCAAGGCCGAGAGGGATCGCCAAAAAGCCGCCGCGTACTTCGCCTCCCGCCGAGTTGACGTTCCGGTTCATCGCCGACCACTGGGGCGAGTGCCCCGTCTCCTGGGGCCTGCGACGCCCTGGAGGTGTCCGAGTCCGGCCGCCCAAGCGCCGGCCCCTCCAGGCGGAGCCTGGTGGCGGGGCGAACTGCTCGGCGCGATCGAGGCGATCCACGCCGAGGTGAAGGGCCGCTGCTGCAGCCCGCGGATGATCAAGCCGAGTTGAACGCCCGAGGCTTCCCTTGCACGGAGAACACGGTGGCGACCCTGATGAAGACCTGGTGATTCGGGCCAAGACGGTCAAGCGGTTCGTCAAGACGACCGACTCGCGGCACGCCCTGCCGGTCGCCGACAACCTCCTGGATCGAGACTTCGCCCCGGCCGGCCCCAACCTGGCCTGGGGCGCGGACATCACCTACATCCCGACCTGCCGACGGCTGGCTGTTCCTGGCGGTGGTCGACCTGTTCTCCCGGAAGATCGTCGGCTGGTCGATGGACGCCACCATGACCAGCCGGCTGGTGGTCGATGCCCTGGACATGGCCGTTCGCCGGCGGGTTCCCGAGGAAGTGCTGCTGCACTCCGACCGCGGCAGCCAGTACGCCAGCGAGCATTACCAACGCCTCCTTGGGAAGCACGGCATCAGCTGTAGCATGAGCGGGGTGAAGCGCAGTGCTGGGACAACGCCCCGGTCGAGAGCTTCTTCGCCTCGCTGAAGAAGGAGTTGGTCCACCACGAGAGCTACACCGGCCGCGAGGAGGCCAAGCCAGCATCTTCGAGTACGTCGAGGTGTTTTACAACCGCGTCCGCCGCAGCACCTCCCTGGGATTCTTATCTCCGGAGGAATTCGAGTGGCCGCACAACCCGAAACACCCTTAACTACGACTCCATTTTTTCTTGGGAAGTCCAGAGTTTGAATCGGAAGCTGCTGAAATGCGGTCGATTCGCCGTCTGTCCGATGAGCGCCTGGACGTGGAACGCGCAGCGGGTGCCCCCGGAACAGGGGGGATGTGGGGACAAGCCCCACACACCTCACAAGGAGAGGCTCCTCTCGCCAGAGGAGTCCAAAGGGTTCTGTAAAGGATAAGAATGCGGCGGGAAAGCTGCTCTCCTCCTTTCCCATTCTACCCTCTGCCGGCCGGCGTGAGAATGGCAAATGGGCGTTTTTTCCTCTCCGCTGGGTCGCTTTGTCGGCCCAGGAAGCGCCGCGACCCGGAGGACCTACATTTCGGTATCGCTGAACCCAGGAGGCGGCCCCTTGGACGATGCCATTTTGCGCCTGGAGCGCCTGGTCGTGCGGTACGGCTCGTTCGTGGTCGCGTGGACGGGCTCGACCTAAAGCTGCGGCCGGGCGAACTGTTCGGCCTGCTCGGCCCAAACGGGGCGGCAAGAGCAGCACCTCCGCGTGCTGATCGGCCAGCGGAAGCCGACCGCCGGCCGCGTCCTCGTCGCCGGGCTGGACGTCGTTCGCGACTGGTACAAGGCCGCTTCGCTGTTCGGCCGTGTCCCCCGACCGGGAGAACCACTTCGAGGAGTTCACCGGCTGGGCCAACCTGAAGCTGTTCGCCGACCTCTACGACGTCGGGAGAAGCGAGTCGCCGACTGCTCGGCGATGGTCGAACGGAGCGAGGCGGCCGGGTTGCCCGTGCGGGGCTACTCGCTCGGCATGCCGCAAGCTGCTGCTGGCCTCGTGCCCTGCTCCTACCGGCCGCGTCTGCTCTACCTCGACGAGTCGACCGCCAACCTCGACATCCACTCCTGCGACGTCGTCCACCGCATCCTCCGCGGCCTGGTCGCCGGCGGCACCACCGTGCTGTTGACGACGCACAACATGAAGGAGGTCGAGAAGGTCTGCGACCGCGTGGCGATCCCGGTGCCAGGGTCGGCCCGTTGCCCTCGACTCGCCCCTGGGCTACGGTGCGCTCGCGCCACGCCGAGCGCAAGGTCGATGTCGTCCCGAGTTCGACGGCCAGTGTTGAGCCTGGACCTGGACGACCCGGCCCAGAAGGCGACGGCCTGGGCGTCTATCGCGGCCGGGGTCGCCAGCCTTCAGACGCGCGAGTTCGACTTCCACGAGGCGTTCCTCAAGCTGACCGGCACGGCGTTCGAGTAAGGCCCAGACAAGGAGCATTTCCTGATGCTGGCGGATCCTGCGGGGCCGCTACTGTGGAAGGAGTGCTCTCCCGCCACCTCAACCGGGGTGGATGGGCGCTGATCCGTTCCTGGTCGTCTCGTCAATGCCGCTTTCGTTCTTCGACGCCGCGGCGGGTCGGTCGGGCTGTTGCCAGCCGTCCAGCCTCTGCTACGTCGATTTCGCCGAGGAGTCGCCGCTGGTGACGCACCTGCGCGGCAGAGTCCCCGACGGCCTGGCGGGCCGCGTGCGCTTCCGCCCGCTTGGGGCGGTGCCGACCGACGCCAAAGGCACGCTGCTGTACGCCAGCAACACCGCCGCGATCCAGCTCCGCCCGCCAACGACACCGGCGTCCGGCGGCACCGTCTGGTTCTGGTACCCCGGCGACCGGGGCGCGATCGCGGCCTACGAGGCGTGGTTCTGGAAGGAGACGCTCCGGTTCGTCCAGGCCCAGCGCGCCACCGGGATGAGCGACGCCGCTCCTTCCGTGGCCACCGCGCCCCTGGCTGAGGAAGGCTTCGCGCTGGGCGGCGGGATGGACCCCAGGAGTGGCCTGGCGACGGCACTGGTGCTGTTCGGCGTGTTCTTCCTGTGCGTGTACTTGCTGCCGTCCTTGACCTGCGAGGAGCGCGAGCGCGGCGTACTGCTGGCGCAGGCCCTGTCGCCGGCCTCGACCTGGGAGCTGCTCGCGGCCCGGTTCCTGTTCTACCCGTCCCTCGGCCTGGCGCTGGCGGCCCTGCTCGCGGGAACCTACGAGCCGCGGGCACTGGCGCGGCCGTTCTTCTGGATGGCGCTGGTGGTTTGCGTCGCCGGGTCGGTCGGCATCGGCCTGACCATCGCCACCCTGGCCCGGACGCAGCGGTCCGCCAGCATGGGCGCGATGGCCTACCTGATGGCGGTGTCGCTAGTGCTGTACATCTGCCAGCAGAACCATGTCCCCTTCCTACCCTGGCTGGCCCTGGAGTACCACGGCCCGCGGCTGATCCACGCGGCCCTGAGCGGCACCGCCCTCTGGCATCACTGGGGTAGCCTGCTCGGGGCGGCACTCCTCGCCGTGGTCTGGGTCGTCGTGGCGGGTGAACTGTTCCGCCGGCGAGGCTGGCAGTGACGGCCGCAACGGTTGCGCCAGCAGGATTCCCGTTGTGGGGCGACCGTTCGCTCCCAGATCATTTGCCTCGTATTTTACTCAAGTCTACTATCTCTCTCAGACACCCGGATCGGAACCCTGGGAGGGAAGAGGCGATGTACAGTGTGGTCCTGCTCGCGGCGATGGCCGCGACGGAGAAGGCGCCGGCGCACGGCTGGACGAAGCACCACGGCTACGGCTACTGCTACGGCGGCTGCTACGGGGCTTGCTACGCCGGCTGGCCGCACGCGGCCGGCGGCTGGGGCCTCCCCTACGCCGGCTACTGGGCCGGTTACGGCTGCTACATGCCGCACGGCGGGCACGACGGCGTCCCCTTCGGCCTGCACACGCCGGCGTTCGCGCCGGCCCCGTCCACGTACGCCCCGGTCGATGAGAAGTCCGACGAGAAGCGGCCCGAGAGGAAGTACGACAAGGAGGACGGCGACAAGGGCAAGAAGGACGAGAAGAAGGGCAAGGAAGACGCCGACAACAAGTCCCAGGTCCGCGCCCGGCTGCTGTTCGTGCTGCCGCGGGGCGGGGCGCTCTTTGTGGACGGCCACCGGATCGAGGGGGCCGACGTGCGGAAGTCGTTCCGCACCCCTCCCCTGGAGAAGGGGGAGCAGTACTACTACGAGCTGCGCGTCGAGGTCGTCCGCGACGGCCGGAAGTACGTCGAGAGCCGAAAGATCACCCTCGCCGCCGGCGACGAGGTCAAGACCGACTTCTCGACTGTCGGCAGCACGACCGGCGTCGCCACGGCCGAACCAGTCCGCTGAGTGAGCCACGGGCGGTTTGGACCCGGAGGGGCGCCCCTCCGGGTGTTTTTATTGGCCCGTCCCGATCAAGGGTCGGCGTCGGCCAGGGCCGAGCCGCTCCCTCGGGGCAAATCAGCACACACAGCTCACACGCGACGCAGTCGGCCGGCCGCGGCAGCCACGGCAGCGCCCCGCCCATGGCGAGGCAGGCCGTCGGGCAGACGGCCACGCAGTCCTCGCAGCCGGTACAGAGGCGGTCATCGACCACCGGCAGCGTGTTGTTCATCCGCCGCCCCCCAACAACGCCTCGACCAACTCGACGAGCCGCTCGCGCGGCTGCTCGGCGGTCAGCACGCAAGTCGCGCCCAGGTCCCAGGCCAGCCCGACCAGTCGGGGGTGGGCGGCGTCCACCACGACCACCGCCCGCGCGTCGGGAAACAGTTCGGTGACGCGGTCCAGCAGGGTGAACTCCCGCTCCAGGTCGCGGCCGGCGCGGAGCAGGAGCGCGTTCGGCCCGCCGCGTTCCAGCAGCGTCAGCACCGCGCCGAGGCGGCGCGGTTCCCGAACCGCCCACCCATGCCGGGTGGCCACCGGCCGCAGGATACCTGCCAGTCGGCCGTCGGGCTCGTAGACGATCAGCTGGGGGTAGCGCACGTCAGGGGCCCTCGGCGGGCTCGTCGAGGCCCAGCGCCTCCATGCGGCGGAGCAGGCGCGCCCGGTGCAGGCCGAGCATCTCCGCCGCCCGGCTGCGGTTGCCCCCCGCCCGGCGCAGGGCCAGCCGGATGAGCCGGGCCTCGACCTGGGCCAGGGTCTCCTCCAGCGGCAGCGAGTTCGCGGCCGGGGGCGGCTCGGCGTCGATCAGCCGGGCCTCGCGGAACGCCATCGGCAGGTCGGCCAGGTCGATGCGGTCGCCGGCCGCCCGCCCGCTCGCCGCGAGCAGCACCCGGCGCAGCTCGGCGAGGTTGCCCGGCCAGCCGTAGGCTCGAAACGCCTCGTTCGCGGCAGCGGTCAACCCCTTCGTAGCCGCCCCCTCCGGCCCCAACCGCTCCAGGAGCACCGGCAGGTCGTCGAGCCGGTCGCGGAGCGGCGGCACGTCGAGGACCAGCGTCGCCAGCCGCCAGTGCAGTTCTTCGTGCAGCCCCTCCAGGGTGGTCACCCCGGCGAGCAGGCGCGGCCCGCGCGCCGGCTCGCCGGCCAGCCACTCGGCCACGCGCAGCTGGAGGTCGCGCGGCATCCGGGCCGGCTCGGCCAGGTAAAGCGTGCCGGCCCCGCGCCGCTCCGCGTGCAGGGCGTCGGCGAGGACCGACTGGGGAAGAATTCGACAATCGAGGGCGACGAACGGGCTTTCCCGCCGCGCCCCCTGGTAGTGGATGACCTGCGCGAGCGTGCGCTTGCCGCTGCCGGGCTCGCCGCGGATCAGGACCGGGGCGGTCACCTGGGCGGCCAGAAGGGCCTGCCCCGCCAGCCGCCGCATCGCCGGCAGCGGGCTGCGGAGAAGCTCGAACGAGAACCGGGCCGCCCGCCTCAGGCGCAGCCCCTCGAGGCGCTCCGGCAGCACCGGCGCCGGCGCGGGCAACTCGACGGGGCGGGGGGCGACGCGGCCGACGATGAGGAAGCCTTCCCTGGGGCCGCCCTGGCGGATCGGGAAGAACTCGACGTCCCACCACTGCGGGGACGACGGCCGCGGCGCCCGCGCGACGAACAGCCGGCGGACCTGGCTGAACCGCCCTTGCAGGGCCTCGGGGGGCGGCGTCAGGACGTGGGCGAGCAGTTCCTCGGGGGTGTCGTCCGGCCCGGCGGGGCGCGGCCGGCGGCAGACCAGGCCGCGGGCCCGGTCGGCCGGCACGTCGGTCAGCCGCTCCCAGGCGCGGTTGACGAACAGCAGGCGGCGGCGGCGGTCGAGGACGAACAGCGCCTCGGCGGCCCGCTGGAACAGGGCCTGCCAGCGGAACCCGCGCGAGGGGGATTCGTCGCTCATGGGCCGCCCGCCGCAAACCGCCTCAGGACCGGCTGACGAAGAACAGTGCCACCCCGATGGCGCACAGGAACAGCAACAGCCGGACGCCCCAGCGCACCGCCTCCCAGAGGATGGCCGGCCAGCGGTCGTAGCGGGTGGCACTGTAGACCAGGCTGATGAGCACGACCATCAGCGGCAGGTCCAACAGGTAGATCGCCCGGGCGGAGTCGAGCGGGAGCATGTCAGTCCTTCTTCTCGGGGCCACCCGCCTGGCCGAAGGCGGGGCCGGCGACGGCGTCGTAGATCACCAGGATGTTGAGCACGCCGGCGATGACCGTGTAAACCCAGGCCAGCTCCAGGCGCTTGTCGCCGGCGTTGTGGACGGCGTTGACCGCGACCGGGTCGGGCTCGCGCATGAACTCACCCAGCTGCGGGTGGCCGCGCTTCCCCTCCGCCGGGGCGTCGTCGTCGAGGCGGCGCTGGCGGGGGTCCTCCCGGGACATGTACTGGATGATCGCCGGCCACGCCGCCACGCCGACCCAGAACTGGCCGGCGAACTGTGGCCGGGCGTACAGGTTTTGAAGCAGCGGGGGCAGTTGCCTCGGGGCGCCCGGCTGCGGGTCCTCGGCGGCGTCGGGCAGGTAGACGTTGCTGGAGACGTGGAAGGTCTTGCCGTCAATGGTGACCGAGCCGGTGCCGAGGTAGACGCCGTAGAAGAACAGCGTGTAGATGCAGACGAGGAACAGCAGCCCCTTGCCGACGCGCCCCTGGGTGATCTGCCCCAGCCCCGGTACCAGGTAGCTCAGGAAGCCGGCCCCGTAGGCGGGTGGCCGGATGTGCATGATGGGCTTCTCGGTCAAGGTAGCGTTGGCCATTGGCGTCCTTCTCAAAAGGATGAAGCAGGAAGGATGAAGGAAGAAATCAGACAGCAGAGGCCCTACCACCTTCTTCTGATTTCATCCTTCATCCTTCATCCTTCATCCTTTTTTATGATACCAGAACGCCTCAGTGGGTCCAACCGCACCCGTCGGCGGCGGCCAGGGCGGCGGCCGCGGCTAGCGCCAGCAAGCCCACCGCGCCGAGGACCCCGCGGCCGGCCCGGCCCTGGAGCCACCGGCCAACCGGCCCCAGGGGCACCAGGAACACGTCGAACGCCTTGTTGAACCACACCGCCGGCAGCAGCAGGGCCGGCGTCGGGGGGGTGGGGTTGCCCGACGGCACGGCCGCCGGTGGGGGCGGAATGACCGGCTCCCCGATCGTGTGCGGTGGGGTAAGCCGCAGGGTCGCCGACGCAGCCGGGGCTGGGGACCAGGGGCGCGGTGGCTCCGGCGGGATCACCGGCGGCGTGGTGGACCGGGCCTGCTCCCAGGTCTCCGCGAGTGGCTTCCAGGTCTGGGCCGACGGCTGCCAGGACGAGCGGAGCGGCACCCAGTCGTCCTCGGGCTGGTCGGCCGATGGCGGCTCGCCGTAGCCGGCAAACCCCTCCTGGGGGGCCTCCGGCTGGCGTTCGACCCGCCGCGAGCCGAGCCCGGCTTCGCCAGCAGGCTCTTCCTGGGGCGGCCGAGGCGGCGTCGAGGTCTCGACGACCATGTACGATGGCGGGTAGGCCCGGCGTGGTGGCGCGGCCTGGCGCGGTGGCGCCGCCGGCCGCGCCGGCTCCGGGCGCGGGATGGCCTGGCGGGCCGGCGGCTCGGGGGTGGTCGGCCGGCTCCGGCTCGGCCTTACTCACGGGAAGGTCGAGCATCCGCTGGAGCAGCGCGTCGAGCTCGTCGAGTTGCTGCCGCGTGGCCTGGCCCGTGCCGCCGGGCCGGTTCGTGCGTGCGACGCCGGACATGTTCGATTCCCTTCCTGGTCCTGGGACGTTCCCTCGTCCGGCGCGGAGAGATAGCAGGCATGGCCGACCGTTTCCACGTCAACCACGACCTCGGGCCCGGCGAGGTGGTTCTCACCGGCCCCGAGGCGCACCACCTCGCCGCCGTCTCGCCGGGCCCGCCCCGGCGACGCGGTTTGCCTGTTCAACGGCGACGGCCACGAGTACCCGGCGCGCGTCGTCGGGTTGGGCCGACGCCAGGTCACCGTCGAGGTACTGACCGTGGCGACGCCCCAGCGTGAGGTGCCGTGGCGGCTCCACGTCGCGGCGTCGTTGCCCAAGGGCGACCGGGCGCAGTTCCTCGTCGAGAAGCTCACCGAATTGGGTGTCCAGACGCTGACACTGCTGGCCACCGAGCGCTCGGTGGTCCAGCCGCGCGAGTCTAAGCTCGACAAGCTGCACCGCCAGGTGATCGAGGCGAGCAAGCAGTGCGGGCGCAACGTCCTCATGGCCGTCGAAGGCCCGGTCGCGATGGCCGAGTTCGCGCGCGACCCGTCGCTGCCGGCCTGCCGGCTGCTCGCCCACCCCGGGGGCGGGCCGACCTGGCCGGTCCCGAACACGCCGGCCGTCGCGATGGTCGGGCCCGAAGGGGGGTTCACGGAGGACGAGGTGCGCCTGGCGGTCGAGGCGGGGTGGTCGTGCATCGACCTGGGCCCCCGCGTCCTCCGCGTCGAGACGGCGGCGGTGGCGCTGGCGGCGCGGCTGACGCTCACCAGTGCTCCGGCAGGCGTTGCAGCGCCTCCTTGAACTCCATCGGGTTCTGGAACCGCTTGTTCGGGTCGCGGTCGATCGCCTTGATCAGGAACTCCGCCGTCGCCTTGTCGAGGTCCTTGCGTTGCTCGCGCGGGTCGGTGCCGGCCCGGTTCATGTGGCTTAACAGTGTCTGGAGCGACTCGGTTTTCTCCCACGGCAGCGTGTGGCAGAACACCTCGTAGGCCGTCACCCCCAGGGCGAACATGTCCACGCGGTGGTCGGTGGTCGTGCGGCGGATCAGCTCCGGGGCGAGGTAGTTGGGGGTGCCGGTGCGGTTGCCGGGCCGGCCGAACTCCGGGCGGTTGGGGATGGTCAGCCCGAAGTCGATGAGCTTCACGACGCCCTCGCCGTTGACCATGATGTTGCGCGGGCAGATGTCGCGGTGCAGGTAGCCCTGGCGGTGCAGGTAGTCCAGCGCGTCGGAGATCTGGCTGAGGTAGTTGATCCGGTTGCCTTCGAGCTGCTGGGCCTTGGTCTCGACGAGGAAGTTCAGGCCCATCCCCTCGATCAGCTCCATCACCAGGTAGAACTCGCCCTCGGTGGTGATGCCGAACTCGTGCGTCCGGACGATGTTGGGGTGGCGGAGCGAGATGCAGATGGCGCCCTCCCTGGGCTTGTTCAGGCCGGGGAACCGCGCCTCGAAGTTGGCGGTCTTCACCTTGTCGAGCAGCTTCAGGCAGACGACCCCGCCGCTGCTCTTGTCGCGGGCCCGCCAAACCCGCGACATGCTGCCCTGCCCGGTGCGGTTGAGCAGCTCGAAGCGGTGCTTGACGTTGATCTTGGGCAGGGTGCTCTTCGGCTTGGGGCTGAACAGCTTCTTGAAGAATCTGGAGATGCTCACTGGTCTGTTCCCGTGGACGCTGCCGGCGGCGGCCTCATTGGCGCTCGCAGAAGTCTACGATGCGCGCCAACTCCGTGCGCATGTCCTTCCGGTGAACAATGCGGTCGATCAGCCCGTGCTGCAAGAGGAACTCGCTGGTCTGGAAGCCCTTGGGCAGCTCCAGCCGGACCGTGTTCCAGATGGTGCGCTTGCCGGCGAAGCCGATCAGCGCGCCCGGCTCGGCGAGGATGACGTCGCCGAGGCCGGCCCAGCTGGCGGCGACGCCGCCCATGGTCGGGTTGGTCAGGATTGACACGTACAGCCCGCCGGCGGAGTCGAACCGGGCCAGGGCGGCGGACACCTTGGCCATCTGCATCAGCGACAGGATGCCCTCCTGCATCCGCGCGCCGCCGCCGGAGCCGGAGACGAAGATCAAGGGCAGCTTCAGGCGGATCGCCTCCTCGATGGCCCGGGTCAGCTTCTCGCCGACGACGCTGCCCATGCTGCCGGCCATGAAGGCGAAGTCGGTCACGCCAAGCACGACGGGTCGGCCCCGGATGAATCCCTTGCCGACGACGGCGGCGTCGGGCATGCCCGTCTTGGCCTGTTCGGCCTGGAGCCGCTTGGAGTATTCCCGGTGGTCCTTGAAGCCGAGCGGGTCGGTCGGCCGCAGCTCGGTGAACCACTCCTCGAAGCTGTCCTCGTCGAGCAGCTGGGCGATGCGGTCCTTGGCGGGGAGGTAGAAGTGGTAGTCGCACTCGGGGCAGACGTTGAGCCGGGCGGCCGCCTCCTTGGCGAAGATCGTGGCCTTGCACTGGCGGCACTGAATCCAGAGCCCCTCCGGCACGCCACGCTTGGGGCGGTCTCCCAGAGCCATGTTGCGTTTTATCCCGTTCGGGTTCATGCTCATCGGCGTCCCACGTCGTGGTCCCCTGAAGCTACTATCACACCCGCGGGGGGGATAATCGTCAAGGTCTTTCAGTCCCTCACGAGTCGCCCCTTGGTGCCGGCTGGGGGCGGTGTGGTAGATCATGCCAACCCGCCCGTCGGGGGACAAGGGGCCGCTCCGGGTTGATGGCGTACGCGCCGGGTCGCTATATTCACCCCTGCCCCGGATGGCTGACGCCGACCCCTGGTCGCGCTTTCAAGAACTCTACCGGCCGCCGGCATGAGGGCTGGTCGATCAATTATCCCATTTTCCTGACATGGCCCCGGGCGTTGCGTGGTAAAACGGGTTCGTCCGACGGCGGCAAATCCCTCGTGGATTGATCAAGGGAGGTTCGTGATGAAGAAGTGCGTCCTGACCGGCTCGCTGGTGCTGGCCGTCCTGTTCGGCGGGGCCGCCTCCGGGTTCGTCAGCACCGACGATGACGCCACCGCCAAGGCGCTCACCAAGATTGCCAACCTCGGCAAGGGCGTCCACAAGATCAAGAAGGACGACAAGGGCAACATCATCTCCTGCGTCATCGTCGGCGAGGCGGAGATCAGCACCGTGCTGGGCAAGACCCGGGGCCTACAGACCGCCCGGACGAAGGCCCGCCTCTCCTGCGCCGCCGAGTTCCGCAAGTTCCTCAAGGAGCAGGTGCGGGTCTACGAGGGGACGAAGAGCGAGGAGGTCATCCTCCGCGAGGGGAAGGAGGACGGCAAGGAGGACGGCGGCGTCAAGGAGACCGGCAAGGCCGTGGACAAGACGACCACCAAGTACGAGACGATCGCGTCGGGCCTGGTGCGCGGCCTCCAGGTGCTGCATTCCGAGGTGAAGGCCGACGACAAGAACTACATCCTGGTCATGGGCTGGGACGCCGCGACGTCGGCCGCGACCAAGAAGGTCGCCGAGGACCTGAAGGACGGCAAGACCGTCAAGGCCGGCAAGGAGGGCACGCCGGGGAAGAAGGTGGACAAGAAGCTCGAGAACAAAAAGGCGACGTCCGAGGACGCCAAGAAGTTCATCGACTGACCGGGAGGCGGCCATGCTCGCCGCGACGCTGTTACTCCTCGCCGGGGTCGACCCGCCCAAGCTGCCGCTGACGGTGGACCTGGGCGGCCCCCGCAAGGCGGCCGTGGCCGTCGCCGCCGACGGCGACGACTACGTCCTCCGCGCCCGCCTGCTCGCCGTCGCCTGCTTTGACGCGGCGACCAACGACCGCGTCAACGCGCGGCACGCCCGGCTGGTGGCGCTGGGGGCGCTGGCGCAGGCGCTGTCGGGCAAGAGGTCCGCCGAGCTGGCCGTCTCCGGGGCGCGCGTCGAGGAGACGAAGCCTGACGGCAGGTTCTACACGCTGCGGCTGCGGGTGCCGAGGGCCGGCGTCGCCGTCGTGGCCGGCGGCGACAGGCCGCCGACCCGGGCGAAGGCCGAGCGCGTCGAGTGGAACGGCGCCCTGCTGACGCGCAAGTCGGACCACGAGCAGACGCTGGCGCGGCTGGCCGAGTTGCTCCAGGCCGACATCGACCATCTCGTCGCCCGGCGTAAGGAGGGCGACGCCGAGGCATTCGACCTCGGCGTCGCCGACCTGGAGCAGCGCGGCGTCAAGAACCTGGGCCGGTTCGCGGCGGAGGTCGCCGCCGACCCGCTGCTGCTGTTCACCGAGCGCGACGACCTGGCCGACGCCGTCGCCAAGCGGAAGAAGGCGTTCCTGGCGGCGCTGAAACACGCCGCGGGCGAGGGGGAGGGGCGATGATCCCGGTCTTGCTGCTGGCGCTGGTGGCGGGGGCCGACTTCACCGACGTGCAGATCGACAAGCGGTTCGCCGCCTACCTGAAGGCGCGGCCGCTGCTGATGGAGGTGGCCGGGGCCAAGGTGGTCCGGCTGAAGAACGGCCACCAGCTCGTCGTCGGCGTCGCCTCGGTGCCGCTGGACGACGACAAGCCGCGGACGCGGCTCGACGCCGAGAAGGTGTGCAAGGCCCGGGCGCTGGCCAGCATCGTCGGCGAGCGCGACGGCGTGCAGGTGGCGCACGAGGAGAAGGCCGAGGACCGGACCGTTGTCGTGGTCGAGGACGGCAAGGAGAAGGGCAAGAGCGTGTCGAAGGTGATGTCGCTGACCACGGCGAAGGTGAAGGGGATTCAAAAGGGGATGGAGGTGGTCGGACGCTGGCGCTCGGCCGACGGCAAGGTGTTCTACCTGGCCGTCGGCGCGGTCTGCGACAAGAACGGCGAGCCGGTCTACGAGAAGGAGTGACCCGCCCCCGCGGAGGAACTTCTGACCCGGTAACGGAGGAACGCTCGTGACCGTCGTCTCTCGAACCTTGCTGGCGTGCCTGCTGGCCGTCGCGGTGTGCTGGGCCGGCGTCGCGGCCGGCGGGGGGGAGTTCGCGGCCCGTTCGGTCGAGGGCCGGCTGCTCCGCCAGCGCGCCAAGGGCAAGGGCAAGGGCAAGGTCGCCGAGAAGGAGAAGGCCGCCCCCGAGACGCAGACCGTCGAGGCCGAGGGCAAGGGGGCCACCGTCGAGGAGGCCCGCCAGGAGGCGATCCGCGCCGCCGTCCTCAAGGTGGCCGGCGTCCTCGTCGTCGGCGAGACCACCGTCGAGAACGACAAGGTCATCAAGGACAAGGTGCTCACCTACAGCGACGGCGTCATCGCCCAGGACAGCTACAAGGAGCTGCGCAAGAAGAAGGACGGCGGCGTCTGGACCGTCACCATCTCCGCGACGGTCATCAACCGCCGGCTCGCCGAGCGGCTGACGGCGGTCGGGTTCGACGTGCGGCCGGTCGATGGCGAGAACCTGGCCGTCGCGGTGCTGTCGCGGGCCGAGGCCCGCAAGAAGGCCGCGGCGATCCTGAAGGACGCGCTGTCCGACCTGCCGTTCTGCGTCGTGGCGACGGCGGCGCGGCCGACCGTGAAGGACTACCTCGAGGACGACGAGCGGCTCGTCGTCACGGTGTCCGTGGCGGCCGACCTGAAGCGCTACCTCGTGCTGTTGAAGCGGCTGGAGGAGGTCCTCAAGGTGGTCGCGGTCAACCAGGGCCACCGCGACTTCCTGGAGGAAGTGCCCAAGGGGAAGAGGGGCGTGGCCCTCCCGCCCAAGGGCGGCGGGGTGACGCGCATCAACACCGGGGCGGGCAAGGCCAAGGGCAAAGGCAAGGGCAAGGGCAAGGGCGGCGACGACGACGACACCAAGGTCGAGGCGGCCTTCCAGGCCGCGCCGGGCGCGAACGACTTCCTGTCGCTGCAGGTCGAGGAGGACGACAAGCGGACCTGGTTCCTCTGGCTGCTGAACTCCTCGTCGGCGACGTGGAAGAGTACGCGGTGGGGGACGTACCAGCTCGACTGCAAGCGCGAGGAGGTGATGGAGGCGCTGGGCGGCCGGGCCGTGCTGCTCATCAAGCTGCTCGACGGCGCCGGCGAGGCGGTCAAGGAGCACGAGGTCGCGCTCCAGCCGGACCCGAAGTCGCGGTTCGCCTTCTCCGCGAACGAGGGCTGGCTCTGGCAGGCCGTCGTGTCGCGCGGCCGGGCCGGCGGCGGCGTGCGGGCCAAGGGGACGCCGGGGCCGAACGTGGCGGTGGGGCCGATGTACTTCGGGGCGCAGCCCGGCCTGCGGTACGCCCTGTCGCAGGAGGTGCGGTGCAAGGTCGCCATCTCGCCGGCCGACCTCCGCCGGATCAAGGACATCCGCTGCGAGGTGCGCTTCCGCTAGCCCGCCCCCGCCTCACGTCGCCGGTGAGATGCGGCCCTCCCACGGGCTCGACGCCGTCGCGTACAGCTTGCGCGGGATGCGGCCAGACAGGTAGGCCAGGCGGCCCGCCTCGATGCCGTGGCGCATGGCGTGGGCCATCCGCAACGGGTCCTTCGCGTGGGCGATGCCGGTGTTCAGGAGCACCCCGTCGCAGCCCAGCTCCATGGCGAACGTCACGTCCGAGGCGGTGCCGACGCCGGCGTCCACGATCACCGGGTAGTCCGGGTCGTTCTCCTTCAGGTACTCCAGAATGATCCGGATGTTGTTCGGGTTGAGGACGCCCTGCCCCGAGCCGATCGGGCTGCCGGCCGGCATCACGCTCGTCGCGCCGGCGTTCTTCAGGTGCCGGGCCAGGATCGGGTCGTCGCTGGAGTAGACCAGCACCGTGAACCCCTCCTTCACCAACTGCTCCGTCGCCTTCAGCGTGCCGACGGGGTCGGGAAGGAGCGTTTTCGTGTCGGCGAGGACTTCGAGCTTGACCCAGTCGGCGCCGGCGTTGCCGAGGTTGGCGAGCAGCTCGCGGGCCAGCCGGGCGTGGCGGACGGCGTCCTCGGCGCTGAAGCAGCCGGCGGTGTTGGGCAAGACCGTGTACCGCTTCAGGTCGAGGTAGTCGAGGATGTTGCGGCCCTCCTTGTCCAGCAGCCGCTCGCGCCGCACCGCGACCGTGGTCACCTCGCAGCCGCTGGCGGCCAGGCAGTCGCGCATCAGGTCGTAGGTGGCGAACTTGCCGGTGCCGGTGAACAGGCGGCTGGCGAAGCGGAACTTGCCGAGCACCAGCGGCTTGTCGGCCGGCTCGCCGGCGCCGCCACCGACCAGGGTGACGACCTCGACGGCGTCGCCGGGCTGAAGGCGGTGCGCCGCGTGCCTCGCGGCGGGGACGACGTCGCGGTTGACCTCGACGGCGACGCGCTTCGAGTCGTGGCCGAGCTGGGCCAGCAGCTCGGCGACGGTCAGCGGGCGGGGTAGGGAGCGGCGTTCGCCGTTGAGCTGGATCTCGAACACGGGAGGGTTCCTCCGCGGAGCGGGCGGGCAAGGGTGGGTTTATTTTAGCACCCTGGCGAGCAGGCACGCACGAATCGCGCGCAAGCGTCATCGCCCTGGCTCTTTTCCCCCCTTGGCCCTCCCGTAGGATAACCATTCGCCCCCGCTGGTTGGATAAGGACCTGGACATGTCGTCTCATTACGTCCCCCATACGAAAGTCCCCTCGCTGGTCTTCCCGACCAGCGGCCAGGCGGCGCGGCACGTCGCGCTGATGATCGAGAGCCTCATCCGCCAGAACAACTCCGCCGGCCGCCCCACCGTCCTTGGCCTTCCGACCGGGTCCACCCCGGTCGGCCTTTACCGCGAACTCATCCGGCTGCACAAGGAGCAGGGGCTGGACTTCGCGCGGGTCATCACGTTCAACCTCGACGAATACTACCCCATGCCGCCGGACGACCCCCACAGCTACCGGCGGTGGATGCAGGAGACGTTCTTCCAGCACGTCAACATCCCGCCGGGGAACATCAACATCCCCGACGGCACGGTGCCGGTCACCGAGGTCGAGGACTGGTGCCTGCGCTACGAGCAGAAGATCCGCCGGGCCGGCGGGCTCGACCTGCTGGTGCTCGGCATCGGCCGGACCGGCCACGTCGGGTTCAACGAGCCCGGCTCGACCCGCCACAGCCGGACGCGAATGATCACCCTCGACCCGGTGACGCGAAAGGACGCGGCCAGCTCGTTCTTCGGCGAGGACAACGTGCCGCAGCAGGCGGTGACGATGGGCGTCGGCACCATCCTCGACGCCAAGAAGATCGTCCTGATGGCGTTCGGCGAGCACAAGGCGCGGATCGTCCAGAAGGCGGTCGAGGGCCCGGTCACCGACGCGGTCAGCGCCAGCTACCTGCAGCAGCACAACGACGCCACGTTCCTGCTCGACGAGTCGGCCGCCGGCGAGCTGGCGGCGTTCAAGCACCCCTGGACGATCGGCCCGGTGCCGTGGGCGCCGCAGCAGATCCGCAAGGCGGTCATCTGGCTGAGCCTGAAGATGGACAAGGGCCTGCTGAAGCTGTCCGACGACGACTACCGGGAGAACGAGCTGTACGAGCTGCTGCGCGAGCACGGCCCGGCGAGCAAGATCGGCCGCCGCGTCTTCCAGGAGATGATGGGCACGATCGCCAACGAGCCGGCCGGCACGGCCCCCTCGACGGTGCTGATCTTCAGCCCGCACCCCGACGACGACGTCATCAGCATGGGCGGCACGCTGATCCGGCTGGTCGAGCAGGGGCACAAGGTTCACATCGCCTACCAGACCAGCGGCAACATCGCCGTGTTCGACCACGACGCCCGCCGCTACGCCGACTTCGTGGTGCAGTTCAACAACCTCTTCGACATCGACCGCGACCAGTCTGAGCGCGTCCGCGACCGGGTGCTGACGTTCCTCGACCGCAAGAAGCCCGGCGAGCCGGACACCGAGGACCTGCTCAAGATCAAGGGGCTGATCCGGGCCACCGAGGCGACCGCCGCGGCGCTGGCCTGCGGCGTGCCGCCGGACCAGGTGGAGTTCATGGACCTGCGCTTCTACCGGACCGGGACGATCGCCAAGGCCCCTTTGCACCCGCAGGACATCGAGGACACGGTGGCGCTCTTGGAGCGGCTGAAGCCGTCGCAGATCTACGTCGCCGGCGAGATGTCCGACCCGCACGGCACGCACCGGATGTGCGCCGAGGCGATCTTCGAGGCGGTCCGCCGGGTGCGGTCGCGCGGGCAGACATTCGAGGTCTGGCTCTACCGCGGGGCGTGGGAGGAGTGGGAGCCGCACGAGGTCGAGCGTGTCGTACCGCTCAGCCCGGAGGACGTCGAGAAGAAGAAGCAGGCGATCTTCCGCCACCAGTCGCAGAAGGACCGGGCGATGTTCCCCGGCGGGGCGGACGAGCGGGAGTTCTGGCAGCGGGCCGAGGACCGCAACCGCAAGACGGCCCGGACCTACGACAAGCTCGGCCTGCCCGAGTTCTATGCCCTGGAAGGGTTCGTCCAGTGGCGCGGCTGAAAGGGCCCCCATGAGCGGTGAGGACGTCCTCGACACCACCGAGACGACCTGCTGCATCGCCGGCGCCGGGCCAGGCGGCATGATCCTAGCGCTGCTGCTGGCCCGCCGCGGCGTACCGGTCATGCTGCTGGAGGCGCACCCGACGTTCGAGCGCGACTTCCGCGGCGACACGCTGCACCCCTCGTCGTTGGAGGTCCTCGACCAGATCGGCCTGGCCGACGCCCTGCACCGGCTGCCGCACGTCAAGATGTACGGGGCGCCGCCGCAGGTGGCGTCGATGCTGGGCGTGGCCCTGTTCGACTTCCGCCGCGACCTGAAGACGCGCTACCCTTACATCATGTGGATGGCGCAGGAGCGCTTCCTGGACTTCCTGGCCGGGCACGCCCGGACCCTGCCCAGCCTCCGCCTGGTCCTGGGGGCCAGCGTGCAGCGGCTGGTCGTCGAGGACGGGGTGGTGCGGGGCGTGCGCTACCGGTCGGCCGACGGCTGGCACGAGGTCCGCGCCCCGCTCACCGTCGGGGCCGACGGCCGGTTCTCTCGCGTCCGCAAGCTGGCCGGCATCGAGCCGGTTCCG
The DNA here is from genome assembly GCA_046350195.1 of Gemmataceae bacterium. Classification (GTDB taxonomy): domain Bacteria; phylum Planctomycetota; class Planctomycetia; order Gemmatales; family Gemmataceae; genus CALDUY01. The sequence continues at coordinate 29,008 of JAXMAW010000060.1, forward strand.
ACGTCCTCACCGGTCGAACTGATCTGGTTCCGCCTGCCGCGGCTGGACAATGACCCCGAGGCGACGGGGATCGTCTCCGTGCGCTTCACCCGGGGCCGGCTGATGCTGATGATCGACCGGGCCGACCACTGGCAGGCGGGGATCTTCTTCCCCGTCGGCCAGTACCCCGCCATCCACGCCGCCGGCCTCGACGCCCTGCGCCAGACCATCGTCGCCCTGGAGCCGCGCTTCGCCAAGAACGTCAAGAGCCTGACCGACTGGCACCAGGTTTCGCTGCTGTCGGTCGCCTCCAGCCGCTGCCGCCACTGGTACAAGCCGGGGCTGTTATTGATTGGCGACGCGGCCCACACCATGACGCCGGCGGCCGGGTCCGGTATCAAGTACGCCATCGATGACGCGGTGGAGGCGGCCAACGTGCTGACCGGCCCGCTTCTGGCCGGGCGCCTGCGCCTGGCCGACCTGCGCGAGGTGCAGCGGCGCCGCGAGTGGCCGACCCGCTTCATCCAGGCGTTCGGGGCGGGGGGCCTGCGCCGGATCGGAGCGCTGTTGCGCACCGGGAGGCCGTCCCCGCTGCCGAGGCTGACGGCCTGGCTGCTCCGCTTGCCGTTGGTGACCCGGCTCCTGGCGAAACTGCTCGCGTTCGGGCTGTGGCGGGTGAGGGTGAACAATTGAGGGACGCAGGGGTACGGCACGGTGGTTGCAAAGGGGCTAACGCGCGGCCTCCGCGCCCGGCAGGGACCGGGCCGGCGGCGCGCAGGGAGGGTACTCACATGACCGGGTGGGTTCGTTCTGCCGTGGCGGGGGTGGCGCTGCTGGCGCTGGCGGGCGCCGTCGAGGCGCAGAAGGCGAAGTCCACGTTCGAGGTCTACAAGGACGCCAAGGGGGGGTACCGCTGGCGGCTAAAGGCGGCCAACGGCAACATCATCGCCACCCCGGGCGAGGGGTACAAGGAGAAGGCGGACTGCCTCGACGCGATCAAGTCGATCCAGAGCGAGGCGGGCAAGAAGGGCTCGAAGCTGACGTTCGAGACCTACGAGGACGCCAAGGGGGGGTACCGCTGGCGGCTGAAGGCGGCCAACGGGAAGGTCGTCGCGGCCTCCAGCCAAGGCTACAAGCGGAAGGCCGACGCCGAGCGCGGCGTCGAGATCCTGAAGGAGGCGGCGAAGTCCGAGGTCAAGGAGGTGGAAGAGAAGTAGCCCGTTCCCGTGCGGCGCGGGGGAAGCCGGTCGCCTCCCCCGCGCCTCTGTCCGGTGGCATCTACGAGGCCCACCCATGAGCGAGTCCGCGCCCGCCGAGCCGCCTAGACACCTCGGCTCCGGCTACCTCAGCGGCGTCTTCTCCGTGACACTGGGCGTCCTGGGCCTGGGGGCCGTCCTGTGCTTCCACTACCCCCAGTTGTTGACAGTTCCGGAGCTGCGCGGCCAGTACCCTGTCCCCTACGTCCGGGCCCTGCTTCACCTCGTCCTGGTCGCCTCGTTCCTGCTCGGCGTGCTGAGCGTGTGCCTGCGGCGGGTGAAGGCCCTTGGGGCGGCCGGCATCGGCCTGACCCTGACCGCGGCGCTGCTGGGCGGCTCCCGGGTCCCGCTGGACGGGGAGCTAACCGACGGGCCGTTCCTGGGGCTCGACTGGTTCCTGATCAACCTGATCGTCTACAGCGCCGTGTTCATCCCCCTGGAGCGGCTGTTCGCCCGGCTTCCCCAGCAGCGCGTCTTCCGGCGCGGGTGGCGGACCGACCTGGCGTACTTCTTCGTTAGCTCCTTGTTGGTCCAGGTGACCACGCTGTTGACGATGCGGCCGGCCATGGTGCTGTTCTCCTGGGCGGCGGCCCCGGCCGTCCAGCAGTGGGTGAGGGCCCTGCCGTTCCTCATGCAGTTCGTGGCGATCCTCGTCCTGACCGACCTGGTGCAGTACTGGGTGCACCGGGCCTTCCACACCTTCCCCTGGCTGTGGCGGTTCCACGAGATCCACCACTCGGCCGAGACGATGGACTGGCTGGCGGGGTCGCGGCTGCACCTCGTCGATGTCGCGGTGACGCGCGGGCTGACGTACGTGCCGGTGTACGTCCTCGGCTTCGCGGACGGCCCGCTGTTCCTGTACGTGGCGTGGGTCACGGTGCAGGCGACGTTCATCCACGCCAACCTCCGCTTCGAGTTCGGCCCGCTCCGCTGGCTGCTGGCCACGCCGCAGTTCCACCACTGGCACCACGGGGCGGAGCGCGAGGCGGTGGACAAGAACTTCGCCGTCCACCTGCCCGCGCTGGACATGCTCTTTGGGACCTACCACTTGCCGCCGGGGCGCTGGCCGTCGGCCTACGGCTTGGTGAATGGAGAGGAGGTCCCCCAGGGTTACGTCCGGCAGTTCCTCCACCCGTTTACCCGGCGAACGGGGTCGCCCTCGGGGCCTGGCGTCCCGCCGCCCGACCGCGTAGCTTGACCCCATGTCTTCCCCGCTCTGCCGCCTGATGCCCTTGCTCCCCGTGCTGCTGGCCGGCTGCGGCGGCGGGGGAGGGCGGCCGGACCACATCTGGGGGAAAAAGGGCGTCCGCGACGGCGACATCGTCCGGCCGCGCGCCTGCGTCCTCGACCGCCAGGACCGGCTGTGGGTGGTCGATTTCACGGCGCGGGTGCAGGCCTACGACCTGGACGGCAAGCACCTCGGCCTGAGCTGGTCCACGCCCGACTACCGCAAGGGCCGGCCCAGCGGCCTCGGCCTCGGCCGGGACGGCCGGCTGATCGTCTGCGACAGCCACTACGGCTGCCTGCGCGTCTACGACGACGCCGGCACCGAGCGCCGCGTCCTCCGCGGCGACTTCGCCTACATCTCCGACGTCGTGCAGGACGCCGACGGCTTCTACTACATAAGCGAGTTTGGCGAGTGCCAAAGGGTCAGCAAGCTCGACTCGGACGGCAAGCTGGTGGGCCGCTGGGGGGCCGAGGGGGGCGAGCCGGGGCAGTTCGCCCGCCCGCGGGCGCTGGCGCTGGGACCGGACGGGCTGCTCTACGTCGCCGACTCGTGTAACCACCGCGTCCAGGTGTTCGACCGCGACGGCCGGCTCATCCGTTACTGGGGAGCGGCCGGCGACGGTCCCGGCGAGCTGCGTTACCCCTACGACCTGGCGTTCGGGCCGGACGGGCGGCTCTACGTGGCCGAGTTCGGCAACCACCGGGTCCAGAAGTTCACGCCCGAAGGCGAGTCGCTGGGGACCTGGGGCGGCCCGGGGCGCGAGCCGGGGAAGCTGCACTGCCCGTGGGGGTTGGCCGTCGATCGCAAGGGCCGCGTCCACGTCCTCGACACCGAGAACCACCGCGTGCAGCGCTTCGGGCTTTGAGGGGCCGGTACGGCCCTCGAAACCGGCCTCTATTATCAATCAAATGCACCCAGGCAGGCGGACCACCGCCCCGAACCGCTCCGCGGCGTTGCCTACGGCTCGATCACACCCACCGCCGTTGTGGCGCGGCCCAGGCTCGGCGAGCCTTGCCGACGGTCACGAGATCGTCGGTGGGGATGCCCGGCGTGATTCCATATCAATGAATGGGACCTGGGCCTTTCGCGGTTACCCTCGTTCAAGGCGGGCGAGCCATGCGTTGCCTCCCATTCACGGCCTTTGCAACGGGGCTGCTTCTGCTACCACCGGCCACCCCCCCGTCCGCCCGCGGGGAGGGCCCCGCCTCGGCCGACCTGCACGCTCAGGCTCGCCGCTGCCGGCAGGTCCTCCGAGCGAGCGTCATCGACTTCTACCTGCCCGCCTGCGTGGACCGAACGAACGGCGGCTACCTGGAGGCGCTCCGCGGCGACCGCTTCGCGCCGACCGGCGAGAAGTTCCTTACCCTCCAGGCCCGGCAGCTGTGGTTCTTCAGCACCCTCGCCGAGGCCGGCCTTCAGAAGGAGGCCGCCCTGGCCGCCGCCAAAACGGGGTTCGACTTCCTTGAGGCCAAGTTCCGCGACCGGGCGCACGGCGGATACTTCGCCAAGGTCTCGGACGAGGGGCGGCCGACCGACCGCCGCAAGCACGTCTACCTGAACGCCTTTGCCCTGTACGGGCTCTCCGCCTACCACAGGGCCACCGGGGACGCAGCGGCTCTCGCCGCGGCCAAGGACCTGTTCCGGACGCTGGAGGCCAAGGCACATGACGCCAGGCGCGGGGGGTACACCGAGTTCTTCCGCGAGGACTGGAGAGAGATCACCGACCCCAAGGAGCCGACGTTCGTCGGCCCACCTGGCACCAAGACGTTCAACACGCACCTCCACGTCCTGGAGGCGCTGGCGGAACTGTACCGCGTCTGGCCCGACCCGGTGGTGCGCCGCCGCCTGGACGAGACGCTCGCAATCAACACGCTGACCGTCCGCCTGCCGGGGCACGGCTGCAACGTCGATGGCTTCACCCCGGACTGGCGGCCGATCGAGTCGAAGCAGAACCTGCGGGCGAGTTACGGGCACGACGCCGAGGGGGCCTGGCTCTGCCTCGACGCCGCCCGCGCGCTGGGCCACCCCCCGGCCTTGCTCCGCGGCTGGGCCGAGGGACTGGTCGGCTACAGCCTGCGGCACGGCTATGACCGCACGCACGGCGGCTTCTATTACTCCGGCCCGCTGGGCAAGGACGCCGACGACACGAGGAAGGAGTGGTGGGTCCAGGCCGAGGCCCTGGTGTCGATGTTGGAGTTGTTCCGGCTCACCGGGCGGGCGGAATACTACGACGCCTTCGCGCGGACCCTGGACTTCGTCGAGAAGCACCAGGTCGCGCCGAAGGGCAGCTGGTGGGCGGCGCGGAAGGCGGACGGCTCCCCCCTGAACCCGTCGCGCACCTCGATGTGGCAGGGCGCCTACCACAACGGCCGCGCCATGCTCCTGTGCGCCAGGCTCCTCGACGAACTGGCCCGGAAAGCCGGGAAGCCCGCCGGCAAGGAGGCGGGGCGGGTACGCCACGAGGGTGCATCACCCCGGGCGCCACGCCGGCAAGCAGCTCTCTGAGCCCAGGGGTTTCAGCAGGGTTAATGCCAACCATGCGTATCGGAACAACGGGGACGCGGTGGCGCGGTGGGTGAAGATGGGGGAGGCGATGAGAAGCAGCCCGCCATCGTGGCAGAGTTCGGCGCCGAGCCGACCGGCCCCTCCTCCGCCAGGGCGAGGGCGAAGGAGGCGAGCCCCTGTCATGGGTACATTGGGGAACCAGTGGCAGGGGCTGGAAGAACGAAAAACTCGCGGCGCTGGCTGCCAGCGCCGCGAGTGTCCAGCAACTTCACCCGATTGAACGAAGGCCTGGAGCCGGTCGTGATCAGGAGGCTGGGCGGCCATCCGACCGTCACACCACCTTCACGCTGACGTCGCGGGTGATGACGCCCCCAATCTTGTCGGTGATCTTCACCTGGAGCACGTACGTGCCCGGCGTGTTGGCGCTGAGCGTCAGGATCGTCTTTTTCGCCACGTTCGTCCCGTTGGGGGAGAAGGCCGCGGTCACCCCCGCCGGGCCGTCCACGAGCGACCAGGTGTAAGTCCAGTCCGCCTCGCCGAAGAGGCCTTCGGTGCCCTGGACGACCAGTGTGGCCTTCTGGCCCGACACCGCCAACGCCACCGCCTCCGGCGCCGTCCCCCTGAAGTTGAAGGGGCCGATGGGGGCTTGGGTGTCAGCCGGGACCCGCGTGTCCAGGATGAGCTCGTTGCTAAACGGTATGGGGAGATAGACCAGGGTCCCGATCGGAACACCCGGGCCATAGACGAACGCCCCGGGCCCCGTGTCCGGGTCGGTCCCGTGCGCCAGCAGGCCGAGGGGCACCGGCGCGGACAGCGGCGGCAGCGGCACCGAGTCAAGGTTTTTGAGCACCTTCAACCCGTTTTCTCGAGGTTTAATGGGGTTACTGTACGTGTAAATCTCAGCCGTCTTGCTGTTCACCGGGCCATACGGCGCCCCCCACACCCACTGGGCCTGCTGCGGAAGAGTTTTGAGCCCGCCGGCGCTGATGGCGAGGGTCGAGGCCCCGTCGCCGCTCACGTCCGCCACGTCGTCGTCGAGGGAGAACCCGTACCCGGACAGGCCCAGCTTCCTGTGAACGAACCACACGAACGGGTCGAGGTTGAGGACGTTGTAGGGGGCGGTCTTCATGCCGGTGCCGGTGTCGATCATCTGCCCCGTCTTGTCCCCCGTCAGTGACGGGTCCGGGTACCACTTCCCCGTGGGTTCCGGCACCGCGATGAAGTCCGAAACGCCGCGCAGGACGGACTTGATCAGGGTGCGGATCGTGTTTGCTATGCCATCATAGCCCGTCGTGATGTACTTCTTCTCCCCGGCGGTAACGCCGATGTTCCTGATGTACCCGATGTTCCCGCCGATGCAATTCGTCAGGACCTGTAGCCAGTCAGGCCCTTGGTTCTTGAACAGCGGGATGGTTTGCATGGCCTCCATGAGCTGGTAGACGGACTGGGCAAACTTCTCGGCCTCGGCAGCGTCCTTCGTGAAGGACATCCCAAACGTCGTCACCCCGGCGTCCTTGGGGGTCAGCGCGTCCGGCAGTGAAACCGTGAACGGGATGGCCGCCCCGTTGGCCCGCCCGACGGGGCGTTTGCTCAAGTAGATGGTGGTCGTATTGGCCTTTGTATCGTATTGCAGGCCCAGGATCGTGACCCTGACGTTGGGATCGTCAGCGGTCGGCGCCGGGAAGACGTTGTCAGTCTTCGTGCTGACCACCATCCCTGCCGCCAACGTACTCGTCAAATCGCCCGACACCGTGATTTCGTTATTCGGGAGGTTATCCTTAGTGTTTAGTGATATGGTGCCGTTAGGAATGTCTTTGGTATAGCCGGCGCCGAACTTCGTCGTGACGGCATCGACGTAGTGCTTCGCCCACGAGTACCAGATGTTCGCCATCCTGGTGGACGCATAATCCGTGACGGGTCTCGTAAAGTTGAAGGTGAAACCCTTATTTTGGAGGTCTTGAGGAATCGTATCGACCAGCGTGGCGATGGCGTGGGGAGCCCCGGCGTAGGTGTAAACATCGCCGACTATCTTGAGATTTGGCAGCTTCTGTTTCGTTTCCGCCGTAGTGATCGTCCACTTGTCCTTCTGCTCGTTCAATTGCCGAATGACTTCCCTGATTTGGTCAAGTGACAGGTCGGAGCCAAAACTCAAAAACAGTTGCCTGTCATTCGCCTGATCCGCGAACGGTCCAGTTCTTCCCCCGGGGGATATCATGACGGGTGCCGTGCCGTTACTCGTAACGATGAACTGCCTGCTGTCATAATTCGACGCGGGGCCGGACCCGCCAATGGGCGCCTTCAAGGGGCTCTGCCCGGGCAGGTTCTGGCCGGAAGGCAGCTTGACCCCGGAGAGGGTGGTGTCGGGATTGTAGAACTGGGGGTAGCCGTTGCCGTCGAAGTACTGCCCCAGGCCGTTGTTATTCTGACTCGGCTTGTTGGGGGCGGAAAACTGCTTGATCGCGGCTTGCAGCTGGTCATAGGTTTGTGACGCCCCGGTCCAGCCGAACGCGGCCGTGGGCTGCGGGTGGAGGAAGAAAAAGTCGCCCGTCTGCCCGGCAGTTTTCGTCCCGTTCTTAGTCAGGGTGACAACGGTCTTGCCAGACATCGACTTGTCATCGACCTTATCGATCAGCGTCCCCGGGTCCAGGTCCCCGTTGACGGACGAGACCGCCATACCCTTGAACAGGAGGTTGCTGAGGAGGGGGACATCGACGATGAGCGTATTCGTGGCTTGACCGTTATCTAGTTGGATATGGCCACCATATTGCTGAGGCGGATAAGGCTGAACGTCGGTGGCTTCCATGGCGATCGGGAGCACCATGGAATCGACGTACGAGACGTCATAATTGATCAGCGGCCTTTTCTCGGAGGCGGCAATCTCGCCGTGCGACTTGAAATTGGTGGCCCCCATGATGGGGTCGCGAATCGTGAATTCGGTCAGTTGCGTCGGGGCGTCCAGCCCCACCCCCTCGGCAAGCCCTGTGGTCTTCGAGCGGGCGTGGTACCACATGATCCGCCCGTTGCTCCCGTCGAGGCTCGTGTCTTCCATGTAGCGGGCCGTCGGTTTGTTGGAGAACGGATCGATATCGTAGTATTTGAACGGGTTAACATTCTGATTGTTGGCGAACCCGGGCGTGACCAGGTACTGGGCGTCGGTCGTAACGTGCATCCGCCCCGCGTCCCAGAAGGCGAGGGGGACCTGGAAGGTGTACGTGTCGCCCGGCTTCAGGCCCAGGAAGAACCGCCCCGTCGTCGGGTCCTTGTAGCCGATGTAGCCTCGGTACTCCTGGTTCATCGGGTCGTAGGGGTCGTACTTCGCCAACTTGCCGTCTTTTGTCGCGGTGGCGTTCGCGTCCTCCAGGAACGGGTAAATCGTCAGGTTGCTCGAGTTGTGGAGCGTGAACGTCTTCATCGGGATGGTCGGGTCATCCGTCTGGCCCGGCTTCAGGTAGAGCACCTCAGGGAAGATTCCCATCGACGACCCGTCGGCGTTTTTAAATTCGACCAGCTTGTTGTCGCTGGTGAGGGTCGGCATCAAGGGGTCGCCGTAGCGTTGCATCCCGATCCCCTGGCTGTCCCCGACGATCTTGCCGGCCCAGACGACGGCATAGCCGGCCGGCGCCTGCGCCGCGATCGTGGGATGCGCTTGCGCGCCGGCATCGGTCTTGTTCACCTTGCGCTCGCCGAGCCGCGGCGTGCCGTCGGGGTTGAACTCGCGCTGATAGATCCCGTCTCCGGTCAACGTGGTGGTCCGCCAGGCGGCCACAATGCCCTTGTCCGCCAGAAGCGCGATCGACGGGTCGGACTGGTTCCCCCCCGTGGTCTGGTTGATCAGGAATTCGTTGCTCGCCCTGGACCCATCCAGTGGGAAGCGCCGGGCCACGATACCGAGACCCGCCGGGTCCAGGGGGTTGCCTTTGGACTGCCAGGCGATGACGATCTGGTCCGCGTTACCGGCGATCGCCGGCTCCATCTGGCTGCCCACGGTCGTGGTGTTCACTCGAAACTCAGCCCGCCCCACCTTCACGCCGGCGCTGGTAAACTGCCGCGAGAAGATCCCGTTGGGATCGCCCGGCCCGTTGCCATCCCAGGCGATCTGGAAGCCCCCGCCGGGGAGGGCGTTCACCACGGGGTCCTGCTTGGTACCGGTCTTCGTATCAGGTACGGTAATCTCCTTCGGGGCTCCGGTCCCGTTGCCATTCATCACCCGGGCATAGACGGTCTCGGGTTCACTCGCCGATGACCCGGTCCCGGTCCAGGTGACAACGAACTGGTTGGCCGAGATCCACTCGACCGCCGGGTCCCGCTGGTTCCCGCTGGTGGACAAATTGACCTGGAACACACCCGTCAGGCTCTTCCCGGTCGTCATGGAAAAAGTCCGGCCGTAGATCTCCGCTCCGCTCGTACCGGTGCCCATCCAAACAACGACGAACCGGTCGTTACCATAGACCGCGACGTTGGCGTTGCCGCGGACACCCGCGGCGGGCGGGCCCACCGAGATCTCACCCCCCAGCGGAACCCCGTCGAGGCCGATCCGCCGGGCGATGATGCCCTTGCTCTCGTTGGACCAGGCCACGACGG
>JAXMAW010000061.1:0-37895 GCA_046350195.1 Gemmataceae bacterium
CGTCGCCGAGGGGCGCAGCATCCGCTACCTGACGCCGCGCGCCGTCGAGGTGTACATCCACGAGAAGAAGCTGTACCGCGGCTAGCGCCGCCAGTGGGCCCAGCAGGATTCGAACCTGCAACCAAGGGATTATGCCTGCCACTTCGGCTTTCGCCGCCGGGCGGGCGGCCCGTTCGTGGTCTGGACTGTGCCTTCACCGTGGGACCTGTGGTCCGTTAGGTGCCCCCGTGTCCAGTCTCTACACCTTCCCGTCGCCGGGCTTGGCTCGGCGTTGGCATGGGCAGCTCGCCCGAAGCGTTCGCCGACTTTACGGGGGTGCTACGCCGGGGTTTCCCCCGGCGCGACCCTGTCGAGTCCCGCGCTCTACCGTTGAGCTATAGGCCCGCTCACCCGCTCATTCTATCCCCGGACACCCGCCACGACGAGTCGGTTCGGGCCGGAGGCCCGTGGGCAAATCTGATAAAAATATGAAAGTACCTCCGGCCCCCGCGCCACTATCTGGGTGGGAAGAGGGGGGAACACGACTCATGACCAACGGCACCATTGGCGATGTGTTGCGGCAGCTGCGGCGCCTGACCGGCACCCGGGAGGCGCCGGACGACGTGCTATTGCAGCGGGTGGCGGAGCGCGGCGACCCCGACGCCTTCGAGGCGCTGGTCTGCCGGCACGGGGGGCTGGTCGTCGGCGTCTGCCGGCGACAGCTTCGCGACCCGCACGACGTCGAGGACGCCTTCCAGGCGACGTTCCTCGTGCTCCTGCGCAAGGCGAGTTCGGTCCGCCGCGGCGACCGGCTGGCGGGGTGGCTGTTCGGCGTCGCCTACCGGGTGGCCCGCCAGCTGCGGCAGCGCCGCCGCGAGACGGCGCCGCTTCCGGAACTGGCCGACCGCGACGCCGGCTGTGACGCCGAGAGGCACGACCTCCGCCGGGTCCTGGACGAGGAGGTGCAGCGGCTGCCGGAGAAGTACCGCGTCCCGGTGCTGATGTGCCACCTGCAAGGCACCACCCAGGAGCAGGCGGCGCGGCAGCTGGGTTGGCCGCCCGGCACGGTGGCGACGCGGGTCCGCCGCGGGCTGGAGCAGCTCCGCGACCGGCTCGTCCGCCGGGGCATCGAGGTGACCACGCCTGGCCTGGTCGCCGCCCTGACGCCGCCGGCCTCCGAGGGCGCCCTGCCGGCGGCGCTCATCAGCGCCACGGTCTGCCTGACCGACGGCGCGGAGCACGGCCTGGCCGCCGTCGCCTCGCTGGCCGGCCAGGCGGCCCGGCCCGGGTTGTCCACCCGGGTGGTGCTGGGGCTGACGGTCGTGATCGCGGCGACGGCGTTCGGAGCCGGCCTGCTGGCCGCCCGCGCCTGGACCGGCCGGGCGAGGGGGAACCCCGGGCCTGTCGCCTTCGCCGAGCCCGCCGTCTGGCGACAGATGAGCCAGCTGGAAGACCCCCTCTTTCGTGGCTGCGTCGTCGAGGTGATCGTGTTCAACGTGGACGGCTCCCTGGCCCTGGCGAGGAACGCCCCGGTGCTGCGCCTCGGAAACCCCGAGAACATCGGGATGGAGTTCCTTCACCTGGCCGTCCAGCAGTACAACGCCCTCCGGAACGAGGCCTGGGAGATCCCCGCTCACGGCGACCCCTCGGTGCCAGTGGCCGCCATCGCCTTCTCCCCCGACGGGCTGAAGGGGGCCATTTCCCGGGAAGGCATTACCCTCTGGGCCCTCTCGCCCCTCTCCTGTGAACGGTCCATCCCCGCTCCAACCGGCCCGGCCCGCCACCTGGCGTTCTCCCCGGACGGGCAGGTGCTCGCCGCGGTCCACGGCAACGGCCGGACGGCGCTGTACGACCCGCGCTCCGGCGTGGAGCGCCTTTCCCTGGCCGGCCAGGCCCCCGGCTGCCGGGCGCTCGCCTTCTCCCGGTCGGACGGCGGTCTGGTGACGCTCGGCGAGGCCGGCGAGGTCCAGCGGTGGGAAGTACCGACCGGGGCCCTGCGGTCGGCAAAGGCCTTGCCGGTGGACCGGGCCGGCCAGGTGGCCCTGTTTCCGGAGGGCCGCTGGTGGTGTGGGACGTCGAGCACGGGGCGGAGCGGTGTCGGCTGCCCTGCCCGTCGTCCCCGACCGCGCTGCGGGTCTCCCCGGACGGCCGCACTCTGGCCGCCGGATTCGCCGACGGCACGGTGCTGCTCTGGGACGCGATCGAGGGCAAGCGCCTGGCCCGGCTGTGGGGGCACACCGCCCGCGTGAGTTCGCTGGCGTTCTCCGTCACCGGCAGCGAGCTGGCCAGCGGCGACGCGAAAGGGCAGGTGCGGACCTGGGCCCCGCAGCCGCCCCCGTAGGGGTGAGCCACCCGCCCCCCGGCGTGGTCACCTCTCCTCGAAGCACCACAGGTGCTTGTCGCCGCGCAGGAACAGCTGCTTCCCCACCGCGACCGGCGACGCATCGACGGCCTCGCCGAGCTGGTTGACCGCCAGGACGTCGAGCTTGTCGGCCTGCCGGATCACGGCCGTGACGCCGTCGCGGCTGGTGAGGTAGATGCGACCCGCGGCCGCCAGCGGCGAGGCGTACAGGCTGTTGAGCATGCTCAGCCGGGCTCGGTCGATGACGACCTTGCCGGTCTTCACGTCCACGCTCGTCACCAGCCCGTCGTTGGTCTGCGTGAACCACAGCCGGTCGCCGGCCAGCGCCGGCGACGGAACGTAGGGGGTCGCCTTGCTGATCGTCCAGCGCACCTTGTCGCTGCCGGTCACGTCCCCGCTGGCGTCCAGCGCGATGGCCGCCCCCTTCGAGCCGCGGTAGCCGGCCATCACGATGGCCGAGTCGCCGTAGAGCACCGGCGACGGGATGCAGTTGACCGTCAGCCCCTCGCCGGTCCACAGCACCTTGCCGTCGGCCGCGTCGTAACTGCGAACGTGCCGGGTGCCGGGCGTGATGACCTGCGTCCGGCCGTTGTGCGTCACCACCAGTGGCGTGGCCCACGACGTCGGCTCGTCGCGATCGACCTTCCACAGCGTCTTGCCGGTCTCGGCGTCCAGCGCGGTCATGAAGGAAGCGCCCTCGTGATCCCACGTCAGGAACAACTTGCCGTCGTGGACGACCGGCGTGGACGCCTCGCCCCAGCCCAGCCGCGTCTCCATCCGGCCGAGGTCGCGGCTCCAAAGTAGCTTGCCGTCGAGGCTCAGGGCAAAAACCCCGAAGGACCCGAACGAGACGTAGAGCCGCCGCCCGTCCGTGGTGGGCGAGCCGGCGGCGTAGCTGTGCGAGAAGTGATGCCCCTCGTGCGGCACGCGCTCGGCGACGGTCCGGCGCCAAATCTCCCTACCGGTCTTGCGGTCGTAGGCGAGGACGACGAACTGGTGGTAGGTGTCGGGGGCGGTGGTCTTCTTCTCGAACTTCGCGTCGGCCTTGGCCGGCAGGTCCTTGGGGTCGGCCTTCCTGCCGGTGTCGATGGCGGTGAGGAGGAAGACCTGGTCGCCCCAGACGATCGGCGTCGAGGCGCCGCGGCCGGGGAGGGGGGCCTTCCACGCCACGTTCGTCCTGTCATCCCACTTTAGCGGCGGGGTCGCGCCGGGGGCACTGCCGTTGGCGAGCGGGCCGCGCCAGTGCGGCCACCGGGCGGGCGCATCGGCGGCGGGGGCAGGGTGCGGCAACAGGGCCAGCAAGACGATAAGTGACAATCGCGGCATGGGGTTACCTCCGTCGAGTATTTTAGAGCGGCCGGCTATAATGCCATCAAAGGACCATCCCATGGACGCCCTCCTCACGCCGCGACAACAACAGCTAGACGTCCCCGAGAGGTGGCTTCATCGCGCGATCGTCCCTCGCCTCGTCCTCAGGGCGGAGCCGACGGCCGTCACCGAACGGTTCAAACGGTTAATCCGCCCCCATGTCGTCCGTCAACAAACGGTGATGACGGCCCGAACCAGCGCCGCTGAGTGACACCCGCCATGGCCGACGACCTGACCTTCGACGACCTCATCCTCCGCGTCCGCCGCGGCGACGAGGCCGCCGCGGCGCTGCTCGTCCGCCGCTACGAGCCAGCCATCCGCCGGGCCGTTCGCTTCCGCCTCACTGACCCGCGACTGCGGCGCACCTGCGATTCGCTCGACGTCTGCCAGTCGGTGCTGGCCAGCTTCTTCGTCCGCGTCGCCTCGGGCCAGTACGACCTGGGGACGCCCGCCCAGCTCTTGCGGCTGCTGACGACCATGGCCCGCAACAAGCTCCTCAACCAGGCCCGCCAGCAGCTCGCCGCCCGCCGCGACGCCCGCCTGGTCACCGACGACGTCGCCGACCACGACCTGATCGTCAACGCCCCCGGCCCCGAGCAGCTGGCCGAGGCCCGCGAGCTGCTCCAGGAGGTCCACCGCCGCCTCGCTCCCGACGAGCTGCGCCTCGTCGAGCTGCGCAACCAGGGCCACGACTGGGCCGCCGTCGCCAAGGTGGTCGGCGGCAACCCGGTCGCCCTGCGGCAGAAGCTCCACCGCGCCCTGGCCCGCGTGGCCAGACAGGTCGGCCTGGAGGCGTCCGACGATGAGTGACCGGCCGCCGCTCGTCGAGGTGCTCCTGCGGCAGCGCCAGGCGTGGGAAAGCGGTGAGCGGCCGCCCGTGGAGGTCTTCCTGGAGCGATTTGCTCATCTCCGCGACGACGACGACGCGGTCCTGGACCTGATCTACCAGGAGACCGTCCTCCGCGAGGCCGCCGGCGAGACGGTGTCGGCCGGCGAGTACGTCGCCCGCTTCCCGCACCTCGAAGCCCTACTGCGAGTCCAGTTCGAGGTCGAGCAGGCGCTGACGCTGGAGCGGTTCCCCGACGCCCTGACCGCCACCGGCCTGCCGCGGCTGGAGGGCTGCGAGATCCACGGCGAGGTCGGCCGCGGCGCCATGGGCGTTGTCTACCGTGGCTGGCAGGCGGCGGCCCGCCGGCCGGTCGCCGTCAAGGTGCTGTCGGCCGACGTGCCGGCCGGTCGGGTCCGCGCCGAGGCTGCCGCCGCGTCGCGCCTCTTGCACACCAACATCGTTCAGCTGTTCGAGGTCAAGGAGTACGACGGCCGGCCGGCGCTGGTGATGGAGTACGTCGAGGGCGGCAGCCTGGACGAGAAGCTCGCCGGCAAGCCGCAGCCGCCGCCCGACGCCGCCCGCCTCGTCGAGACGCTCGCCTGGGCGATGGCCTACGCCCACGGCCGCGGCGTCATCCACCGCGACCTGAAGCCGTCCAACGTGCTGCTGTCGGCCGGCCCCGACGAGCCGTTGCGCGTCTGCGTGCCGAAGGTCGGCGACTTCGGCGTGGCGAAGTTCCTCGAAGGCGGCCCGCCGCTGACGGCGACCAACGAGTTGCTCGGCACGCCGTCCTACATGGCCCCCGAGCTGACCGGCGGGGCGGCGGCCGCTGACGCCTCCGCCGACGTCTACGCGCTGGGGGCCATCCTCTACGAGTGCCTCACCGGCCGCCCCCCCTTCCTCGGCGAGACGCCACTGGGCACCCTCGAGCAGGTGCGCCACCAGGACCCCGTGCCGCCGTCGCGCCTTCAGCCGCGCTTGCCGCGGGACCTGGAGGTCATCTGTCTGAAGTGCCTGCACAAGTCCCCGGCCCGCCGCTACGCCACGGCCCGCGAGCCTGGCCGAAGACCTGTCGCGCTTCCTCGGCGGCGACCTGATTTCGGCGCCCGGCCCGCCGGGCGGCTGGAGCTGCCTGGAAGTGGGGCGCCGAACCAGGCGGCGGCGGCCCTCGTCCTGGTTTGCGGGGGCGGCGGCCGCGCTGGTCGCCTCGCCGCGGCTGCTCAACCAGGCGCCGCCGGCAAGCGCGACCTCGCCCGGGGCACGCTGCGGAAGTCGATCGCCAGTTCGACCGGGCCCGGCGGCTGCTCTACACCGCGGTACTGCAAGGTCGGTTCCGTCTGGGAGGAGACCTGCCCAGGGGCTGCGGCATGCTGGAGGACCCGACCGCCTGCCCGCCCGACCTGCGCTGCCTCAGTTGGGCGATCCTCCACGGGCAGTGTCAGGCTACCGCCTGGCCACCCTCGGCCTGGCCTCGGTCGTGAAGGCGGTCGCCCACCACCCGAGCGGCCAACTGCTAATCACCGGGGCGGCGTCCGGCGAGGTGACCCTCTGGGACGCTGCCACTGGGCTGATGACTACCGCCTGGCCGGCCACGATCGCGAGGTCACCGCGGTGGCGGTCAGCGGGGACGGGCTGCTCCTGGCCACCGCCGACGCGGGCGGTGCGGTGCGGCTGTGGGACATGCCCGGCGGCAGCGCGCGGCCGGTTGAGCTTCGCCGGCCGCGTCGGCGGTCTGGCCTGGCACCCGGACAACAAAACCCTCGTCGTTGTCAGCGGCCAGGTGACGACGTGGACGCTGCGCCCTCCGCCGCCGGGCTGCTGCGCGGCGAGACCCACCCGCTGACCGGCGTCGCGGTCAGCCCGAACGGCCAGCTGATCGCCGCCGGCGGCCCCGACGACACGGTTCGCCTGTGGACGCGCACCGGCAAGCCTGGGGGTGTGATGCGCGGCCACGCCGCCCCGGCGACCTGCTTCGCCTTCACTCGCGACTGCCGCGACTGGTCAGCGGCGGCCTCGACGGCGCGCTGCGGGTGTGGGACGTCGGCCGCCAGACCCAGATCGACCACTTCGACGTTGCCGTCGGTCCCGTGACGGCACTGGCACTCCACCCGACCGAGCCCGTTGCCGCGGTGGCCGGGGCGGGCGACGGCGCCGAGGTGCCGATCGACGTCCAGCTGTGGGACCTGGCGGCGGGTCGCGCGGCCGAGCCGCTCCGCAGCCACGGCGGCGTCGGCGGTGACGTTCGCCCCCGACGGTCGGTCGCTGATCACCGCCGGGGCCGACCTCTCGGTCAAGCTGTGGGACCACCCGGCCCGCCGCGAACAGGTCTCCCTGCGGGGCTACGCCGGCGGGGGGGCTTTGTCCCGAGACGGGCGCCTCTTCGTCTGGGTGGCGAACGGGCGGGAGGTCGTGGTGCTCGACCTGAAGTCGGGGGCGGAGCGGTACACGTTCCGAGGCCAGGACCGGCCGGCGCAAGCCGTCGCGCTGACGCTGGACGGCGACCACGTCGCGGCGGCCGTGGGCCACCCCGGCGAGCCGGCGGAGTTGCTGGTGTGGAACACGCGGACCGGCCGGCTGGTGCAGGCGATGAGCGGCCACGCCGGTGAGTGCGCCGGGCTTGCCTTCGGCCCCGACGGCAAGCGGCTCGCCTCCGCCGGGCGCGACGGCGCCGTCCGCGTGTGGGACGTCGCCGCGGGTAAGGCCCGGCTTACCCTCGACGCCGGCACCCAACCGCTGCGGGCGGTCGCCTGGGCCGGCGGTCGAGTCGCGGCCGCCGGCGACTATCTCGTCGCCTGGGACGCCAGCGGGTCGGAGCTGAGTCGCCGCCGGCTGCCCGGCGACGGGCACGCCCTGGCGCTGACGCGCGCCGGTCTCGTGGCCGTCGGGGCCGGGGGCGAGGTCCACCTGTTCGACCTCGCCGGCGACGGGGTGCGCGAGTCACTCCCGATCGGCTTGAAGGAGATCTCCTTTCTCACTTTCAGCAGCGACGACCGGACGTTGGCGGTGGCCGGCTCCTCCGGGGGCGTGAAGCTGTGGGACGTGGCGACGGCCCAGGAGCGCGCCTCGCTGCCGGGGCACCGCGGCGGCGCGGGCTTCGCCGGGTTCGCCGACGACGGGCCGCTGCTCGTCACCGTGAGCCGCTCGCGGGCGGCGCGGCTGTGGTACGGGCCGAGGTGAAGCCGGGTCGGCATGGGGGTTGCTGGCAGCCCTGGTGCGCCCGTGACGCCGGAAGCCCAACCCATGCCAACCGCCTCCCCGCCCGGATCGGCCCACCTCGCCCGCGAGGCCGGCCTGCGCTTCGTCCGCGACGACCACCCCGGCATCCGCCGCGTGCCGAAGGGCAAGGGGTTCGGCTATGTCGATGCCGAGGGAAAATGGGTGCGCGACCGCGAGACGCTAGCCCGCACCCGGGCGCTGGCCGTCCCGCCGGCCTGGACCGACGTCTGGATCTGCCCGCACCCCGACGGCCACATCCAGGCCACCGGCCGCGACGCGAAAGGCCGCAAGCAGTACCGCTACCACCCGCGCTGGCGCCAGGCCCGCGACGAGACGAAGTACAGCCGCATGATCGCCTTCGGCCAGGCGCTGCCCCGGCTGCGGGCGCGGGTCGAGGCCGACCTTGCCCTTCCCGGCTTGCCGCGCGAAAAGGTACTCGCCACCGTGGTCCGGCTGCTCGAGACCACCCTGATACGGGTCGGCAACGAGGAGTACGCCAAGGCCAACGGCTCGTTCGGCCTGACCACGCTGCGCAACCGCCACGTCCGCGTCGAGGGGGAGCAGGTCCGCTTCGCCTTCCGCGGCAAGAGCGGCGTCCGCCACCGCATCGACGTCCGCGACCGCCGGCTGGCCCGCGTCGTCCGCCGCTGCCGCGACCTGCCCGGCCAGCTGCTGTTCCAGTACGTCGGCGACGACGGCCAGACGCACGGCGTCGATTCGGCCGACGTCAACGAGTACCTGCGCGAGGCGGCCGGCGAGGAGTTCACCGCCAAGGACTTCCGCACCTGGGCCGGCACCGTGCTGGCGGCGCGGGCGTTGAGCGAGTTCGAGGCGTTCGACTCCGAGGCGCAGGCCAGGCGCAACGTCGTCGCCGCCGTCGAGGCGGTGGCCCAGCGGCTGGGCAACACGACGAGCGTCTGCCGCAAGTGCTACGTGCACCCGGAGGTGGTCAACGCCTACCTCGACGGGACGCTGGCGGAGTCCCTCCGGCTGCGCGTCGAGCGGGAGCTGACCGACCGGCTGGCCGACCTCGACCCGGAGGAGGCCGCCGTGCTGGCGTTCCTGCGTCGCCGGCTCAAGGAGGACGCCGCCTGACGATCACTTCTGCGGCAGAAGCGATCGGAGCCGACGCAGTTCGGCCCGCACGTCCTCGCCCTCGAAGAACGACAGCCAGCCGCAGACGCGCCGCGTCTGGCCGGCGGGGCAGTCGGGAACCTTCGGGTCGGAGTGCAGGCACGGGCAGGGCGGGTTGCCCCAGGCGCGGACGCACGGCTCCCACGCCGTGATGACCCAGCGCCGGCCGGAGCGGTCGCGGCAGGCCGCGAACGGGGCCTCGAACACCTTGTTGTCGTTCGTGGGGTCCTCAAAGCCGGTCAGCGCCTTGAGCATGACGCACATCTGCACCCGCAACCCCGTCAGCGGCCGGTCGCCGCCGTTGGCCACCCACAACTCCATGCGCACGCCGTCGTTGCCCGGCCGGACCTTCGCACCGAAGCGGACCTTGTTCGGCAACACCCGCTCGCTGGAAAGAGAGCCGTCTTCCTCACGGGCCCACTCCAGTGGCGGCAGGGTCACGTTCTTCTGGTCCCACACGGTCGGGACGTGGGTGTGGGCCAGGTAGAGCAGTTCCGGCTTGCCGTTCTCGCCGTCGAGCCAGACCGCCTCGGGGACGTCCACGACCGCGTAGCCCCCGCCGGCCCACGGGGCGAACACGCTCGCCTTCGTCTCCCGCTGCGGCCGGAGGGCCCCGTCGAGGAAGCCGACGCGCGGGTGCCGCCCGCCGGGGTAGGGCAGGACCAGTAGGCGATCCGATGGGGCCGTCGGTGCATTTTTCAAACGGCGGAGTGCTTCATTCACCTCGGCGGTCGTCGCCCCCAGCGCCGCCGCCATCTCCTCCGGGCGGAAGCGGTGCCGCGCCATGTTCGTGAGCCAGTCGCGCAGCTCGGCGTCGGTCTTCGCCGGGCGCGCGTTGTCCCCGGATAGGCCCGCGGCGAGGAGCTTCTGCCGGTCCTCGATCACGCCCCAAGGGTTGGTCGGCGTGACCGAAGGATCGACGTACCTCGCCAGATCGCGCAGCGCGATGACGATGCAGCGCTCGTCGGCCAGGTACTTCATGTACTCCTCGAACCGCTCCCGCGGGGTGTTGACCCAGTCGTGAGCCGTGTCCGGCACGCCGTGGAACTGGAGCACCGCGATCCGGCCGTGCCGCGCCTGCGCGACCGCCCGCTTCAGGTCGGCGAGCGTCCAGCCCGGCCTTGCATCGCCGGCCGACGGGATCAGCAGCGGGTGGTCAAGGCCTGGCTCGTAGGTCGATCCGCGCCCTTCCTTGTAGCCGAACTCCGGAGCGCCGCCGCGGCGGGCGAAGCGGATGCCGAGGCCTTTCAGGATCGGCAGCGCCCCGCGGTGGATCGCGTTGCCGGGGTAGGCGAAGCTGGCCGGCTCGGGGATGCCGTGCCTCTTGCAGGAGGCGTTGAGGCCGCGCACCTGGGCGGCGAGTTCGCCCAGGTTCTTCGCCGTTACCGACAGGTGGTCGCGCGTGTGGTTGCCGATCTCGAAGCCGTCCTTGTGGAGCTGCGCGACCTCCTCCCAGGTCATGTAGTCGCGCTTGTTCGTCGGCATGTCGAACCCCTCGGTGACTAAGAACGTCGCCCCGAAGCCATACTTTTTCAGCGCCGGCCGAGCGACGGTGAAGTGCGACTTGCTGGCGTCGTCGAACGTCAGCACGACGAGCCGGTCGGGGATCGGAGTCCGCGGCGCCTCGGGGGGCGCGGCGGCGAACGAGAGGGTGACGGCGAGGAGGGCGGGGTTCATGGCGTTGACTCCCGGGCGGCCAGGGAAGAGGTACCGAAGATGATAGGGCGCCCTTGCCGGTGTGGGCGTCGCCGGGTACGCCGACCGGAGTGGCTCGGCGCTTCCTCTGTCACACCCCGGCCGCGGCGATGAACCTATCGGCTGCCCTGCTCTTGGTTGGCCCCCTCTCACTCCCGGTCTTCCCCGGCAAGGATTGGGCCGTGAAGAAGCCCGAGGAGGCCGGCCTCGACCCCGCCGTCCTGACGCAGTTTTCCCGCGCCGTCGGCGGCCGGGGCTGCGTCGTCCGCCACGGATACCTTGTTCACTCGTGGGGTGACGCGGCCAAGCCGGGCGACGTCGCCTCGGCGGCCAAGCCGGTCTACGCTCACTTCCTCTGGAAGGCGCGGGAGGAGAATAAGATCGCTGGCCTCGACGATCCGGTCGTGAAGTACGCCCCTGCGCTGGGGACCCTGAACGGGGGATTGGCGTTCAAGGATAGGGAGATCACCTGGCGGCACCTTGCCACGCAGACCTCGTGCTACGGCGTGTCCGAGCCGCCGGGCAAGGCGTTCGACTACAGCGACCACCAGATGGCCCTCTTCTGGGACCTGCTCTTCGAGGGTGTACGGAGTGGCTCGGACAGGGTCGATGCCGGTGGTGGGCGCCCCGAGCCTGGCCGTGAAGCCCTCGGCTGCCAGGACGGGGTCACGATGCTGGCCATGAAGAGCAAGGCGGGTGGGGCGCCTGGGCGATCTCACTGCGCGACTTCGCCCGGTTCGGCCTGCTCTACCTGCGGGAGGGTGACTGGAACGGCAAGCGCGTCCTACCCGCCGCAGTGGTACGGCAGGCGACCGGCACGCCGCTGATGAACGACCTCCCCCGCACCGCCAACAAGAAGGCCGAGATGCTGGCCGGTCAACGCTCGATCGGCGGCGGCAACAACCAGACGGACCACCTCGGCAGTTACAGCTACCTCTTGTGGACCAACGGCACCGACCGCGCCGGCCGGCGCCACTGGCCCGACGTCCCACACGACGCCTACGCGCTGGGCCACGGGGGCAAGCGCGGCCTGCTGCTCATCCCCAGTCTCGACCTGATCGCCAGCTGGAACGACTCACTGGTGAGCAGCCGCGATTCGCAAAACGAGGCCTTCGGCGGCTGGCCAAGGCCCCCGTGCCGGCCGATAGGCGGGCGGAACCCGACCTGCCTTCCCGTTGTTGTGAACCTGGAGAGATCATGCCCCGACACGCAATCCTGGCCCCTCTCGCCGCCACCCTGCTCGGCCGGCCTCGCCGCCGGCCAGTCGGGGTTGCCCTGCCGTCACCGGAGGACTACTTCAGCCTGGCAACGGTCAATTGTTCGGCTGCCCTGGCCGACGGCAAGAGAGTGGCGTACGCCGAGGGGCGGTGGCGCAAGTCCAGCGACGACCGCAAGGCCGACCTGTGGGTCGTGCCGACCTCGACGGCAAGGCGAAGCCGCGCTGCCTCACCGGCGACCGGGCCAACGACCGCCACCTCCGCTGGGCGGCCGACGGCCAGTTTCGGTCTACGTGGTGGGAAACCGCAAGCGCCGCCGAGGCGAAGCCTCCCTACGACGGCACAGCCCAGGTGTGGCAAGTTTCCTCACCGGAGGGGAGCCGAAGGCGGTGACGCAGGTTGAGGGCGGGGTCACGGGCTTCGACTACGCCCCGGCGCGGACGCCGTGTTCTACACCGTCGATGCCGACGCCACCGACGACGATGCGTTTACCAAGCTGGGTGATCGTCATTCGACAAGCTGGAGTACGGCCACGGCAAGCGCAAGGTGTCGGAGGTCTACCGACTCGACCTGGGGTCCTGGCGGGCAGAGAAGGTGGTCGCGGAGAAGCGTTACGTCCGGGAGATGGCCGTCAGCCGCGACGGCCAGTTCGTCGCCATGATCACCGCGCCGGACGACACCGTGATCACCTCCGAGGGCCGCTCCCGCGTGGACGTCTGGTACTCCGGGGACAAGACGGTGTCCATGACCGACGAGAGTCCCGGCGTACATCGCCGCGTCGCCGAGGGTCGTGGCTGGAGTCGCTGGCGTGGAGCCCGACGGCAACCGGCTGGCCTACGTCACCGTCTTCGACGCCTACCCGGCCGAGGTGGTCATCAACACCTGGAAGGACGGCAAGCCGACGCTTCGCGGATGAAGCGGCGAGGGGGTCCACGTCCACGGCTACGGCTCGCCGCTGCGGTGGGCGAACGATCACAAACTTCTTTTCCTCGGTGAGTATGGAGGGCAGGTCGCCGTCCTCCGCTACGACGGGAGGCTGCTCTACTCGCGTTGACGCCGCACGACTACACGTTGTCCGTCGTTTCGGCCTTTGATGCCGCCGGCCCCGAGGGTCGTCGGTTTCCGGCGCGGCACCGCCAAGCGCCTTTCCCGAACTGATGATCGGCAAGCGGGGCGCTCACGGACTTGAACCCGCAGGCGAAGACGTGGAAGCTCCCGTCGGTCAAGCATACTACCTGGAAGGCTCCCTCGACGGCGTTAAGGTCGGCGGCGTGTTGGAGCTGCCTCGGGGGCAAAAGAAAGGCGAAAAGCTCCCCCTCGTCGTCGCCCTCCACGGCGGGCCGACCACGTCGGTGAAGCCCACCCGGGCGTTCGACATCTACGAGGGCCGCACCCTGTTCGCCTCGAACGGCTACGCCCTGCTCTGCCCCAACTACCGGGGCTCGACCGGCTACGGCGACAAGTTCGTGACCGACCTGATCGGCCGGGAGAACGACGTGGACGTCAAGGACATCCTCGCCGGCGTCCAGCACCTGGTGAAGGAAGGCGTCGTCGATCCCGAGCGCATCGCCGTCATGGGCTGGAGCAACGGCGGCTACCTGACCAACTGCCTCATCACGCTGAAGGATCCGCCGTTGAAGATCAAGGCGGCCAGTAGCGGCGCCGGCATCCTCGACACCGTTGCCGAATGGGGCTTCAACGACGAGCCGGCTTACCCCAGGGTGTTCAAGAAGGGCCACCCGTGGGAGGCGCCGGACGTCTACCGCAAGACGTCGCCGACTTACGGGCTGGGCAACGTCACGACGCCGACGCTGATCCACGTCGGGGCCAACGACGAGCGCTGCCCGCCGGGGCACAGCCGCATGCTCTACCGGGCGCTGAAGGAGTACGTCAAGGTGCCGACCGAGTTGGTCGTCTACCCCGGCGAGCCCCACGGCCTGGGCAAGTACACGCACCGCAAGGCGAAGATGGAGTGGGACCTCGCCTGGTTCGAGAAGTACGTCCTCGGCGGGAAGCCGAAGTAGGGCCGACTACTTGGCTTTCAGGAGAGCGTCGATCGTCGTCACCGCGATCGGGTGGTACGTCGGCCGCGCCTTGGCGTAGATGTGCCGTGCCCGCTCCTTCCCCTGAGGGGTTTTGACCAGTTCCTCGTAGAGCGGCTTGAGGAACTTCCGCCGGCCCTGCGACGTGAGGAACTCCTCCAACCGCGGGAAGGCCGGCTCGTAATTATTGCGCACCGCCAGCAGCAGCCACTGGAAGAGGACCTCCGCGTTGGTCCGCGCCGTGAACCCCATGGCCGAGTCCAACTCCTTCATCCGTGCGGGTGTCAGTTTCTCCGGCAGCGCGTTGAGGAAGTGCAGCCACTCCTGCGTGGACCAGTCCGCCGTCCGCAGGTCCTTCGCCTCGGCCTTGCCGTCGGCCCACGCCTTCGCCTGCTTCTCGACCTCCTCGAACGCCTTCGCCCGGGAGCTGGGGGACGTGCCGGGCAGGCCGGGTTTGTACAGCCACTCCTCCACCGGCACCCTGGCTCTCAGCTTCGGGTCGGCCTTCAATAGGTGCTCCTCCAGGTAGGCGGCGAAGTCGGCCGTGGTGATGCTGCGGAAGGCGAAGTGGTCGAAGTAACCCTTGAGGAAACGGTCGAACTGCTCCCGGCCGAACGTCACCTCCAGGTGCTTGAGGAACAACGCCCCCTTTTCGTAGGGCACGTCGGTGACCCCGTCGTCGGGGTCGCGGCCCCTCAGGTCGATGTGCAGCACCTGGTCGGACACCTTCAGGTCGGCCATCTCGCGCTCGAGGCTGCGCCGGCCCAGTACCGCCTCCATCTCGGCGCGCCTCGCCCCGTAGACCTTCTCAACGATCCGGCGTTCGAGGTAGACCGTGAACCCCTCGTTGAGCCAGAAGTCGCCCCAGGTCGCGTTCGACACCAGGTTGCCCGACCAACTGTGCGCCAGCTCGTGCGCCAAGAGCGACACCAGGCTCCTGTCGCCGGCGAGGATGGTCGGCGACAGGAACGTCAGCCGCGGGTTCTCCATGCCGCCGAAGGGAAAGCTCGGCGGCAGCACCAGCACGTCGTACCGGCCCCAGCGGTACGGCCCGTAGAGCCCCTCCACCGCCTCGACCATCCGTTCCAGGTCGGCGAACTCTTCCGCGGCCTTCTTCAAGACCGTCGGCTCCGCGTACACCCCGGTGCGCTTGCCGATTTCCTTGTACTCCAGGTCACCGACCGCCAGGGCGATGAGGTACGGCGGCACCGGCTGGGTCATCTCGAAGCGGTGTTCGCCGTTCCGCGGGTCCCTCGGGTCGTTGGTCGCACTCATGACGGCGAGCAGGCCCTTGGGCGTGCGGACGCGGGCTCTGTAGGTGAGGCGGACGCCGGGCGAGTCTTGCAGCGGGATCCAGCTGCGGGCGTGGATCGCCTGCGACTGCGTGAACAGGAACGGGCGCTTCTTACCCGCCGTCATCTCGCGGCCCAGCCACTGAAGCCCGCTGGCCCGCGGGCCGGTGGCGTAGTGGACGCGGACCGTTTTCGCCGCCGGCGGCAGGACGACGGTCACCGGCGAGCCCAGGACCTCATCCTCCTTGCCCACCTCGACCCTGGCCGCCTCGAAGCGCTTGCCGTCGGTCGATATTTCGACTTTATCGATCTGCAATTGACGCGAATCGAGAACGAGCGGCTGCTTTTCATCCTTCGAGGTGCGCTCGACGGTGAGCGTGGCGTGCCCGTGCAGCCGCTGCCGGTCGAAGTCCACCGTCAGGTCGAGATCGACGTGCCGGACGCGGACGTGCTCCGGCCGGGCGTAAGAGTGGACGTCCGCCCGGCCCGGCGCCAGGAGCATCGCCAACCCGATCGTCGCAAGCATCAGCTCACCTCGCGGACCGTGGGGGTGTTCTCGGCACGCCGGATACGGGGGATCAGCGGTAGCATTAGCAGCACCAGCGCCGCGCCGGCCACGTACGGCAACAGGTGGGTCGGGTGGGCCGAGTAAAGCGTCAGCCCGAAGATCGGCCCGAGGATGCGTGCCAGGGCCGACGCCGACTGGTTGACCCCCAGCACCTCCCCCTGCCGCGAGGGGTCGGACCGCCGCGAGATCAGCGCCTGCGCCGACGGCGTCAGGAACGCGAAGCCGACTACGGCGATCGTCAGGCTGCTCAGCTGCATGGCCAACAGGACGGGGAAGCCCGCCATTTGCCTCTCGGCGGCCCACGTCACCCCGCCCAGCGCCAGCACGCCCAGGCCCATGAGAGTGATGCCGATCGCCATCAGGCTCGGCTCGTCCAGCGTCCGCGCCACGCGCTTGTACAGAAAGCCCTGCGTAAGCCCGAGCACGAATCCGACGTAGGTGAAGACCAGGAAGTTGTAGTCCGCCTGGAGCCCCAGCGCGTCGCGGTTGAGTAGCGACAGCGTCACCTCGAAACTGGCGAAGCCGAGCGATGCCAGGAAGAACGTGAGGACGACCGGGCCAATCGCCGGGTTGGTCAGCGCGGCCCGGGTCGCCCCGAGGTTGAGCCATTTCCGCTCCAGCGACGGGGCGGCGGTGAAGTTGCGCGTCTCCGGCATCAGGGCCAGGCACAGCACAAGCGCCACCAGCGACAGCAACGCCGCCAGGACACCGATGGCCCCCTTGTGTGCGGGGAAGAAGTACAGGGCCGCGAAGCCGACCAGTGGGCCGAACGTGAAGCCGATGCCGAAGGCGAAGCCGATCAGCGCCATGCCCTGCTTGCGCCTCTCCGGCGGCGTGCAGTCGGCGATGACCGCCTGCGGCGTGGCGATGGTGGCTCCGGCGATGCCCGCCCCAATGCGGGCCACGAACAGCAGCGCCAGCGCCAACTTCGCCTCGGCCGCCTCCGCCGCCGGCAGGTCGGAGGCGTAGCCGAACAGCGTGTAGAACACCACCGACCCGGCCAGTCCCAGCAGCAGGATCGGCCGGCGGCCGACGCGGTCGCTGACCCGGCCCCAGACGGGGGCGAAGACGAACTGCATCGCCGAGAACGACGCCATCAGGAGGCCGACGATCGCCCCGCCGGCGCCCGACTGGCCTTGTCCGGGCAGGACAGTCTCGACGTAGGTCGTGGCGAACAGAGGCAAGAGCGGCAGCACGATGCCGAAGCCGAGCAGGTCGATGACGACGACGAGGAAGACGATGCCGAGGGCGGAGCGGTTGGCGGGAGGCGTGGCATCGGACATACGCGGTCCTTGCGGCGGGGCGGGCATCCGGTCGTTATACGGCTGGGGCCGCCGACGGCTCGTCGGCCCAGTCGCGCGGCTTGAGCCAGTACCCGGTCAGCTCCGCCTCGCGGGAGCCGGGCGGCGGCTGGTAGTCGTACCACCACCGCGCCTTGGCCGGCAGTGACATCAGGATCGACTCGACCCGCCCGCCGGTCTTCAGCCCGAAGACCGTGCCGCGGTCGTAGAGCAGGTTGAACTCGACGTAGCGGCCGCGGCGGTACTCCTGGAACTCCTTGTGTTGTTCCGTGTAAGGCTCGTCGCGGCGGCGCTCGACGATCGGCAAGTAGGCCTTGAGGAAGGCGTCACCGGCGTCGCGGACGAAGGCGAAGGTCGCCTCCGGGTCCCTGTCGAGGTAGTCGAAGAAGATGCCGCCGACGCCGCGTGCCTCCTGGCGGTGGGCCAGGTAGAAGTACTCGTCGCACCACCGCTTGAGGTGGGCGTGGTCGATCAGGGGCGCGTGCCGGGCACAGGCGTCCTTCCACACGCGGTGGAAGTGGACCACGTCCTCGCGGGAGGGGTAAAACGGCGTCAGGTCGGCGCCGCCGCCGAACCAGGCCCGGTCGCCCTTGGTGAGGTAGCGAAAGTTGGCGTGGACCGTCGGCACGAACGGGTTGCGCGGGTGCAGCACCAGCGACACGCCGCAGGCGGTGAACCGCCGGCCCTCGCCGGGCACCTGCCCGGCGAACTCCTCGCTCATCTCGCCGTGGACGTCGGAGTAGTTGACGCCGGCCTTCTCGAAGACGCCGCCTTCCATCAACACGCGGCTGCGCCCGCCGCCGCCACCGGCCCGGTCCCAGGCGTCTTCGCGGAAGCGGGAGCCGTCGGCCTGTTCGAGGCCGGTGACGATCTGGTCTTGTAAACCCACCAGGTAGTTGGCAACGCGGTCGCGGAAGGCGGTGTCCATGGCGGCTCGGGAAAAGGGGAGCGACGCCGGTATTGTAGATGGGCGGGCTTGCGGTGGGAGAGGGAGCCCGGAAGCCGAAGCGTTGAAGATGGGAAAGGGCGGAAGGCCCGACCGGCCAGACGGGGTGGACGGGGCCCCGTCTACTGGCCGGGCCGTAGAGTGAGGGGCCTTTCCGATCAGGGTTACTTGCCGAGGCGGGGTCGCGGGGCCGAGCCGTCTGCAAGGCCACTTCGTACCAACCCCAGGATCGCCCACGCGCTGCCGGCGCCGGTGATCGGGACCAGGCTTTTCGCCCCATCGCCTCCCGGCTTGGTTGGCCGCGAACTCATCGGCCAGGAGCCGTCGGGGCGTTGCGCTTTGACCAGGAAGGCGTGGCCGCGGGCGACGGCCGGCTCGTCGGGGTTGGCCCCCGCTGCCGCGAGGGCGTAGAGCGCCTGCCCGGTCGCCCAGGCGTCACTCGCCATGCCCTTCGCCTGGCTCCAGCCCCCGTCGGCGTTCTGCCTTCCCTTGATGCGCCGGACCAACGGTTCCCACCCCTCGGGTGGGCGGCCCAGCCTTGTCCAGAGGACGAGGCGCATGGCGACCGACTGCGGGTCGTCATCCGCCTTCGTCTCGGCGAGCCACCTGACCCCCTTGTCCCGAACGGCGATGGCCTCGGTGTCGCCGTTAGCCGCCGCGGGTAACACGGCCAGCGTGGCCAGCGCCGTCATGCTGTCGTCCGAGTCGCCGAAGATCGGCGGCCGGGTCTCGGGCCAGGAGGACCACGCCCCGTTCTCGCCCTGGTCCTCCCGTATGGTCTTCCGGAGGAGTTTGAGGCCCTTTTGGGTGTCGGGGCCCGGCTTGGGGTCCGCGCCCAGGGCGAGGGCGAACCACACCGCCTTGGCGTTGAGCGCCTTGGGGCGCCCCGCGGGCCTTGGCACCCCGGTCTTCCCGTCGCCCGACTCGGCGAGCCACTTGGTAAGGTCGGCCAGGACCGTTTCGTCGATGGGGCGGCCGCGCTGCTTGGCCTCCCGCATCGACCAGACCACGAGGGCGGCGTGGTGGCACGAGGCGCACCCGTGCTTCTCCTTCCACGCCAGCGCGTCCCTGGCCAGGAAGTCGAGCCCCCGCCGAATCGCGGGGCCGGTGTCAACGGAGCCGCCCCCGGGCGCTCCTCACGGGCCGGGCGGATGCGGCAAGGGTGGGTCGCCACGGCAACCGCGCCCCATCGCACCAAGAAAGACCTAGGGAAAGCGGGTTTGAGGACTCGCGACGTCATAAGCCATCCCCCCGGCGGGCGTGTGGCGACATCGTCTCGCACCTCGCGCGGTGGGGTCAAGGGGCTGACACCAAGAAACGCGGGGCCACTGTCCGTATTCCTCGGAAGGAGGCAGCCCCGCCACGAGCCCACTTCGTCCCGGCCAGACGCGGCCCGCCTGCACGATGGGCGGTGCTGGCGCGGTAGGTCCGATCGCTTCGCGGATGCGCGCGGGCTGGCGAAATTGAGATTTTCCCCGCGGAGATCGCGCTGGCCGCGTTCGCCCAAGCAGGAGAAGGGATATGCCCCAGCCAGGCAAGCCAGCCCACACTTTACGGCTGCCTCGTGGCGTGTACGGCAAATGCCGTCGTGGCTGACGGTGCGACTTCATCGCATGCTCGCTGTCCTAATTCCACGGCTGAACGCCAACGCCGCCGTTGACGAGGCCCCACCACAAGGTGCCGGCGGCCAGGGTTCAAGTACCTGGTCACGGAGATGGTCTGCTGGGCGTCCGGCGGCCCGCAGCGTTGCCACCGGCGGACCATGCAGGACTCCCCACCGGCACCTGGAACATTACCCTGGGAGCGTGGACGCTTTCATGGACGATTTGCGGCAGACGCTGGACAAGTTCCGTGTACCTGCTGCTGAGCAGGCGGAGCTGCGGGCCATCGTCCAGGGAACCTACGGCGACATCGTGGTCGGCGGGGCCCGGACCGGCGGAGCCGGGTAACGTTCCCGGGACTCAACGTCTATTCGGCGGCGGGAAGTTTCCGCGGGAAAGGCCCACCGGACATGCCGCCCCGTCATCGGTAACAGAAGCGTTCGCAACCTGGAATGGGGTAGGTAGGTCAGCCCACCGGGGCGGCGCGGCTCCGGTCACCCGCCCACGACCAGCACATCGACTTCCGGGAGGGCCAGGAGCAGGCGTTCGAGGACTGACTGGCCGAACCATCGGTAATACCAGGGCCGCCGCGACCGCCCCATGACGGCGTGCGTGATGCCGTACTCCTTCGCGAACGCCGCCGTCGCGGTGACGACGTCGGTGCCCTTGAAGGACATCGGCGTCCCGCCCAGGTGCTGGGTCAGGGTCAGCGTGTTGCTGATCTGGCGCTGAGTCCCGGCGTCGATCCGGTGCACCTCCTCTCGCGGCGTTTGGACGTAGACGGCGTACCACGGTGCGTTGAGGCGGTCGGCGAGCCGGGCCCCCTTGCGGAGAAGTCTCTCCGCGTTGGGGCTTCTCGAACTCAGGCACACCATGACGCGGTGGGTGCCGCCCTGGCTCTCGTTGCCGTTCCGCTCGGTCCGCCGCCGGTCCAGCCGGTGGGCGATCTCCTCCAGGGCGAACTCGCGCAGGCTGGTGAGGTTGGCCTCGGTGAAGAAGTTCTGCATCGCCGCCTCGACCCGCTCTGGCGGGTAGATCTTGCCGGCCTGGAGCCGCTCCCGGAGGTCCTCGGCCGAAACGTCCACGTTCACGAGCTGGTCGGCCATGCCCAGGATGTAGTCGGGAATCCGCTCCTTCACCTTCACCCCCGTCGCCTTCTCGACGAGGTCGTACAGGCTTTCCAGGTGCTGGATGTTGAGCGTCGAGATGACGTTGATCCCCGCGTGCAGCAGCAGCTCGACGTCCTGGTATCGCTTGGCGTTCCGGCTGCCCGGCGCGTTGGTGTGGGCCAACTCGTCCACCAGGGCCACGCCGGGCCTGCGGGCGAGCAGGGCGTCGAGGTCCATCTCCTCCACGACTACCCCGCGGTACTCGACGCGACGCCTCGGCACCTGCGCCAGGTCGCCGACCAGCGCCGCGGTCTCGGCGCGGCCGTGCGTCTCGATGATGCCGATGACCACGTCCACCCCCTGCTGCTTGAGCCGGTGGCCCTCCTGGAGCATCTCGTAGGTCTTGCCCACGCCGGCGGCGAACCCGAGGTAGATCTTGAGCCGGCCCCGCTGCTGCTGGCGGATCAGGGAGAGGAAGTGTTGAGGGGAGGGGCGGGAGTCGTCGTGTGACATGAGAGCTCTCCTGAACGAGAGGGGGTAGGGATCAGGCGCTTCTGTTCCCTGCCTCCCCCTCCCCACCCCCGCCGAGGGCGGGGAGCGTGAGACAAAACACGGTCCCTTCGCAGGGCCGGCTTTCGCAGGTGATGGTGCCGCCGTGGGCGAGTACGATTTCTTGCACGATCGCCAACCCCAGTCCGGTCCCGCTACCCCGGGTCTGCCCCGGGACTCGGAAGAACTTCTCGAAAACGCGGGGGACGTACTCCGGCGGGATGCCCTCGCCCGTGTCCGCCACGGCCAGTGTGACGCTACCGTCCTTGGCCCGCGCCGACAGGGTGACCCGCCCCCCGCGGTCGGTGAACGTGAGAGCGTTGTCCAGCAAGTTCCGCAAGGCGGTCCCCAACCGGGTGGCGTCCGCGGCGACCGCGGGGAGGCTCGCCGGCGCGTCCACCAACACCTCGACCCCCTTGTCACTGGCGCGGGGGGCCGCGGCATCGGCAGCAGCCTGGAGCAGTGAGTCGGGCGATTCGGGCCGGAGGTCCAGTTGCCGCGGGCCCTGCTCGAGCTTCGCCAGGTCGAGGAGGTTGTTGACCATCGCCAACAGCCGCTCGCAGTTCTCCCGCGCGTCCACCAGTAGCTCGGCCTGCTTGGGCGAGAGGGGGCCGACCGCCTCTTCCAGCAGGAGGTGGACGGCCAACCGAATGCTAGTCAGCGGCGTCTTCAGCTCGTGGCTGGCGGTGGCGACCAGGTTGCTCTTGACCTCGTCGAGCAGGCGGAACCGGGTGACGTCTTGCAGCAGCACCGCGGCCCCCAGGATGCCGCCGTACGGGTCGCGGATCGTCAGGACGCGCGGCAGGAAGGCGTGCTCGCGCCCGGGCGAGCCAATCGTGACGGCGTGTTCGAACCCCTCCGGGAGGTAATCCCGCTGGCCGCGGAGCACCTCGCCGAGCGGCTGGCTCAAAAGTGGGGGGGCCTGCCAGGGCACCGCCGACGGCTCGCCCTTCTGCCGGGCGATGACGCCGAGCAGCCGCCGCGCGGCGGGGTTGGCCATCTCGACGAAGCCCTCCGCGTCGATCACGATGACCGGGTCGGGGAAGGAGTCGATCGTGGCCTGGCTAGTCAGCCGGGCGCGGAGCAGCCGGGCCGATTGGGACTGGCGGTAGTCGCGCAGGTGGTGGGCCATGGTGTTGAAGGCCTGGGCCAGCTGGCCCAGTTCGTCCCGCGACAGGAAGGGCACGACCTGGTCGAGCTGGCCCGCGCTGATCCCCATCGCCGCCTGCGTCATGGCCTTGATCGGCTGGAGGATGGTGCGGACGTTGTGCCAGGCGGAGAGTACGGCCAGGGCCAGGGCGGCCGCCAACCCGACGCCGAACCAGACCAGCGAGTGCACGGCCAGCTCCCGCGCCTGCCGGCTGGCCTGCTCCATGTTGTCCTGGTTCATCCGGTGGATCTGACCCGACACCTGTTTCAAGTCCGTGAACCTGGCGAGGAGCCCGTCCGGCCCGAAGTAGATCGGATGGCGCTCCCGCTCGGGGGAGGCGTAAAAGGCGTCACCCCTGGCGCGGTACTGCCCGCTGAGCGTCGTCAGCCGCTCGACCAGTTCCGCCTCGCCGGGCAAGGTGATGTTGTTCTGCTCCTGGCGGAGGCTCTCGTCGTAGTCCTGCCAGTTCTTCGTGTACGCCTCGTGGGATTTGTCGATCCTGCCCGCCAGGGCAAACTGGAATGAGGAGTCGATCCGCTCCATCGCCTCGTTGATGCGCTCCATGGCGATGACCGAGTCGTAATTCTCCCGCAGGATGGCCTTGGTGCTGTTCCCGAGCCGGTACAGCAAAACCACCCCCGCACTGCCGAGGATCGCCAAGAGGAGGAGCAGGGGGGCCAGGGTCAGGAAGATCCGGTGGCGGAGGGGAAGCGTCATGGTGGTCGTCCTGGGGCGCCGGCCTACCCCTTCGCGCTACAGGTCCTAGCGCTTGCGTTTGCGGTAGTGTGTACTCGGGTCGATTCCAAGCGTGGAGGCGGCCTGCTCCCTCGTAGGCGTCGTGGCCAGGACGTCGCGGACGGGCTCGGCCTCCGGCGGATCCAGCTTGCTCAGTTATAACCCCCGGGCGGTGGTCTTCATACACCTTTGGATGCCACCCTGCCACCCGGGGGTTTCAACAGGGCATAACGTTCAATGAATTGGAGGGCCGATTTATGACCGATTCAGAATGGCTCGCCTGTGAAGAGCCGGACCTAATGTTGGAGGAATTGGAAGGGAAAGTGGGCCGGGAGCAACTGGTGGAGTTTGTCCGCCGTTGCTGGGGGCGCGTCAAGCCGTACCTGCCCCCGGCCCCTAGCGACGTGACCGTGGTGGAGCAGTACGCCGCCCTGGCGCCCGGGCAGAGCGACCACGACGCGGTGGTGTACGCCGCCGAGGCCGCCCTGAAGGCGGCGGGCTGGGCCCCGGACATCAAGGCCGAGCAAAGGCAGCAAGCCGCCCTGCTCCGCCAGATCGTCGGCCGCCGGCCGTAGCCGCGCTACCGGGGCGAAAATGACTGCCCCTGCCTGGCCACCTGCACCAGCGGCTGCGCGACAAGCGGCTGGAGGGGCTGGTCAAGAACTCATCTCCATCTCCGACGATCAGCGCCGGGCGGTCCCGTGGGCCAACTGGCAGGCGACCGTCCACCACGGCCTCCCCTCGAATTGCCGCCAAGATCTCCAGATCAAGCAATCTGCACGAAGGAGCGTGCAGATTGCAATCTGCATCCGACTCGGCTCTCCCGCTTGATCGCCTTAAGGTTCACGCCCAAGGTTGGTTGCGACAGGGCAGTGGCCGTGGCATGCCCGGTGCAAGAGGAGAGTTGGCCCAGGGGCCGAAGCCCACCCAACACGAGGCCCAAAACATGCACGAGGGCGAGCAAGACATGGTGGTTGGGATGATTGTCAGGGCCGTCCTCGGACTGATTACCTTGACCGTTGGCGGGCGCTGTTCGGCGGAGGAGCCGGGCTGTTATTCAGCACTCTTTCGGGGCGCTACACGGCTTGATCCCCTTCGAGCCCTGGAGGGTCGGAACTGCGGGGGGGCGTCCATCATGGAGTCGGACGTGCGGTCAGCACCGACCCCTTGGTAGCCGGGCGGCCCTCCCCGAATGGGGGAATGGTAACCGAGGGAGCTCGTGTCAAGCACCTGCCGGCCGGTGGATCATCGCGGCATGCAGGGCAAGGAGATTGAGGATGAACTTAACCATCTGGGTACCGGCCATGATCCTCCTGGGACTGGCCACCTTCGCCATTCTGTGTGCCTTCCTGGCCGGCTGCGAAGAAGTCTGAAAGGGGCCGTCATGACCTGGTTGGCCGCGCTCGTCACCCTGCTGCTGTTCATCTACCTCTTGGCGGCGCTGTTACGCCCCGAGTGGTTCTAACGAGGAAGGTCTCTCCCATGTGGCAAGTCTGGCTCCTGCCGCTCCTCATTGTCGGCACCACCGTCGCGCTTTCGTTCCCGGTCGGCCGCTACCTGGCCTGGGTCCTGGATGGGCGGTATCGCGCGCCGGGCGCGCTGCTCTGGCTGGAGCGGCGCCTTGACACCGGGCCGCAGACCTGGAAGCAGTACGCCGTTTCCATGTTGCTGTTCAACACGGTCATGTTCCTGTTCGGGTATGTCGTCCTACAGCTTCAGCCCTTCCTGCCGCTGAACCCGGACGACAAAAAGATGCTGAGCCCCACGACGGTGTTCAACACCGCCGCCTCGTTCCTGACGAACACGAACTTGCAACACTACTCCGGGGAACAGCACCTCTCGTACTTCAGCCAGCTGGCGGTCATCTGCTGGAACATGTTCGTCTCGGCCGCGGTCGGCTTCTGCGCCCTGGCGGCAATCATCCGCGGGCTGCGCGGCGACGCCGGGATGGGAAACTTCTACCTCGACATGTGGCGCGTGGTCGTCTACGTGTTCCTGCCGGCCAGCCTGATCACGGGCGTGCTGCTCCTGGCGGCGGGCGTGCCGATGACCTTCGACGGGGCGGCGCAGGTCGCCCCCGTCGAGCCGGAGGCGATGGGCACGACGGACGACGGCAAGCCACAGCCGCAGGTCATCTCGCGCGGCCCGGCGGCGGCCGTCATCCCGATCAAGCACCTGGGCACCAACGGCGGGGGGTTCTTCGGCGCCAACTCGGCGCACCCCTACGAGAACCCCAACGCCTGGACCAACTTCCTGACCTGCGTCAACATCCTCATCTTCCCCTTCTCCCTGGTGCTCATGTTCGGCCGGATGATCGGCAACATGCGGCACGCGGCTCTGATCTACGGGGTGATGATGCTGATGTTCCTGGGCATGATCGGCTGGGCGGTCTACTGGGACACGCTCCGGCCCAACCCGGCGCTGCTGGCCCACCAGGGCGAGGTGTACCCCCTGGCCATCACCCAGGCCGACGGAACCGTCAAGCACCACTGGATGGTGACGAGGCCCGGCGGCTCCCCCGAACTGACCGACCGGGGCCCGGCCGGGAGGGGCGATGACAGGCCGGAGCCGGGTGGCCTTGCCGGCCTGCCCGTGGACCAGGAGCTGGGCAACCTCGAGGGCAAGGAGCTCCGGTTCGGCACCTCCGCGGGGGCCACCTTCTCGGCGGTCACCACCGCGGTGACGTGCGGCTCGGTGAACTGCATGCACGACAGCCTGAACCCGCTGGCCGGGCTGACGCCGCTGACGGGCATGTGGCTCAACTGCGTCTTCGGCGGCAAGGGCGTCGGGTTGGTCAACCTGCTCGTCTACCTTATCGTTGGCGTGTTCCTCGCCGGGCTGATGGTCGGCCGGACGCCGGAGTACCTCGGCAAGAAGGTCGAGGCCCGCGAGATGAAGCTGGCCATGCTGGCGCTGCTGATCCACCCGGTCATGACCCTGGGGCCCGCCGGCCTCTTTGCCGCCGTGGACTGGGGGACGAAGGCGACCAACAACCCCGGCGCGCATGGGTTCACGGAGATCCTCTACGAGTTCACCTCGGCGTCGGCGAACAACGGCTCCGGCTTTGAAGGGCTATCGGACAGCTACGGCTTCAACGACAACCCGACGCCGGCGCCGTACAGCCCGCACTGGGACGTCGCCACCGGCCTGGTCATGCTCCTGAGCCGGTTCATCCCGATCGTCGCGCCGCTCGCCCTGGCGGCGGGGCTGGCGGCGAAGAAGCCGACCCCGTTCACGTCCGGGACGATGCGGACCGACACGCTGACGTTCGGCTTCGTCCTGCTGGGCACGGTCATCCTGGTCGGCGCGTTGCTGTTTCTGCCCGCCGCCGTGCTCGGCCCGGTCGCGGCGCACCTCGCCCCCACCCCCTTCGGCGGCTAGCGCGGCGAGCCGTCCCGGCGCCTGTCGAGTTTTCCAGACCTGAGGTCCCCATGGCGAATGCCACCCAAAGTATCGCCCCACCCGCCCCGCGCCCCGCGGCCGAGGCGCTGAAGCAGGCCCGGCGGGCCAGCCGCAGCGCCAGCCTGTTCGCGCCCGAACTGCTGCGCGAGGCCTTCATGCAGTCGTTCCTCATTCTGCGGCCGGACATCCAGTGGAAGAACCCGGTGATGTTCGTGGTCGAGGTCGGCACCGCGCTCACCCTGGTGTTCACCGTCGCCACCCTGCTCGGCTACAGGAGCCAGGTGGCGATCAGCTACCTCGTCGCCCTGGACGTCTGGCTGCTGCTGACGGTCCTGTTCGCCAACTTCGCCACCGCGCTGGCCGAGGCACGCGGCAAGGCGCAGGCCGACGCGCTCCGCAAGACCCGCCAGGAGACCGTGGCCTACCGACTGAAGGACAACGGGCAGGTGGAGCAGGCGGTTTCCACCGCTCTGCAAGCCGGCGACCGGGTGGTGGTCGAGGCGGGGCAGGTGATCCCGTCCGACGGGGAGATCGTCGAGGGCGTCGCGTCGGTGGACGAGTCGGCGATCACCGGCGAGTCCGCCCCGGTGATCCGCGAGGCCGGCGGCGACCACTCCGGCGTCACCGGCGGCACCCGCGTCCTCTCGGACCGCCTCGTCGTCAAGGTCACGGCGGGGGCCGGCAAGGCGTTCCTCGATCGCATGATCGCCCTGGTCGAGGGGGCGATCCGGCAGCGGACGCCCAACGAGATCGCCCTGTCGCTGGTGCTGTCCGCCTTCACCCTCATCTTCCTGATCGTCACGGCGGCCCTGTGGCCGATGGCGCTCAACGCCGAGCTGTACATGAAGGACTACCTCGGCACCGCCGAGCCGGTCAAGGGCCTGGGGACCGACGTGCCGACACTGGTCGCCTTGCTGGTGTGCCTGATCCCGACGACGATCGGCGCGCTGCTGGCCGCCATCGGCATCGCCGGCATGGACCGGGCGCTGCGGGCGAACATCCTGGCCAAGAGCGGCAAGGCGGTCGAGGTGGCCGGCGACATCGACACGCTGCTGCTGGACAAGACCGGCACGATCACGGTGGGCAACCGCCGCGCGACGCAGTTCGTCCCCCTGGCCGGCCAATCCGCGGCGGAGCTGGCGGAGAAGGCCGCCCTGGCCTCGTTCGCGGACCAGACGCCGGAGGGCAAGAGCATCGTGGACCTCCACCAGAAGCTGTCCGCCGACAGCGGCGCCAGGCCGGGGTCC
Source organism: Gemmataceae bacterium (assembly GCA_046350195.1). GTDB lineage: Bacteria > Planctomycetota > Planctomycetia > Gemmatales > Gemmataceae > CALDUY01. Next base: position 27,743 of record JAXMAW010000061.1, read on the forward strand.
CCGGCCCGCCTGGCGTCGATGGTCGCGGAGGGGGCGCGCTTCATCGAGTTCACGGCGCAGACGCGAATGAGCGGCGTGGACCTGCCGGACGGCCGCAGCATCCGCAAGGGCGCCCCGGACACCGTGTTGAAACACGTCCAGCGGCACGGCGGCCTGGTGCCCGACGGCGCCCAGCAGCAGGTGGACGCCGTGGCCGCCCGCGGCGCCACCCCCCTGCTGGTCTGCGACGGGAACAGGCTGGCCGGCCTGATCGTCCTGGAGGACGTCCTCAAGCCCGGCATGCGCGAGCGGTTCGAGCGGCTGCGGCGGATGGGGCTGCGGACGGTGATGGTGACCGGCGACAACCCGCTGACGGCCAAGGCCATCGCCGAGCAGGCCGGCGTGGACGACTTCATCGCCCAGGCGACGCCGGAGGCGAAGCTCGCCTACATCCGCAAGGAGCAGGAGGGCGGCAAGCTGGTCGCCATGATGGGCGACGGCACCAACGACGCCCCGGCCCTGGCCCAGGCCGACGTCGGCGTGGCGATGAACTCCGGCACGCAGGCGGCCAAGGAGGCGGGCAACATGGTGGACCTCGACAGCGACCCGACGAAGCTGATCGAGGTCGTCGAGATCGGCAAGCAGCTTCTGATGACCCGCGGGGCCCTGACCACTTTTTCAATCGCCAACGACCTCGCCAAGTACTTCGCCATCGTGCCGGCCCTGTTCGCCGCCACGCTGCCGTGGCTGAAGAGCTTCGACGTGATGAACCTCCACTCGGCGACGTCGGCCATCCTGTCGGCGGTGATCTTCAACGCGATCATCATCCCGCTGCTGATCCCGATCGCGCTGAAGGGCGTCGAGTACCGGCCGGTGGGGGCCGACGCGCTGTTACGCCGCAACCTGCTGGTCTGGGGGCTGGGCGGCGTGATCGTGCCGTTCGTCGGCATCAAGCTCATCGACATGTTCCTGGTCGCCCTGAACCTAGCCTCGTGAACCTCCTGCGAGAGGAACCCATGTTGCAACATATCCGTGCCAACCTCTGGCTGTTGGCCCTTACCCTGCTCCTCTGCTCGGTGGTGTACCCGCTCGCGCTGATGGCGCTCGGGCAGACGCTCTTCCCTCACCAGGCGCAGGGGGGGCTGATCGATGGCGCCGGCAACCCCGTGCTGACGGCGGAGAGCGCGGTCGGGTCGCGGCTGATCGCCCAGCCGTTCGCCGGCGAGGGGTACTTTCAGCCCCGCCCCTCGGCGGCGTCCTACAACGCCTCAGCCTCGGGCGCGAGCAACTGGGGCCCCAGCAACTACCTCCTGCGCGACCGCGTGGCCCGGCAGCTCGGCCCTGTCGTGAAGTACCGCGGCGGGCGGAAAAAAGGGCAGCCCGTCGCCCCGGACATCGAGGCGTGGTTCCGGAACGACCGATACCAGGGCCGGCCCGGCATCGTCGCCCAGTGGGCCCAGGCCCACCCCGCCGTCGCGTCGGCGTGGGTCAAGGCCGACAAGCTCAACTCGGAGCACGTCGCGGCCTGGCAAAGGGAGCACCCGGAGGAAGTCACCCGGTGGGTCAAGGACAACCCTTCGACCCCCGAGCCGAAGCCCGAAGATTTGGCGGTGCCGTTCTTCGCCGCTTGCTCCCGCGCGAACCCCGGCACGTTCCCCGGCGCGGTGGAGCGCAAGGGGCCGGACGGGAATCCGGTCAAGCGCATCGAGCCGGTCAGGGAGGGGGCGGACATCCAGGGAGCCTTCTTCGACATGTGGCTTCAGGAGCACCCCCAAGCGGACCTCGAACCGGTCCCCGCGGACATGGTGATGGCGTCGGGATCGGGCCTCGACCCGCACATCACCCTTAAGAACGCTATGTATCAGTTGGACCGCGTTGCCGGGAAGTGGGCCAAGGAGACCAGGCGCGACGCGGCTGAGGTTCGCAAGGAGGTAGAGGACTTGCTCCGGGCGAGAAAGGAGGCCGCCTTGTCCGGCCTAGCCGGGGTGGGGAGGGTCAACGTGCTGGAAGTGAATCTGGCTTTGCGAGAGCGATACGGTCGCTCAACCGAGACTCGCCGATGAACCCAGGAATCTGGTGAGCTGCCGGGGTATTGGGACCCAATGTCCCAGCAGTCGAGAGGCCGGCCACCCAGCCGGTGATCGTGCCGCTGGGTCACCTCCGCTGCTGGGATCTTGTTACTGGGTCCAGCGTTGAGAGCGCTACCTTACACAGGCCCGACCGTTAGGGAGGGCTCGCTTCGCCTGGGCGCGGCATTAAGCCCTCCCTGACGGTCGGGCCTGCGACCGGAGCATTCATACTGCTGGACCCAGTAGGCCGCTGCTTTGAAGCGATGCGAGAGAAGAGGCCCCTCCCGGATTTGAACCGGGGAATGACGGATTTGCAATCCGTTGCCTTTCCGCTTGGCTAAGGGGCCAACCAACACGTTCGCCTGATACCATATCGGCAACGGCCGCCGGCGACTTGACCGGCGTTCGCAACAACCTTGGCGTGCCTTCCGGGCGCGGCCTGGGAGGGAGTTGATCATGCGAGCGGCGCTGTGGGTGGCGGCGGTGCTGAGTTGGCCGGCGAAAGCCGACGAGGGGTTCGTCACCCTGTTCGCCGAGGATGGCGTCCCCAAGGGCTGGAAGGTGACCGCCTGGAATGACCTGTCCAAGCCGGGGCCGAAGGACGCCGTCTGGTCCGTCAAGGGCGGGGTCTTGCAGCCGGGCAAGCAGCGCGGCAGCTGGCTCGTCAGCGAAAAAAAGTACGCCGACTTCATCCTCGAGTTCGAGGTCAAGCTGGACAAGCTTGGCAACAGCGGCGTTGCCCTGCGGGCGCCACTGGAGGGCGACCCCGCCTTCGAGGGGATGGAGCTACAGGTCGCCGACCTGCGCTACAACACCAAGGCCAAGGCCGACGAGCTGACCGGGGCCATCTACCGCTCGTTGGCGCCTGCGAAGCAGGTCTACAAGCCGACCGAGTGGAACAAGGTGCGCATCGAACTGAACGGGCCCCGACTGAAGGTGGAGATCAACGGCGAGCTGGTGCAGGATCACGACCTGAACAAGCAGGCCAGGCCGGCCAAGCGGCATGACGGCACCGACGCGCCCCCGCTGAAGGCCCGTCCGCGCGAAGGGCACGTCGGCTTCCAGCACCTCAGCCGCGACAGCTCGCCCGTTTTGATCCGGAACGCCCGGCTCAAGGTCCTGAGGTGAGGCCGCCTCGCCGCCTGATTGGCCTATCCGGCCTGGGCCGCGAGGGGGGCGACATTCTACCGGGGCCCCGTTGACAGCCCGCGCGCTCACTGCTAACCTACCTTCAGTTGGGGCTGTGGCGCAGCTGGGAGCGCGCTTGAATGGCATTCAAGAGGTCAGGGGTTCGAACCCCCTCAGCTCCACATCAAAGGGCGAGTCATAACGAATAGTTATGGCTCGCCCTTTTTACATTCTCTCCTTGTGGGGACGGCTGCCCACGGCCGGGTCTCCTGGCCATCCTCTCATCAGATCCTCACCGGTCGCCGGCTACCCTCACCTGGCCCACGGCCCGCCGCCTGGGGGACCCACCGCATGCAGGGACTTGGCACCACACTGCTCCTTTCCACCTTCACCCGTCTGCTCCAGGTCCGGCTCGGGCCACGGCAGGAACTGCTCGACGTGGGCGTCATCGACGAGGGACTGGGCATCTACTTCGGCTTGACGACCGGGGGCGGCACCCTCTACGCGGTTGCCCGCAACCTCGACATCCGCAAGGAGGTCCAGGACCCGCGCCTACCGACCAACGCCCTGCTCGTTTACCGCCCGCCGTGGCGCGCCGGCCGCCGCGAGTCGCTGGAACTGCCCGGCGCGGCCGACCTGCACCAGATTCGGCTACGAGACGGGCTGCTTTGGGTGGTGAGCGGGGCCAGTCCCGAGCTGCTGGCCTTCGACCCGGACACCGGCCGCCCCGCCGGCCAGCTGGCGCTGGGCAACCTGGTCCCGCCGGACCTCCGGCGGGAGGCCCCGGCGGCTCACCCCGGAGACCGCTACCACTTCAACTCGCTGCACTTCGCCCCCGGCCGGCTGCTAGCGCTGGCGCACAACTGGGACGAGGGGTCGTTCGCGCTGGAGCTGGCCTACGAGGGGCCGGGGCCTCTGTTCGCCCGGCCGCGGCTACTAGGCGTCCACCGGGGGCTGGGGACGGCCAGCCACGACGTCCTCTGGTCCGAGGCGGGGCTTTACGTGCTGGATAGCGGCGGCGGGCGGCTCCTCGGCCCCGCCGGGGCCACCTGTGCGCTGGACCGGGGCGGCGAGCGGCCGTTCCCGCGCGGGCTGGCGGCGGGGCGGACGCACCTCTTCGTGGGCCACGGTAGTTGCAGCGACGACCGCGAGGGGCGGCTGCGCGGGCCGAGCTGGCTGCGAGTGTTACGGCGGGACACGTTGGAGGAGGAGGCGGCGATCGAGGTGGGGCCGCACGGGAATACCTGCGACTGCCTGTTATTGAGCGAGCCGGACCTGACCGACGGCGCCGAGCCGGCCACCTGGTGGCTGCGGCCGTTGCGCCCGTTCCTCCGGAAGCGCGAGTTCGACTTCCCCGCCTCCGGGTAGGCCGACACCGGCGAGCCTCCCTCGGCTATCGGATGGGGGTAATGCGGGCCGGCCCCGCCTCTCATCTTCCTCTCATGCGTGGCCCGATAGACTGCCGGGCGGAATTCGAGCGTATACACAACATCCGGAAGGGGCCACATGACCACGGGGCACGACCTCGCCCTGGCGCTGCGGTCCGCCTACCTGGTGATGCACCGCCGGGCGGACGCCACCCTGGCTCGCTGGGGGGTGACCGCCGACCAGTTCGTCCTGCTGGGCGCCCTGGCCGAGGCCGACGCGCTGACCCAGCAGGCCCTCGCCCGCCGCGTCTGCTCCGACGCGAGCACGGTGCGGGCCATGCTCCTGCTGCTGGAGGGGCGGGGGCTGGTGACGCGGGTGCCGCACCCCAGTGACGGGCGGGCGCGCAGCGTCGCCCTGACCCCGAAAGGCCGGCGGGCTTACCGGAAGATGTGGGAGGGCAGCGAGTCGTTCCGAGCGGAGCTGCTCTCCGCCGTTGGGCCGGACCAGGCGGACGCCCTGTTGGGACTCCTGTTGCGCGTCGCCCAGGTGATGGCCGCTCCGGAAGGCCGTTCCGCGGCCGTCTGAACCGACGCCCTGGCCTCCCCCCGAGTCCAGAAGGGAGAACGGTAATGAAGTTCGCGACCTGGAACCTCGCCAGGGCGGCCGGCCTCGCGGCAGTCGTCCTGGCGTCCTTCGCCCTGGCACAGCCCGGCCGGGGGCCTCGCGGCCCGGTGGTCGTGTCCCCCGAGGTGAAGGCCGACCGCAAGGTGGTCTTCCGCATCCACGCCCCCAAGGCGGAGGCCGTCGGGCTGTTCACGACTGACCTCCCCGGCGGCTTCCTGCTCCTGCCGCGGCTCCTGAAGAAGGGGAAGGACGACGTCTGGGAGATGACGCTAGGCCCCCTCGATCCGGGCACCTACCGCTACCTGTTCAACGTGGACGGGGTGGTGACGGCCGACCCGCGCAACCAGTCGGTCAGCGAGTCCAACGGCAACGCCTGGAGCGTCCTCCACGTCCCCGGCTCGGACTTCATGGACACCGCCGACGTGCCCCACGGCGCCGTGGCTCGGGTCTACTACCGGTCCTCGACGCTGGGCCGCACCCGTCGGATGCACGTCTACACCCCACCGGGCTACGAGGCGAGCGCCGAGAAGTACCCGGTGCTGTACCTGCTGCACGGGGCCGGCGACAGCGACGACTCGTGGACCTCGGTCGGCCGGGCGAACTTCATCCTGGACAACCTGATCGCCGCCAAAAAAGCCAAGCCGATGCTCGTCGTCATGCCGGCCGGCCACACCGGGCCGTTTAGCTTCATCATGCCGACGGCGCCGGCCAAGGGGGGCGGCGTCGGCAGCTCCCGGTTCGAGGACGACTTCTTGAAGGACGTCGTTCCCCACGTCGAGAAGCACTACCGCGTGCAGGCCGGCAGCGCGGGTCGGGCCATCGCCGGCCTGTCCATGGGTGGCGCCCAGACGCTCAACGTCGCGGTGTCGCGGCCGGGGCAGTTCGCCCACGTCGGCGTGTTCAGCTCCGGGGTGATCTTCGGCAAGGCGGCCGACTGGGAGAGGCAGAACAAGTCCGGCCTCGGCGACGACGCGAGGAAGGGGGTGAAGCTCCTGTGGTTCGCCACCGGGTCGGAGGACTTCCTGCTGGCCCGGACCAAGGAGGCCGTCGGGCTGTTCGAGAGGCACGGCTTCAAGCCCGTCTTCAAGGAGACCGAGGGCGGCCACACCTGGATCAACTGGCAGAAGTACCTTCACGAGTTCGCCCCCCAACTCTTCCGTTAAGGCCGCCCACGGCCGCACAACCATCCGAGGGGTGCATCATGCGTCTGACCGGCTTCCGCCCCGGGAGTTTCCCAGGCCTGACTCTCGCCCTCCTGGCCCTGGCCGCGGCCGGCCCGGCGTGGTCGCGGGAGGAGTTACCACGGGCGAAGCCGGAAGACGTCGGCGTCTCGTCCGAGCGGTTGGGGCGGATCGGCGAGGCGGTCAAGCGGCACATCGACGGGCGGCGCATTGCCGGGGCCGTCACCCTGGTCGCCCGCAAGGGCCGGGTCGTTCACTTCGAGGCGCACGGCCTGGCGGACGTCGAGACGAAGAAGCCGATGGCCAGGGAGGCCCTCTTCCGCATGGCCTCCTCGACCAAGCCGGTGACGGGCGTCGCCGTCCTGATGCTCGTCGAGGAGGGGAAGGTCCGGCTCACCGACCCGGTGTCGAGGTTCGTCCCCGAGTTCAAAAACCAGATGGTCGCCGTCGAGAAGGGCGGCAAGGTCGAGCTGGTCCGCCCCGAACGGCCGGTCACCATCCGCGACCTAATGACGCACACCTCGGGCCTGGGCAGCGGCGGGGTCGGGACGCGGCAGGTCGCGCCGGCCACCGTCCGGCCGTCCGGCGACGACACGCTGGAGTCGTACGTCGCCCGGATGGCGAAGGTGCCGCTCGACTTCCAGCCCGGCTCCCAGTGGCGCTACAGTGGCCTGGCGGGCATCGACGCCCTTTCGCGGGTGGTCGAGGTCGCGTCCGGACTGCCGTACGACGAGTTCCTCCGCAAGCGCATCTTCAACCCGCTCGGGATGACCAACACGTCCTTCCACCCCGGGCCGGGCGTGCCGGCGGACCGGCTCGCCGCCGTCCACCGGCCGGCCGGCGACAGGCTCGAGAAGGTCGCCCCGTTCTTCAGCTTCCCCAAGACCTACCACTCGGGGGCCGGCGGGCTGATCTCGAAGGCGGAGGACTACTTCCGGTTCGGCCAGATGCTCGCCAACGGCGGCGAGCTGAACGGCAAGCGCCTGCTCAGCCCGCGCGCGGTGGGGCTGCTGTCGTCCAACCACGTCGGCGAGATGTTCGGCGGGCAGCTCGGCCGGCCGAAGGGGATGGGCTTCGGCCTGACCGTCGAAGTGGTGACCGACCCGGTTCGCGCCGGGACATTCCGGTCGGAAGGCAGCTACGGCTGGGACGGGGCGTTCGGGACCCACTTCTGGGTCGATTCGAAGGCGAAGCTGGTCGCGGTCATCCTCATGCAGGCCCCCGCCGGCCCGGTTGCCGGCGGCGTCCAGCGCGACTTCGAGACCGCGGTGATGCAGGCGCTCGTCGAGTAGCGTCCCCTCAACCGACCCCTGAAGGGGAGGAGAAGGAGGCGAAGCCGGTGGCGTCCAGCGTGCCGCGGCCCGAATACCCACGGGTCCACCCGGACGGGCGGGTGACCTTCCGGCTGAAGGCTCCCGAGGCGAGGAGGGTGCGCGTCCAGGCCGGGGGGGCCGACATCGGGCTGGGTCAGGGCCCCTTCGACATGGAGCGGGGCGCCGACGGCACATGAACGGTCACCACGCCGCCGGCGTCAAGGCCATGCACGAGGCCCTCGACCGGGCCGGGGTCCGGTACGTCGTGTTCGAGTCGAAGGGGACGTCTCATGAGGTGCAGACGTGGCGGCGGTCGCTGCACGACTTCGCGCCCAGGCACTTCCGTGATTAGAGGAACTCGCGGCAACAGCGGGAGGACCCCACTGTAGCGCGTATCGCGATGGTGTAGCGGTGTCCGAGCCGCGACCGTCAGGGCTTAGGTTTCCTCAAATCTTTCTTATGATGTCGAGAAGGGGCAAGGTGAAGATGGGTCAAGGGTTAAGCAGGAAGGCAAGGGATGCGAACTCCCAGTGACAGAGCCATGGCGTGGGCAACGGATCAGTTCGGGCAGGCGGCTCTGGGGGATGCTCGTCGCACCAAGCGACTCGTCCATTCCGCCGCCTGCATTCTCGAACACCCCGGCGGCTCCTTGCCCGCCAAGTTTCAAGACCCTGCCGACCTCGACGCCTTCTACCGCCTGATGAACGCCCCCCAGGTCAGCCATGCCGCCCTCATCCAGGCCGCCGCCCAAAGCACCTTCCGCCGCATGCGCGAACACCCCGGCGTCGTCCTGGTTCTGCACGACGCCACCGTCTTGGATTACTCCGGCCTGGATTCCATCCCGGACCTGGGGCAGGTCGGCGACGGCCGGGGCCGGGGCCTGTACGCCCACAACAGCCTGGCGGTGACCCCATCCCGCCAGGTCTTGGGGCTGGCCTGGCAGGCCCTCCATCGCCGGCGCAAGGTCAAGAAGGGGGAGACCAAGGCGCAGCGGCAGCGCGCCCCGGATCGCGAAAGCCGGTTGTGGAAGAATGCCTGTGAGCGGATCCCCGTCGCCCCGGATGGCCGGTTGTGGGTCGACATCGCCGATCGCGGTAGCGACGTCACCGAGTTCCTGGCCTACGAGCACCGGGCAGGCCGGGCGTATGTCATCCGTTCCCAGCACAACCGCAAGGCGCTGGTTGAGCAGGCCGGCGGCGTGGTCAAGGCCAAGCTGCACGACCACGTCCGGGGGCTGACCAGTGGGGCCAGCCAGCCGCGGCCGCGCGACATCCCGGCCACGGACAAAAGGCCGGCCCGAGAGGCGAGGCTGGCCCTGGCCTGGGGGAAGCTGAGGGTCGTGCCCCCCAGGCAGCCGCGCGGCGAGCACGACGACACGCCGCTGGAGGTTTACGCCCTTCGCGTGTGGGAGATCGACCCGCCCGCGGGGGAGAAGGGGATCGAGTGGGTGCTGCTGACGAACGTGGCGGTGGCCGACGAGGAGGACGCCTGGCGGCGGGTGGATTGGTACTCGGCGCGGTGGGTCATCGAAGAATGGCACAAGGGGATGAAGACGGGGTGCGCGATCGAGGACCTGCAGTTCACCAAGCGGGCGAGCCTGGAGCCGGCCATAGCGGTGTTGAGCGTGGTGGCGGTGTGGCTGCTGCAGCTGCGCGACGCCAGCCGGGACGAAGAGGCGCGCAAGCAGCCGGCGGCGCGGAGGGTGCCGGAGCTGTGGGTGCGTGTGCTGTCGGGGTGGCGGCACAAGCGGGCCTGCCCCGGGTGGACGTACGGGGAGTTCGTGGAGGCGTTAGCCCGGCTGGGCGGACATCAGAACCGCAAGCACGATCACCCACCCGGCTGGCTGGTTCTGTGGCGTGGCTGGGCGCAACTGCAAGCCATGATCGCAGGTGCGCTCGCCATCGCCACAGAATAAATGTGAGGAAACCTAAGCCCTGACGGTCGCGGCTCCGTCCCCGCCCGCACAATTCCGAAAACTGGTCTTGATTCGCGGGGTACAATACCTTCGGAACGCGAGGCCCGACGACCCAACCCCTCTGAACCCACCCCCACGACGTATTGTTGTCGAACGTGCAGGCCGCCGCACCCCTCCGGGGCGCGGGCCGCGCCTCGCCGTCGTTCCGAGCCCGCCCCTTGCCCAGGTTGCCCGAAAGAGAATCCGGGCAAGGGGCGGAACGGGCACAGGAAGGTGAACCGGCAGAATCTCCCCACGCCGAGGGCATTTCCTCATCCTGGGGGGTTAGCGTGCCGATCAATGAACCTAGCCGAGGCGGTAGACAAAACCCACCCTCACAGCCCGAAAGGGCCAAAGGCTGGTCCTCCTTCCCCAAAAGAAGACCTTCCCAGGCCCCGAAACGGCTTCGATCTGTCTGTCCCTCTGGCCGGCCCACCCCGATGTCGTGGTCGGCACGCGACCCCCACCCGGACGTCCCCGCCCCGTCGCGCGCCTCCAGGACCGTCCCGCACCGGTACCCGCCCGGTGCGGTCGGGG
>JAXMAW010000062.1:0-35450 GCA_046350195.1 Gemmataceae bacterium
CGTCGTGTGGATCTTCAGGCGGGGCAAGAGCGCCCGCAGCCGGTCGAAGTTCCCCCGCTTGAGGTACTCCGGGCACGCCTCTTCGGTGTAGTGGCCCTGGAAGTAGACCCGCCAGAAGTAGTTGTCGCGGAACGGCAACTTGCACAGCACCGCCTCCAGCGAGTCGCGGATGAACTGCGCCACCCCCCCGGGGTACTGCGTCATGATCTGGTCGCGCTGCGGCCAGGGCACCCCGACTAACGTCAAAGTGAAGCTGCGCCGGAGGATGAAGCGCAGCCACGGCGTCCAGATGCGCGGCTTGACCTGCTCCTCGTAGATCGCCCGCTGCTGCTCGACCGTCTGGGCGGCGAGCAGGTCGCGCATCGGCCCGCGCATCCGGTGGATCACCTGCATGTTGCTCAGCACCAGCTTGGCCAGGAAGCCCGACGTACCGCGGTAGTAGAACGACTTCCGCCAACCCCGGCCGAGGAAAAACGTGATCCTCCTGTCCCAGTAATCCTGTGCAGCCGGCGTCAGATGCCGCCGGATCGCATCGTGGTACATCTGGTCAGCCCGCGGCGTGCGGCCCTGGCCGAACAGCTCGAAGAACGAGGCGTGGTCCAACCCCAGGGCGGCGCCGCGCTTCAGCTCCAAGAGGGCGTTCTGGATCGGGTTGACGTCCACCGCGTTGACCTCGCCGGCGCCGGCGAGCAGGTAGTCCAGGGCGTTGCAGCCGGCGCTGGTGATCACCGCCACCCGGTCGGCCGGTCCCAGGTTCAGCGCGACGCGGTCGAGGGCGGGGTCCTCCCAGCAGGTGTTGTAGATCAGGTTTCGGTGGTGGACCGCCTTGAAGATCCGGTTGTTGATCCTCTGGCGGGTCGAAAGCCGGGTCATGCTCGGTGTCCTTCGCGGGGGTAACTATCCGGTGTGCCGGCCGTTCGTGTTCGGTCCCGACGGGCAGCCCCAGTCCGGGGGAGGCCCTTGCGCGACCATGTCGTCGATCAACCCCTGGATGGCGACCCGGAGGCGCGGGGCGAGCGACTCGTCGCCGAGCGACCGCACGTCGATCGCCGGCCCGACCTTCACCGTGGCGCCGGCCGGGGCCAGCGGGCGCTCCAGCGCGTCGCTGACCGTCTCCTCGATCCGCTGCACCGTCTCGGCGAGGCGCTCGGCGCTTGGCCGCTCGCGCAGGTACTCCAGCGAGTGGGCGTTGAGGTTCTCGCAGAAGAGCAGGTCGCCGAGGTCCTCCTGGACGCCCTCGCGCTCGCCGGCGCGGGCCGGGTCGTGCAGCTGACGGGTCAGGTGCTGGCGCAGGCGGCGGATGCGCTCCAGCGGCCAGCCGTCGAAGCGCTTGCCGAGGTGCTGTTTCTCCAGGCGCTCGACCTGCGACTCGGTCAGCCGGACGATGCGCGAGTCGAGGTCGCCGGGCTGGGGCTGGCCGAGGTACTCGATCTCCTTGATCGCCACCAGGGCGCCGCCGAGCTTCTCGACTCGCCCCAGCGTCGGCAGGTGCCGCTGCGGCGCCCAGCCCAACTGGCGTTCCAGGGCCTCCAGGCGGCGTAGGACCTCCGGCGTCGGGTCGGCCAGCAGCCAGTACTTGATGCCGACGGGGTGGATGACGATCGGCCGGCTCGACTGCCGGGCGGCCTGGCGGGTGATCAACGACAGCCCGTCCTGGAGCGGGCCGACGCGGTCGTTCTGGCGGAACCACGTCCCCTCGGGGAACAGGACGACCGGCCGCTCGGCCCCGGCCAGGATGGCCGCGGTCGCCTTGATCGACTCCCGATCGACGCCCTCGCGCCAGATGCTGTAGCCGCCCAGCCGGTTGAGCAGCCAGCCCTGGACCTTGCCCAGGCGGAAGAGGTGGTAGGAGGCGACGAAATAGAGGTACGTTTTCGCCTTCTGGCCGAGCAACCCCAGCACCGGCGGGTCGGCCCAGCGCGAGTGGTTCGGCGTGAGCAGGATGCCGGCCTCCCGGTCCAGCGACCGGCGGAGCAGCTCGACGCCGTCGAAGTGCCAGCGGACCACGCCGAGCTTGCGCTTGAGGTTGCGCAGGACGTACCGGCCGGCGGCCCAGAACCAGAAGGTTCCTCGGAACGGCGGGATGAAGCGGTACGGCTCAACGAAGTAGCGCTGCAACGGACTCGGCCTCCCGGGTGTCTGTCAGCGGAGAAAGACCCAGCGCCCGTCGCCGCCGCGGCGCATCGGGTGCTCGGCCACTACCGCCTTGCGGTTCAGCGGTCCGTGGATGTGCGGGAACAGCTCGGCCGACTTCGACCCCGGCGACGGCGGCTCGACTCGCAGTGGCGTGGCCAGGTACGCCGGGTCGATCTCCAGTGCGATCAAGTCGGCGGTGTCGGCGTGGAAGCGGTTGGCGGCCCAGGCCACCTGGTTCGCGAAGGAGCAGTGGATGAACCCCTCCGTCGCCAGGCTGTCGGCGTGGTAGTCGTCCGCCGGGTGTCGTTCCCAGGCGGACCGGGCCACGAGGTGGTAGATCGGCTCCATAGGTCCCAGAGGCACGCCCGGGGGCTGGGCGTCACGGGGTTTCAGTGCGCCAGGTCAGCAGGTAGTGTAGCCGGCACGGCACGCCGCGTGCAGCGGTGAGGCGAGAAAAAGGACGGTCAGTCGGGTCGGGGACGGCCGACCCCTTTCGTCCGCAACTCGTCCAGCCGGCGGCGCGTCTCGGGCTGGTCGGGGTCGGCCTCCAGGCTGCGCTCGTACAGGACAGAGGCGCGGTCGGGCCGGTCGAGCCTCTCGTAGACCTGGGCCAGCTCGTTCATCGCGCGGGCGTTTCGCGGCTCGATCTCCAGGGCCTGGAGGAACCTGGCCCGGGCGCTGTCGAGGTCCCCGTCCCGGGCTCGCAGCCAGCCGTCCTCGACGTAGGGGCCGGCGAGGTTGGGGCTGGCCTTCAGCCAGCCCTGGACCATTCGGCCGGCGACGTCGCGCTGGCCGGCCTCGACCCGGCGGGAGACCAGGGCGTGCCGGGCTTCGGCGTGGTCGGGTCGGTGATGGATTACCCTCTCGTAGAGTTGGTCGGCGTCGGCAGGGCGGCCGAGCTTCTCGTTGCAGCGGGCGAGGTTGTACAGCAGGTCGGGATCCTCCGGGCGGAGCGTCAGCGCGGCCCGGAACTGATCACCGGCCTCGGCGTAAGAGCCGCTGCGGTACAGGTGAACGCCGTCGTCGGAAAGCAACCGCACCTGCTCCTGCGCCGTCGGCGCGCAACCCGTAAACAGCAGCGCCAGTGCGAGGACCACCGCCAGCCGGGACATGCCGTACCTCCGGCCAGCAGATATACCGTGCGAAGGCTTTGGGGGGAAGAGATCCTCGCCGCCGTTGAGGGTGGCGTTCCCGCCCGCCCAAAGGGGGGCGGTTTTTCCTTGACAACCCCCTTGGGGGATGGGAAAACACCACCACGTGATCCGAACGGACTCGAGGTGTACCTTCCCGGCATGGAGGCGGGCCATGACCCAGACGGCGGCGTCCTCGAACGGCGTTCCCGACGGGATCTTTACCGAACCCGGCATTTTGCCGCGCGCCGAGACCCCCTCCGCCTTCCTCGAAGTCCTCGATGACCTGCGCCGCCAGGGCCACTCCCAGCTGCGGCTGCTCGGTGGCGAACCGACCCAACACCCCGACTTCGCCTGGATGCTCACCCGGGCCCTGGAGCGCGGCTTCTCCGTCCTGGTACTTTCCGCCGGCCTGGTGCCGCACGCCGTCCTCAAGAAGCTCGAACGCCTAACGCCCGACCAGGTTACGCTGCTCTTACCTGTGGTCATCCCCGGCGAGGCCTGGCCGCACCAGCTCGACCAGCAGGCGCACCTGTTCGGCCGGCTCGGGACCCGAGTCCTGCCGGGGATTAACCTCCTCTTCCCGTCGGTCAAGTTGGACTACGCGCTGGACTGGATCGAGCGATTCGGCCTGGCACGGCGGGTCCGGATGGAGTTGCGCCCCATGACCGATGCCGACCCTCAGGACCTGGCCTGGCGTGTCGGGGAATGCGCACGCCGCGCGGCGGCGCGCGGCGTGCGGTTGGAACTCGACGGGGACTGCGGGCCGGCCCTCGACCTGCTGCCGGACGGCAGGGTCATCCTCACCGGCCGGTGCCGGACACCAGCGGCTTCACCACCCGCGGCGGCTGGTAGCCGATCATGTCCAGGTAGCGCCGTAGCGAGATGATCTGGACGCCGTTCTCCAGCGCCTTCGCCTTCATGTCCTTTTCGATCTTGTGGAACTTCGACACGTAGTCCTTGTTGCTCCGCGCCTGCGGGTGGTGGATCGACTCCAGGTTGTCGGCCAGGATCAGGAAGTCGGTGTTCGAGGTGATCCCCGGGCCTTCCAGCCTCGGCTCCTTGTCGCTCTTGACGTCGATGTAGGCGTCGATCTCGACGTTCTGGCGCTGGAGCATCCGCCGCAGGTCCTCGGTGTTGTCGGTGCCCTCGCCGCCGAGGTCGGCCACGCCGGCGATCGCCACGTGCCGCTTGCGGGTGGGGTCCCAGGTCGGGTTGAACAGCCGGTCGCCGCGGACGATCGGGTCCTTCTTGAAGTTCTTCGGGTCCTTCTCCGACGTCACCCGGGCCAGCGACAGGTGAGAGCCGAGGACGCGGACGACCTCGATGGTGCCCTTCGAGTTCGGGTTGAGCTGCCCGTCCAGGCCGGCGCCGTGGATGCTAAACGTGACCTGCGGCTGGAGGTTGTCGGACGTGCCGAGGTTGATGTAGACCATTCCGCCCTTGCCGTAGAGGTCCATGACCCGCCAGTCCTTCTTCCACTCCCTGAGCATCTGGGCGAACCGGGCGTCCTTGACGGCCTCCTCGATCTTGCTGATTGGCTTGCCCAGCTCGTCCAGCGCCCGGGTGAGCTGGACGTCCTTGGCGTCGCGCTCCTCGGACACCGTGCGGAGGTTCCGCTTGGCGTCGGCCAGCTCGGTGGTCACACGCTTCAGCTGGGCCTCGTACTTGGCGCGGGCCTTCTCGGTGTCCTCGAACCGCTTTCGCAGCGACTGGTGCGTCTCGTCCTCGGCCTTCAGGGAGTCGCGCTGCGAGGTGATCGCGCCGAGGTCGGCCTTGCGGTCCTCCACCGCCTTGGTCTTGGCCGCCTCCATGGCCGACTTCAGCGAGGCGATCGCCTTGTTCGCCTCGGCATCAGCCTCCTCGCGCTGGCGTTTCTCGCGGTCGGCGGCGTCCTGGGCGTTCTTCGCCCGCGCCCGCTCGGCCTGGATCTGCTGGTCCTTCTCGCGCAGTAGTTGCTCGATCGACTTGGCCGGCGTGGAGCTACGGCTGGGGTCCCACTGGGCCGGCACCTTCTTCAGGAAGGCGGCGAAGTCGTCCTTGTCCTTCTGGTTGTTGGCGGCATCGTACGAGCCGCCGAGGAACTGCTGCAGCTCGCGGGCCACCTCGGCCGACTCGATGCCGGGCGACTGCGAGCTGTCGAGCATGGCCCGCTCGACGTTGGCCTTGAACCGGCCCCACTTGGCGTCCTTGTCGGCCTGGTTCTTCTCCTGTTGCATCTTGGTGACGGCCTTGTCCTTCTCGTCCTGGGCGGAGAAGCCCATGTACGTGGTCACGCCGAGGATGACCGTCGAGAGCACGAAGAACACCAGGGTGATGATCAACCCCAGGTTCGACCCACTACCGTCCTTCTTCTTCGCCATGGGAACTGGACCTCAACCGGGCGGCGGCCCGAGGGGTTGACGGGATGTCGGAGACATGACGGGACCGAGCGCTCGCCGCGACGTGTTCCGCGCGTCCCGGCCCGCCTCTCTCTCCCAGTTTAAACGGTCCCCACCCCCTGTCAACGGAATTGATTCGCGTGGGGAAGTAATCCCCTCGCGCCGTGCCGGCGTTGCCGGCTGCGCGGCCGAGGACATCCGGCGGCCGGACAACTTTGCCCGAACGGAATCACTTTTCCTGGTCCCCCATATTGCCGTGGCGCACGATTCCGACGTGCGACGTTGTGGGTCGCTCTCACGGGGAGTAGCGCAGCGGAGTCGCACCCAGCGCATCGAGGAAGGAAAAGATGAAGAACCTGCTCTTCGCGTCCGCCGCGGCCCTGGCCCTGCTGGCCGGCCACGCCGCGGCCGGCGGCTACGACTGCGGCCCCAAGAGCTGCAGCGGCGGCTTCGGCCTGGGCCTGGGCATCGGGATTAGCGTTAGCGGCAGCGCCTGGAAGGGCTGCGCCGCCCCGCCCTGCTGCCCGCCGGGCGGCTGCGCCCCCGGCTATAACCTTGGCGCACCCTACGGCCCCGGCGGCCACGACCTGGCGGCAATGCAGCGCGGCCATGGCCACCCGGGCTTCCAGGCCGTGGCCTACCAGAACCCGGGCCTGATGGGCACCTTCCCGGCGCTGGCCGCCGGCCCGTCCTACGGCTACGGCTACAACGGCTACAACCCTGGCGCGGTGGCCTACAACTACGGCTACTCGCCGTACGCTGCCCAGCCGAACTACGGCGCCCACCCGAGCGCCTACGCCTGGGGTCAGGCCCCGGCCAACTACCCGTCGCCGTACGCGGCGCCGGTTTACCCGGTCAGCCTGATGGGCGGCCGGTAATTCTCGACGTCTGGGTGAAGGGGGCGGGGAGGGGCGACGAGGCCCTTCCCCGCCTTGCTCGTTTTCAGCGGCCCAGGTCGCGCTCGACGCGCTCGACCAGCTCGCGCACCCGGACGCGCCGCTCGCCCAGCGACAGCTCGGCGTTCTCGGCCATCCAGGCCCGCACCTTCTTCTCCGCCGCCACGACGGTGCTGTGGTTGCGGCCGCCGAAGTGCTTGCCGATGTCGGCGTAGGAAGACGCGGTGTGCTTGCGGGCCAGGAACATGGCCACCATGCGCGGGTGGCTGACGACCCAGGCCCGGGCCTGCTTCTGGAGCAAGCCCGGCTCCAGGCGAAGCACCGAGCAGACGGCCTGGTCGATGTCGTCCAGCCGCACGACACGGATGGCGTGGCGGAGCAGCTCGGCCAGCGCCTCGCGGACCAGGGCCACGTCGATCGGCCGGCCGGTGACCCGGCTAAAGTGGCGGACACTCTGAACCGCGCCTTCCAGCTCGCGGACGTTGCCGCGTAGCTGGGAGGCGAGGAACTTTAGCACGTCGTCGGGAAACGGGACGCCGGCGGACTTGGCGCGGAGGATGTCGAGGCGGGTGTCGGCGTCGGGGGGCTGGAGGCTCCAGACGGCACCGCCGAGCAGCCGATCGGTCAGCTCCGGGGAGAGGTCGTCGGCCAGGCGCGGGTGGCAGTCGCAGGTGACGACGACCTGCCGGCCGTCGGCGACGAGGGCGTCGAAGGTGTGGAGGAACTCCTCCTGGGTGGCCTTCTTGGTCGCCAGGAAGTGGAGGTCGTCGATCAGCAGCACGTCGCAGTCGCGGAGCTGCCGGCGGAACCCGCCAAGCCGGTCGTGCCGCATCGCCTGGAGGAAGCGGTTGGTAAACTCCTCGCTGGTGAGGTAGGTCACCCGCCAGTCGGGGTGGGCGCGGCGGACGGCGGCGTAGATGCCTTCGAGCAGGTGCGTCTTGCCGGTGCCGACGGGGCCGTAAAGAACCAGCGGGTTAGCCGACTCTCCCGGCGCCTCGGCGACGCTGAGGGCGGAGGCGTGGGCGACGCGGTTGCACGGGCCGACGACGAAGTCGCCGAGCTTGTGCCAGCGGCGGCCGCGCTTTTCGGGACGCCGTTCAGAGGCCCGACCGTTAGGGAGGGCGTCGGGAGCGGATGGCGCGGCGGCGGCGCGCCCTCCCTCACGGTCGGGCCTGGGGCGGTCGGGTGTGGGGGTCCCCTCGACCTCGGCCTGCTCGCGCCGGGCGGCCTGGAACAACTCGGCGTCGATGACGAAGCGTACCGGCAGCGGCTGGCCGAACACCTCAGCAGCGGCGGCGCGGACGGCATCGCCGAACGTGCGGTCGAGCCACTCCTGGAAGTGGCGGTTGGGCACGCCGACCTTGAGCCAGTCGCCCTGCGGCTCGAAGCGGGTGTGGCGGGCGAACCAAAGCTGGTACCGCGGCTCACCGATGCGGCGGGCGATCGCGTCGGCGAGCACGGCCGCGGCGTCGCGTGTTCGGGTGGTCACGGGCTCTCTCCGGCGGCCGCAGGGGTGCGACCGCGTCCTGGCCCCGCGCTGGCGGGGGAGTCAGGAGAGATGCCGGGCCGCGGGGTGGGATGCCCGCGGCAGGCGTTTCGCTCGGGGGCACAAGTCTTGCCGCGCCGGCGGTGCGCCGCCACCGGGAGTCGGCATCATCCGTTCGGGACTAGCCGGCCAGGCTCCGCACAACCCGCACCCCCGGCAAGGATTGCCAGGCCGGAGTTTGTAAGGTAGTCCAGGCCCACCGATTCCCCCGGGAACAGCCGTGACCCTCGCCTCCGCCGCGATCCTCTTTTTCCTCGTGATGGACCCGCTTGGGAACATCCCGTTCTTCCTGTCGGCCATGGGGCACGTCGAGCCGGCCCGGCGAACCCGTGTGATCGTCCGCGAGCTGCTGGTCGCTTACGTGGTCATGGTCGTGTTCCTGTTCGCCGGCCAGTCGCTGCTGAAGCTGCTGCACATCTCCGAGCCGGCGCTGACGATCGCCGGGGGCGTCATCCTGTTTTTGATCGCCTTGCGCATGGTGTTCCCCTCGGCCGAGGGGTCGATGCAGGAAGACGTCGCCGGGGAGCCGCTCATCGTGCCTTTGGCAATTCCCTACGTCGCCGGGCCGTCGCTGTTGGCGTCGGAGCTGCTGTTGATGAGCCGGGAGCCGACGCGCTGGCAGGAGTGGCTCATCGCCCTGACGCTGGCGTGGCTGGGGTCGGCGGTGATCCTCCTGTCCGGCAGCCGGCTGAGCACGCTACTGGGCCGTCGCGGCCTGATCGCTTTGGAGCGGCTGACGGGCATGGTCCTGGTGGCGATCTCGGTGCAGATGTTTCTGGCGGGGGTGGAGCGATACATTGGGCAGCTTCAGAAGGCGGCATGACGGTGCAGAAAGGAGACACCCGCAGTGAGTACCATGTCACCGATCAACACGGCCCTGAGTGGCGCCTTCGTGGAAGCCTTCGAGGTCGCGCCGACCGGGCCCGGGCCGCTCGGCGGCCTACGGTTCGCCGTCAAGGACCTCATCGATGTCGCTGGCCGGGTGACTGGCTGCGGCAACCCCACCTGGCGCGACACGCACCCGCCGGCCGTCGCCCACGCCGTCTGCGTCGAGCAACTGCTGCGGGCCGGGGCTGCCTGCGCCGGCAAGACCGTCACCGACGAGTTGGCGTTCAGCCTGGTCGGCCAGAACCACTTCTACGGCACGCCGCTCAACCCGCGCGCCCCCGACCGGGTTCCGGGCGGCTCGTCGAGCGGCTCGGCTTCCGCGGTCGCCTGCGGGCTGGTCGATTTCGCCCTGGGTAGCGACACCGGCGGCTCGGTGCGCGTCCCGGCGAGCAACTGCGGCGTCTTCGGCCTGCGGCCGTCGCACGGCGTCGTCTCCGTGGCCGGCGTCATGCCATTCGCCCCGACGTTCGACACGGTCGGCGTCCTCGCCCGCAGCGCCGAGGTGCTGGCCCGGACGGCCGCCGTCCTGCTCAGCCTCGAAGGCGATCCGAAATCGCCCGGGCCGATCTATCTGGTTCGGGAGGCGTTCGACCTCGCCGACGCCGAGGTCCGGCAGGCCCTTGAGGGGGCAGTGCGGCGGCTGCGCGAGGGGTTCGGCCCCCGAGTCCGCGAAGTCTCGCTCGGGGAGGTCGGGGGTGAGGCCAACTTGGCCGCGTGGGGCGACACGTTCTGTGCACTCCAGTGGGCGGAGATCCACAGCAGTCTGGGGGCGTGGGTCGCCGATGCGAAGCCGGCCTTCGGCCCGGCCACCGCCGCGAACTTCGAGCTGACGCGCCGGCTCGACCGACGCCGCCTCGCCGAGGCGGCCGTGTGGCGGGAGCGCGCCTTCCGGCGGCTGCGGAGCTTCCTGGGAGAGGACAGCATTCTCTGCATGCCGACCACCCCTGCCCTGGCCCCGCGCAAGGGCGAGGATCTGCCGAGGAGTTCCGGCGGCGCAGGCTACTACCCCCGCGCGCTGGCGCTGACGAGCGTCGCCGGCATCGGCCGGCTGCCGCAAGTTTCGCTGCCCCTGGCCGACGTGGACGGCGTCCCGATCGGGCTGTCGTTGCTGGCTGGGACCGGCCGGGACTCGTTACTCCTGAGCGTGGCGCAAAGCCTCGCGCCGGACGATTCCCCGACCTAAACGCGCCTCCCACTCACCTGCCGCTCAGGCGCGGCATCGTCGCCTCCGGCTGCCACAGGTACAAAAACGTCGGCAGCTTGCTCCGGTCCATGCCCGGCACGCTCAGCGGCAACAGCGTCGCGTGGAGCGGCGTGTTCGGCGTTACCGCGTAGGGCGACCGAGCCGGGTCGTTCGCCCGCCGGTACAGCACCAGCCCCGCCTCCGGGCAGTGGGCCATCTCCCTCGCCAGGCAGGCCGCGTCGTCGATGTAGCCCAGGCGGTCCACCAGACCGCGCTCCATCGCCTCCCGTGCCGTGAACACCCGGCCGTCGAACGTCGTCTCCCGCTTGGGGTCCACCCTCGGCCGAGCCGCGATGACTACCTCCTTGAACCGATCGTGGTACTCGGTCGCCATCTTCTCCAGCAGCTTGCGCACCTCATCGGGCAACAACTTGGTCCCTGTACCCATGTCGATCAGCCGGCCCGACTTGACCTCCTGGGGCAGGATGTTGAACTGGCCCATCTGCTCGCGCAGGTTGTACAGATTCAGGATCACGCCAACGCCGCCGGTGATGCTCGTCGGGTGCGCCACGATCACGTCGGCCGCCGTCGCCAGGTAGTAGCCGCCGCCAGCCGTCACGTCGAGCAGGCAGGCGACGACCGGCAACTTGGTTCGCTCCTTGAACTCGCGCAGGTCGTGCCACAGGATGTCCGTCGCCGTCACCGCCCCGCCGTAGGTGTTGATGCGCAGCACCACGGCCTTGACGTGCGGGTCGGCGGCGATCCCATCCAGCTTCTCGCGGAACAGGGAAACGGGGTTCTCCCCCATAGACATCGGCCCGGTGAAGTCCTGGTTAAGTAGAAGCCCGTCCACGTCGAGGATCGCCACCCTGGGACCGTCGCAGCAGGCTTTTCCCAGCGGCGTCGCCTCCACCTTTCCGCCGTCCGGGGTGACACCCATCTCCATTACAAGGTGGTTGTCGGTCTTGACCGTGCCGCAGATCCGATTGGCCGTCAGCACCTTCATCGGGTTGGCGCAGCCCGCCGCGACGATGCCGGCCAGGCCGACCAGCAGTAATGTCCAACGCATCGTCACAACTCCAGCCGGCCGTCGAATTTGAAGTCACAGGGGACGCGCGTGTCCGTCTCCGTTGGTAGAATCGATAAAGGTGGAGCGGCCGCTTCAAGAAAAGCGGCCGCTCTGACTTCGCTTGCGGTGCGGAACAGAGCGATCGTAAGAAACCGTCCTGTCACGGCGGCAGGATGGGTAAGTCCGGAAAACTCAGCGACGACATCCAGTCGTTTCGCCTGCGATAGTGTTTTCGTAGAATGGGTATTCTGGAAAAGATGGGCCACCTCTTACCATAGAGGTGAGGCCGTTCGCGGGGTGTGGTCCGGTCCAAGCGTTCAGGACTCCCCATGTACGGACATGGTGGGTCGGGGGTGACCGTTCCCGCATGAGGCTAGGTATCGCCACACGACGAAGGGCTGAGAAATGCACCACACCGATGTAATAGTCCTTGGCCCCGCCGGCGGGGCCGCTGCCCTGCCCATCACCGCCTGCCGGGCGGGGGCGCGGGGTGTGTTGGACCTGGAATACGCCTCCCACGACACGGCTCTGGCCGCGCTGCGCAAGGTCGCCCGCCACGCCGGTGCCCCCTTCGGGGTGAAGGTCGGCCCGGAGTCCGCCCGCCTGCTGGACCAACCGCCGGAGCACCTCCGGTTCGTGATCCTGGCCGGGGGCGATCACGCCGACTTGCCGGGGCTGATCGAGCGGCTGAAGCAACGCCAGCTCGAGATACTCTTTGAGGCCGTCAGCCTGGCCGAGGCGCGGCGCGGCGTCGAGCTGGGCGCAGGCGCGCTCGTCCTGAAGGGTCAGGAAGCCGGCGGGCGCGTCGGCGCGGAGCCGTCGTTTATCCTCCTGCAGCGCTGGCTGGCCGAGGCCAGTTCGCCCACCCCCATCTATGTCCAGGGCGGCGTCGGGACGAACACCGCCGCGGCGTGCGTCCTCGCCGGGGCCAAGGGCGTCGTCGTCGAGGCCCAGGCGCTGCTGCTGCGCGAGTCGCCGCTGCCGCAAGAGCTGCGCCAGCGGGTCGCGGCGTTCGACGGCAGTGAGACCGCTCTCGTCGGCGAGCGGCTCGGAGCGCCGTACCGCGTCCACTCGCGGCCCGGCCTGGCCGCGGTCGCGGAACTGGCCGCCGAGGAGGAGCGCATCGCCGCGTCGAGGCTCGACGCCGCCGAGAAGCGCGAGGCGTGGCGGCAGACGGTTTGCAAACTGGCCCTTCAGGGGCCGGAGAAGGGGCTGTGGCTGCTCGGCCAGGACGTGGCGCTGGCCCCGAGCCTGGCGGCCCGCGCCGGCACCGCAGCCGGGCTGGTCGATTTGCTCGTTGAACAGGTTCAGCAAAACCTGGCCGCGGCGAGCCAGTGCCGCCCGCTGGCGGAGGACGCGCTACTGGCGAAGCGGCACCGGACGCGGTACCCGATCCTCCAGGGGCCGATGACCCGCGTCAGCGACGTTGCCCCGTTCGCCGCCGAGGTCGCCAAGGGCGGCGGGCTGCCGTTTTTGGCCCTCGCCCTGCTCCGCCAGGCGGAGACGGATGCCCTCTTGAAAGAGACCGCCGAGCGGCTCGGCGATCAGTCGTGGGGCGTCGGCCTGCTGGGCTTCATGCCGAAGGAGATCCGCGACGAGCAACTCGCCGCCATCCGCAAGGTCAAGCCGCCGTTCGCGCTGATCGCCGGCGGCCGGCCCGACCAGGCGAAGGAGCTGGAGGCCGAGGGCATCCCGACTTACCTGCACGTCCCCTCCCCGGGCCTGCTGCGCATGTTCCTGAAGGACGGCGCCCGGAAGTTCATCTTCGAGGGCCGCGAGTGCGGCGGCCACGTCGGCCCGCGCACCAGCTTCGTGCTGTGGGAGGCGATGATCGAGGTGCTGCTGGAGCACCTCGGCAAGGCCAAAAAGACCGACGACCTCGCCGTCGTCTTCGCCGGCGGCATCCACGACGCCCGTAGCGCGGCCATGGTCGCCGCGCTGTCGGCCCCGCTGGCCGAGCGCGGCGTCGCGGTCGGCGTGCTGATGGGCACCGCGTACCTGTTCACCAAGGAAGCCGTCGAGGCCGGCGCCATCGTCGAGCGCTTCCAGCAGGAGGCGCTCGGCTGCACCGACACCGCCCTTCTCCAAACGGCGCCTGGCCACGCGATTCGCTGCGTGCCGACGCCGTACTGCGACGACTTCGAGCGCGAGCGGCAGCGGCTGCTGGCCTCGGGGCGGTCGCACGAGGAAGTCGCCAAGACACTGGAGATGATGAACATCGGCCGGCTGCGGCTGGCGTCGAAGGGCCTCGACCGCGACGGCGGCAAGGTCGTCACGAAGTCGCAGGGCGAGCAGTACGCCCGCGGCATGTACATGATCGGCCAGGTGGCGTCGATGCGCGAGTCGGTGGTGACGATCGCCGAGCTGCACGACGACGTCTCGCGCGGCGGCACCGAGTTGCTGGGCGCCTTAGAGACGATCACCCCGGTCGTGAACGAGGAGCCGGCCCGACCGCCGTGCGACGTCGCCATCGTCGGCATGGCGTCGTTCTACCCCGGCGCGAAGAACACCACCGAGTTCTGGCACAACATCCTCGACAAGGTGAACGCCGTCACCGAGGTGCCCGCGTCGCACTGGGACTGGCGGCTGTACTACGACGCCGACCCGCGGGCGCGTGACAAGATCATCTCCAAGTGGGGTGGGTTCCTCAAGGACGTGGTGTTCAACCCACTCGACTACGGCATCACGCCCAACAGCCTGAACTCGATCGAGCCGCTACAGTTGTTCCTGCTGGAGGCCTCGCGGCTGGCGCTGACCGACGCCGGCTACGACTGGAAGGATGAGGGCCAGCGGCGCACCTACGAGCCGGGCGTCGTCAAGCGGTCGTTCAACCGTGACCGCACCGCCGCCATCCTCGGCATCGGCGGCGGCGGCAGCCCGCTGGCGGTGATGTACGGCTTCCGCACCTGCTTGCCGCTCTTGGAGACTGTGCCAGGCCTGGACATGAACGCCCAGGAAGTGCTGGACAAGTCGCGCGGCGTTCTGCCGGAGTGGACCGAGGACTCGTTCCCCGGCATCCTGTTCAACGTCGCCGTCGGCCGGGTCGCCAACCGCTTCAATCTCGGCGGGCCGAACTACGCCATCGACGCCGCCTGCGGCTCGTCCCTCGCCGCGGTGTATGCGTGCGTTCGAGAGCTGGAGCTGGGCACCAGCGACCTCGCCATCGCCATGGGCGCCGACACGGTGCAGACGCCCTACGCCTACATGGCGTTCTCGAAGACGCACGCCCTGTCGCCCAACGGCCGCTGCCGGCCGTTCGACGCCGCCGCCGACGGCATCGTGTTGAGCGAAGGCGTCGGGGCGGTCATCCTCAAGCGGCTCGACGACGCGGTGCGCGACGGCGACCGCATCTACGCCGTCATCAAGGGCATGGGCGCCTCCAGCGACGGCCGGGACAAGGGGCTGACGGCGCCACGGGCCGAAGGGCAGCTACGGGCGCTTCGGCGGGCCTACGGCCAGGCGGGCGTCTCGCCGGCGACGGTCGAGCTGATCGAGGCGCACGGCACCGGCACGGTGGCCGGCGACCAGACCGAGTCGAAGGCGCTGGCCCAGATGATGCAGGAGGCCGGCGCCGAGCCGCAGAGCTGCGCCGTCGGCAGCGTCAAGTCGATGATCGGGCACACCAAGTGCGCCGCCGGCATCGCGGGGCTGATAAAGGCGGCCCTGTCGCTGCACCACCGCACGCTGCCGCCGACCGTCGTCGAGACGCCCAACGGCAACTTCACCGACGGCCCGCTGTACCTCAACACCGAGGCGCGGCCGTGGGTGAAAGGCGACGGCCCGCGCCGCGCCGGCGTCAGCGCGTTCGGCTTCGGCGGCACCAACTTCCACGCCGTGCTGAGCGAGTACGACGGCGACTACCTCGACGAGCGCCCGGCGCTGACGCGCTGGCCGGCCGAGCTGTTCGTCTGGGCGGCGGACAAGCGGGACAGCCTTAGCCAACAGATCGCCCATATCGCCGACCTGCTCAAGGCCGGGGCGAAGCCGGCGCTACGGACCTGGCCGCCTCGACGTGGAAGGCCGCGTCGTTCGGCCCGGACCGGCCGACCCTGGCCGTCGTCGCCGCGTCGCTGAACGACTGCGCGAGCGGCTGGCTTTCGCCGTCGAGCAGCTGAAGGCGAACAAGGATTCGTTCAGCGACCCGCGCGGCATCTACTACGCCGAGAAGCCGTCGAAGCACGGCGGCGAGGTGGCGTTCTGTTCCCCGGGCGGGGGTCGCAGTACCCCAACATGCTGGCCCAGCTGGCGCTGGCGTTCCCGACCGTCCGCCAGGCGGCTCGACCGCGCCGAGCGGACGTTGACCGGCAAGCTCGACAAGCCGCTGCACCGGTTCCTCTACCCGGCTCGGCCTTCTCGCCGGAGGCGAAGAAGAGCAGCGCGAGTTCGACCCGCGCCGACGTGGCCCAGCCAGCCATCGGCGCCTGCTCGCTGGCGATGCTGCACCTGCTGGAGGAGTTCGGCCTGTCGCCTCGCTTCGTTGCCGGGCACAGCTACGGCGAGTTCGGCCTGGCCGCGGCGAACGCCCTCAGCGAGGACGAGATGCTGCGGCTGTCGCACCGCCGCGGCGAGGTGATCCGCTCGGCCGAGCCGCCCGGCGGCATGGTCGCGCTCGACCTCGACGCCGACAAGGCGCGTGCCTTGCTGCAAGGCCTCACGGGCGTGTCCGTCGCCAACAGTAACTCGCCGACGCAGACGGTGGTCGCCGGCGAAGAGAATGGCTTGCAGGCGGTGCTCGACCGCTGCAAGGCGCAGGGCGTGCGCGGCCAACGGCTGCCGGTGGCGTGCGCCTTCCACTCGCCGCTCATCGCCGCGGCCCGCGAGCCGCTCGCCGAGGCGATCCGGGGCTGCACGTTCCACAAGCCGACGCGGACGGTCTACTCGAACACGACGGCCGCCCCCTACGGGGCCGACGCCGCCAAGACGCTGGTCGAACACCTCACCTCGCCAGTGCGGTTCCGCGAGCAGGTCGAGGCGATGTACGCCGCCGGGACGCGCGTCTTCGTCGAGGTCGGCCCGCGCGACGTGCTCACCGGCCTGGTGCGCCAGACGCTCGCCGGCTGCCCGCACCTCGCCGTCGCCTCCGACGTCGACGCGGCCCGGCGTGGCGCTGCTCCACCTGCTGGGGCAACTGGTCACCCATGGCGTCGCGGTGCGGCCGGAGCCTTTGTTCCGCGGGCGGGACGCACGCGCCTTCGACCTCAAGGCCCTTTCGCCGACGACCGGCGCGGAGAAGCTGCCGCCTACGGCGTGGGTGATCAACAGTGTTCGCAATCGCCCCGCCGACGCGCCGGAGCCGGTGCTGCTCGGTCAGTCTCGGCCACGGGAGTTGACCAAGACGACGAAACCTACCCCGACGACGGGAGTTCCCAGAATGCCTTCGCTTCCCCCGGCGCCGACGACCAACGGCGACGCGCACACACCAACGGAAACGGCAACGGCAAGACGCGCGGCGCGCCGGCGGTTGCCGACGACGCCGCCCAGGTGATGCTGCGGTTCCAGGACCTGATGGCCAAGTTCCTCGACACGAAGTCGGTCGTGACGACCTTCCTGCAAGGCGGCGCGCATCCGGCGGGTGAGCCGGGGGCGTCAGCCCCGGTGGGGTGCGTATGCCGATGCCGGGCCCCCGCGGACGCCCCGACCGCGCCGCCGCTTCCGCTGCCACCGGGGCTGACGCCCCCGGCTCACCCGCGGTGAAAGACTCCCCCGCCAAGCCGGCGCCGGCCCCGGCAAAGCCGGCCACGGATCGCGCCTGGATCACCGCCCAACTCCAGGACCTGATCAGCAAGCGCACCGGCTACCCCAAGGACATGCTCGGCCTGGACATCGACCTCGAGGCCGACCTCGGCATCGACTCGATCAAGCGCGTCGAGATCCTCGCCGAGATGGCCCAGGCCCTCGGCGCGACCGAGGAGTCCGGCATGCCGGCCGGGCTGGAGATGGAGAAGCTGACCGCCATCGGTACGCTGCGGCATCATCGACTACCTCGACAGTGGCCTCAACCAGAGGGCGTCGGCCCCCGCCAAGCCGGCCGCCAACGGCCACAAGCCCGCCCCGGGCGGCCAACGGCGAGGCCGCGGCGATCCAGCGGGCGGTGGTGGCGATCGTCGATTGCCCGATGATGGCGTCGCCGGCGTCGTTGCTCGGCCCCGGCGTGGTGCTGTTCACCGACGACGGCAAGGGCGTCGCTCAGGATATTGCCGGCCGGCTCGCGGACCTCGGCCGGCAGAGCGTCGTCCTCACCGCCACCGAAGTCGCCGACGAGCAGGCCGTGAAGGCGTCGCTGGCCCGTGTCCGTGACGAAGTCGGCCCCATCGGTGGCCTGGTCCACCTGATGCCGCTGGAGCCGTCCGACGACGCCGCGTGGGACCGCCGCGCCAGCCGCGACACCAAGTCGCTGTACCTGTTGGCGCGTGCCCTTGAGGATGACCTCCGCGCCGCCGGCAAGCAGGGCCACGCCTTCTTCCTCGCCGCGACGGCGATGGGCGGGGCCTTCGGCTTCGGCGACGGCGACCTGCCGGCGGCCTACACCCCGGGCCACGGCGGGATCGTCGGCTTCCTGAAGTGTCTCGGCCAGGAGTGGCCGGAGGTGACGGTGCGGGCCGTCGATTTCGACCTGGAAGGCCAGCAGACGTCCGACGTCGCCGACCGCCTGCTCGCTGAGGTGACCGCCGCCGAAGGGCCGTTCGAGATCGGCTACCGCCGCGGCAAGCGCGTCACCTGGGCGCCGCGGGCCGTCAAGCTGGAGAAGAAGGCCGACGCCGGCCCCCTCGTCGAGCCGGGCGCGCCGGTCCTCATCACCGGCGGCGCCCGCGGCATCACCGCCGAGGTGGCCATCGAGCTGGCCAGGCGCTGCCAGCCGACCCTCTTGCTCGTCGGCCGCTCGCCGCTGCCTTCGGAGAAGGAGGACGAGGCGACGGCGGGGCTGACGTCGCCGGCGCAGGTCAAGGCAGCGCTGATCGCCCGCATGGAGCGCGAGGGCCGCGCCCCGGCCCCGGCGAAGGTCGAGGCGGCGTACCAGCGGCTGATGCAGGACCGCGAGATCCGCGGTAACCTCAAGCGGCTGCGCGACGCCGGCTCGACGGTGCATTACGCCGCCGTGGACGTCCGCGACGAGGCTGCGTTCGGCGGACTGCTCGACGAGTGGCAGCGGAAGTACGGGCCGTTCGCCGGCGTCGTCCACGGGGCCGGCGTGATCGAGGACCGGCTGGTGAAGGCGAAAACGCCGGAGTCGTTCGACCGCGTCTTCGATACCAAGGTAGTAAGCGCCCGCGTCCTGGCGGGGCGGCTGAAGCGCGACCGGCTGCGGTTCTGCGCCTTCTTCGCGTCGCTGGCCAGCCGGTACGGCAACAAGGGCCAGGCCGACTACGCCGCCGCCAACGAGGTGCTGAGCAAGCTCGCCGCCCGGCTCGACCGCGAGTGGCCGGCGCGCGTGCTGTCCGTCGCCTGGGGGCCGTGGTCGCGCATCGGCATGGTCGCCGACCTGGAGAAGCACCTGGTGGCGCGTGGCCTGCGGCTGATCTCGCCGGAGGAGGGGCCGGGCCTGTTCCTCGACGAGCTGACCCACGGCAGCAAGGGCGACCGCGAGGTGGTGTTCGCCGGCGGCGCCGAGGCGATCGTATCCCCCGGCCACCGGGAGGCGCTCAAGGCGCGCTGATGATGACCACGACACGGACGAAGCCCCGCCCCGCGCCGGCCGAACGCGCCGCGCCCCCCCTGTGGGAGACCGAAGCGTTCGTCCTGCGCGGTGAGGACCGGGGTGGGCTCACGGTGGCGGCCCGGGCGCTCGACGCCTACCTGGAGGCGCACCCGGCGACCGACCTGGCCGACCTGGCGTTCACGCTCAACCGCGACGTCGCCCCCGGCGGCAGCCGGCTGGGCGTCGTGGCGAAATCGGTCGCCGAGCTGCGGTCGCGGCTGGCCCGGGCGGTCGAGAAGCTGGCCGACCCGGCCTGCGAGCAGGTGCGCGACACGTCGGGCATCTACTGGTTCGCCCGGCCGCTGGCGGAGGAGGGGCACGTCGCCTTCCTCTTCCCCGGCGAGGGCGCGCAGTACCCCGGCATGCTCCGCGACGTCGTCGCGGCGTTCCCCGAGGCGTCGGCGTTCCTCGCCGAGGCCGACGCCGCCCTGGCCGGCGTCCGCCAGGGCGAGCCGCCCATCTCGCAGGTGTTCGCAAATGGTGACACCTCGGTGTCACTCGACCGGCTCGACAACGCCATGCTCAGCGTCCTGATCGCCGACGGCGTCCTGCACCGAGTCCTGTCGCGGCTAGGCGTCGAGCCGGCGTTCGCCGCCGGGCACAGCATGGGCGAGATGGCCGCCCTGTCCGCGGCCGGGGCGACGTCGATGGACGCGGGGTTCCTCGACCGCTTCGGCGTCACGATGAAGACGCTCCAGCGGCAGGAGGCCGACGCCGACGACGACTGCGTCCTGCTCGCCGTCGGCGCCGGCCGCGACGCCCTGGCGGGGCTGCTCACCGACGAGCCGGTCTACCTGGCGATGGACAACTGCCCGCGCCAGACCGTGCTGATCGGGCTGAGCGACGTGATGGCTCGGGTCGAGTCGCGCCTGAAGGAGCGCGGGCTGATCTGCGAGAGGCTCAGCTTCCGGCGGCCGTACCACACGCCACTGTTCGAGCCGCAGCTGGGACCACTGCGCAGCTGTTCGCCGAGGCGCCGTTCGGCCGGCCGCGCGCTACCCGGTGTTCTCCTGCACCACGGCGGAGCCGTTCCCGACGACGCAGGCCTGATGCGCGACCTGGCGGTGCGGCACTGGGCGGCGCCCAGTGCGGTTCACCGACATGGTGCGAGCGATGCACGCCGCTGGCGCCCGGATCTTCGTCGAGGTCGGGCCGCGCGGCAACCTCTCGGCGTTCGTCGAGGACATCCTGCGCGGCCCGGCAACTCGCGGCGCTGCCGGCCAACGCGGCGGCGGCCGGGGCTGACGCAGGCTCAACCACCTGCTCGCCCAGTTGGCCGCGCAACGTGCCGATGAGCTTCGCGGAGTACTACGCCTCGCGGAACCTTCGCCTTCTCGATCTCCAGCCTCGGCCCGTCGCCGTGCCGGTCGTGGAGGAAGCGCCGTGAGCGCCAACAGCCGGGCTTCTGTCATGGAGCAGTACCTCGGCGTGATGGAGCAGTTCCTCGACACGCAGCGCGGGTCACCGAGGCGTACCTGGCTTCCGGGCGTAGGACAAGCTGCCAGCTTGTCCCTGGTGCGGAGGACAAGCTGGCAGCTTGTCCTACGACGGAAAGCGCCCCTGCTGGGCGACACCGTCCGTCTGGTGCCGGGTCAGGAGGTCGTCACGCGGCGGCTGCTCGACGTGGCCGAGGACCGCTTCGTGCTGGACCACACCGTCGGCGGGCGGATGGTCAGTAAGGCCGACCCCGAGCAGCACGGCGTGCCGGTCATGCCGATGACGTTCACGCTGGAGGTCCTCGCCGAGGCCGCCGGCGTGCTGGTGCCGGATCAGTACGTCATCGCGATTAAACAGATCCGCTTACTCCGCTGGCTGGCGTTCGAGCCGGACGAGCCGGCGCTCATCGAGGTTAGCGCCAAGCTGGAAGGCACCAACGACGCCGGCCAGGTGCTGGTCAAGGCCGAGATCCGCGACTTCGGCCCGGCGCGCGAGCCGAACCAGAAGGGGCCGCGCGTCGCCTCCGGGACCGTCGTGTTCGCGCGCGAGTACCCCGCGCCGCCGGCGCCGGTCGGCCTGCCCGGCGACGAGCCGAGGCCGATCACGATGACCGTCGAGCAGGTCTACCACAACCTGTTCCACGGGCCGATGTTCCAGGGCGTGACGCGGACCATCCGCGGCAACGACGTCAGCATCGAGGCCGGCGTCGAGGTGCTGCCGCGCGAGCGGCTGTTCCGCTCGGCGCCCCAGCCGGACTTCCACTTCGACCCGGTGCTGCTGGATGTCGTGTTGCACCCGCTGGCGACGTGGCACCTGCACCAACCGGACCTGGCCGGCCGCATCATGCTGCCGGTCGGCATCGACGCCGCGGAGTTCTTCGCCCCGCCGGCGGCGCCGGGCACCGGGCTGGTGTCGCGATCGTGGATCAGCGAGGCCAACCTGAGGTCGTTCACGCACGGAGGCGAGGTGATCGCGGCCGACGGCTCGGTCTACCTGCGGCTGGCCGGCGTCAAGTGCTGGCGGTTCTACGTGCCGTTCGGCGAGGTCAACTTCCACGGACCGAAGGACCAGTACTTCCTCGGCCGGCGCTGGACGGAGGTCGAGGAGAAGACCGAAACGCCGTTCGCCCTGGTGCGGCTAGAAGTGCCGCCCGACCTGAAGCAGCCGGCGATGAGCCGGGTCACCGCCCAGGTCACTCTGACGGCGGCCGAGATCGCCGAGTTCCGCTGCCGCACCCGCGAAGGGGGTGACGTCCACGGCTGGCTGTTCGACCGCATCGCGGCCAAGGACGCCATCCGGCTGTTGTGGCACGACCGCACCGGCGAGCGGCTCTACCCCGCCGACATCGAATGCCAGCAGGACGAAGCGAAGTACACCGCGCACCGGCGCGGCCTGCCCGGCGACACGTTCGACCGCGCCGTCGTGGCCGGCGCCGGCGGCGTTGTCGCGGCGCTGTCCACGTCCGGCCCGGCGTGCGGCCTCGCCGTCGGGACGGCGGACGAGCCGCTCGATCAGCTGAAACAGCGCTGCCTGGCCGGCATCGATGGCGGCGAGCAATACCGCGTCCGCGTCGTGACCGACGGCGAATGCGTCGTCGCCTACACGATAGGCGAGAGGGCCGACGCATGACCGCCGACGCCGCCCTCGCCGACCTCGCGGAGCTGTTGCGGAACTTCCAGGGCCGCGAGTACTCCGATGTCATCGACCGGAAGACGCGGTTCTTCGCCGACCTCGGCTTCGCGTCGATCGATGCCGTCGTCCTCGGCGA
Organism: Gemmataceae bacterium; assembly: GCA_046350195.1. GTDB lineage: Bacteria > Planctomycetota > Planctomycetia > Gemmatales > Gemmataceae > CALDUY01. The sequence continues at coordinate 22,131 of JAXMAW010000062.1, forward strand.
GGAGTTGGAACGGCGGTACGGCCATCGGCTGCCGTTCAACCAACTGCTGGCCGAGTCAATGCAGCGGCAGGCGGAGGACCTGGAGGTCGGCGAACTGGTCGATTTCCTCGTCCGACATTTACCCTCCGGGAAGGGGGGGTAAGCCATGCCGCACGTCACGGCAAACGGCGCGAGCTTCCACTACCAGCAGGGCGGCGCCGGCGACGACGTCGTGCTGTTGCACGCGGTCACCAGCAACGTCGCGGTGTGGATGTTCTCCGGCCTGCCCGACGCGCTGGCGACCGCGTGGCGCGTCACCGCCTACGACCTGCGCGGCCACGGCCTCAGCGAGACGACGCCGGCCGGCTATACCTCGGCCGAGATGGCCGCTGACTTCGCCGCCATCCACGAGGCGCTGGGGCTGCGGCCGGCGTACCTGGTCGGGCACAGCTTTGGCGGCGTGGTCGCGTTGCACGCCGCCACCCTGTATCCTGAATTAGTGAGGGGGGTGATCCTGTCGGACCCCTACTTCCCCGGCCTGGCGGCGATCGAGCCAAACCTACCCAGCGCCAACGTCTGGCTCGACCTGCGTACGGCCTTCGGCCACGCCGGAGTCGCGCTGCCAGAGAACGTCGATTTCAAGACGCTGTTCCGGGCCGTCGCGGAGCTGACGCCGCAACAGATGGCGGCGATCCGCGAGAAGATGGGGCCGGCGTCGTCGCGCTGGCTGGCGGGGCTGCCGCGGCTGGCGGGCACGACTTGCGGCGAAGACCTGTTCGCCGTCGCCGGGCTGACGGCGGAGCGGATCGCCTCGGTTCGGCAGCCGGTCGTGGCGCTGTACGACGAGCACTCGCCATTTTTGGCGACGTGCAACTACCTGAAAGGGCATTTACCCGATTGTGCGGTGGACATCGTGCCGGGGGCGAAGCACCTGGCGCCGGTACAGAACCCGGCGGCGTTCACCGAACTCGTGAAGAATCACTTAGCGAGGCTGCGGGCTCGCCCAACCGCGTGAGGCTTCCATGACGTTCGTCGGCTTCCTCATCAAGAACCTGCTCCGCCGCAAGGCGCGGACACTGCTGACGATCCTCGGCGTCGCCGTGGCGATGGCCACGCTGGTGTCGCTCCGCGGCATCGCCTACGGGTTCGAGTCGTCGTTCCTGCACAACTTCGAGCACCGCGGCGCCGACCTGATCGTCAGCGCCTCCGGCGTGCCCGACCAGCTCCGCAGTGACCTCGACGAGAAGCTCGGGCCGCGCATCGCCGAGATCGACGGCGTCTCGCGGGTCATGCCCGGCCTGTTGGAGCTGGTGGACATCCAGCGCGGGGACAGCACGATCAGCGCCATGATCCACGGCTGGAACGTCGGCGGGCCGCAGTTCGACGACCTCACCCTCGTCGCCGGCCGCCACCTCCAGCCAGGCGAAAGGCGCAAGGTCCTGATTGGAAAGACACTGGCCGAGAACTTGAAAAAGGGCGTCGGAGACACGGTGGAGCTACAGCGGCACACGTTTGAAATCGTCGGCGTCTTTCAGAGCTACTCGGTCTACGAGACCGGCGGGGTAGTGCTGCCGCTGAGGGAGCTACAGGAACTGATGCTGCGCCGGGGCAGTGTGACCGGGTTCTCGGTAAGACTCGACTCGACGCCGGACAAGCAGCAGGTGATGGACGCGGTGCGGGCGCGGATCGAGTCGCTGACCGACGACGAGGGCAACCAGTACCGCATCTCGGCCCAGCCGACCAAGGAATACGTCAGCAACGCCATGCCGGTGAAGCTGGCCCGCGGCATGGCGTGGGTCACATCGCTATTGGCGGTGCTGATCGGCGGGATCAGCATGCTAAACACGATGATCATGTCGGTCATGGAGCGGACCAAGGAGATCGGTGTCCTGCGGGCCATCGGCTGGAAGATGCGGCGCGTGGTTTGCATGGTGATGGGCGAGGCGCTGCTGCTCAGCCTGGCGGCGACGGCGCTGGGCAGCGCCGCGGCGTGGGCGGTGATGCACTGGCTGGCGCGGCTGCCGCAGACGAGTGGGTTCATGACCGGAGAGCTGGCCCCGGTGGTCCTGCTGGAGGGGCTGGCGATGACGTTGGTGGTGGCGCTGTGCGGCGGCCTCTACCCCGCGTACCGGGCCGCCAGGTGGATGCCGTCGGAGGCGCTGCGGCACGAGTGAGGGCGGGCCGTGTTCGTTCACCAAAGCCAGCTGGAGCACCTGCTGTCGCCGCGCGACTTTGTCGAGGAGGCGGCGCACCGTCGCGAGCTGGATCGCCTGTTCCTGCCGGGCTGGCACGTCGTGGCGGTGAAGGCCGAGCTGCCGCGCCCTGGCGCCTTCCAGACGCGCGACTTGCTCGGCGAGCCGCTCCTGGTCCGCAACGTGGACGGCGAGGTCGGCGTCTACCTCAACGTCTGCCCCCACCGCCACTGCCGGCTCCGCAGCGAGCCGAGGGGAAATGACCCCCACCTGCGCTGCCAGTACCACGGCTGGGAGTTCCAGGGAGACGGCCGGACGGGCATGATCCCCGACGCGCGGAGCTTCCGGCCGTTTGACCGGGAGAACGCCCGGCTGGTCAAGTTCCGCTCCCAGGCGTGGGGAGATCTCGTTTTCGCCTCGCTGAGCGACGGCGGGCCGCCACTGGAGGAGCAGCTCGGGCCGCTGGCCGGCGAGGGCGATCGCTACCTGGCCAACTTCCGGCTGGCGTGGACCTGGCAGCGCGACTACGAGGCGAACTGGAAGGCGGTCGTCGAGAACACGCTGGAGTCGTACCACATTGACTGCCTGCACAAGAAGACGCTCGGAGTGATGCCGACTGAGGAGCAGACGACCCACGTCCTTGAGGAGAGCTTCACGACCCTGCGGACGCCGGAAACGTATCCGTGGGTCAGCGCCCTTCAAAACGCCATGGTCCGGGCGCTGGGCGGTGCGGTGACCAACGTCTACACGCACCACATGGCGCACCCGCATGTGTGGTTCATCTCCATGGACACGATGCGGCTGATCCAGACGGTCGAGCCGCTGACGCCGACCACGTCGCGGCACCGGGCCTGGCTGTACACGCTCGACGGCGCGCGCCGCAACCCCTGGGCGTGGCTGATGCGGACGATCCTGCGGCCGATCGTCGTCAGCACGACGCGGAAGATCCTGACGGAGGACGCCGGCATCCTCGCGGAGGTGCAGCGCGGCCTGACGTCGAGTCGGTTCAAGGGCGTCGTCGGCACCCGCGAGGAGCGGGTCTACTACTTCCAGCGCTACGTACTGGACAGGCTGGGGTAGTCGATCGGCTTCGAGACGTCGAGCCGCGGCAGCGACAGCGGAACCGCCTCGGGGTACTTCTGCGCCGCGCCGGTGTTGAAGATCACCACCTGCTCCTCGCGACGCACCATGCCCTCGGCGATCAGGCGCTCGAGCGCGTCGAGGCAGACAGCTGCCTCCGGGCACAGCGACACCCCTTCGAGGCTCATGGCGGTGCGCATCCACTCAACGACGCGCTCCTCGCGGCCGGCCACGGCGAGGCCGCCGCTCTCGCGGATGGCGTCGAGCATCATGAAGTCGCCGACCGCAACTGGCACGCGCAGGCCGCTGGCGACGGTGCGGGCGTTGGCGAACAATTCGGCAAACCGCTCGCCCTTCTCGAAGGCGCGGACGATGGGGGCGCAGCCGGTGCTCTGGCAGCTGACCAGCCGCGGCGCCCGCTCGCCGCGGAGCCAGCCGAGCTGCCGCAGCTCGGCGAACGCCTTCCACATGCCGATCAGGCCCGTTCCCCCACCGGTCGGGTAAAGGATTACGTCGGGCAGCGCCCAACCAAGCTGTTCGGCCAGCTCAAGCCCCATCGTCTTTTTGCCTTCGAGGCGGTACGGCTCTTTCAGGGTGGAGAAGTCGAACCAGCCCATCGCCTCGGCGCCCTCACGGACGACCCGCCCGCAGTCGTTGATGAGGCCGTTGACCAGAAACACCTTCGCCCCGCACAGCCACGCCTCGACCTGGTTGATGACTGGCGTGTCCTCCGGCATGAAGACGAACACCTCCAGGCCGGCCCGCGCCCCGTAGGCGGCGAGGGCGCCGCCGGCGTTGCCGGCCGTCGGGATGGCGACGCGCCGGAGGCCCAGGTGTTTCGCCATGCTGACGGCGGCGGCCATGCCGCGGCTCTTGAAAGAGCCCGTCGGCAGCTGCGACTCGTCCTTGATGAGAAGGTCCTCCAGGCCGAGCGCCTTCCCGAGCCGGGGGCAAGGCAACAGCGGCGTCATGCCCTCGCCAAGGGTGACCGGCTCGACGTCGAGCGGCAAGGGCAACAACTCGCGGTAGCGCCACAGCGAAGGTGACCGCCGCGCGATGGCGGCGGGATCGACGGCGCGACGAACGGCATCGAGGTCGTAGCGGACCCAGAGCGGCCGGCCCTGGTGGACGGTGTGGACGCGACCCGGCTCGAGGCGAGTGCCGTCGAGGGCGCTTTCCAGGTGGGTGACGTAGGTGGTCATGAGGGGATAGGGTAGTGAGACGACTCGGACGCCGCCACCTGGGGGGGCAAGCGCGAATCCGCAAGCGGTGGCGACCCGCACGGGGGCAGCGCCTGCCACCGGCACCCCCCATCCCATGCGAGTCACGTCCGCTTGCGGGTTCGCGCTCTTGAAACCCAAGTACCGCTGTAACTCCTTGAAAAATGTGTATGCTTCTGCCGCATCCGTGGCTCTAGTACACTGAGGTGGTCCGCCGACGGGAACACGACGCATGCCCGACGACTTCCGCGACCGCATTCTGCGAACCCTCCGCCGGCTGTTCCCGGCGGAGGTTGCCGCTGGATCGACCGACGCCGACCTGCTCAGCCGCTTCGTCCACGGCCGCGACGAGTCGGCGTTCGAGCTGCTCGTCTGGCGGCACGCGGCGCTGGTGCTGCACGTCTGCCGGCAGGTGTTGCGCGACGAGCAGGCCGCCGAGGACGCCTTCCAGGCGACGTTCCTCGTCCTGGTCAAGAAGGCCGGCTCGGTCCTGCGAGGTGAGGCGCTGCCGGGCTGGCTGCACCGCGTCGCCTTCCGCGCCGCGCTGAGGGCTCGGCCGCGCCAGGCCGTGCGGACCGGCGTCGATCTCGACGGGATGCCTGCCGCCGCGGCGCCGGCAGACGACGGCGAGCGTGAGGCCCTGCACGAGGAGATCGCCAGGCTGCCGGCGAAGTACCGCCAGCCGATCGTTTGTTGCTACCTCGAAGGCAAGACGCACGACGAGGCGGCTGCCGAACTGGGTTGGCCCAAGGGGACCGTCGCCGGCCGGCTGTCGCGGGCCCGTGACCTGCTCCGCACGCGCCTGGCCCGCCGTGGGCTGGCGCTAGGCGCAGGGCCGGAACTGGCCGCCGGCGCCGCCACGGCCCGCCGCGTAGCGGCGCTGCTGGCCGGGCTCCGCAACGCCCCGTCCATGCCGCCCGCCGTCGTCGCCCTGGCTGAAGGAGTGATCCACGTCATGTTCTGGACGAAGATGAGATGGGTAGGGATCGTCATCGTCGCCATCGGCGCCGCCGGGGCCGCCGGTGGCACGTGGGGCAGCTGGCGCGAACACGGCCTGGAATCCCAGGCCGTCGATTCGGGCCGGGGCCGCGCCGGGGAAGTCGGATCACCCGACGTCAAGGGCGAGCGAGCCGGTCAGCCCAACCTGGCCGAACGCCGGCCAACTGACCCGGCTGAGGATCCGCTCCAGGGGGCCGCGGACCGTGCCCTGGTCCGCCGTAACCTGAAGGCGCTAGCGCTGGCGATGCACAACTACCATGACGCGAACGGCCAGTTCCCGCCCGCCGCAGTTACCGACCGGGCCGGCAAGCCGCTGCTGAGCTGGCGCGTGCTCCTGTTACCGTATCTGGGCCAGGAGGCACTGTACAAGGAGTTCCGGCTCAACGAACCGTGGGATAGCCCGACCAACAAGAAGCTCCTCGCCCGGATGCCTCCCGTCTTCACCCCCGTCGGGGAAAAGGCGCAGGTGGCCAACTCGACGTTCTACCAGGTGTTTGTCGGCCCGGGGGCGGTTTACGGAAGCCACCATAATTTAACCGGCTGGCCCGGGACGCCTGGCCTGGCACCGGGCGCGGCCGGCCCCGGAGGGGGTGGCGGGGGGGCTGGTATGTCCCCTCCAGGGGTGGGTGAGGCGGCACCAGGTGGCCCGCCTTCCGGTGTTAGTCGAGGAAGCCCGGCGGGGCCACCAGGAAGGCCAACCGGCATGGGGATGGCAGGCATGGGTGGCCCGCCGGGCCTCGGCTCGGGGATGGGCATGATGCCTGGGGGTGGCCCCCCTGGGATGATGGGGCCGACCAGGCCTTCGTTCGCGAGCATCTCCGACGGCACCAGCAACACGTTCCTGATCGCCGAGGCCGGCACCCCGGTGCCGTGGGCCAAGCCGGACGACATCCCGTTTGACCCGCGGAAGCCGGTGCCGAAGCTCGGCGGCCAGTTCCCGCACACGTTCCACGTCGCGTTCGCCGACGGCTCGGTTCGGGCCTTTCCGAAGTCGCTCGACCCGGCGACACTCCGCGCCGCCATCACCGCCAACGGTGGCGAGGTGGTGGTCTGGGACAAGGCGGGTAAGCCGCCAGTGTCGCCAGCGCGGCAGCAGATGCTCGACCGGCTGCGGGACCGGAAGCACAAGCTCCAGGAGGAGGCGGAGATCCTCGCCGAGATCCTCGGCGAGATGCGGGTCGAACTCGACAACCTGCGCTGGGAGGTCGAGAGGGAGAAGCTGCTGGCGCTCGACGCCGACGCGGCGGCGTTGCAGCGCGAGAACGAGAAGCTGGAAAAGTCGCTGCGGGAGGGCCGCGAGCAGGCCCGGAAGATGATGCAGGAGCTGCGGAAACTGAAGGAGGAGATGAGGAAGCGCGAGGAGAAGTGACCCCGGCGAGCCGCCACTTCTTCCCTCCCCGAGAGCCGGCTTGACGCCCCCCGGGGCCAAGGGTAATATCGCCCCCGGTTTGACACCGAGGTGCATCGCAGGCAAAACGGATAGGTTCCCTCACTAACCAGCAAGCCGGCCACGGATGGCGGGACGCTGGCGAACCCAGGGATGGGGCCTCTCCAAGACACCGGCTCGCGGCTCATGTGGATTCAACGTGACGGCTCCTCCCTCCGCGTCCGGACCCCCGCCAAGGTCAACCTCTTCCTCGAGGTGCTCCGCCGCCGCCCCGACGGCTACCACGACCTGGCAACGTTGATGGTTTCGGTGGGCCTCTACGACACGCTGGAGTTCCGCGAAAGCGGCACCGGCGAGGTCCGCCTGGGGTGCGACCGGCCCGGCCTGTCCACGGGCCCCGACAACCTGGTTTGCCGCGCCGCCCAACTGCTGCGCGACCGGCTCGGTGTCCGCCACGGGGTGGACGTTCGACTGGCGAGCGCATTCCCATGGCGGCCGGCCTGGCCGGCGGGTCCTCCGACGCCGCCGCCACCCTCGCCGCTGAACTGCCTCTGGCGGCTGGGCTCGGCACGCCCGGCCTGGCGGCGCTGGAAGCGCCGAGGCCTGGGTAGCGACGTGCTGTTCTTCTTCCACGGGCCGGCCGCCTGGTGTACCGGGCGCGGCGAGGTGATCGAGACGATGCGCCTGGGGCGTCCCTTAGACCTCGGTGCTCGCCTGCCCGACGGTCGGGTTGTCCACAGTCGCCGTCTTCCGCCGCTGACCCCGGCGGAATCACCGATCGACGGCGCGGCGGCCCGGCGGGCTGCCGAATCGGGCGACATTGAGGTCTTGGAAAGAGCTTATCGGCTCGAGTGAGCCGGCGATGCGGCTGTGCCCCGAGGTGGCCGGCCGGCGCGACAGGCCGTCGCGGCTGGAGCCGGCCGGGGCGCGGATGAGCGGGAGCGGCAGCACGGTCTTCGCCCTGGCGAACGGCGCTGCCGAGGCCTGGCGTCTCTCCCGGGCGTTGGCCCCAGGACTGGAGGTCGGCGGCGGCGCCCGGGTTCATGTCGTGCGGAGTTGCTATTGAGTGTGCCACTGTCCCTAGGAGAACAGACGTGGTCATCACCGAAGTCCGGATCAAGCTCATGGAAGACAACAGCGAGAACGAGCGCCTGCAGGCCTTCTGCTCGGTGACGTTCGATGACGCCTTCGTCGTCCGCGACCTGAAGATCATCGAGGGCACCAAGGGCTCGTTCGTCGCCATGCCCAGCCGCAAGCTGACCGACCGGTGCGGCGGGTGCGGCTGCAAGAACCACCTGCGGGCCCGGTTCTGCAACCAGTGCGGCGGCAAGCTCGACGAGGACCGGGCCACCCGCGACGCCGACGGCCGCGTCAAGCTGCACGCCGACATCGCCCACCCGATCAACAGCGCCTGTCGCGAGATCATCCAGTCCGCCGTGCTCAAGGCGTTCCAGATGGAGAAGGAGCGGTCGCGGCAGCCCGGCTACGTCTGCACCTACGACGACTACGACTCCCCCGAGTTCGAGGGCACGTCGTACACCCAGATCGTCGCCGAGATCAGCGGCCGGGGCTACCGCACGCACGGCTCGCACGCCGGCCGAGGCGCGCACTCGTCTTCAGCCTCTCCGGCCGCCCGCGAGGACAAGTCCAAGGACTTCGGCGCCGGCATCATGTGAATCCGCGAGTCGCGGTGACGAGTGGGCGGTAAGCGGTCCGGACAAGACCGCTTACTTTCTGTGCGCGGCTCGTTTCACTTCTTCTTCCTCGTCTTCACCTGCTGCTTGCTGGTAGTCCAGCACCACGACGCTCGCCTGCTTCGGCGGCGGTGCGGCGGTGTCGATTTTCAGCACCTCCCGCGGCTTCATCCGCACGACCGGCATGCCGGCGTCCTTGGCCTCGTCGGTGAAGTAGTTCAAGGGCAGCAGGTCGCTGAAAACGATCGTGCCGTAGTGCATCGGCAGGACGGCCCGCTTTGGCTTGACCTGCTCGACCACCTTCCACGCCGAGATGCCGTTCAGCGCGTACACCCCACCGACCGGGACCATCAGCACGTCCACATCGCCGAGCTTCTTCAGCTGCGCCTTCGTGAGGGTGTGGCCGAGATCACCCAGGTGAACGATGCGGACGCCGTCAATGTCCAGGATCCACACGCCGTTCTTGCCGTGCTTCAGCCCGCTGGACTCGTCGTGGTAGGTGCCCAGCGACTGGATGCGCACGTCCTTCACCTTCTCATCGACGGGGTTCCAGTCGATGATCGCGTCGTTGGGCCCGGTCTTTTTCAGCGCGTTGAACGCCTTGGCTTCCTTGAGGTTCGAGATCACCTCGGCCTTCGAGTGGTCGGTGTGGAAGTGGCTCATCAGCACCAGGTCGGCCTTGAGCGGCTGGATGCGGTACTCCTCCAGGTTGTGCGGGTCGAGGACGACCCGCGTGCCCTTCGGCGTGGTGACCAGGAACATCGACTGGCCGTACCAGGCCACCTGGATCTCGCCGGCGGAGGCGGCGCCGACAAGCAGCAGTAACGCGCACAGACCGAGGAAGCGTCGCATCGTGGCGGCTCCGGAGGTTCGTTGCCCACTGGAGTAGATGATAAAGGGTGGCGAACCTAACCGGCAAGCAAGGCGGCCTCGGCTTCCCCGCGTCGGGATCGGTGCGGAGAGCCTCAAGCAGATTCCTTCAAACTCCCTGTTCGCCCTTGGCCTGGGCATCACCCCGGGTCAATCGAGGACAATGTCGTGCTGGTTCTTCCCGGGCTTGATAGTGACCTTGAGGAGGGACTGGGCGGGGTCGGCATACTTGGCTGGGATCGGGAACCAGGCCTTGAGGACCTCGTCGGCGATCACGGGGCCCCCGCCCCCGTCCTTGGCGGCGTTCGGGTCGGGCGGCCTCCGGTCCTCGTCGGGCCCGGTCCCGCGACCGCCGCGACCGGCGGCAGGCCGGGGTTGCATCAGCGCCTTGGGGCTGTCGCTTGAGACCCGGATGACTGCTTCCCCCGTCGGAAGGCCTTGGACGGCGTAACTGCCGTCGGGGTGGACCATTCCCGACCGGGCGATGTTGTCCGGGCCGGTCATGACCACGGTCCCCCAGACCAGGTTCTTCCCCTTCGACCGGGAGGACACCTTTCCTTCGACGCTGCCGGTCCCGCCGCACCCGGCGAGGAAGGTTAGGGCGACGGCCAACCCGGCGCTAACCAACAGGCGGTGGGAATGATCAATCGTCGTCATGTTTCCTGTCCGAACCGGGCTTCGGAAAAGTAAGGCCAGCCCTGGGAGGAAGGGATTCACAGGGCCTGGTCGGGAAGGAGTTAAAAGCTTGGCAGGATTTCGCCGCCGGAGCGGGTGGCCATCTGGCCAATGACGGCGGCGCCAACGGAGTAGGCGATGAACCGGACCGAGCCGTCACCAAGGGCGAAGTTAGCGCCGTTGGTGTGGTTGCTCCACAGGTGGTTGGTGTCGCATTGTTCGCGGATGTTTCCCGGACCGAAGCCCATCGGGAAGGGCACTGGGAGCCAGCCGGAAACCGGACACCGCTGGACGTCATGTACTGGACCGCTCGTCCCGTCGGTACTGTCCACCACGAACGCCCAGATCATGCTGTCGTAGTCCTTGAAGCCGAGCCAGCCGTAGAAATCCCCCGGCATCGAGGGCCGCTCGCCGATGATCACGGTGTTGCTCGTGCCGTCAGAAATGCTGGTCATCGTGACAGGCTGGCGACCATTCCCGATGTAGGCGGCGATCACGCCGGTGTCTCCACCTTTGAGGTAGTCCGCGAACCTGTAACCGACGATCGCCGGGTAGTGGATCAGCCGTGGCGATCCGGCTGGGGGGGACAGCCCGTCGCCGGAGTTGGAAGGGCAGAGGAACGTCTTGATCGGCACACCGGAATAGTACGCCCGGGCGTTGTAGTTGTTGTCCTGCTCCATGTACGGGAGCAGGGCGACGGCCCACGACCGAGTCGTACTGCCGGGTACACGGTTGTAGTAAGGCGGAAGCCGTTGTTCACGTCGTGGAAGTTGTGGGCCGCCAGGCGACCTGCTTGAGGTTGTTGGAGCACTGCATCCGCGCGGCGGCCTCGCGCACCTTCTGGACCGCCGGTAGAAGCAGGCCGATGAGGATGGCGATGATGGCGATGACGACCAGCAGCTCGATCAGCGTGAACCCCAGGCGAGACGTGGGACGTACCAAGGAACTCTCCTTCACGATGAGAACAGGGAAAAGATGAGAACGCCCCGGTTCGGGTTCCAATCACGGATGTGTGAATAGTACTACAGCATTTTGAACCCGTCCGATTCTTGATCGGAAGGGAGGGTAGGATAAACCCCCGGGAACGGGGTCGGCGGATCATTCAAGGCCATCGACGAATGGTCTCCTCCGGAATGCGGAAACCGGAATCGCCCTGGGCTTGAGTTACTCCGAGGAGAGTGGTGGGAAGTTGGACTACCCGCCGGATCGGAGTAAAAAGAGATCGTAAGTATAGAGACATGTTAAAAGGCGATAGGCCGTCCGTCAATTTATATGGGACGTTTTTTTCCCCAATACCCCCCTCAAACCCCGCACCGCCCCTCCTGACGGCCTCCGCCGAACGTGCTAGGATAGCGGCACGGGGCGTGTCTTCGCCCCCCGCACCGCGGAGCCGTGTGCCGTCATGACCGCCGTCAAGCTTGCCGTCGCGTCCGACCTACACCTGCCCGTCACTCCCGCCGACAAACTCGCCGGGCTGGCCCGGGCCGTCGCCGCCTCCGCCCCCGACCTGGTCGTACTGGCCGGCGACCTCGCCGAGTCGCTCGCCGACTTCTCCCGAGTCCTGGCCATGTTCCGCAAGGAGGCGGCCTGCCCCGTGGCCGTGCTGCCCGGCGACGTGGATTTCTGGGCCCGGCCGCCCTACGACAGCCGACGGCTCTGGACCGAACTGTTGCCGGAGGCGGCCGCCGACGGGGGTTGCGTCTGGCTGGAAGGCCGTTCGCTGAAGGTTGGCCCGGTCGCCGTGGCTGGGTCGGTCGGCTGGTACGACTACTCCGCCGCCGCCCTGGCCGGCATGGTGTCGGACCTGGAGTTCGCCCAGCAAAAGTACCTGCACAACGCCGACGCCTTGCGGATCGACTGGGAGTATTCCGACCCGGAGTTCGCCGGGCGGGCCGGCGCCGGCCTGGTGGCGGCGCTGGACGCCCTGGAGGGCGACCCGGCGGTGGAACAGGTGGTCGTGGTGACGCACTTCCCGATCCTCGAGGGGCAGCTCACCCGCCGGCCTGGGGCCGGCTTCGCCAGCGCCTACGCCGGCAACCTCACCCTCGGCCGCAAGGTCGCCGCCCGGCCCAAGGTCCGTCACGTCGTCAGCGGCCACACGCGCCAGCCGAAGCACGGGGAACTTATCCGCGACGGGATGCCGCCGCTTAGCTACCACGTCCTGCCCGGCGACTACGAGCGGCCGACCTGGCTGGGGCTGACGCTCGGCTGACTGGCTGCTGGACCTGTCGGGCACAACAGTCAGCGACGCCCTGGTGAATTGCCGCAGGCCGTTCTCTATGCTGGAGAAGCTTTACCTCGGCGTGACGGCGGTGACGGCGGCGGGGGGGCTCAGGGCGATGGAGTCTTGCCCATGGGCAAGGTGAGGCAGTAACGATACCGGACCATGAACGCCTCCATCCTTGAGCGGGTCGGCGACACGCCACTGGTGCATCTCAACCGCGTCGCGGCCGGGCTACCGGTGCCGGTCTTCGGCAAGTGCGAACACCTCAACCCCGGGGGCAGCGTCAAGGACCGCATTGCCCTGGCGATCGTAGACGAAGCCGAGCGCGCCGGGCTTCTCAGGCGGGGGATGACGCTTGTCGAGGCGACGGCGGGCAACACCGGCGTCGGGCTCGCCCTTCTGGCCGCGGCGCGCGGTTACAAGCTGGCCTGCGTGATGCCGATGAAGATGTCCGTGGACAAGCGGCTGGCGCTGGCGGCGCTTGGGGCGGAGGTGATCGTCACGCCGAACGCCCCGCCGTCGTCGCCGGACAACTTCGTCAACACGGCGAAGCGGCTGGCGGCGGAGCGCGGCTGGTTCCTGACCGACCAGTTCGCCAACCCCGCCAACCCGCGCGCCCACGAGGCAACCACCGGGCCGGAACTCCTCCGGCAGTGCCCCGACGTCGGCGCGTTCGTCTGCGGCGTCGGCACAGGCGGGACCATTACCGGGGTCGGCAGGTTTCTGAAGGCAAGACGGCCGGGGGTCCGGATCGTTCTGGCCGACCCGATCGGTTCGCGGCTGGCGCACCTGGTCGATCCGCGCCACCCCGACCAGGACGCCCCATACAAGGTCGAGGGCATCGGTGGCAGCTTCGCGCCGGCGGTGCTGGACCTGTCGGTGATCGACGAGGCCGAACGGATCAGTGACGAGGAGTCTTTCGCCGTGGCCGGCCGGCTGCTGCGGGAGGAGGGACTGCTGGTCGGCGGTTCGTCCGGCACCGCCGTGGCGGCGGCGCTGC
>JAXMAW010000063.1:0-34929 GCA_046350195.1 Gemmataceae bacterium
GGGGATGCGGATGCGGCGCGGGCTCATCGCCGTCAAGGGCCGGGTCCGGGACTTCGCCGGGCTGCAAATGAAGGCCGGGACGATTGTGCTGATGGGCGGCGCCGAGATCCGCACCGGGGCGTGGATGGTCCGGGGCACGATCATCACCCTGAGGCCGGTGCAACTGTTGCCCACCTTCTCGTTCGCCTGCGCGTACAGTCCCGTGTTCGTCAGGCTGTACGCGAAACAGCTTCGGCCCTACGGCTTTTCGATCCCCGGGGAGGAACACGAGGGGTCCTACCGCCGCTACACGGGAGACGGCTCGGTTCCTGGCAAGGGAGAAATCCTAGTCTGGACACCGCAGGCCCGGTAGCAAGCCGCGTTCTTCAAGACCACACAAGCGCACCTATCCCCGGCGATCCCCGTCGTTGGGAGGCCCCGTTGGCCTGTCCTGTCGGTATCGTGATGCGTCCGGGGGGTTATACACCGGGACTTTCAACGGCCGGTCGGCCATTCGGCGTTCTTCGGCCTCTGCCGGTGCTCGCTTGCAGCGTCGCACCAACCACGTCGTTCAGCGCGAGGCCGTCTACCAGTTACCTGTAGCCTCTCGTTCGACCGCCGGTTGGTGGCTCTTCACCCGGCCCCCGCATCCTCTCCCCGGCCATCCACCCTTCCGGACCGCGCGTCGGCCTCGCGCATCAGTTCTCGGTGGCAGTCCGGGCAGACGCCGTAAGACCGCGCGGCCTCGTCCATCTCGTTCCCGGACGACGGCGCCCAACCGCCGGGGGAGGTTCCGTCGCGCACCCGGCCGCACCAGGCACATCTAGCCGGTCCACCTTCCTCCCTTTTCGCCATTGCCCCGGTCTCTCCTCTGCTCCGCTGGTACAGGCTCCCTCGCACCCTGGGGCCCTGGCGGACTGAATTCTCCGGTTGGGGCTGTGGTTTTCCCTGGAGGGTTCGGCCTGGGGTGCAATATTCAGGGCAGGCCAGACGGGGAGGACGAAATGGGCCATGCCGGGCCTCACCTTGTCACCCACTGGTCGGGCTCATCCAATAGGGCAGTCGCCCGATCACCGACGGCCCCTCCGGCCATCGCATGCCCAAGGAGCCCTGGCATGGCGACCTCCCCTCCTCCTCCCGAACAACCCTCCCGGCCGGTACCGTCGCTGGGAACCCAGCGGCAACTGGAAATCTATCTGGCTGGCCTGGAAGGGAAGAAGCCCGGCCAGGCCGTGGCTGTTGAGGAGCTTGAGGCCCGGGCCCAGGCGGTGCTGCCGCCGGAGGCCTATGTCTACGTCGCCGGCGGAGCCGGCGGCGAAGATACCGTCCGGGCCAACCGGGAGGCCTTTCGCCGCTGGCGCATCGTCCCCCGAATGCTACGAGACGTCTCCCGGCGGGACCTGGGAGTGGAACTACTCGGCCGCCGACTGCCGACCCCCCTCCTGCTGGCGCCGATCGGCGTTCAGGGAATGCTGCACCCCGAAGCCGAACTGGCCGTCGCCCGAGCCGCCCGCGCCCTGGGGGTGCCGATGGTGCTCAGCAGTGTCTCCTCAACACCGCTGGAGGCCGTGGCCGAGGCCCTCGGAGAGTCGCCGCGCTGGTTTCAGCTGTACTGGCCGGGCGACCCCGCGCTGGCCGCCAGTCTAGTCGGCCGGGCCGAGCGGGCCGGCTACTCGGCGGTGGTCGTGACGCTGGACACCTACCTGCTCGGTTGGCGCGAGCGCGACCTACAGATGGCCTGGTTGCCGTTCGCCCACGGCCAGGGGATCGCCAACTACGTCAGCGACCCAGTCTTCCGGGCCGCCCTGCGGGCGCCGCCGGAGCGCGACCCGGCGGCGGCGGTGCGCCACTTCCTGGCGGTCGTCTCCAACCCGGCCCTGACCTGGGCCGACCTGGCCTGGCTGCGACGGCAAACCCGCCTGCCCATCCTGCTCAAGGGGATCCTGCACCCCGACGACGCCCGCCTGGCCGTCGAGCACGGCGCCGCGGGGGTGTTCGTGTCCAACCACGGCGGCCGGCAGGTCGATGGGGCGGTGGCTTCCCTGGACGCGCTGCCCGCGGTCGTCGAGGCCGTGGCCGGCCGGGCGGCGGTACTGTTCGACGGCGGAATCCGCCGTGGCGCCGACGTCTTCAAGGCCCTGGCGCTGGGGGCGCGTGCCGTGCTGCTGGGGCGGCCGTATTGCTACGGCCTGGCGGTAGGCGGCGAGGCGGGCGTCCGAGAGGTGGTGCGCAACTTGCTCGCCGACACCGAGCTGACCCTGGGCCTGGCCGGCTGCGCCTCTTTCGCCGAGGCCGGCCGGGAGAACCTGGCGGGGGGTGGCTATCGCACGTAGATCGGGTTGGAGAAGATCCACGGCCGTAACTCTCCGTCCAACTCGAGCCAGGCTTCGAGGCGGTATGCGCCGGCATCCTTGACGGCGAACTCGACCTCCGCCTTTCCCTCGAACTTCGCCACCTCCTGGCCGTGCCGGAGCAACCGGACATGGGCCGGCAACGGCAACCACGCGGTAAGTTTCAGCCCTGCGGTCAGCTTCACCTCGTCACCCAGGACCCAACGCTCCCCGCCCGGGCCGCCCGCCCCAAAGCGGAACCCGGTCGCGTCGCCCATCCAGTCGTGCGACACGAAGGCGTGGCCGGCCTTCAGGGCGGCGCGAATGGCGGTTTCGTCCAGTCTCGGCGCCAGCACGTGCGTGGCGGAGTTGCGGAACGACACGCGGTAGGGGTCGGTGTCTACCCGGGCGAGGATGTCCCCCGGCTTGCGCCCCTTGGTCAGCTCCTTGATGCCCGGGCGCAGCGCCGCGGCGACCTTCCGCATCTGGCCGTCCTGGTCCACGTTCGTGCCGACGAGAACGGCCTGCTCATCGACCATCTTGACGACGAGGACCTGGTTGTGGTGGCAGTCGTTGGCCGCGACGCCGGTCAGCCGCCGGTGCCTTGTGCCCTCGTCCCACTTGTCCAGGTAGACCTTCGGGTAGTCGCACTGGAAAGCGAACAGCTCGTCCGGGTACAGGCGGACGGCCTCCTGGAGTTCGGCCAGCTGCTTGGGGTCGGTGAGTTTCAGGGCCAGGGCCAGCATCGAGGCCTTGTCCCTCTTGGCGTCGTAGTGGCGGTTGTAGATCTCCAGCCCCGTCAGGCCGTCCAGGGGGTGGTCCCGCCGCTCCTCGATGTGCGACAGAAAGATCATCCCGTCGCCGGCGGTGACCGTGTTGATGAAGTCCTTCCCCTTCAAGTCCATCCGGCTGAGGATTGACTTCGTGGGGTAGACGAGGAACCCGTGGGTCTCCGAGCCGGGGACGAACAGCACGCCCTCCTTCAGCCCGCGCCAGCGGCCGTCGATGAAGTCCCTCGGCGGGCGGAAGTGGTCGGTGAGCAAGATGGCGTGGACACCCGCCTTCCTCGCGTCGGCGAGCATCTCGGGCAGCGTCCCGCCGGTGTGGGCCGAGTCCTCGGCGTGGGCGTGCAGGATGCAGCGGAAGTCGGTCAGGTCGGGCAGGGCTGGGATGCTCACCCTCATCCGCTTCAGCCTCTGGACGTCGGCGTGGACGGAAGCCAGCCGGGCCAGCGAGAGGCGCTCCACGTTGGTGTGTTTACGGGGGGGCGGCTCGCCGGCGCGTCCTGCCGGTACGGTCGTCACCAGGTATGTGGCCAGGAGCCAGCCAGCAGGGACAGCAGGCGTATTCACGGATGCCCTCCTTCCCCACTCATCGTATGGCCTGTGCCATGAGGCGCCACTGCGGGCGAGGGGGTTATTTCTACAA
The DNA here is from genome assembly GCA_046350195.1 of Gemmataceae bacterium. Taxonomy (GTDB): domain Bacteria; phylum Planctomycetota; class Planctomycetia; order Gemmatales; family Gemmataceae; genus CALDUY01. Next base: position 3,738 of record JAXMAW010000063.1, read on the forward strand.
TAGGCCTGTCGAGCGGCTCTCGGTCAGATCGCCGCCCGCGAAGAGGGTGTCATGTCATCACGCCAACCGCCGGAAGAGCTGACCCAGGAGCGGCGCATGGAGATTTACCAGGCGCTCGCGGACGACCAGGATCTGTACGAGTTCACCCCCGAGCAGGCTCGTAAGCACGTCGCCGACCGCTTCGGCATCCCCCTGGCGACGCTGCATGAGATCGAGGGGGAGGGCCGGGAAAGGCTCTGGCCGCCGTATTGAAGCGGCCCCCTACCCGCCCAACGGCTTGGCCACGGTGAGCAGGAACGTCGGGTTGACCGCCTCGAAGCGCAGCGCCTCCAACTGCTCCACCCCGCGGGCCACCTGGATTAGGAGGGCATCGACCTGCCCGGCGACCTGGCGCAGCACGGCGTAGGTGCCAGACAAGTTCTCGATTGTGCCGGCCAGGACGACCAACCGCCCGCCAGGCCGTAACAAACCCCAGGCGGCCTCCAGTATGCGGACCATCTCGCGGCCGTCGCCGCCGACGAAAATCGCGTCGGGGTGAGGCAGCCCGGCGAACACGCCCGGCGCGGTCCCATGAATTGCCTTGAGGTTCTTGACCCCGAACATCTCGGCGTTCGCCAGGATGAGGTGGTAGTCCGCCGCCTCCTGCTCGATGGCGTAGACCATGCCCGGCGCCGACAGCTGGGCCGCCTCGATCGCCACGGAGCCGGAGCCGGCCCCGATGTCCCACACGACACAGCCCGGCTGGACCTCCAGCCGCGCCAGCGCCAGCGACCGAACCTCCGCCTGCGTGATGAGGCCGCCCTTCGGCCGCGACTGCGCGAACACGTCCTCGGGGTTGCCGAACAGCCGGAACCGCGCCGGCCGGGCCGGCCGGTCGGGCCGCCCCGGCTTGCGGACGAGGATCACGATGTTCAGAGGCGCGAACTCCATCTCGGCGATCTCGGCCAGCTCCCCCTGGGTCAGGTGCTCGTCGGGGCCGCCGAGGTTCTCGCAGACGTAGGCGCGGAAGTAGTCGAGGCCGCGGGCCATCAGCTCGCGGGCGACCTCCGGCGGGCCTTCCTTCTCGCTGGTGAACAGGCCGACCGTCTCCGCCACGCGGATGCGGTCGAGGACCGTCTCCAGGGGGTGCGTCGCCAGGTTGGTCAGGTAGGCCTCCTCCCAGGTCTCCTTCACGCGAGCGAACGCCAGCTGCATGCTGGAGACGTGGGGCAGGACCTCGAACGCCTCCTTGCCGAGCCGGTCGCACAGGTAGCGGGCCACGCCGTAGAACAGCGGGTCGCCGCCGGCGATGACGGCGACCCGCCTCTTGCCCATCACCGCCGCCAGCTGGCCCGTCGCCTCCTGGAGGTCCCCGGCCAGAACGCGGCGCTCCGCCCGCAGTTCCGGCAACAGCCCGAGGACCGGCTCGGGCCCAAACACGAACTCAGCCCCCAGGAGGAGTTCGCGGGCGCGGGAGGTCAGCCCGGCCAGGCCGTCGCTGCCGACGCCGATGATGTGGACGCGCGATTCGGGTTGGCTCACGTCTGGTCCGCCCTGTGTTGAGGGTAAGCCGAGTTGGTATACTCGGCGCTGTTACCCGTCGCCAGGCCGCCCCTAGAAGGAGGCACCCATGTTCATCACGACCTTGCTCCTATTCGCCCTCGCTAACGAGACGAGGTATGCCAAACCAACCATGCTGATCGAACCGGCCGACCTCGTGAAGGTCGTCGCGGACGGCAAGGCCATCATCCTGGACGTCCGACCCCGGAAGGAGTATGAGGCCGGCCACGTCCCCGGCGCCCGTTGGGTCGATGTCGAGGTCTGGAGCAAGGCGGTCAACGCGGGCGAAGGGGGTGAGAAGTGGACCCACCGTGTGGGCGCGCTTGGCATCGACGGCTCGATTCCGGTCGTGGTTGTGGACGGCGCGCGACCACTTGCCGCGGCGCGAGTCTGGTGGATCCTTCGCCACTGGGGCCTGGAGGACGTGCGCCTACTCAACGGCGGCTGGAAGGGCTGGCGGGAGAAGGGCGGGCCAGAGGTGACAGAGGTCCCGGTCGTCGTTCCCACTAGGCCGAAGCTGAAGAAAGTCCCCGAGCGGCTCGCGACCCGCGAACAGGTGAGTGGGGTCGTGAAAATGATTCGGGCTCAGACGAGGGTGGTCGGCACCACGCCGGGGTGGGTCCTCATCGATACCCGGTCGAAAGAAGAGCACTGTGGCGAGAAGAAGACGGCGAAGCGCAACGGCGCGATTCCTGAGGCGAGGCATCTTGAATGGTCGGACACGATCGACCCAATAACGGGGCGGTTCAAAACCGCGCCGGAGCTGGAAATGCTCATGGCTAATGCCGGCTTCTCTGCCAGGAATCCGGCGGTAACCTACTGCCAGTCCGGCGGGCGCGCGGCGGTGATGGCGTTCGTGATGGAACTGATGTCGGGGCAACCCGCGATGAACTACTATCGCAGCTGGGCCGAGTGGGGCAACGACCCGGACACGCCGGTCGTCACGCCGAAGAAGAAGTAGGGTGGTGTTCGCACGCCTCCCGGCCGCCGCAGCCCTGGCCCGGCGGAGTCAAGAACCGCCGCACCACCTCCGCCATCGCCTCGGGGTGCGAGTAGTACGGCACGTGCCCCGCGCCTTCGATCACCGCCATCCCGGCGTTCGGCAGTCCCCCCAGCAGCACCTCGGCGTACGGCCGAGGAACCACGGAATCACGGTCGCCGACGACCAGCAGGACCGGCTGGCGAACCTGCGGTAAGTTCGAGCGCAGGTCGAGCCCGTGCAGCCACTTGGCCTGGTAGCCCAGCGCCGCCAGCCGGGCCTCACCTGTCCACTCGACGTACGCCTGCCACACCTCCGGTGACTGGCGGGCGAAAGCCGGCTGATGCACCAGCTCCAACATCCTCGTCCGGCGCGGCAGCTTGCCCGTCGGTCCCGGGCAGCGTCGGAAGGCCCAGCCGAACAGGCGCTCCAGCACCCGCAACCGCCTTCTGGCCAGCCCCCCTTGGAGGACGGCCCGCGGCACCCGATTCGGCCGCTGCCGCATTGCCTGGAGCGTGATCGTCGAGCCGAACGACGAGCCGAGCAGGTAGGCCCGGTCCAAGCCCAGGCGGTCCAGGAGGGCCCACAGGTCGCCGACGAGGTCGTCGTGCGTGTAGCGACGCAGGACCGCCCCGTCGCCATGGCCGGACGGCAGGTCGTAGCCGACGCAGCGGAAGTGAGCCGACAGCCGGCTCATCACCATCACGAACGACCGGCTAACGTCGCCGGCCCCGTGGACGAACACCAGCGGCGGCCCCGCGCCCCAGCAGAAGTACGGCATGCGGTAACGGCCGGTGTCGCACACCCCCCGAACCGCCTCGGCCTCAAACTGCCTTACCGCATCCGAAAGGCGAATCGGCTGTGGGGGTGAGACGGAGGAATAGCCCCCGGCGGAGCAGGTCTGACCACAGGGAGACGGCTCGTTCATCCCGTCCTCGAGGTTATTTCCAGGCGGAGAAAAATCCAAAAAACGTTGTTGACCTTCCCGAGGGGACGGATACTATAACCCTGTCCCGCCTGATGCTTGTTCGGTGATGGGCGACGCCGAGCGACTTCTGGCGGGACACTTTTTGCGCCTCGTCAACTCAGCGGTAAAACCCCACACTCGCGAAGCTGACGCTTTCATACCCCGACGGATCGACGTACTGGTCGTAGCGGAGCAGGCGGCCGCTTGCCGGCTTCGTGGCCGCCAACGCCAGCCACGTCGGCGGCAGGCCACAGATGTTTCGCGCGTCGCGCTCCCGGGCGATCACGTCAAAATACCCCAGAGAGTCCGCCCTCTCCGCCTTCGCCAGGATCGCCCTGTCCTGCGACCGGCTGTGAGCCAGTTCTGCCTCGCGGAGGGGGTGGTCGGCGCCGAATTTGGGGCCGATGTGGGCCAGGTCGCCGGAGATGACGTAGCAGACCGGCTCGGGCGTCTCCCGCTCGGCGGCCTGCAACGCCGCCACCATCCGCCGCAGGTCGTCGCGCTCGGTGGGGTCATCGCCGGCCGATACGCAGTCCTCGAAGGAGCCGACCAGGATCGGCACGATGCGGATGTCGCGCTTCCGCTCGTACAGGTAGTGCAGAAACACCACCTCCAGCTCGATCGAGTGCTCCGGCAGGTGGGCGACCCACTCGTCCTGGAACAGGTCGCCGCCGTAGTGGGAGGCGAGGCGGTCGATATAGGCCTGGTCGGTGGGCACGACGCCGAGCGGCGTGGCGAAGTGCTTGCGGGTGAGGGTGAACCGCCGCCAGCCCGCGTAGTGCGAGGTGCCGATGATGACGAACAGGGAAGCGGGGGTGCTCTCGAACAGCTCTTTGAACGCGAAGGTGTAGGCCAGGCCGCCGCGGTGGTAGTCGATGTGCGGGGCGAGGACGGCGCGCAGCCGGCCGTCGTCGCGCGGCGGGCCCGGCGGGCCGGACGCCTGCGGGTGGGCGAACAGCTCGCCCATCTGCCTCCGCAGCTCCCCCGGGTCGGGCGAGTAAACGCCGAGACAGCACGCCTTGCGGACCGGGCCATCGACGGCGGCGCGGAAGCGCGGCGAGTCGAGGTACAGTGCCTGGTCGAGGGCCTCGGCAAGCCGGACCACCTCTTCAATCGGCACGACCTGCCCGCCGAGCAGGGGCATGACCTGCATCTGGACGTCGAGGACCGTCCTGGTGCCGTCGAAGAGTTTCAGGCATTCCAACTGCAAGGGGGTGAGCGGAATCTGTACCGCCGCCAGCCGGAGCCGGTCGTAGAGGACGAACTCCTTGCCGTTAGACTGCCAGGGGTCGAGGCGTGCGGCCGCGAGGTAGGGGCGCAGCTGGGGACGGTGAGGCGCAGGCATGCGGGGTGGCGTCGGTGATTGAGGGCGACGCTGGTATTATACGGTATGGCCGAAACCCATCGAGAGGGGCAGGCGTGATCTTCCTCGACACCGTGACACTGGCCTCGGTGTTGGCCGTGGCGCACACCGTGCTGATGGTCGCCGTCATCCCGTTCGTGCTGATCAAAAAGCGCGACCCGACCGTCGCCGTCGCCTGGTCCCTGGTCGTGATCCTGACGCCGGTCCTGGGATCGTTGCTGTTCTGGGTGTTCGGCTTCAACTACGTGCAGCGGCGGGTGAGGAGGAAGAAGACGCACCGGACGGCGTTCGACCACCAGCACCCGCCCAGGCGGCGCGAGGCCACCCGCGGGGCGGCCAAGCCGGGGGGGTGGAAGCGGGAAAGACCCCAAAGCAGCGACCCCGACCCGCACCACCTCGTCCAGATCGCCCAGGCCGTGGACGCCTTCCCGGTCAGCCTCGGCAACCGGGTCACACTATACCACGACACGAAGGAGGCCTATGAGGCGATCCTGCAATCCGTGGCCGAGGCGCGGCACCACGTCCACCTGGAGTTTTACATCTTCCGCGCTGACGACACCGGCCGGCGGCTGATCGAGCTGCTGATCGACAAGGCGCAGGCCGGGGTCGAGGTGCGGCTGCTGTATGACGCGCTGGGCTCGCTGTTCTTCTCCTGGCGCCTCCAGGGCCGGGTGCGCGAGGCCGGCGGCCTGATCGATACGTTCCTGCCGGTCAACCCGCTCCGGTCCTGGATCCAGGTCAACCTCCGCAACCACCGCAAAATCGTCGTCATCGACGGGCGGGTCGGCTTCACCGGCGGCATGAACATTGGCGACGAGTACCTGGGCAAGTCGAGCCGGTTCGGCCACTGGCGCGACACGATGCTCCAGGTGGAGGGCCCGGCGGTGGCCGGTCTCCAACGGGTCTTCATCGAGGACTGGCACTTCGCCTCCGGCGAGGACGTCAACGAGGAGGCGTACTTCCCCGAGGTCGCCCCGGCGGGCGAGGACGCAGTGCAGGTCGTCGAGGCGGGGCCGGACCAGGAGCTGAACTCGATCCGCGAGATCTTCTTCGCGGCGATCGTGGCGGCCAAGCGGCGCCTGTGGATCGCCTCGCCGTACTTCGTGCCCGACGGCGGGCTGTTGGACGCCTTGCGGCTGGCGCGGATGCGCGGCGTGGACGTGCGGTACCTGGGCCTGCTCCGGCCCGACCACCTGACGTCGTTCTACGCCGGCCGGTACTACTGCGCCGACCTGCTGGCGTTCGGGGCGCGGGTCTACCTGTACGCCCGGGGAATGATGCACGCGAAGTACCTGGTCGTCGATGACGACTGGGCCTTCGTCGGCAGCGCCAACTTTGACAACCGCAGCCTGCACCTGAACTTCGAGGCGGGCTGCCTGCTGTACGACCCGGGGCTGGTCGCCGAGCTGGCACTCCAGTACGAGCGCGACCTGGCCGACGCGATCCCGCTCGACCCGTGGGCGTTTGGCCAGCGGACGATTTGGACGAAGCTGTTGGAGAACGCCGCCCGGTTGTTCTCGCCGGTGCTGTGAGGCCAGATCCCAGGCCCGACCGTGAGGGAGGGCGGCTAGTGCGATACGCCCTCCCTCACGGTCGGGCCTGGGTGGGCTCAGTACACCTGGTCCTTGCTCACCTTAGGCGCCGGCGCCCCGCCGCGCGGCCGGTTCGGCCCCGTCGGCGCGCCGCACTCGGTGTACTCGAAGTGCCAGTTCTCTACCGCCCGGATGCGGTGCAGCTGGTCCATCGTCAGGCCGTAGCGGTCGAACCACGGCTTGCCCTTCTTCTTCACCACGTCGTCCACCTGCTTGACGCGCTTGGCGCACTCGCCGCGGGCGAACTCGTCCCGGGCCGCTTGGCTGCCCTGCTGGAAGTACTCCTTCCAGAACGCCCGGCCGCCCAGCACGCCCGACGCGCCGGCGTCCATCGCCATTTCGACTTGCTTGAAGTAGTCGGGGAAGTCCACGCCGGCCGACAGCAGCACCCACGGCTTCTGGCTGGCGGCGTTCAGCGCCTCCAGGTTCTTCCGCAGCTGGGCGTCCGGCTCGTGCCCCATCGTGCCGGGGAACTCCGCCTTGTAGACGTCGCAGTAGCGGCTGAGGTACTTGGCGCTGTCGATGACCGTCTCGGCCTTGCGGTCGAGGTAGCTCTTGCTGTTCTTCTTCTCCTCGCCGAACGGGAACGACACCGGCTCCAGCAGGAACAGGATGTCGTGCTTGCGGCACTCGTCGTAGATGTACTGCACGAACGCCATCTGGTGCTCGGCGCTGTCCGGCTCGGTCGGCTCGAACTGGGCCAGCAGCTTGACCGCGTCGGCGCCGAGCCGCTTGATCTTGGCGACGCTCATGCCCGCCTCGATGGCCCCGAGGGGGGCGCCGACGGCGTTCTTGCCGCCGCCGGACTTCTCGACGCGCACCAGAACGCCGGTCTCCTTCGGCAGGTGGAAGCTGGCGACCGTGTTCCACACCCCGTAGTAGGCATCGACGAGGATGGCGCTGCACGCCGGGGCCAGCGCGTCGGTCAGCGAGATCTTGGCATCGACGATCTCGTCATACGTCGGCTCGCGCTTCAGCGCGTCCTTCATCATGCTGATCATCGAGCTGTTCTGGTCGGTCGCCACCATGGTCAGGGTGCCGTTGGCGTTGCAGATGCGTTGCAGACCGCGCAACTTGCCGGGGGTGAGCCCCAGGCCGAGCAGGCGGCTGACCGAAATACTCCGACGATCGGACATGGAGAAAGCCTCACAGGGATACCAGAACCGGGCGAAGCCCTACGCGGGGCTATTGTATGGAGGGCCGGGCCCGCAACAACCAGGCCGGCGGGGGGTTTGTGTTATCGAGGCCCGGGCGCCATGCCGATCATGCCTATCGACGGGTGCCATGACCGGCGACGCCGTCCTTCCCCCCTCCCGCGGGGCGGAAAGCAGCGCTGGCGCCGCCCGCCGCGCCCGGCCGCCGCCGACAGGGCGCCCGGGAGCGGTTCCCACCCACGACCCAGTCCCACCCCCTGACAGGGCGGCGCCAGCCCGGGAAACGACCCGACCAGGCGCACATTTCTCTAGCCTTCCCGGCCGGCTCCTTATTACAATCCTCCCCATAGTCCGACCTTACCTACTCGCTTCGAGGAAAGGAGTCCTCCATGGCCACCGCACCTCCCACCGTCCGCATCGGCATCTACGGGCCCGACCTCGGCGGCAACGAGAAGCACGGCTGCGGCCTCTGGCAGGCCGGCATCTCGGCGAGCCTGGTTGTGGCCGAGGCCGTCCCCGTCCTGCTCCCCGAAGACAATGAAAAGTCGTGGGGCGAGCTGCTCGACAACGTCCACGGCGTCGTCCTCGTTGGCTACGACAAGCACCCGCACAAACACCTCATCGAGGCCGAGGCGCTGGTAAGCTGGTGCCACGACCACAACGTCCCGGTGCTGGCCATCGATCACGGCCTGCACGCCCTGAACACGGCGCACGGCGGCACGGTCCACAACGACCTGCCGCGCGACCTGCCCGAGGCGCTGCAACACCGCCACCCGCCCGAGCGCGGGTTGCGCCACGCCATCAACGTGCTGGACGGCACCCAGCTCGCCGAGCTGTACGGCGAGGGCGAGGTGGTCGTCAACAGCGAGCACCGCCGTGCCATCGCCCGGTTGGCCCGCGGCTTCCGCGTCAGCGCCAACGCGCTGGACGGAGTCATCGAGGCGGTCGAGGCGACCGGCGAGTGGTGGGCCATGGGGGTGCAGTGGAACCCGACCTCGGGGACCTCGTCGGGATTGGATATTCAACTGTTCCGCGCCCTCGTCGAGGCGTGCGTGAAGCGGATGGATGGCGTCGAGGCCGAGCGATCCTACTCCGCGGCGTGACCAACGACGGGAGGCAGAAGTGTGAGCGCCGGATGTGGCATCCGTCGCTCCCCGCTCAGACCGCCCCGAACACGGCGTCCTTGGCGTCCACCGACTTGCGGAACTCCTGGAAGAACAGCACCAGCCTCTGCAAGCACGCCCCCAGGTCGTAGCCCTCGACGATGCGCTGCCGGCCGTTCGTCCCAAGCTGCCTCGCCCGCTCCGGGTCGGCCAGCAGTTCCAGTATTCTGGCCGCGACCTGATCAGGGGTGTAGAAGTCCGCCAGCAGCCCCTGCTCGCCGTCGTCGAGGAACTCCTGCACCGGCGCCGTCGCCGACCCGACCACCGGGCAGCCCGAGGCCATCGCCTGCAACATCGACGTCGGCACTGTGTATGGCACGGTCAGCGAGACGTGTACGTCGCTGAGATTGAAAAGCTGGGCGATGTCGGTCATCGGGATCAGGTCGAGGAAGAGGAACCGCTCCGGGTCGTAGTCGTCCTGCGACAGCACCCACTGCTTGAACGACTGGCCTTCGAGGTGGTACAGCTCGTGGCCGTAGTTCGTCCGCTCCGCCCCGACGATGAGGAAGACCACGTCGTCGCGGGCCTGGCTGACCTGCTTGGCCGCCCGCATGAAAATGTCGAACCCGCGCACCGACTCCAGGCCGCGCGAGACGTACGTGACCACCTTGGTCGAGGCGTCGAAACTCCGGTCGCGGAACTTGGTGGGCCTGGGGCGCGGGTGAAAGAACTGGCAGTCGATCCCCTCGGGCAGCACGCGGAGCTTGTGCCGCCACTCCATCGGACAGGTCGTGCTTTGGTAGGCCGTTGGCGTGTACGCCGCGTCGCAGCTGTGCAGGTGCAGGTGGGTAAAGGTGTGGTAGCCGGCGTTGAACAGCCGAACGCCTTCCGGCGGCGGGAACTCCTTCCGCAGGACCATCCCCTCGCCCCAGAACGGCGGGGGCAGCAACTCGTAAAAGCCGACGAACGGGCAGTCGTAGAGGTTCCGCAGGTAGAGCATCGTGCCATAGGACATGTGGCCGACGACCAAGTCGGGCCGCATCTCGGGCACCCCCCGCAGGCCGCGGTAGATCGCGGCCATGTGGTCGAACAGGCCCTGGACCGAGTCGGGGTTGTAGAAGACCTTCGGCTGCGGCTCGTTGTCCTTGAGGCGGTAGTGGATGTGGTTGAACGGCAGCTGCAGGTGGGTGGTGTCCACCGAGGTGACGTAGGTGCAGTTCCAGTGCAGCTGGGTCGAGAGGAAGTGGGCGAGCAGGCCGAACTGGGCGGGGAAGTTCGGGTGGAGAAACATGACGTGCATAGCGGGAGGCTCCTTCCCGGAACCAAAAGCCAGAGAAACAAATCTTTCCGATCGGATCTTGCCGATTATAGCGTCTGAGCGAGCAGTTCCTACCAGGGCGACCCTAACGAAAATGCTGCTCTTGACTCGCTGGACGTCTCCGACTATTAGACCGCCTCGATCCATCGAACAAGAAGGGCCACAGGTCCAGCCGCGGCCAACGGGGGGCCGGGGACATTCTAGGGCTGGGAATCGGCCCCGCGGCGGCGCGCCCGCGGCGGGGCTGGTGGGGGGAGACCACGTCCCGGCCGGACGTTGCTTGTTCGAGCGAATCTGAGACCAGTTGAGGTGCCACCCCGACATCACCGGGTAGCGCCCGGCCCGGAGGCCGCCTTGGCGGCGCCGTTCCGGAGGAACCGGCACGAGCCTGAGGGGGAGGGAGAGGTATGTTGACCTGGACGGGGACAAAGAGGCATCGACGGCCGCACGGTGGCCGCTGGTGGCGCCGGGTCCGGTCGGTCCTGGCAGGCGTGGCGGTTGCCCTGCTGGGGGTACTCGCCCTGGCGGCGCGTCCGGCCCAGGCGCAACAGCCCATACCGGCACGCCCCGCGCCGCTCGGTGCGCCGCGCACGTCGGCCCGTGACCTGATCGCGCAGCGCCCGGATCCGGTCACGTTGACCTCCGGTAAGGCCCCGGCCCAACCGGCCCCGGGGGGGACCGTGGCCCCGGCGGACGTCCCGGTCGTCCAGCCGCCCGCGCTCAGCCTGCCGATCCCGGCCCGGCCCTCGGTCATCACCTCCGAGGCCAGCCGGTACATCAAGCAAGCCGCCGGGCCGGACAACGTCCTTGAGGTCATCGTCGGCCGGATCCAGATCTTCGACCTGCTCGGCCCGCCCAAGCGGGTCCAGGTCGGCGACGAGTCGGTGGCGAACTACGTGCTGATGAGCACCACCGAGTTGTCCCTCCAGGGCCTGCGCATCGGCAGCACCGTCCTGAACGTCTGGTTCCAGGACCTGGGCGACCCCAACAAGTCCAAGCTGGTCAGCTTCCTCGTCCGCGTCCTGCCCGACCCGGACGCGAGGAACCGGCTGGAGCGCGCCTACAAGAACCTCGAGAAGGAGATCAACAGGGTCTTCCCCGACAGCCGCGTCTACCTGCAGCTGATCGGCGACAAGCTCGCCGTGTGTGGCCAGGCGAAGGACATCGCCGAGGCCAACATGATCATGCGGATGGTCAACGCCAACGTCCTGCCGGAGACGAACGACGCCCCGGACCTGAGTCGGTCGGCCACGGCCGACCCCAACAGCCAGATCGGCCGGATGTTCCCCGCGTTCCACCGCCAGGTGGTGAACATGCTGCGGGTGCCCGGCGAGCAGCAGGTCATGCTCCAGGTGCAGGTGGTCGAGGTGGACCGGGCCGCCGCCCGCAGCATCGGCTTGAACTTCGGCGGCCTGCGCAACAACGGGGCGTTCTTCGTCGGCGGCATGACCGGCAACCTGGCCTTCACCGGTCAGGGCCTCGGCGGGGCGGCGTTGGCCAACTTCGGCGGCAACGGCCTCGGCCTGACCGGCCTGGGTGGTGTGCCGAACCTCCCCATCGCCATCGACAACGGCCAGATCCAGCTCGCCTTCCTGGCGCTGCGGAACGTCGGCTACGCCCGCTACCTCGCCGAGCCGAACCTGGTTGCGATGAATGGGGTGCCGGCCAACTTCCAGGCCGGCGGCCTGCTCCCGGTGCCGGTCGTCGCCGGCATCGGTGGGGCGGGGATGGCCAACCTCGCCGGAGTGAATTTCATCCCGACGGGGGTGCAGCTCCAGTTCACCCCGTTCATCACCGAGCGCGACCGGGTCCGCCTGTCGATCAACGCCGAGATCAGCGACCGCGACCTGAACGTCGTGCCGACGCTGATCGACGGGGCCGCCGTCCCCAGCCTCATCACCCGGAACTTCTCGACGGTCGTCGAGCTGCGCGAGGGCCAGACCCTGGCGGTCGCCGGCCTGATCGAGAACAAGCTCGACGCCGACTCGTCCCGGGTGCCCTGGCTGTGGTGCGTGCCGATCCTGAACCGGCTGGCCGGCTACGACCGGATCGCCAACCGCGAGAAGGAGCTGGTCATCCTGGTCACGCCGCGGCTGGTCCACCCGATGGAGTGCCACGAGGTGCCGCCGCTGCCCGGCCTGGACATCCTCGAGCCGAACGACTGGGAGTTCTACCTGCTGGGCCGTCTGGAGAGCCACATCGCCGAGTACCGCAGCCCGATCCGCACCGACTGCGACCGCAAGAAGCAGGCCCGGTCGCTGGAGCAGCGGTACCTGATCGGCGAGTCCGGCCCGAGCGTCGAGCTGCCCTGCAACGCCCCGGGGGGGCCTGCCGGTTCGGCCGCGCCTGAGGTGCCGGCCGGCCCGGTGAACCGGCTGCCCCAGCCGGGGCCTGGCTCCCTGGCCCCGGGCAACAGCATGCCGACGATGCTGCCGGCACCCCCGGCCGGGGGCCGGTCGAGCCAGGGCCCCGCGGCGGACGCGCCGCGGACTGGCAGCCCCGTCCCGGTGCAGGTCTCCGGTACAGTTCGGTAACTCTCGGAAAACGGCCAGGCGAGCCGGGGCCTCCCCCCCGCTCGCCGATTAAAGAACAAAGGGTCGGCATTCAGGAGTTTAAGGGGCCATGGACGCGAACAGGCAATGGCTACGCCGCGCCGCCCGACCGCTGACGGCGGCCGCTCTGGCCGCGGCGCTCTCCGGCTCGCCGGCCCTCGCCAACGGCATCCGCCCCGCGACGGTGCCGGAGGACCTGGGGGCGGCCTCGCACCGCATCTTCCAGGTCCAGGTGGACAAGGGCCTGGCCGACTCCTTCGTCATCTACGAGAACGAGTGGCGCGGCGAGACGGAACGGCTCGGGCCTTTCGGGACCTTCCACCTGGCCCGGATCATCCAGCGGCTGCCGGCGTCGCCGTACCAGGTGCTGATCCAGGTCCACCCCCTGGACGCCCTCAACCTGAGGCGGCGCACCTTCATCGTCAACGCCCTGTTGCAGGCCGGCATCGCCGACGCCGAGACGCGCGTCGTCGTCGGGCCGCCCGCTGCCGAGGGCCTCTACGGCGACGAGGCCGTCATGCTGTACCCGTGGATGCTCATGTCGCGATTCATGACCGGCGGGGGCGGCTTCGGTGGGTTCGGCGGCATGGGCGGGTTCGGCATGGGCGGGTTCGGCGGCATGGGCGGGTTCGGCCGCTTCGGCGGCATGGGCGGGGTCGGCATGGGCGGGTTCGGCGGCTGGGGCGGGTTCGGCGGCTACGGCGGCTTCGGCGGCATGAGCGGGTTCGGCGGCTGGGGAGGCTACGCCCCGTCAGCGGGCGGGTTCCGCGGCCTGGGCTATTGACCGATTCGACGGCTGAGCCGGGGGTGTTTCTGCCCCCGGCTCACCAATTCAGTTTCGACCGCGAACGGGGAGCCGATCATGTCTCGACGGCGAATCCTGGCCCTGACCGGACTGGCCCTGGGGCTGTTGCAAGCAGGTTGCCTGACGACCAGCCCCATGGGATCGATGGCCCAGAAGCCCAGAGAGCCTGTAACGCTGCCTCCCACCGAATCCGCCGAGCTTTGCCTCGCCGTCGCGGACCAGATGATCGCCACCGGGCACATCCCCGAAGCGATTCACCAGTTGAACCAGGTGCGGCAACTCAACCCGAAGGCCGACGTCAGCCCGCGGCTGGCCCGCCTGTACGCCCGCCAGGGGCCGGACGAGCAGGCCCTGGTGGAGTTCGACAAGGCCCTGAAGGCCTACCCGAAGGACGCCGGGCTGTGGAACGACCTGGGCTACTTCCACTACGAGCGCGGCAACTGGGTCGAGGCGGAAAAGGGCTTCCGCCGGGCTCTGGAGTTCGCGCCGGAAAACCAGAAGGCGTGGCTGAACCTCGGCCTGGCCCTGGGCCAGGCGGGGAAGTACCAGGACTCGCTGTCCGCGTTCGAGCAGGCGGTGAAGCCGGCCGAGGCGCGCTGCAACCTCGCCTTTGTCCTGGGAACCCAGGGCAAGGTGGACGAGGCTCGGCGGCTCTACCAGGAGGCCCTGCAACTCGACCCGAACCTGAAGCTGGCCCGCGCCGCCCTGGCCAAACTGGACCGCGGCCCGGCGGCCAAGCCGGCCGCCAGGCCCGCGGTCCAGGTGTCGCAGGCGGCCCTGCCGCCGGCTCAGATGCGGACGACCGTCCCGCCCGCCTCGCCGGTCACCCGCACCCCGTCGCCGCCGAAGGTCTTCGAGTACCCCGAGCCGTAAGGCGAGGGCCGGTCGCCTGAGGTTTGTTGCCGTTCGGTGTGGTGTACTTCCAGAGGAACGTACACAATACCGGGATGAGCGACGCACCAATCATCCTCACGTTCGACGCGGGGACGCTTGTCCTTTCCGGTGGAGCCGATGGGACGCTTTCCGGGCTCCCCGGCGTGAAGTTCGACCCGCGTACCGGGTCGCACCGTGCCGAGGGCCGCGCCTCGGGCCATCGTCGAGCACCTACTCAACGCCAAGATTGCCTACAAGGATGAGGCCCGCTCCTACCAAAGAACCATCTGGCCGCTGCGCACCAGCCGCGACCCGTTCCCGCACCAGCGGGAGGCGGTCGAGGCGTGGCTGCGAAACCGCAGCCAGGGCGTCGTCGTTTTGCCCACCGGTACAGGCAAGACGTTCGTCGCCGTCCTGGCGATCCACCGGGCCGAGCGCCCCACCCTCGTCGTCGCCCCGACGATCGACCTGATGTCGCAGTGGTACAGCGAGCTGCACGTCGCCTTCGACGTGCCGGTCGGCCTTCTCGGCGGCGGCTACCACGACGTCCAGCCCTTGACCGTGACGACCTACGACTCGGCCCACATCCACCTGGAGCGCTGGGGCGGCCGGTTCGGGCTGCTGATCTTCGACGAGTGCCACCACCTGCCCGGCGCCACCTACATGACCAGCGCGCTGGGCGCGATCGCGCCGTACCGGCTCGGGCTGACCGCCACCCCGGAGCGAACCGACGGCCAGGAGTCGCTGCTGGACGCGCTGATCGGCCCCATCGTCTACCGCCGCGAGATCAAGGAGCTGCGCGGCGACTTCCTGGCCGACTACCGCACCGAGCGGCTCTACGTCGAGCTGACCGAGGAGCAGGCGGCCGCCTACCAGCAGGCCCGCGAGCACTACCGGCAATTCTGCTCGCAAAAGGGCATCAGCATGGCCAGCCCGGCCGGCTGGTCGCGATTCATCCAGGAGACCAGCCGCTCCCGCGAGGGCCGCGCCGCCTTCCAGGCCTACCAGGAGCAGCGGCGGCTGGCGCTGGCGGCCCCGGCCAAGCTGCAACTGCTGGAGCGGCTGTTGCACAAGCACCGCCAGGACCGCGTGCTGATCTTCACCTACGACAACGCCACCGTCTACCAGATCGCCCGGCGACACCTGGTCCCGGCCATCACGCACCAGACGAAGACGAAGGAGCGGAAGAGGGTCCTGGACGGCTTCCACTCCGGCGAGTACTCGGTCGTCGTCACCAGTCGGGTTCTCAACGAGGGCGTGGACGTGCCGGCGGCGAACGTCGGCATCGTGCTGTCCGGCACCAGCACGGTGCGCGAGCACGTGCAGCGGCTCGGCCGGCTGCTGCGCAAGCACGGCGAGAAGCAGGCGGTGTTGATCGAGGTGGTGACGCGCGGCACGGTGGAGGAGTTCATCACCGAGCGGCGCCGACAGCACCACGCTTACCAGTAGGCCGTTCACGTCTGGGAGGGGGTGAGATGCTCACCGGCAAGATGGTCCGCGTCCGCTACGCGCGCGACCGCATCCTCCCGTACTACCTCGACCCGCGCGAGGAGTCCTGGGGGATGGTGGCGGAGCAGCTCCTTGAGCTGTACCGCTCGATGCGCGGCCGGACGCGCGGCGAGTTGGAGGAAGTGATCGAGGGGACGTTCGGGGACGACGCCACGCTCGTCCATCAGGGGCTGGCCAAGCTCCTCGAAGACCGCTGTGAGTTCGAGACGGTGTCGGGCCAGCCGCCCGAGGCGGTCCGCACCCTGGTCTTCCGCGAGGCCACCGTCGAGCGTCAGGCGGAGGGCGGGGCGGCCGGGTTCGACCGCGAGGCGGTGCTGGCCCGCGCCGCGGCCGCGCTGGCGGTGCCCCCCGAGGAAGTCGAGCGGAGCCTATTCGCGGACCTGAAATGCGAACAGAAGCTAATCGACTTTCAGGACACGACCGCCGGGCGGCTGCTGGATCGCTACAACGTCGCGCTGGCCCAGGCGGTGCTGCTGCGGGCCATCCGGGTGAGTGTCACCGTCGGCGGCGAGCCGCCGGCGCGCTACCGGCAGCTGCTGCGGCAGGTGAAGTTCCGCCGGTTGCTGTGCGAAGTCGAGCGGACGGGCCCGGACAGCCACACCCTGCACCTTGACGGGCCGCTCAGTCTATTTTCCTCGACGAACAAGTACGGCCTCCAGTTGGCCCTGTTCCTGCCGACGGTGCTGCTGTGCAAGAACTTCGAGCTGCGCGCCGAGCTGCGCTGGGGGGCTCAGAAGAAGCCGAAGCAGTTTGTCCTGACGCCGAAGGACCGGCTCGTCTCCCACGCGCCGGACCACGGCATGTACGTGCCGGCCGAGCTAAGCCTGTTCGCCGAGTCGTTCCGCAAGCGCGTTACCGACTGGGAGCTAGCCGAGGAGACCGAGGTCTACCCGCTGGGCAGCGGCTTCTGGGTGCCCGACTACCGGCTGGTCCACAGGGCGACCGGCGAGGAGGTGAAACTCGAGGTGCTGGGGTTCTGGCGCCGCTCCAGCGCCGTCAAGCACCTGCATGCCCTGCAAAGGCACGTCACGGATCGCTACATCCTCGCCGTCTCGGACGAGCTGCACGTCGAGGAGCAGTTGGACGAGCTACCCATGGGCCTGCACCGCTTCCGCCACATGCCGCTGGCCGACGAAATCGCCCGGCTGGCCAACGAGGCGCTCAACGTCGGCGAACGGCGCGCATAGTAACGGAATGGAGGGGTGCGAAGCACCGTCCTCGGACAGGGTCCGAAGGCAGGCGACTGGCTCGCCGGTCAACCCGAGCGCGAGCCTTAGCGTGCCCTGGAGTGTTTCGTGAGAGACACCGTGCTGGAAAGGGTGCCATTAATTCTGGTTTGTTTCGTTGCGCCTTCGGCCCGAGTCCGGTTACTTGGCAGTCCGCCAGGTAGGGGGGCGAGTGGGCTGAAGGCGAGGATCTGGCCGGCATGCGCCAACCCGCGGGTCACTCGGCCGCCTGCCCAGCCAGGCCAGGATTCGCTTGCGTCCACCGTCGCCGGGTGCGACAATCGCCGTGGTTGGCCCGTCCCGCGATCGGGGCGGGATCGCCGACGCGGTAAGTCCCCTCTGTCGTCCGCAGTTGCACCGATGAGTCGTTCCCGCTGGGGTCCGCCCCTCAGTCTCGCTGGAGGTCCGTATGGAACAGCCTCTCCCCGTGCCGCCGCGCCGCCCGCAGTCCTCGTTGGGCTACTCAGTCGTTGAGGTGGCCGACGACAACGTCCCGGTGCCCCGGGCGGCCGACCCCGGGCCGGCGAAGGCGCCGCCCCGGCCGGGTTACCAGGTCGTCCTGGTCGGCGAGGAGGCCTACCCCACGCCGCCGCGGCCTCGTTCCCCGGCCCCCGCCCCGGCCAGAGACGTCCGCCCGGCTCGACCCTCCCGGGTCGGCCCCGTGCTGGTGGCGGTCCTTGTCCTCCTGGCCGGTCCCCTGCTCATCCTTTGGCTCGCCGTCAGGTCCGTCCCGCCCAGCTCGAGTCCCGTGCCGGTTGCCATCGGGGGGGGCTTCCTGGGTGCGCCGTTGGCGGTGGCGACGATCGACCCGCAGGACCCGCTGGCGGGTCTGGTGCCCGACCCGGTGAGGGGGAACGCGGCCCCGGTCTACCTGGGGGACGACCTGGCGGGCGTGCCGGAGCTGGTGCTCGAGACCCCGTCGAGGGCGAGGGCGGACGAATGGAGGGTTCGGAAGGGTCGCACGGCGGCGGCGGCGCTGCACCTCAACAAGAAAGAGGAAGACGGGTTCCTCAAGGCCCTGGTGCGCGCCCGGCCTGACCTGGTTGGGGTCCCGTTCGCGATGGGCGAGGCCTGCCGGACGCGGGGGGACGGCGCGAGGGCCTTCAAGGAGACGGCCGAGTCGGTCCGGGGCCGAAAGACGGCCTTGCTCCTACCGGTGCTCCCGGGCCCCTTTGAGGGGGAGGAGAAGCGTCGGGTGGCCCACCAGGCCCACATGGCCGTCCTCACCCAGGTGGTGACCGCCGACGACTCGAAAGGCCAGGACTCCCTGGTCCGCGTGCTGTCATCGATCCCCCGCCCGGAGGCGACGCGCGCGCTGGCCCGGCTGGCCGTGTTCTCGACCGACGAGGGGGCGAGGAGCGCGGCGGTCGAGGCGCTGGCCGTCCGCCGCGAGGCGGACTCCACGGACATCCTCGTCGCGAGCCTGAACTACCCCTGGCCGGCCGTCGCCGACAACGCCGCCACCGCCATCGCCAGGCTGAACCGCAAGGACCTCGTCCCGCAGTTGGAGGCGATGCTTAGTGCGGCCGACCCGCGCGGCCCGAGGGCGGAGGTGGTCGATGGCCAGGAACGGGCGGTGGCTCACGAGCTGGTCCGGGTCAACCACATGCGCAATTGCATGCTCTGCCACGCCCCCGCCGAGCGCGGCAAGACGCCCCAGGAAACCCTGGTCGCCGAGGTGCCCGTGCCGACGGAGCCGCTCCCCGACACCGGCGGGGGGTACGGCCAGACCGAGTCGGAACTCCTGGTGCGCGTGGACGTGACGTACCTGCGCCAGGACTTCTCCGTTACGCAGGATGTCGCGGACTGGACGGTCGGCCACTGGCCGCGGAGGCAGCGGTTCGACTTCGTCGTGCGAAGGCGGGTGCTGACACCGAGCGAGGCCGAAGAGCTGCGGGCTCGCCTGGCCGGACCGTCGCCGTACCGCCGCGCCGCAGCCCGGGCGCTCCGCGAGCTGACCGGCCGCGACTTGGAAGCTAACGGCGGGTAGCGGCCCTCGGGAGCTGGTGGGCGTTGGCTCACGTGAGGCCTGGCCAGGTGGCCGGTTAACGGCGGACAAGGATGGTGAACTCGTCCAGTCCGTAGCCGGCCACCAGGGTGGCCTCGCGCGAGTAGCGGCGCTGACAGAAGTCGAGGAACCGCCGCGGCTCGGCGTGGTATAGGTCGGGTCGGCGCTGACCGGTGACCGACAAAAGGTTGAACGCGAAGCCGCGTCTGGCCAGGGACGCCAGGCGGTCCAGCGTGACGCGGATGCTCGCCTCCCAGTCGGGGGTCGGCGTGGCCAACTTCACGTTGAAGATCCCGTTGGCCAGGACGTAATCCACCCCGGTGAGGACCGACTCGTCGGACGAGAACCGTGCCTGGGCGTCGGCCGCATGCCGCGACCGGGCGGCGATGATGACGCTCGGCACCATGTCGTAGCCGCGGTATTCACCGGAGAACCCTCTCGCGCGGAGGAGCGGCAGCAGCGTGCCGGCCCCACAGCCGTAGTCACCCACGATGCCGGCCAGGTCTCCGACCCGGCACAGCATTTCCAGGCGCAGCGCCCGGGCCTCCGGGGAGGCGCAGGCGGCCTCGCGCGCCGCCGGGCCGGGGGCGACCAACCGGGCATGGTAGAAGGCGGCGACCTCGGCGAGGACGTGATCGCTGTTCATCGGGTAACCTCTCGACCGCGCGTTCGGCGCCGGCGGGCGCCGCGCATTAGCAGCAGGGCGATGCCCCCCTGAGCGAGCAGGCCGGCGGAGCCGACCAGCCACATCGCGATCAGGATAGCGGCGCCGGGGCGGCCTAGACCGGCCAGCATCAGCACCGTCAGCAGCAACACGCCGGTGCCGACCACCGCGGCCAGCCCCCTCCTCCACAGGGCCGCGCGGCGGGCGGGGTGAAAGGGCACCAGGCTCATCGGCTCTCCCCCCTCCCGGTTAGCCGCCCGATCCCGGCGGGGTCCCGGGGTTTGCAGCAGCCCGAGCACTCGCAAGACCTGGACCAACTCACCTCCCCCGCGTCCTGGGAGTTCATCAGCGTTTGCAGGTATCGCCGGTAGTGGTCGGCGTAGCCGCCGTGGAACAGGACGAGTTGAATGAGGTCGTCCTCCCCCAGGTGGAAGCGGAGGCTGTAAGGCTTGAGCAGGCCGACGCGGCGGGAGCGGGCGCGCTCCTCGGTCCACCAAGCAGCCCCGGACTGAGCGGCGTCGTCAATCCGATCGAGCAGGCCGGCGACCAACAGGCGGACCTCGCGGATGCTGTCGCCATCGACGGACACGCTAGGCAGAGGTGCCTGCCCTCGGGCGACCGGCTCGGGCTCGTCGCCGGTGGCCCACCGGCCGGGGCGGTGCGCGCCGCGGTTCCAGGCTGCGATCCAGGCGTTGAGCCGGCCCTCCCAGTCGGGCTTCGCCCGGCCGGTGCGGACGAGGATGACGGGGTCCTGGTTGACGAGGGAGGTTTCGAGCAGGGCGTCGAAGCCGTCGCTGTCCACGTAGTCGAGTTGCGTCGGCCGCAGGTCGGAAGGGTCACCGGGAGCCAGGGGCGCGGTCCGACAGCTCGCCAGGCCGATCAGCGCCAGGGCACCAAGCAGCGGAACCGCGCAAGCCACCCTTTTCCGGGACATGGCGATCCCCCGGCGCGGCCCGGGCCGCGGCCTGTCTTCCCCTTGTTCGTTCGACCGAGAGGTGGGAACATATGCCTGCGCGGTCGCGCCGTGTCCAGGCCAATATTTGTCTACCCCTGGTAAGGCCCATGAGCAGTACGCCCCCAAACCCGAGTGCGCGGCCGGCCCGGAAGGGGGGCTGGATCGCCTGCGCGGTCGGCCTGGGCCTGGTCGCCGTGATGACTGTCGCGGTGGCCCAGAATGAATCGCCCTATTTCAACTGGGACCTCCGCGTCTCTCAGGCGGTGCAGTCCACCTCGTCGCCGGGGGTCGAGCGCCTGATGCGCGCCGTCTCCCTCGCCGGGGATAACCTCTTCCTGTCCGGCGCTCTGGTCGGGCTCGCCAGCCTGGGGTTGGTGGCGCTACGGGCCAGGCGCGAGGCGGCCTTTCTCCTCGGGGTCGTCCTGGTGGGACAGGGGCTCAAGGTCGGCCTCAAGAACCTGATCGGCCGGCCGCGCCCCTCGGCGGACGTGGTAAACGTGCTCCTGGAGGACGTCAAGGAGGTTTACAGCTTCCCTTCCGGGCACACGGTGCACTATGTGGTCTTTTTCGGATTCCTCTGCTACCTCACCTTTTCCCTGGTGAAAATCCCCTGGCTGCGCTGGCCACTGCTGACGCTGTTCGGCGGGCTGGTCGTCCTGGTGGGGGTCGCCCGGGTCTACCTGGGGGCCCACTGGGTGAGCGACGTCGTGGGGGGCTACCTATTGGGTGGCGCGGTGCTGGCTGCCGGCGTGGGGTTGTACCACCGCGACGGGAAGCCGGCGGGGTGAGGCCTGGCCGTCTAGCTCCTCGTCGATCCGTTCCGCCGCGCATATCTTCTCCCTCACCACGCCAGGTCGAGGGGGAAGAATGCAGGTCGGGACCGAATGGCTGATCGACGCCTCGGGCTGCCGCGCCGCCGCGCTGCGGGAGGCGGCCCGGCTGCGCGCCCTCTGCGAGCGGGTGCTGCGGGAGCTGGAGCTGCGGGTGGTCGGCAACGGCGCCTGGCACCAGTTTCCCGACCCCGGCGGAATCACCGGCCTGTACCTGCTCACCGAGTCGCACCTGGCCTGCCACACCTACCCCGAGCACGGCGTCGCCACTTTCAACCTGCACTGCTGTCGGCCGCGCCCGCCATGGCCGTGGGAGGCCGCCCTTAAGCAGGAACTCGGCGCCGCCTGCGTCACCGTCCGCGAGCTGCGCCGGGGAGGTGAGGAGTGAGCGTCCAGGCGCGCTGCCCCGCCTGCGGCGGGCCCGTCACGTTCCAGGTCGGCACCTCGCTCGTGACCGTCTGCCCCTACTGCCGCTCCGCCGTCGGCCGGTCCGACCGCGGCCTGGAGTCGCTGGGCAAGGTCGCCGATCTCGTCGAGACCCAGTCGCCGCTCGACGTCGGCCTGAAGGGCAGCTTCGAGGGCACGCCGTTCGACCTCGTCGGCCGCACCCAGTTCGCCCACCCCGCCGGCGGCGTCTGGGACGAGTGGTACGCGGCGTTTCCCGACGGAAGCTGGGGTTGGCTCGCCGAGGCGCAGGGCCGGTTCTACATGACGTTCGAGGAGGAGCCGCCCAAAGACCTGCACCCGTATAAATCACTCCAACTCGGGCAGCGCATCGAGGTCGGGGGGCTGACTCTCACCGTCGCCGAGAAGAACCGCGGCAAGGTGGCCGGCGCGAGCGGCGAGATTCCGTTCCGAGTCGTCCCCGGCGAGGAGGTGCCGTTCGCCGACCTGTCCGGCCCCGGCGGCGAGTTCGGCACCATCGACTACTCCGGCGACAAGCCCACCCTCTACGTCGGCCGGCAGGTGACGCTCGACGAGCTGCACATCCCCCAGAAGGCGCGACGCACCTACCCCGGGATGGAGCCGCGCATCAACGCGCTGCAGCTCAACTGCCCGAAGTGCGGTGCGGCCCTGGAGCTGCGCGCCCCCGACCGGAGCGAGCGGGTCGGCTGCCCCAGTTGCGGGGCGCTGTCCGACGTCCTGCAGGGGCAGCTCAGGTTGCTGAAGTCGCTGGAACCTCCGCCGGTTCAGCCGGCGATCCCACTGGGCGCGGCCGGCCAGCGCGATGGCGTGGAGTGGACCTGCATCGGCTTCCTGCAGCGCTACGTCACGTTCGAGGGGGTGAACTTCCCCTGGGAGGAGTACCTGCTCTACCAGCCGCGTCTCGGCTTCCGCTGGCTGACGCGATCGGACGGGCACTGGAACTGGGTCGAGGCGGTGCCACCGGCCTCGGTGCGCGTGGACGGCAAGACGGCGAACTACGCCGACCAGTGGTACCGCCTGTTCCAGAAGGCGGAAGCCCACGTCGGCTTCGTCGTCGGCGAGTTTTACTGGAAGGTTCAGGCCGGCGAGGCCGTGGCCAGCGCCGACTACGTCAACGCGCCGGGCATGCTGTCCGAGGAGGTCACGGCGGGCGGCGGTGAGGGCGAGGTCAACTGGTCGTTCGCCTCGTACCTGCCGGCGTCCGAGGTCGAGGGGATGTTCGGCCTGAAGTCGCCGTTGCCCCCCCCCACGACGATCGGACCAAACCAGCCGTTCCCCTACGCGGGCGTCTACAAGAGCGCGGTCGCCCTGCTCGGGGCCAGCCTTCTCCTTGGGTTTCTGTTCTTCGCGATCAGCCCGCATGCCGTCGTCTACTCGGCGAACATCGACATGAAGCCGCTGCCGGAGGGCCAGCGCACCCACAAGGTCATCGTGGAAGAGCCACTCACGCTGCGGCCTAGGCGCAACATCCAGGTGAGCCTGACGCCGCGCGCCGACGCCGGGTGGGTGCACCTCGCCGGGTCGTTGACGCCGAGGGCCCCGCCGCCGACCCCGGGCGCTTCCTCCTCACCGCCTCACGGCGAGAGGCGCGATTTCGCCTTCCTCACCACCGGCGGGCAGCGGGCGTTCGTTTACCTCAGTGCCGTGCCGGCCGGCGAGTACACACTCCAGCTCGACCTGTCGCCGCGAGACCCGAAGGCCGGGACGTCGGCCGAGGCGCGTGTCGAGCAGGGCATCGCCCACCCGTACCCGCTGATGCTGACGCTGTTGCTGCTGGGGGTGGTGCCGTTCGTCATCGGGCTGTACCAGCTGTGGTTCGAGTCGCGCCGGTGGGCGGACAGCAACGTCACTTGAGGGCCGCGCCGATGCTCGTCCGGGCGTACCAGTTTCTCGGCGTCCTCCTGCTGACCGGCTACGCCGCGTCGTCATGGCTGGGGTGGGAATTCGCCAGTCCGCTGGTCGCGCGCGCCGTGCCGCCGGTCAACGCCGCCGTCGGCGCGTCGTCGAGTGGCTGGTCGGGGCGATCGACCACATATCACCACTATTCCGGCTCCTCCGGCGGCACGCGGTCCGGCTGGGGGGGCGGCGGCTTGGGAGGGAAATGATGTTACTCGCCGGCGCGCACCTGTGGGACTGGAGCCTGCTCTCGTGGCACGTCTTCCAGGTCATCGTCTACGTCGTCCTCGGCCTGGGACTGTTCGGGCTGGCGTTCCTGGTCATCCAGAAGTTCACGCCGTTCTCCCTGCGCAAGGAGCTGGAGGACGACCAGAACACCGCCCTGGCCATCGTCATCGGCTCGGTGTTCCTCGGCATCGCCCTGATCCTCGCGGCCGCGATCAAGTCGTGAGCCGCACGGCCCTGCTGATCGCCAACGTCCTGGTCATCGCCACCTGCGGGCTGGTCTACGAGCTACAGGCCGCGACGCTGTCCAGCTTCGTACTGGGCGACTCGATCACGCAGTTCTCGCTGGTCATCGGGCTGTACCTGTCCTCGATGGGCGTGGGGGCGTGGCTGTCGCGCTTCCTGGACAAGGGGCTGGCCCGCGCCTTTTTAGAGGTCGAGCTGGGCGTCGCCCTGGTCGGCGGGATGTCGGTCCCGGTGCTGTACCTCCTCACCACCCGGCAGGCGGCCTTCGTGCCGCTGCTCTACGGCGTCGTCTTCGCCGTCGGCACCCTGGTCGGGCTGGAGCTGCCTCTGCTGATGCGCATCATCGGCAGCCGGCTGGAGTTCAAGGAGCTGGTGGCCCGGGTGCTGACATTCGACTACCTCGGGGCGCTGTTCGCCTCGGTGCTGTTCCCGCTGTTCTTCGTGCCGCAGCTGGGCCTGATGCGGACGTCGCTGTTCTTCGGGCTGCTCAACGCGGCGGTGTCGCTCGTGGGGACGTGGCTGCTGCGCCCCCTGATCGAGGGCGGCGTGACAGGGCTGCGCGTGCGCTCCCTGCTGCTGATGGCGGGGCTGTCGTACGCCCTGGTCGAGGCGCCCCGTTGGATGGAGTGGGCCGAGGAGGAGCAGTTCGACGGCAAGGTGCTGTTCGCGAGGACGACGCCTTACCAGCGGATCGTCGTCACCGAGAACCGGCAGGGGTTCCAGCTGCACCTCAACGCCCACCTCCAGTTCAGCTCGCTGGACGAGTACCGCTACCACGAGGCGCTGGCCCACCCGGCGATGCTGACGGCGAAGTCTCCCGGGCGCGTCCTCATCCTCGGCGGGGGCGACGGGCTGGCCCTGCGCGAGGCCCTACGCTACCCGTCGGTGAGACACGCCACGCTGGTGGACATCGACCCGGAGATGACCCGCCTGGCGAGCACCCTGCCGCCGTTCGTTCGGCTGAACCGGGGGGCCTACGACGACCCGCGGGTGACGGTGGTCAACGAGGACGCGCTGATCTGGCTGGAGCGCGCCGACGAGACGTTCGACGTAGTGCTGATCGACTTCCCCGACCCGCACCACTTCTCGCTGGGCAAGCTCTACACGACGCGGTTCTACCGGCTGCTCCGGCAACGACTGTCCGACGGCGGGGCGGTCGCCATCCAGGCGACGTCGCCGCTGGCGACGCGCAAGTCGTACTGGTGCATCGTCCGCACCCTGGAGGCGGCCGGCTTCGCGGTGCGGCCGTACCACGCGGCGATGCCGTCGTTCGGCATCTGGGGATTCGCCCTGGCGAAAAAGGGCGAGTTCGACCTGCCGCGCGGCCGGCTGCCCGCCGGGCTTCGGTTCCTGGACGGGCCAACGCTGGCGTCGCTGTTCGTGCTGCCGCTGGACGTCGGGCCGGTGGACGTGAAGGTCAACCGGCTCGACAACCAGCACCTGGTGCGGTACTACGAGAGCGAGACGCGCGGCGAGTAACTCATACCGCCGGCGCTTGTCGGGACATACGGCCGGATGGCGCGGTCGTACACGGCCGCGCCGAGCAGCCCGCCCAGCAACGGGCCGGCGATCGGGACGAGGAAGACGCCGTTGACGAACCCGGTGTTCTGGAACCCGGCAACGAGGGTGAACAGCCGCGGGCCGAGGTCGCGGGCCGGGTTGATGGCGTAGCCGTGCATGCCACCCCAGGAGACGCCGATGGCGACGACGACGAGGCCGATCAGCAGCGGGTGAAGGGTGGGGTGCATGAACGGGTTCCTCGGCTCGGTGATGGCCAGGATCAGGCCGATCAGCAGCGCCGTGCCGACGACCTGGTCCAGCAGGCCGAACGCCCAGGTCCCCTCATAGCCTGGTACGGTGGCGAAGACTGACGCGGTCTTGCTCAGGTCGGGGTCGAACTCGTGGAACTTCGGCAGGTAGTTGACGTAGACCAGGGCGGCACCGGCGAACCCCCCGGCGGTCTGGGCCGCCATGTACGGAGCAACTTTGGCCCACGGGAAGTCGCGGAAGGCGGCCATGGCCAGCGTCACGGCCGGGTTGAGGTGCCCGCCGCTGACCCGACCGGCGACACAGATGCCCATCAGCACGGCCAGGCCCCAGCCGATCGTGATGTTCGTGTAGCCGCCCATGAACACGCCGCCGGGCACGTCCTTGGCGAACAGCACCACCATCGCCACCACCCCGTCGCCGAGGGCGACCAGGACCAGGGTGCCGAGGAACTCGGCGATTAGCTCGCCGGCCGCCGAGGGCTTGTCGGTTGTCATTGCGGATCGGTCTCCAAACTTACCATTTCTTCAGGTGTAATAGGGGCAGGCGAGCCGCGCACGAAGTAAGCGGTCGGGAAGTCGATGGCGAGCTCGCGCCACGTTACCGTGAGGGACGGGCGCCTCCGCACCCGATTACTTCGTGCGCGGCTCCCCAGGTCAGCGAAGGGCGATCGGCCGCAGGCAGAAGCCGGCCACGGTGCCGCGGATCTTGTTCACGGTGCAGACGTAGCAGAACTCGTACACCCCGTCGCGGGCCAGGTCTTCGAGGTTGTGGAACTCACCGATGTGGACGCCCTGCTCGACCAGCAGGTAGCGGTGCACCGGGATGAAGGTGCTGGCCTCGCTCGGAGCCGGCGAGTGCTCCAGCCCGGACGTGTCGGAGCCGATCAGGATGGCCCCCTGCTGCTCGCACAACCACCGCGCCGCGGGCAGGTCGATGCCGGCCGAGTCGTGGTCGCCGAGCTTCTTGTGGTCGCTACCGGCCGCGCCCCAGTACTTCAGTGTGCCGGTGCGGATCAGCACCGTGTCCCCGGGCAAGAGCTTGGTCTTCTGCCGTTCCAGGGCCGCTTGCAGGTCGGCGGTGGTGACCTTGTAGTGTGACGGCAGCGCGTCTACCTTGCGCAGGCCGGCCACGTCGATCATCACGCCGCGGGTGACAATGGGCGGGATCGTCGTGGCGTCGCACTTGCGGACGCCCCAGTTGCCGCCCCAGTCGGCCTCCCGGAAGCCGTTGTACCAGTGGTTGTCGTCGCCGGTGGTGATGTGCGCCAGGCCGTCAATCTGGGTGGCGACGTTGTCGTTGATGAAAAGCGCAGAGGAGTGCCAGCCCATTCTGTGCGGGTTGGCCTTGGGGTCATTGATGATCGCCTGGTCGCCCTGGCGCTTGACCCCCTCGGGGCCGCGGAACGTCAAAACCTCGCCGGGGCTGTGGCCGGGCCACTTGAAGGACGTGCGGTCGTAGCTGACGCCGAGGTCGTAGACCTTGCCCTGCCTGACCAGCCCCAGGGCGGCCCGGGTGGTCTCCGGGGTCATGGCGTTGAGCGCGCCGACCTCGTCGTCCTTGCCCCAGACCCAGCCCCAGCCCTTGCCCTTGACCCAGCCCTTGACCGCCGGCGACTCCGCCGCGGCGGCGGCCTCCAGGCGCGGCGTGGCCGACTCGCGCCGCCCGCCGAGTTCATACCCTAGCCCGAAGGCGCCCGCCAGCGCCACGACGCCCACGACCCCACGCTGCCAGCTCATCGGTGTACTCCGGGAGGACAACCTAGCCGCGCAGGATTCTATGGGGATCGGGGCGGGATGCCATGAGGGAGGTGACAGATGGCTGAGGCTCTGAGGACGGTGGACCGGCTGTGCGCCGAGCACGGCCTCGACGCCCGGCAGCTGGCCGAGCGCTCCGGCGTGGACGAGCATCGGGTCGCGGCGATCCTGCTGGGCCGGTGGACACCCAGCCCCGAGGACCGCGACCGGATCGCCGCGGCCTTCGGCCTGACGCGCGAGCAGATCGTCTGGGGCCACAGGACGCCGGTGCAGCACATTTACGGCCAGGGCCCGG
This sequence comes from Gemmataceae bacterium, assembly GCA_046350195.1. Taxonomy (GTDB): domain Bacteria; phylum Planctomycetota; class Planctomycetia; order Gemmatales; family Gemmataceae; genus CALDUY01. The sequence continues at coordinate 31,787 of JAXMAW010000063.1, forward strand.
CCTGATCCGCCCGCGGAGGAATCAGGCCTGCTCCGCCGGCGCCGGGTACTGCTGGCACAGCTCCCTCACTTGCGCCCGGACGCGCTGCTGCACGGCGGTATCGTCGGGGGCGCTCAGAACCTCGCCTATCCAGCCGGCGATCTGTCGCATCTCCGTCTCGCGCATGCCGCGCGTCGTCAGGGCCGGCGTGCCGATGCGGATGCCGGACGGGTCCAGCGGCGGTCGGGTGTCGAACGGAATACCGTTGCGGTTCACTGTGATGCCGGCCGCGTCGAGGGCCTTCTCCGCCTGCTTGCCGGTCAGGCCGCGCGCCGTCACGTCCACCAGCAGCAGGTGGTTGTCGGTGCCGCCGGAGACTAGGCGGAACTGTCGCTGAGTCAGCTCGTGGGCCAGCGTCCGGGCGTTGGCGACGACCTGGGCGGCGTAGCCCTGGAACGCCGGCTGCAGCGCCTCGCCGAAGCAGATCGCCTTGGCGGCGACGACGTGCATCAGCGGGCCGCCCTGCATGCCGGGGAACACCGCCTGGTTCACCTTCGCCGCCCAGTCCTTCTTGCACAGGATGAAGCCGGCCCGCGGCCCGCGCAGCGACTTGTGCGTCGTGGACGTGACGAAGTCGGCCCACGGCACCGGGCTGGGGTGCTGGTCACCGGCTACCAGGCCGGCGATGTGGGCCATGTCCACCAGGAACAGCATCCCCGTCTCGCGGGCGATCTCGGCCAGCCGCGAGAAGTCGATCACCCGGGAGTAGGCGCTGGCCCCGGCGACGAGCAGCTTGGGCCGGTGCTGCCGGGCTAGCACGGCGATCTGGTCGTAGTCGATCCGCTCGGTGTCCTTCCGCACGCCGTAGGGCACGACCTTGTAGAGCTTGCCGGAGAAGTTCAGGTGCATGCCGTGCGTCAAATGGCCGCCGTGCGCCAGGTTCATCGCCAGGATGGTGTCGCCCGGGTCCAGGCAGGCGAAGTACACGCCCATGTTGGCCTGGGCGCCGGAGTGCGGCTGCACGTTGGCGTGCTCGGCGCCGAACAGTTTCAGGGCGCGGTCGATGGCCAGCTTTTCCGCCACATCCACGTACTCACAGCCGCCGTAGTAGCGACGGCCGGGGTAGCCCTCGGCGTACTTGTTGGTGAGGACGCAGCCTTGCGCGGCCAGCACCGCGGGGCTGGTGTAGTTCTCCGACGCGATCATCTCCAGGCCGGTCTGCTGGCGGCGCTTCTCGGCCAGGATCGCTTCCCACACTTGCGGGTCGGCCTTCTCGATGGGGTTCATGTGCACCTCGGAGCTACCCGGCGGCGAAGGTCACGCCCGCCAGGGAGAGTTGTTGCCGCAAATCGACGTCTGGATGATACACGACCCCCTGCCAGCCGTGGGCGCGGGCGGCGTCGATGTTCCCCGGCAGGTCGTCGATGAACAGGAACTCGCCCGGCGCCCCGCCCAGCCGCTTGTTGACGTACCGGAACAGCTCGGGGTCGGGCTTCCGCAGGCGGACCTCGTGCGACGTGAACAGGTAGTCGAACCGGTCGAGCGTGGTGGCGAACTGGCGGCGGAACAGGCGGTAGTGCAGGTCGTTGGTGTTGCTCAGCAGGGCGAGGCGGTAGCGCCCTTGCAGCTCCGGAACGAGCCGGCAGACCGGCTCGTTGGCCGTGAACATGTCCCCGAAGGCGTGCGCCAGCTCCTCGTCGCTCCCGCCGAGGTCGAACTCCTTCCGCACTAACCTGAGCAGCTCGGCGGGCGAGTGATGCCCGACTTCGAGCATCGGTTCCAGGTCGGTGTAGAAGAGGAAGTGAACGATCTTGTCCACCTCGACGGGCCGGCGAGCGAAGCGGGCGAGCTGCTGGGCGGCCTTCTTGTGGCTGAAGAACGCGATCACGTTGCCGAAGTCGAACACGATCGTGCGGACGGACATTCCCACACCCTCCTGGCGGACGGGCGATCCCATACGGTCTGGTTTATGACCGCGCCGCCGCGTCGCCAGCGCCCCGCGCCTTCAGCACCTCCGCGGCGGCCCGGAGCCCGTGGTGAAACGCCTCCTCGAACAGCGCCACGCCGCTCAGGTCGCTGTGGGCGAAGTGGATGCCGCGGTACGGCTTGCTCGCCTCCCGCCGCGCCGGCCCCCAGACGAACCCCGGGCTCGGCCGGACCATCGCGTGGCCCCAGCGCATGACGTCGATCCGCGTCACCAGCGGCCGCAGGTCGGGGTGGGCGCGCTCCAGGTCGGCCAGGGCCAGCTCGGCCCACTCGTCGCGGCCCAGTTCCAGCAACTGCCGCCGGGCGGCGAGCGCACTGCTGGCCGTCAGCGGGTAGTAGTAGGTGAGGATCGTCGGCCCGAAGTCGAGGCCCGCCTGGTGGGTGGCGACGACGTAACCCAGAGACGGGCTGTCGTACAGGACGTTGTCCCATGCCAGTGGGATGCCTCGCTCCCGCGGCCGGGCCGACAGGTGCAGGTTGGCCACCATCCACGAGCCGTACTCGAACCGCCTGACGTGCGCCGGCGGGTCGAGGCGGTACGGCCGCAGCACATACCGCGTGAGGAAGTGCGGTCCCGCGAAGATGACCTGCTCGGCGCGGAAGCCGACGACGCGCGACTCCCGGCCGGAGACGGCCGTCACCTCGACGCCGTTCGGATCCAAGGGGTGGACGTCGGCGACGGCGAGATCGAGCCTGAGCTGGCGCCTGGCCTTCCCCGCGAGGTGGCGGACCAGCCGGCCGTTGCCCTCGGGCCAGGTCAACAGCGGCTGCGGCTCGGCCCCGGGGGCCCGGCGGCGGGAGGCGAAGTAAAACAGCCCCGCCCAGGCGCTGGTGTCCTCCATTTGGGCCCCGTAATCGTCGCGGCAGCCGTAATCGACCGCCCAGAGCAGGCGGCGCGAGGTCAGCTTGCGCCGGGCCATCCACTCGGCCATCGACAGCCGGTCGAGCGCCGTCACCTCGGCGTCGTCCGACCCTGCGGCGGTCGGCAGGGTGAACGCCTTACGGCCCCTGCCGTCGCGCCACGCCACCCACCGATCGACCTCCGCGTGGAACCGCCGCTGCTGCTCGCGGTCCTCGTCGCCGGCGCCGGCCGAGAGGTACAACCCGTCGTACCAATCCCCGAAGGCGAACAGCCGCTCGTGCGGGTCGCGGCAGAGGGCATGCTCGGCGTAGACCGG
>JAXMAW010000064.1:0-34867 GCA_046350195.1 Gemmataceae bacterium
CCCCACGCAGCTCGTCTACATGCGGGTCCGGCGCGCCACCCTCCACCAGGCCCTGACCGGCGTCGAGCAGGGGCGCTTCCCGTTCGACAGCACCCTCAACTACACCTCGATCGCGCCACCCCCCTCCTGGTCCTGGTACGCGGACATCGCCCCCTGGCAGGCCCGGCTGGAGGTGCTCAAGGAGCACCCCGAGGTGCTCCAGCTGATGACCCGCGCCATCGCCGCCGCAAGCCTGCCGGCCCACGAGCAGGACGGGCCGATGGCCGACGTCGAACGGGAGGCCCACCGCCACCTGACCCGGTACGACCGCCCGGTCCGCTACCAGTTGATGCACGCCATCAACGGCACCAGCCGAGAGTTCCGCCGCGCCGAAGCGCTGCTGCGGGCGCTGCGGGCGGCCGTGGCCGCCGATCGCTACCGCCTGGCCCACGGCGCCTGGCCGGCGTCGCTGGGCGACCTCGCCCCGACCTACCTCGACGCGGTGCCGCTCGACCCGTTCGACGGCAAGCCGCTCCGCCACGTCCGCCACGCCGACGGCATAACGACCTACTCCGTCGGCCTCGACGGCAAGGACGACGGCGGCACCATCGACCGCCACCCCAACAAACCCCGGCCCGGCACCGACCTCGGCTACCGCCTGTGGGACGTCCCGCACCGCGGCCTGGCGGCGGAGAGGAAGAAGTGAGTACACTGCGCCTGCGCGAGCGCCGGCCGCGGCTGTGCCGGCTGGCCCCCGACGAGGTCCGCCACCTCCTCGAACACCACCGCGCCCACCTTGACCTCGCCCCGACCGCCGACCGGCACACCTGGCGCGTCACGCCGGCCGGCGTCGCCGGCGTCGTCCTCACCCCGCGCCGCCGCGTCGTCATCGAGGCGAAGATCCCGGTCGCCAACCTCCTCTACCCGTTCGACCGCGAGTCCGGTGCCGTCCGCCCGTCGGGCGACCTCCTCGACGCCCTGGCCGACCAGCTGGCCCGCCGGATGCTCGAGCGCGCCGCCGCCGGGCTGCACCGCGGCTACCACGAGCGCTCCCACCAGGGGCCGTACCTCGCCGGCCGGCTCGACCTGGCCGAGCAGCTGCGCCGGCCGCCCGGCCGCGACACCCAGCTGCACAGCCGGCTCGACGACTTCACCGCCGACGTGCCGTGCAACCAGGTGCCGAAGGCCCTCGCCGCCCGCCTCGCCGCCTCGCCGCTGCTGGGCGATGAGGTGCGGGCGAGGCTGCGCCAGGCCTGGGCGGCGTTCGAGCCGGTCAGTGACGTCGAGTTGCCCGCGGAAGCCCTCGCCCGCGAACCGGTGCCGCCGGGGTACCAGCCGCTCATCGACCTGTGCCTGGTGCTGACCAGCGTCGCCGGCTCCAGCGCGGCCGGCCCGACCGCGCTGCTGGTCTCGCTGGAACGCTGGTTCGAGCGCTACGTCACCCGCGCCGCCGAGGAGGCGTTCGGCCCCGCCGTGCAGGCCCAGCGCGTCTACCACGTCGGCGAGCCGGCGGTCACGGTGCGGCCCGACGTCACCCTGGAGCGCGACCAGCGCGTTCGCCTCGTGATCGACGCCAAGTGGAAACGCCCTGACGAAGCCGGCCCCGACAGCGACGACCTGTACCAGGTGCTGGCCTACGCCGGGCTGCTGGGCGCGGCCGATGCGGTCCTCGCCTACCCCGGCCGCGGCCCGACCCGAACCCTCACCTTCGAGCGGCTGCCGACGCGCGTCCACCTCTGTCGGGTGAGCGTGACCGGCCCGCCGACGCGCTTCGCCCGCTGGCTACAAACCCTGGGGAGCACGCCATGACCACCCCCTCCGGCCGCGTCGCCGGCAAGGTCGCCCTCGTCGCCGGCGCCGCCTCCGGCATCGGCCGGGCCACGGCCCTGCTGCTGGCCCGGCACGGCGCGACCGTCTGCCTCGCCGACCTCCACGCCGACGCCGCCGGGCAGGCCGCGAAGGAGGCCGGCCACGGCGCCTGGAGCCGACCGCTCAACGTCACCTCCGAGCCGGACTGGATCCAGGCGTTCGACGACGTGCTGGCCCGCCACGGCCGGCTGGACGCCTTCGTCAACAGCGCCGGCGTGTCGCACGCGGCGCCGATCGCCGACCTCAGCCTCGCCGACTGGCGCAAGGTGCTGGCGATCAACCTCGACGGCGTCTTCCTCGGCACCAAGCACGCCGTCCGCGCCCTGCGCGCCCACCCCGGCGGCGGCAGCATCGTCAACGTCGCCTCGGTCTCCGGCGTGAAGGCCCAGCCGACCGCCAGCGCCTACTGCACCAGCAAGGCGGGCGTCATCATGCTCTCCAGGGCGGTGGCGCTGGAGTGCCTGCGGGCCAACGAGCCGATCCGCGTCAACACCGTCTCGCCGTCCGGCGTCAAGACGCCGATGTGGCGGTCCATGCCGTTCTTCCAGGAGCTGATGGCCAGGGAGGGCGGCGAGGAGCAGGCGTTCGCCGCGATGGCGAGGCAGTCGCCGCACGGCCGGTGGGCCGAGCCGGAGGAGGTGGCCCTGGCGATCCTCTACCTCGCCTCGGACGAGTCGAGCTACGTCACCGGGACCAACCTGGCCTTCGAGCAGGGGAACACCGCCTGAGAGGGACGACTTTTCCTTTGGCGGCCCTCCGCCGGGAGAGTATCATCACGATCAAGCCGCCTGACCGACTGCATCCGTCGTGCCGCCTCCTCCCGACCGGGACGAGGCGGCCCCTTCCCCCTCGGGCCCTGGCTTGGAGGTCTCTCCGTGACCATGATTGTCGATCGGGACCGCGTGCGCGAGGACGCCGCGCGGCGCGACCTGGAACGCCTGCAAGGCTCCTGGTCCTTTGTCTCCGGCCAGCGCGAGGCGCAGCTGCTCATCTCCGGCGGGCACTTCACGATGCGCTTCCGCAACGGCGACACCTACGTCGGCACCTGCTCGCTGGACCCGACCAGCCGGCCGCGCGCCATGGACCTGCGGATCGACGAGGGCCCCGAGCCGCACCGCGGCAAGACGGCGCTGGCGATCTACGAGTTCGACGGCGACCACCTGATCTGGTGCCCCGCCCCGCCCGGCGCCGGCGAGCGGCCGCGGGCCTTCCCGCCCGGCGACGACCCCGGGCACCTGTGCCTGGTCTTCCGCCGCGACAGGGGCTAGCGCCCCCCGCCCGCCGCGTCGTCCTCGCCGCCGGCGGCGCGGACCTTGAAGTCGAGCGAGCAACTGGTCTCCCGCGGCGGGTCGCTGCTGACGTCCTTGACCTTCAGCCACAGCGTGTACAGCCCCGGCGGCATCTTCGGCGGCACGTGCAGCTGGAAGTTCAGGAAGTAGTCCTGCCGCGGCGTCAGGCTGTGATCGACGCACCGGCCCAGGTCGATGTTGGCGATCTCGTTCCGCTGGGCGTCGCGGATCTCCAGCCGGCTCTCCAGCACCGTCTCGTGGCGGCCCCCGCCGGCCTTGCTGGCGAAGTTCCGCACCTCGGCGTAGACCTGCACCCGCTCGCCGGGCTTGCCGTCGCTGCCGGCCTGGAACTCGTGGGCCTCGCCCCACGGCTCGTACCGGCCGAAGCCCTGGATCTTCTTGCAGAAGCAGGCCTTGTCCAACACCAGGGGCGCCTTCCGCCGCAGCCCGCTCGTCACCGCCGACAGCTGCTCGACCGCCTTGGTCATCTCCTCCGGCGACAGCCGCTTCAGCTCGCCCTCGCCCAGGTCGGCCGTCAGCCGCACCAGCCCCAGCAGCAGTTCGCGGTCGTTGTGGTCATACTTCTCCAGCAGCCGCTTCGCCTCGTCGGGGTGCTTCTCGACGGCGCAGCGCAGGGCGGCGACCAGGGGGGCCTCCGGGGTCGGCTTGGGCGCCGCCGGCGCCGGCGGTGCGGGCTCCTCCGGCGGCTGGAGCTTGCGCGTCGCGACCGGCCTGGCCTCCTCGCGCTTCGGGGCGGCTGGCTCCGGCAGTGGGGCGCCCTCCCAGGTGTGGTAGTCCGACGGCGGCGCGGGCGGGGCCGGCACGGCGGGGTCGCCGTCCCCGGCGGCCGAGGCGAGCTTGGCGTTGCCCTCCCCGGTCGGGGTGAAGCCCTCCGCGGGCTTCGGCGGGCGGACCGAACTCTGCTGGAGCAAGCAACCGGCCAGCAAGAGGCTGCTCAGCCCCGCCCCACCCAGCCATGCGTGACGCCGCTTCATGCCATGACCTCCCTGTCAGGCCGGCCGAGATACCCAGGCCGGCACGCCGTGTCAAGCCGGAGTCTCGCCTTGACCTGGCGCAGCCGGCCCGGGTATCTCCGCTCGCCGAGGCCAGGGCGCCGGCCGTCGCCGGGGCCGCCCCGCCGGAGGGAGCCTGACGCATGACCACGCCACTGCGCCGCGCCGATTACCTCATCCTGACGGCCTACTGCCTGTTCCTGTTCGGCTTCGCCGTCTGGTTCGACCGGACGCTGACGTCCCACGAGACGGTCGGCTGCGTCAACATCCGCGAGATGCGGGCCGACGGCGACTACGTCATCCCGCACTACGGCGGCCGGCCGTGGCTCGAACGCCCGCCCCTGCCGTTCTGGCTCACCATCCCCTTCGTCGAGGCGCTGGGCGACTCGGCCCCGGCCTACCGGCTGGCGCCCTTGTGCGTCGCCGTCGGCTGCGTCCTGCTGGTGGCCTGGATGGCGTCGGTGTGGTACGGCCGGGGCGTCGGCCTCCTGTCCGGCCTGACCCTGGCGACGACCCGCGAGTTCACCCACTACGCGACCGGGCCCGAGTGTGACATGTTCCTCTGCGGCATCGTCACCTCGGCGATCGCCCTCTTCGTCTATCTCGAATTCCGCCGCCGCCCCGCCGAGGGCGAGGGCGGCTTCTTCGTCTTCGTGGGAAGGCGGCCGTTCGCCCTGCTGGCCTTCTTCGTCCTGCTGGGCCTGGCCAACCTGGCGAAGGGGCTGTTCTTCGGCGACCTGTTCATCCTGCTGCCGGTCGCCGCCTACCTGCTCCTCGGCGGCGACCGCTGGGCGCTGGTGCGCCGCTACGTCTGGCTGCCGGGCTGGCTGGCGTTCGCCGCCGCCGCCTCGGCGTGGGCGCTTTCCGCCTACTGGCGTTATCCGGACATTATCGACCTGTGGAAACATGACTACGCCGGGAGGTACAATCAGGGCTACATGATCGAGCCGTGGTGGTACTACCTCGGCCACCTGCCGCTGAACCTGTTCCCGTGGACGCTCGTCGCGTTCCTGGGCCTGGCGGTCACCGGGAGGCAGGCCTTCGGCCACGGCCGGACCCCGGAGCGGTTCCTGTGGTGCTGGGCGCTGGTGCCGATCGCGTTCTTCTCACTGCCGCAGGGCAAGCACCACCACTACCTGCTCCAGGCCACGGCGCCATGGGCGGTGCTGTCGGCGGTGGGCCTGGTGCGGCTGTGGCGGTGGCTGCCGACGGTCAACTGGCTCGACCGCCCCTGGCCGCTGCTGGTCACGGTGGCCCTGCCGGGCGAGGTCGCCCTGGCCCTCGCCGGCGCCCCGCTGGGGAGACTCCTGCCCGCCGCCCTGGTGCTGTGGCCCCTGGTCGTGCTGGCGTACTGGTGGATCCTCAGCCGCCCGGACCTCCGCGTCGCCTCGATCGCCCTGTTCGCCCTGCTGGTGCCGCTGCACTGGCTCGGCCACGCGGCCCTGCCGCTGCTGGACGACCGGTTCGCCGCCGACCTGGCCTTCCTGGGGCGGGTCCGCGAGGCGGTCCCGAGCGGGGCGCCGCTGGTGGTCTACGACGACTGCGGACCGCTGGGGACGTCATGGTTCCTGTACTACCTCGACGGCCGGGCCGAGCTGCTGCACCACCCGTCGTTCCTGCTGCGCGACGGCGTGGCCAACGAGGTGTTCGTGATCACCCGGCGGTACAGCGCGCCGCGCTTCCTGGGGTACGCCCAGAGCGAGAAGCTGGCCGAGAGCGAGCGCACGCAGGACGAGGGCCGCGACGAGCGGCTGCGCTTCGGCCTGTACCGGCTGCGGCTGCACCCGGGCCTGGCCCGGCACCGCGGGCCGGTCTACATCTCGCCGATGCAGGCCACCGGGCGGGCGCTGGGCCCGGACCTGGCGGGGTCGTAGCTCACAGCGCGAACCGATCGACGACGATGCCCAGCGCGAACGCCAGCGCCAAAAGCAGGATCATCACCACCGCCAGTACCGTCGCCCGGGACGGCGACAGCACCACGCCCCGGCGGCAGGGGGTCCAGGGCCGGGGCCCACGCCGCAGCGCGGCCACCGCCGGCGGGCCTGCTCGGACCGCCGGGCGCCGGCGTCCGCACGGCACTGCCGCGATTCCGCGGCGGCTCCACCACCGACGGGCCGACCGAGCCGTGCAGCAGCTGCTCGAAGTCGTCCTGCTCGAACAGCGCCGGCGCGCCGCTGCCGGGGCGGGGGGCCACCGGCGGCGGCAGGGCGGGGGCGTCCGGCCGCGACGGCTCGTCCTCGGCCGGCACGGCGACGTCGCGGCGACACGACGGGCAGCGCACGTGGGCGCCGGCCTTCCGCCGGGCGATGCCCAGCAGCTGGTCGCAATGGGGGCAGCGGAATCGGATCGGCATGGGGGCGAGGCTCCCGCGCGGCGACGGCGTCCTCGGTGTAACTCTCTCCCTATTCTGGGACTTCTTCGGCCCCGACGCAACGGGTCGCTTGACGAGAAGCCCTGCCGCCTGGGAAAATGCCACCGGCCTTACCGGGGAAGAGAGGCCGCCTCGCCACCAGGAGCACCACGATGCCTCTCGCGCCGCGCCTCACGCTCGCCGCCGTCGCCCTTCTCGTCGCCACCGCGCCCACCCGCGCCGACCTGATCTTCCTCAAGGACGGCCACGTGTTACAGGGGTCCGTTCGCCGCGAGGTCCGCGCCGAGTTCGACCCGGTCAGCCGTGACATGATCGCCATCCCCAAGGGGTTCTTCACCATCGACGACGGCCCGCGGCGGATCACCTTCGCCCCGGCCCAGGTGCGCATCATCGAGACGCTGCCCGCCCCGACCGAGGAGCGCGTCATCAGCCACCCCGGCAAGCTCCTCCTCAACCCGCGCATCTTCCCGCCCCACCTGGAGGTGGCCGAGGTCGGCCAGTGGGACGTCAAGAAGTGGGAGCGCGACTACTGGTTCAAGAGCCCGGACATGCCCCGGGTCGGCGTCCGCCAGGCGATCGCCACGCTGTCGCCGTACTACGCCCGGGTGGACGCCATCACCAAGTTCCGCTGGAGCGCCGCCTACCTCACCCGCGAGTGGGAGCCGGGGACGGTCATCGAACTGCTGCGGAACAGCCGGGCGCTGGCCGAGTCGCCCAAGGACACGCTGCCGCAGGCCGTCACCAAGCGGTTCCGCCTCTGCGACTTCCTCGCCCAGGCCGGCTGGCTCGACCACGCCGAGAGGGAGCTGGACCGGCTGCTGAAGGACTTCCCCGACCAGAAGGAGCGCGTCGCCACGGCCCGCGGCCTGATCGAGCGGACGAGGGTGCGTGACGAGTGGGAGGAGGTCAAGAACTGGTACCAGGCCGGCCGGCACGACGCCGTCCGCAAGCGGCTGACCCGCTTCCCCACAATGAACGTCAGCGACCGCATCCTGGCCGACGTCGGCGAGATGCGGTCCAGGCTCGCCGCCTCCGCCGAGCAGACGGCGCAGACGGCCCGGGCGCTGGACGTGACGATCCTCGAGGCGACCACCACGTCCGAGGGCAAGGCGCTGGTCGCCGCCGCGAAGGCCATCCGGGCGGAGTTGCACCCGGCGACGGCGGGCCGACTCGACGCCTTCCTCGGCCAGTTCCGCGACGCGACGCGGCAGAAGGCGCGCGACAAGAAGCCTGCCCTGGGCCCGGACCAGCTGCTGAGCCTGGCTGTGACCGGGTGGCTGCTCGGCAGCCCGTCGGCCGAGGCCCGGCCGGAGGCGGCCGTCAACCTGTGGAAGACCCGGCAGATGGTGCTGGACTACCTGCGCGAGCCGGAGTCCGGCCCGCGCCGCAAGCTGCTGGAAGGCTACCTCGGCCAGGTGACGCCGCGCGTCGATCTGGACGAGATCGCCCAGATGATCGACCACCTGCCGCCGGCCGAGCCGGCCCCCGACACCTCGACCAAGGTGGTCGAGTGGACAACCGGGTCGAGCCGCCGGCCGACGTCGTACCTCGTGAAGCTGCCGCCGGAGTACACCCCCAACCGCCAGTACCCCGTGCTGGTGCTGCTGCACGACGGCGGCGAGAAGCCGGAGGTGCTCATCGAGCGGTTCGAGAGGCACGCGGCGGACCACGGCTACATCCTGGCCGCCCCGGCGTGGAGCCACAAGAACGAGAACGAGTACCACTACACCGATTACGAGCACGGCGCCGTGATGAACGCCATCCGCGACCTGCGGCGGCGTTACCAGGTGGACTCCGACCGGGTGTTCCTGTTCGGCCTGGGCGAGGGCGGCAAGGGGGCGTTCGACATCGGCCTGACGCACCCCGACGTGTTCGCCGGCGTGCTGCCGATGGCGGCCGCCCCGAACTACTTCTCCAAGCGCATCTGGCGCAACGCCCAGATGCTGCCGTTCTACGTCGTGACCGGCACCCGCGGGGCGGACCACCACAAGCTGTTGACCGAGCAGTTCACCGCCTGGGTGCAGCGGGCGTACCCGGCCTTGTGGATCGACTACAAGGGGCGCGGCACGGAGTTCTTCCCGGCGGAGCTGCCGCACATGTTCGACTGGATGCGGCACCAGCGGCGGGCGTTCCCGCTGCGCCAGCTGGGCACCGACGGCAACGGCACACCGTTCGGCAACGAGTTCTGCACGATGCGGGCGGAGGACAACCGGTTCTACTGGCTGGAGGCGACGCACGTCAGCCCACGCAGCGTGGTGACCCCGGACCGCTGGGACAGCTTCGCCACGCCGGCGATGCTGACGGCGCGGTTCGAGCCGGTGGCCAACGAGATCACGATCAAGGGCTCGGGGGTCAACGAGCTGACGGTGTGGTTCGGCCGCAACGCGGCGGGGCAGTACCTGGTGGACTTCGACAAGCCGGTGAGCATCCGCGTGGGCCTGCGCGGCATGTGGAACCGCCGGGTGACGCCGAGCCTGGCCGTGATGCTGGAGGACTTGCAGAAGCGCGGCGACCGCAAGCGGCTGGTCGTGGCGAAGGTGGACCTGAACCTGCGGTGATGGAACGGCAGGCAGACAACCGTCGGTTGCCGAAGGATCGGCTGATTCAGGATGAGCTGGTCTGCGCCTCGTCCCAAAGCGACCGCGAGGCTCCCACTATGCGCCAGTGGCTGTAGTAGGATGGCCCAAAGTTGAGAACGCCATACTCGCGCCAGAGTTTGCAGGTCAACTCCGTCGGCGAGTACTGTTGTCCGTCGAACTCCCAGATGAGAGAGCGGCGCGGGTTCGCTAGGTTGCCAACCTGAGCCCGGAAAGCACGCGGGTCGCGGGAAGGCGCGTCGGCGGGCAACGCCGCAGGTACAACCTCCAAGGCTGTGCCTGGAGCCAATCTTCCCTTGGCAGCAAGAATCGCGATTACTCGCATCATTCGGTCCTCACTACTCCAAGGAGCTTATCCGGCACGTTTCATCCGGCCACTTGATTGTGATTCAGTCGCTTCCCAAACATGCTGCATTGGCAATCCGTAAACATTGGCGGTCGAACCCGGCCGCCACCCTTGCTGTCTGACAAGCGAGGCCAACGGGGAAGACCAATGCGCCAGTTCCAGGAAGAGCTGCGCCGCCGGCTGCCCGACCACGGCTGGCGCGTCACGGCGGAGGTCGAGCACGAGCTGTCGGGGGAGGGCCGTTTCGCCCTTCAGTGGCATCTCAGTTCGACGGTCGCGCCTCTCAACCGGCAGGTGCAGGTCGAGTTCCGCGTCCTCCGAACCTACGTCGATTACTGGGCGTTCGACATCCGCCAGGAGCACGTGATCCGCTTCGACGTGGCCGTGTGCTTTCCCCACGCCCCCGATGGGCCTCGCTTCGAGCATGACGACTTCGAGTTGACCCCGAGAACCTTCTTCCGCGCGCTGGAGTGGTTCCGCGACCCGACCGGGCACAACCTCTACCAGGACCCCGACGGCTGGCTGCCGCCGGACACGTGGAACGCCGAGCGCTGGCGGGCCGGGGCCGGCGTCGAGTCGGCGTGGGGCACCACCGCCGCGTTCGGTGAGATGCTGCGCGTCGTCAAGCCGACCCTCAGCGAGCGCAAGCTGCGCCTCGTCGGCTGCGCCATCGCCCGCCGGCTGCCCGAGGCCATGCTCGACGAGCGCAACCAGCTCGCGGTCGAGACGGCGGAGCGTTACGCCGAGGGGGCGATCCCCAAGCGAGAGCTGAAGAAGGCGGCGAGGCATTCCGACCTCGCGTGGCTGGCGGGGTCGGCGGCCGACACCGTCGAGGAGGCGGTGGCCCAGATGCGGCGTGAGGACCCAGTTGGCGCCGCCGCGGCCTCAGCGGAGGCGCTCCGCGAGGTCGTCGCCGACCCGTTCCGCACGGTCACGGTCAAGCACCTCTGGCTCCGCGCCAACGGCGGACTGGCGCGACGAATCCTCGAAGGCGTTGTAGCCAATCAGGACTACGCCGCGCTGCCGGTGCTGGCCGACGCGCTCGAGGACGCCGGCTGCGGCGAGGCGGCGCTGCTGGGTCACCTGCGTCAGGACCGGCCGCACGCGCCGGGCTGCTGGGCCGCCGATTTACTCCTGGGCAGGTCATGACACCACCGGCCATGCGATCCGCACGGGGCGCACAACCGTCTCGTCGGTCCCGTGCGGTCCCTCCGACACATTCGCTATAGGCGCGGTGACCAGCCCATCCCCCGCCACTTCTCGCGGCGGCCCCGCCAAAACCGCTAACGGCGATCCGGATTGAGCGGTAAGATCGACCCTCAGTTCGCCATCGATCGGAACAACACGCGGCACCCGCGGGACACGACGCGGCCCGCGCCGTCGCACCCTCATCCCCTCGACGTGGAGTGAGACCCCATGAAGCAGCACCGCGCGCGCCCCGTGAGGCTGGAGCGGCTCGAAGACCGGCTCGCGCCGGCGCTGAGCCTGTTCTACCAGGCCGGCAACCTGACCATCCGCGGCGTCCCCACCGGCGAGCTGGACGTCACCCGCGTCGGCGCCCTGCCGACCCTGTTCCAGGTCACCGACAACGGCAAGTTCCTCGGCAACTTCAACGTGGTCGGCGACCTGACGGTCCAGCTGGCCCACCGCCCCGCCGACGTCAAGATCGACCTCAACGCCGGCCGCATCGGCCGCAACCTGCTGCTCCAGCTGGGCAACGGCTACACCGGGCCGTTCGCCTTCGACAACAACTCGGTGGACGTCTTCGACAGCGCCGGCGGCGGGGCCGGCCGCGTCGGCGGCTCGATCACGGTGCTCGGCGGCAACGCCCGCGAGACGGTCAACATCGGCGCGCTGCGCACCGCCCCGCTGACGGTGACGCCGCTGCCGATCCGCGTCGGCGCCGACGTGACGTTCGCTGCCCGCCCGTCGGCCGGGGCGCTGCCGGCGGTTGGCGACACCCTCAACATCGACGCCGGCACCGTCGTCGGCCGCAACGTCACCGCCGTCGCGGTGAACAACGTCGCGGTCGGCCGGCAGGGCGTCGGCCTGGCGGTGACCCAGGTCGGCGGCTCCGTCAGCGTCGCCGGCGGCAACGACAACAGCCCGGTGTCGGCCGTCCTCTCCGGCGTCGTCGGCCGCAACGTCAGCTTCACCGGCACCAACAGCGACGACAACTTCACCCTGCAAGAGACCGACATCGGCACCGGGGGGGCGGTCGGCGGCAGCGTCACGGCGAACCTGCTCGGCGCCGGGGCGCTGGGCAACACCGCCACGCTCGGCGCCGGCCAGAGCGTCGGCGGCAACGCCACCCTCACCTCGACCGGGGCCGCCCTCGACCTGTTCACCCTCGGCGGCGCGGTGGCCGGCAACCTGACGGTGCAGATGGGCAACGGCACGAATTCCCTGATGATCAACCTCGCCGACCCGCTGGCCGTGGGCGGGTCGATGACGGTCTACGGCGGCAACGGCGTCAACCACTTCGGCGACACGGTCGCCGGGGCGTTCAACCCGACCGTGGGGGGCGACCTGCGGTTCTTCCTCGGCAACGGCGACAACGGCACGCTGCTCGACCCCAACACGATCACCGCCCAGGTCGGCGGCACGCTGCTGTGGCGCTCCGGCAACGGCACGAACTTCCTCCAGCTGGGCGACGGCGTGCTCGCCCTCAGCTACCGGGCCAACGTGGTCTTCGGCACCGGCGACGACACCCTGACCGTCAACCTGAACACCGGCTCACTGCGCGGCTTCCTCGACGGCGGCGCCGGGAGCAACGACCTGATCGTGACCAGCGGCTCGCTGGAGCCGAACCTGACCATCGTCCGGTTCCCGTGATCCGGGGTCACCGGCCCGAAGGGCCAGCGCGGGCGAGGAAGAAGCCCTCGCTGGCCTTTCCGGCTGGCTTGTCACCCTGGGTAGAACCCGCGCCCCTCCGCCGCCATCTTCTTCAGCATCTCCGTCGGCTGGAACCTCGACCCCAGCGACTCGTACTTCGCCAACTTGTCCATCACCCGGCCGATCCCCATCGTGTCGGCCCAGCGGAGGATGCCGCCGCGGAACGACGGGAAGCCGATGCCCAACAGCAGCCCCATGTCCACGTCCCCCGGGTCGCGGACGATCCCCTCCGCCAGGACGCGGGTCGCCTCGGTCAGCATCGGCAAGAACAGCCGGTCCTGAATCTCCTCGGCCTTCATCTCCGGGTTGCCCGGCCGCTTCACCTTGGCGAGGAAGCCGGCCAGCGCCGGGTCGTCCGCCCCGCGGGCGCCCTTGGCGTAGCTAAAGAAACCGGCCCCGGTCTTCTGGCCCAGCCGGCCGGCGGCGACCAGGTCGTCGAGGATGCGCGTCGGCACCGCCCGGTCGGCGAACGCCGTGTTCACCACCCGGCCGGCGTACAGCGACGTGTCCAGCCCGACGACGTCCTGCAACGTGACCGGCCCCATCGGCATGCCGAACGCCGTCGCCGCCTTGTCCAGCGTGCGGGGCGGCACGCCCTCCTCCAGCAGCAGCATCGCCTCGTTCATGTACGGGAACAGGATGCGGTTGACGAGGAAGCCGGGGCAGTCCTTCACCACGATCGGCGTCTTGCTGATCTTCCGCGCCAGCGCCACCAACGTGACGACCGTCTCCTCCGACGTCTTCTCGCCGCGGATCACCTCGACCAGCTGCATCCGGTCCACCGGGTTGAAGAAGTGCAGGCCGGCGAACCGGCTCGGGTCGCGCAGCGACTTCGCCATGCGGGTGATCGAGATCGTCGAGGTGTTCGACGCCAGGATGGCGCCGGGCCGGAGCACCTTTTCCAGCTCGCCGTACAGCTTGACCTTGGCCTCCTCGTTCTCGACGATCGCCTCGATGACGACGTCGCGGTCGGCCAGTGCCAGGTTCGTCATCGACGTGCTCAACATCGCCAGCGACGTCGCCGCCTCGGCGGCGGTCATCCGGCCGATCTGGACGCGGCCCATCAGGCTCTTGGTGATGTTACCGATCCCCTTCTCCAGCTGCGCCGGCGCGCTGTCGAGCATGGCGGCCGGCACGCCGCGGCGGACGTGGGCGCCGGCGATGCCGGCCCCCATGATGCCGGCCCCGATGACGCCGACCTGGCGCACCTCCTTGGCCTTGACCGACGGGTCGGCCGAGCCGGTCTCCTTGGCCAGCCGCTGCGTCTGGAAGAACACGCCGATCAGCGCCTTCGCCACCGGGCTGCCGACCAGCGGGACGAACCGGTCGGTCTCGACCTTCAGCCCCTCCTCCAGGGGCAGGTTGCAGCCCTTGTAGATCGCCTCCACCGCAGCCAGAGGGGCGGGGTACTGCCCGCCGGTCTTCGCCAGGACCTGGCCTTTCGCCACCGCGAAGGCGAAGCTGGCCTGCTCCTCGGTCAGGCCAACCGGCTGCTGCTTCCGCTTCCGCGCCTCCTTCCAGCCGCCGTCGGTGGCCGCCCACTTCACCAGCGCGATCGCCTCGTCGAGCAGCCGCTCGGCGGGAACGACGTCCCAGACGAGGCCGATCTGGCGGGCACGGTCGGCCTTGGCCGGCTCGCCCGTGGTAATCATCTCGGCGGCGATGTTGGGGCCGACCAGCCGCGTCAGCCGCTGGGTGCCGCCCCAGCCGGGGAACAGGCCAATCTTCACCTCCGGCAGGCCGAGCTCGGTCTTGGGGTGGTTGCTGGCCAGGCGGTAGTCGCAGCCCATGGCCAGTTCCAGCCCGCCGCCCATGCAGGAGCCGTCGATGGCCGCGACGGTCGGGAACGGCAGCGCCTCGAATCCGGCAACGATGTCGAGGCCGCGCTTCACGACCTTGCGGCTCTGTTCGGGGTCGGGCCTGGCGCCGCCCAGCTCCTTCAGGTCGGCGCCG
This sequence comes from Gemmataceae bacterium, assembly GCA_046350195.1. Classification (GTDB taxonomy): domain Bacteria; phylum Planctomycetota; class Planctomycetia; order Gemmatales; family Gemmataceae; genus CALDUY01. The sequence continues at coordinate 14,313 of JAXMAW010000064.1, forward strand.
GCGATGAACATGCCCGGCTTGCCGCTGCGGAGGACCAGGCCCTTGACGTCGGACCGCTGCCGCAGCGTGCCGAGCAGCTGCTCGAACTCGCCGAGGACGGCCTGGCCGAGGGTGTTGGCCCGGCCGCCGGGCTGGTCGAGGGTGGCCACGGCGACGCCGTCGCGGACTTCCAGCTGGATCGCGGCAGAGGCGGTCATGGGGAGGCTCCTTTCGCGGGTCGGATACACAGGTGAGTGTATACGAAACCGCGCGAGCCGCACCCGGAGCAAGAGAGGGGGGGGGGCCCCCGGGGCCGCGCCCCCATCTTGCTCAGAGCACCTGCAGGAACAGCCCGTAGCGGCCTCGGTGTAGCGGTTCGGGCCGATCAACCGGCCCTTGACCTCGACGTAGACCTTCTGGCCCGCCGCGAGCGGGGTGCCGTTGTACACCTCCTGGAGGAACGGCCCGACCGGCAGGAACAGTTGCAGCGCCAGGTTCTGGTTGTCCAGCTTCACCGCCAGCAGGCCGGCCTTGGCCGCCGTGAAGGAGTACCAGTCGTAGTCGGGCAGCCCCAGGTGGCTGTACCGGATCGACACGCCAAGCAAGGTGAAGACCGGCCGGCCGATCGGCCCCAGGGTGACGGCCTGGAGTGACGTGTTGTTCGGCTCCAACTGGCCGGCGAACGCGGGCACCCCCGACACGATCGGCTGGAGGTTGATCAGGCCGTAACCGGCCCTGGGATCGAAGCCGCGCGGCCCCAGGTCGCGGGCCGTCAGGATCAGGTGCTCGCGGACGTTCAGGTTGGTCGCACGCGGCTGTTGCTGGAGCAACAGGGCCGCGGCGCCGGCGACGTGCGGCGCAGCGGCCGACGTTCCGGGGAAGAAGAACCGCGCCGGGGTGCCGACGCCCGGCGGCACGAAGAACGACGTCTGCACGTTGTCCGGGGCCGTCACCTCGGGCTTCATGATCAGCTGTGGGACGGGGTAGCGGCGGCCCTGGTCGTCGGCGTTGATGTCGATCTGCCCGCCGAACGCCGAGAACGACTCGACCGTGTTGGCCCCGCTCGCCGCGTCGGCGGCGGCGGTGGTGATCGCCTTGGCGGCCAGCACCTGGCCGATCATCGTCGTCGCGCCCTCGCCCTCGGCTCCGATGGTGGTGACGCTACTGCCGAAGCTCACCCAACCGATCCGCCTCGGCGCCGGCCCGGAGAACAGCTGGAAGGCGAACGCCAGCGACCGCGGCTGGTTGCCGTTGGTGAACACGATCCGCTCGGTCGCCTCGTCCGTGGCCTGGTTGACCGTCCGCGAGGACGCCAGGATCGCGTTCGTGGCCGGGTCGATCAGGAAGAAGTCGAGGTCGTTGGGCACCTGGAACCGCGGGGCGGGGTCGCCGCCCTCCAGGTACGGGGAGTCCCAGCCGAAGACGATGTCGATCGTCGCGTTGGCCGGCAGCAGGAACCGCTGTAGCGCGTCAACGCTGAACCGCATGAACGTACCGCGGACCCCCGCCACCGTGGCCTGGAGCGGGTTCCAGGTCCCCCGGTAGCCGAAGTCCCCCTCGTTGCCCGCCGCCGTGGTGTACACCACCCCCCGCTTGCTCACGTCGTCCACGGCGCGGCCCATGCGGCCGGAGTTGAACAGCGGCGAGTTCGCGTAGCCGATGTCGTCGGTGATCACCCGGGCCCCGGCGCGGGCCAGCGCGTAGATCCCCCGGGTGAAGACGGTCGGGCCGAAGTCGGCGGTGTGGAACGCCAGCGGCGAGCCCGGCGCGACGTCGTGGACGATCTCCAGCATCGCCCGGCCCTCGTCGGAGTCGCCGGCCGCCCCGTCCCGCAACACCAGCACGTTCGGCGGCAGGTTGCCGCTGGCGATCGACTGCGGCAGGCCGCCGCCGAACCGGTTCACCGAGTCGGAGATCACCCCGACCCGGACGCCGGCCCCGGTGACGTTGTTCGCCGCCCGGAAGGCCGGCCCGCCGATGATGCCGTCGCCGGCACTGGTGACCGACCCGGCCTTCGTCTTCGGCTTGGACACCGGCGTCGCCGCCACGAACCACGGGATGCTTGGCAGGTCCTTGATCTTGTCGATCGGCAGGTAGCCGGCGATCAGGTTCGACTCCGGCGTCTCGCCCTCGTAGACGAACCCCATTTCCTCCAGGGCCGCGCGGAACTCCCCGGCGTGGGCCGGCGTGGTGTAGCGGGCCTCGACCCGGATGCTGTTGTACGCCGTGTAGTAGTCCTCCTCGACGTCCTTCAACTGGAGCGTGGGCTGGCCGGCCTCCGGCTCGGACTGCACCACCACCTCGCCCTTGTTCACGTCCGGCTTGCTCAGGTCCTCGATCCCGCCGAGGCCCCGCAGGACGTCCGAGCCGATCACCCCCGCCTGCGAGTCGTAGGTGATCGTCGCGTACGCCGCGCCGAAGTTGCCGACCTCGTCGTGGACCCGGGCCCGCACCTTGTAGACGCCGTCGGGCAACTCCGGCAGGGTGAAGTCGCTGCCGGTGAACACCAGCGTGTTCAGCTCCTCCGGCGTGTAGCGGGTGTCGCCGTTGAGGTCGAAGTCGAGGTGGACCGACTCCAGGAAGCCCAGGCCGTCGGTGTCGTTGACGTTGACGAACCCCGTCGCCGTCTCCCCCTTGCGGACGAAGTCGGTCATCGACAGGAACACGCCGGGCGCCTTGGTGTCGATGCGGATTGACGCCTGGATCTCGCCCAGCCCCGGCGTGTACGCCAGGCTGGCCCGGAAGTTGTGCAGGCCGTTGGCCAGCCGCGTCGGCGCCCGGAACGCGAACGTGCCGAACCGGTTCACCTGGGCCAGGCCGAGGAACCGGCCGTTGTCGTGGATCCGCACCAGCCGGCCGGCCGGCGCGGTACCGACGATGGTCGGCCTGGCGTCGCGCGTCAGCAGGGTCAGCCCCTTGTGGCCGTACTGGTCGCGCACGTTGGTGACCTGCACCGGGTTGGCGGGCAAGGCCGGCTCGGCCGGTGGCACCACGTCCCCCCCGTCCGAGCCGGCGCCGCGCAGCGGAAGCGGGCCCGACTCCGCACTGTTGGCCCCGGCCTGGGCCTGGGCGGCGGGGGCGCCGCCGCCTTGCTTGCCAAGGTTCGGGCCCTCGTTGTTGAGCAAGCTGGCGGCGAGGGCCGGCGCCGGCGGCGTGGCCGGGAAGGCGTCGTCCTGCTCGGGGGCGGGCGGCGGGGCCGTCTCGACATTGTTCTTGGTGGTCGCCGGCGACGTGGGGCGCCTCCTCGGAAGGCCGAGCGGGCTCCGGCTCGGTCGTGGGTTTTGAACCAGGGCCAGCTTCGCGGTCGGCGTGGGGGCGCCGGGGTCGGGGGCGAACCACCTGTCGCCGCTCCCCGTCGCCAGGCTAAGCAGGTCGCCGGGCGGCAGCCGCTGCTCCAGCACTTCCAGGGTCAGCCGGCCTGCCGGCGCTGGGGGACGGCCCGGCCGGCGCGGCGGCGGGGGGATCGCGTCATCCAGGAGCGGATCGCGTTGAGTCGTGACATCGCAGGCTCACCTCTTCCGTACGAGCCACCGCAGCCACGATCGCCCGGCGCGCGCGACGGCGGCCGGGCGGGTGCGGGGAGACAGAGTCTGTGGTCGGTTGGTTGTGCGGGTTGTCGCGGGAGCGCGCCGCCCGGCGAGGAGGCCGCCCGGCAATGGCCCTGGCGGGCGGCTCACTCGCGGAAACTATGCGCCGCCAGTCCGGCGATGCAACCCAAAAGCGCGAACCTGGGAGGGGATGGCAAGGGCGGAGGTGTGGATAATCCCGTCGTGCCGTGACGGTCGCCGGCGGGACGTTGCGGGTTGCGACGGTTGTTACGCCCAACTCCGCCCCCTCCCAGGCCCGACCGTGAGGGAGGGCGCCGGTCACCCCGGCGCGGTGCACGCCTCCTCACGGTCGGGCCTGGGTGTCAGGGAGCACGCCCTCCCTCACGGTCGGGCCTGGGTGTCAGGCGAGCACGCCCTCCCTCACGGTCGGGCCTGGGTGTCAGGCGAGCGCCAGTGCGGACCGCTCCGGGCGGCGCGGCCCTCGCGTTCGAGCTTGATCAGCCCGGCGAGGAGCTGCCACCGCGCCAGCTTCAGCACCGACTCGGGGAAGCCTCGGTACAGCTCCAGCGCCAGCTCTTCCACCGTCCGCGGCCGGGCCGCCAGCGCCTCGACGAGCTGCCTCTCCCGCTCGACGCGGTGGGCGATCGTCTCGTCGAGCACCTTGGTCGCCTTCGTCGTCGGCCCGCCGTGCGCCGGCAGCAGCAGCCGCGTCGGGTAGGTCTTCAGGCGCCGCAGTGAGTCGAGGTAGAGCGCCACGTCGCCGTCGTCGGGGTGGATGATGAGCGACGACAGCGTCGAGAGCATGTCGCCGGCCAGAACCAGCCGGTAGTCGGGCACGTAGAACGCCAGGTGCCCCGGCGCGTGGCCCGGCGTGAACACGGCCCGCATCGACCACCGCCCTCGGCCGTGCGGCGCCTCGCCGAGGTCCAGCTCCTCGCCGTCCTCCAGGAAGCGATCGACGCGCACCTTGTCGCGAAGCAGGTCGGCCGTCAGGCGGTGGGCCAGCACGGGAATGCCGTAGCGCCGGGCGGCCTCGTTGGCGGCGCCGACGTGGTCGGGGTGGTGATGCGACAAGACGATTGCGGCGGGCCGGCACTCGTCGGCGATCTCGAACAGCCTCTCCTGCTCACCGGCGTCGGTAGGGCCGGGGTCGATGAGGTAGACCGGCCCGGTGCCGACGAGCAGCGTGTTGGTGTGCGTCGTCGGCGGCAGCCCCTGGCAGTCGAGCGGGACCATCATCACGCCGGGGCTGACCCAGATCGGCGGCACCCGGCCCCGATCGAGCTGGTCCAGCAGAGGCCGCATTCGCCCCGGCAGCTCGGCGACCGGCCGGCCTTCGAGGGCGCTCAAGATCGACACCGTCGGCGGCGTCAGCATCGATTCGGCCTGACGCCAGCGCCCCAGCTCCTCGTCGGCGGTGGCCCACCACCCGCGCGTCAGCTCGCCGTTCCACACCGCCGCCTCCTGCCCCGGCGGTAGCGTCGCGACGAAGAAGGCCGTGTCGAACCGAAGCGGTGAGAACGGCGGCGTGACCAGGTGCCCGGCCGGCGATAAATCGCCCGCGTCGAGGTGCAGCCCGGTCGCTTCGAGCATCGCCGAGAACAGCACGGCGTTGTCCAGCAGCATGGTGCGGAAGCGGTCGAGGTCGGCGGTTGGCGTGGGGAACGACCCGTCGGGTCGGCGGGCCAGCAGGACGCCGGTCTCCTCGAACAGCTCACGGACGGCGGCGACGTGCCGCGTCGTCAGCCCGACGCCTGGCCGGGCGACCACCTCGTCGTCCTCGTGAACCTTGCCGCCGGGGAAGGCGACCATGCCGCCCATGAAGCGCAACGCCGGCGACCGCTCGACGAGGAAGACCTCCGGCGAGCCGGGCCGCCGGGCCACCAATACGCTCGACGCCGGCGTGGGCGTCACTCCTTGGCTCCTTCCTCGGGCGCCTGTCCCTTGAGGCCCCGATCGACCGCCTCCAGCAGCCGCTCCATGGCGAACGGCTTGCGGATGTAGTCGATCACTCCGAGGTACTCCGCGTAGGCCTTGTGCCGGCTGCCCTCGTTGGCGGTGATCATGATGATCGGCGGGGCGTCGGGCTTGTCCTTGAAGTGCTCCAGCACCGGGTAGCCGCCCATGCGCGGCATCATCATGTCGAGGATGACGAGGTCGGGCCGCTGGTTGTAGACCTGCTGCTTGCCCTGGTGGCCGTCGCGGGCCTGGATGACGCGGTGGCCCTGCCGCTCGAGGACGACCCGCAGCCCGTCGCTGAGTTCGAGGTCGTCATCGACGATCAGGATGAGTTTCTGTTCGGCCATTTGCGCGGCCCTCGCTCCGGCGATGTCGGTACGCGGGAATGATAGCAGGTTGACGGAGTTGTCACAACGTTCGGAAGGATGAAGGATGAAGGATGAAGGATGAATTCGGAACCCGTACAACAGCGTCACCTGACCCCGGTGCCGGAGGGAGTCCGATGACCACACGCCGAGCGATGCCGCTTCTTCTTCTGATTTCATCCTTCATCCTTCATCCTTCATCCTTTGCGACCGCCGCGCCGCCGAAGATGAAGTTCAACGAGGTGCGCGAGATCGCCCCGGGCGTGTTCTTCCGTTACTCGTCGATCAGCCCGACGGACATGTCGATCTTCGGCGGCAGCAACCACCTGTGGGTGGTCTTCGAGGATTACGTCGTCGTCATCGACGCCAACTTCCCCAAGGAGGCCCGCGACGTCGTCGCCGACATCAAAAAGACGACGACCAAGCCGATCCGCTACGTCCTCGACACGCACCATCACGGCGACCACGCCTGGGGCAACGCCGTCTGGATCGACCAGGGCGCGACGATCATCTCGCACCGGAATTGCGCGAAGATCCTTCGCCAGACCGGCCCCGCCGAGTTCGCTGCCGCCGGCAAGGGCAAAGCCGGCCGCAAGGACGTCGCCGAGAGCACGCTCAAGTTCCCCACGCTGATCTTCGACGACAAGCTCGTCCTCGACGACGGAAAGCAGCGGGTCGAGTTCTACCAGCTCGGCCACTCGCACACGATCGGCGACGCCGTGGCGTACCTGCCGAAGCACAAGATCCTCTGCACCGGCGACGCCTGCGTCAACGGGGCGTTCAACTACATGGGCCAGTCCGACTCCGCCTCGTGGGTCCGCGCCCTGGAGCGGATGCAGGAGTTCGACGTGGCCATCGTCGCCCCCGGTCACGGGCAGCTCGACGACAGGTCGCTGCTCCAGAGGCAGAAGCGCTACTTCCAGGACCTGCGGCGGCTGGTGAAGAAGGGCATCGACGACGGCAAGGAGATCGACGACATCGTCAAGGGCTTCGAGCTGCCCTGGTACAAGGAATGGACGACGGTCCAGCCGGCCAGCGACAACGTCAAGCACGTCTGGAACGAGTACATGGGCCTGGTGTCGCCGTGGGACTTCGAGTACGACTACGGCATCCTCGCCGGGCCGTCGCCGACGAAGGACACGCCGGGCTGGACGAAGCCGAAGAAGATCGTTGTCCACCCGGAGCTGATGGCGATGTTGAAGCGGGTGGCGCCGGAGGTCGAGTTCCTGCCGGCGCGGACGACGGAGGAGGCGGTGAAGCTGGCCAGGGACGCCGACGCCGTGATCGGCTTCGCCGCCCCGGAGTTCGTCACCGGCTCGAAGGCCCGCTGGGTCCACGTCCGCCGGGAGGAGCAGGAGAAGCTCGGGGCCGTGCCGGCCGATCGCAAGCTCACGATCACCGACAGCCGACGGGCCGACGGGCCGCACGTCGCCGACCACACGTTCGCGCTGCTGCTCCAGCTGACCCGAGGGGTTATGGGCAAGAAGGCGATGCCGCCGGTGGAGCTGCGCGGCAAGACGATGCTGGTCATCGGCTCCGGCGACACCGCCGACCAGGTGGCGAAGCGGGCCGGCGGCTTCGGCATGAAGGTCGTCCGGAAGGCCGACGGCTTCCAGGGCAGCCTCGGCACGGCCGACGTCGTCGTCCTGGCGGTGCCGCTGTCGGAGAAGACGCGCGGCATCATCGGCGCAAAGCAGCTGGCCGCGATGAAGAAGGGGGCGATGCTGGTCAACGCCGTCCACGCCGGGCTGATCGACGCCGACGCCCTGAAGGCCGAGGCCGGTCGGATCCACGTCGCGACGGACGGCGTGGTCGGGACGCTGGCCGGCCCGGATGCGGTCGAGCGCCGCATCCGCCTGACGCGCGAGAACGTCCGCCGGTTCGCCGCCGGCGAGCCGCTGCTGGGCGTCGTCGAATGACAGCAGCGGCCAGGTGATGGCCACCCCGTGGCCGGGCCGGTAGAATGCGGCCGTCTCCATACACCATCCCCCAAGGCAGGATCGAGGCTCGCTCATGCGCCCGGAATCCGGCTGGGCGTCGGCCCGGCGGCTGGAAGAACTTGCTGGGGAGGCCCGCGTCAACCTCCTCCGCCTCGTCGCGCTGGCCGCGTTCTACGGGCACCACCTCGTCAACGTCTTCCTGCTACCCGGCGGGCCGCCGACCGACGGCGCGTTCCACCGGGAGGTCACGCTCGTCGTTCTCGCCTGGGGGCTGGTCGCCCTGGTCGTCGCCGGCTGCGTCCGCGGGCGCGTCGTGCCGCTGGGCCTGAAGTACGTCTCGACGCTGGCAGACGTCCTGCTGGCGACGGCGCTGCTCGTCATCGCCGCCGACCCGCGAACGATGTACGGCTCGCTCTACTTCCTCATCATCGCCGCGTCGGCGCTGCGGCTGTCCTTGCCGCTGGTGTACACCGCCACCGGGGCGTCGGTCGCAGCGTACCTGTTTTACCTCGGCTTCGTCCGCTGGGGGCTGGCGCTGCCGGAGGAGCAGCGCCTCCCTCGCGCGCAGCAGGTCGTGATGGTACTGTCGCTTGTCGTCGCTGGGCTGCTGGCCGGCCAGGTCGTCCGCCAGTGCCGCCGGGTCTGGCTGGGCCACGGCGTCCTGCTGCTCGATCCCCCCGCGGACCAACCCTCCGCCGCCAAGTGACCCGAGGCCGCCATGGCAACCACGATGCCCTGCCCACGCTGCCAGTTGCCCGTCGAGATCGACGACGAGGCCGCCGACCTCTGGCTGACCTGCCGGCACTGCCTGGGAAGCCTCCGCAACCCGCGCTACGACGAGGCGACGACGACCAGGCCGTTACCCTCCCCGCGCCCCGAGGCGGCACTGTCGTGCGACGTCTGCGGCGAGGCGATGCAGCCGGCGTGGCGCTACTGCCCGCACTGCAACACTCCGCGCGGCCGGTCCGAGGGCGCCAGCCGTGACACCGGCCTGGAGCGCGACGTCCGGCGCGACAGCACCGCCTCCGGATGGGTGGCCGGCGGCCTGTGCGCGGCCCTGGGCGTCGCGGCGATGCTCTTCCTGGCGACGGGGGGCGGCGGCTTCATCATCGCGAGCCCCGAAGGGGCGAGCATCGGCGTGCTGGTGTTCCTCGCCGTCGGGGCTGTGGTCGTCCTGGTGACGTCCCACGCCGTGACGGGGCGCGACAGGGCCGGCAAGGTCGTCAGCGGGGTGCTCGGCGGCATCGCCATCGTCGCCATCGTCGGGCTGGGCTTCGTCCTGATGGTGTGTGCCGGGTTCGTCCACTTCCTCTCGACCTGCGGCAAAGGAACTCTTCACTGAGCCGAGCCGGCCGCCGTCAGGCCCCGAGGGCGCGCCAGCCGCGCGTGTTGAGCCGGGAGACGACCTCCCCGGGCCGCCGCGTCCCCACGAAGCACGGCGACTCCCAGCGCGGGCCGCGCTCCGGCTCCGACGCGGCGACCAGGCGCAGCCCCGTCAGCCGCCCTTCCAGCCGGAACACCGCATAGCCGAACCCGCGCAGCAGGTTCGCCGTCGCGCCGTCCGGGCCGACGTGGTCCTCGTAGAGAACGTCCCGGACCTTGTTCGTCTTCAGCAGGGCGGTCGCGCCGCGCAGCACGCTGTCCTCGAAGCCTTCGACGTCGAGTTTCAACACGCCGATCTCCGCCCCGGCGAGCACGTCGTCGAGCCGGCGGATGGTGATCGGGACGTGCCCCGCGGTGCCCCCGCGGGCGATCTGCGCCGCGCCGTCGTTGCTGTCGATGTCGTGCGGCAGGTGCAGTTCGGCCCGGCCTCCGTGCTCGCCCAGCGCCTCGGCGTGGAGCGTGACGGCCGCGAACCCGGGGTGCCGGCGGAAGCCCGCCACGTTGCCCCGTAACCGCTCGAACACCGGAGGCGACGGCTCGAAGGCGTGCAGGTGGCCGGCCGGCCCGGCGGCCAACCCGAGGATGCTCGCCATGTAGCCGATGTTCGCCCCGACATCGACGACCACGTCGCCCGGCTCGACGAGCCGGAACAGCGCCTCCGAGACGAGCAACTCGAACACGCCGGTGCGCCAGATGCTCTTGCCGATCAGCTGCGACGGATCGACGGTGAGCGTCAGGCCCCACGGCAGGGCCACCGGGCGCGGGCCGCGCGCCTCGCCCAGCCCGCGGGCGACCCGCAGCAGCAGCTGGCGCGGGCGGTACACGTACCACGGCTTCAGCGGGTTCAGCATGGGATCCTTCCCTCCGGCCGTCAATCGCCCTCGGCGTAGGCCTCCAGCGGCGCGCAGGTGCAGACGAGGTTGCGGTCGCCGTGGGCGTTGTCCACGCGCTTGACCGGCGGCCAGTACTTCGACGCCGCCACCCACGCTAGCGGGAACGCCGCCTGCTGCCGCGGGTAGGGGTGCTTCCACTCGTCGGAGGCGACCTCCTCCGCGGTGTGCGGCGCGTTCTTCAGCGGGTTGTCGCCGCGCGGCAGCCGGCCCTGCTCGACGGCACGGACCTCCTCGCGGATGGCGATCATCGCCTCGCAGAAGCGGTCCAGCTCCGCCTTCGACTCGCTCTCGGTCGGCTCGATCATCAGCGTGCCGGCCACCGGCCACGACATCGTCGGCGCGTGGTAGCCGAAGTCCTGCAACCGCTTGGCGATGTCCTCGACGGTTACCCCGGCGCTCTTCTCGAAGGCGCGGCAATCGACGATGCACTCATGGGCGACCAGGCCGGACTTGCCCTTGTACAGCACCGGGAAGTGCGGCTCCAGGCGCTTCGCCACGTAGTTGGCGTTGAGGATGGCGACCAGCGTCGCGTGGGTGAGGCCGGGGCCGCCCATCAGGGCGATGTAGGCGTAGGAGATCGGCAGGATGCCGGCGCTGCCCCACGGCGCGGCGCTGATCGGGCCGACGCCGGTGGCCGGCCCGGCGTCGGCGTTCAGCGGATGGTTCGGCAGGAACGGCGCCAGGTGGGCCGCCACGCCGATCGGACCGACGCCGGGACCACCGCCGCCATGAGGGATACAAAATGTCTTATGAAGGTTCAAATGACACACGTCGGCGCCGATGGCGCCGGGGCTGGTCAGGCCGACCTGGGCGTTGAGGTTGGCCCCGTCCATGTACACCTGCCCGCCGTGCCGGTGGACGACGGCGCAGACCTCGCGGATCGTCTCCTCGAAGACGCCGTGCGTCGAGGGGTAGGTGACCATCAGCGCCGCCAGCTTGTCGGCGTGCTGGCCGGCCTTGGCGCGCAGGTCCGCCAGGTCGATGTTGCCCTCGCGGTCGCAGGCCACCGGGACGACGCGCAGCCCGGCCATCGCCGCCGAGGCCGGGTTGGTGCCGTGCGCCGACGTCGGGATGAGGCAGACGTCGCGCTGGCCCTGGCCGCGGCTGTCGTGCCAGGCGCGGATGGCCAGCAGCCCGGCGTACTCGCCGGCGCTGCCGGCGTTGGGCTGCAAGGACACCGCCGCGAAGCCGGTGATGGCGCACAGCCAATCCGCCAGCCGCTTCGTTAACAACGCATAGCCGCGCGCCTGGTCCGCCGGCGCGAACGGGTGGATATTGGCGAAGCCCGGCAGCGAGATCGGGATCATCTCCGCCGCCGCGTTCAGCTTCATGGTGCAGGAGCCGAGCGGGATCATACTGCGGTTCAGAGCGACGTCCTTCTCCTCCAGCCGGCGCAGGTAGCGCAGCATCTCGTGCTCGGCGTGGTGGCGGTGGAACACGCCCTCGGTCAGGAACTCGCTCTGCCGAACCAGCGGAGCCGGGATACTGTCTGGCGCCGCGAGCGACCGCGGCGTCCGGCTCACGGCCGCGCCCATCGCCGCGACCAGCGACTCCAGGTCGGCGCGGGTCACTGTCTCATCGAACGCGACGGAAACGCCGGTGGCATCGAGCCGGCGCAGGTTAAGGCCCGCCTTCCTGGCGAACGCCACGACGGCCCCGGCCTTGTCGTCACACTCCAGCGCGACGGTGTCGAAGAACGCCTCGTGTCGCAGGGCCAAGCCGAGCTGCCGCGCCGCGGCGGCGAACAGCCGCGCCAGCAGGTTGCAGCGCCGGGCGATGGTGCGCAAACCGCCCGGCCCGTGCCACACGGCGTACATCCCGGCCATGACCGCCAGCAGCACCTGGGCGGTGCAGATGTTGCTCGTCGCCTTCTCGCGGCGGATGTGCTGCTCGCGCGTCTGCAAGGCCAGCCGCAGCGCCGGCTTGCCGGCCGCGTCCACGCTGACGCCGACGAGCCGGCCGGGCATCTGCCGCTTGTACTGGTCGCGGGTGGCGAAGAAGGCGGCGTGCGGCCCGCCGTAGCCCAGCGGCACGCCGAACCGCTGCGAGTTGCCCACCACCACGTCGGCGCCCATCTCGCCCGGGGGCTTCAACAGGCACAGCGCCAGCAGGTCGGTGGCGACGACCGACAGCGCCCCCGCCGCCTTCGCCGCCGCGATCACCGGGGCCGGGTCGCGCAGCACGCCGTCGGTTGCGGGATACTGCACGAGTACGCCGAACGGCCTGTCGGCGCAGGCCGCGGGGAGATCGTCAGCGGCCACGGTTCGCACCTCGACGCCGAGCGGCTTCGCCCGGGTCTGGACGACGGCGATCGTCTGCGGGTGGCAGTCGGCGGCGACGAGGAACAGCCGTCGCTTCTCCTTCTGCGCGTGCAGCGCCAGCGCCATCGCCTCGGCGGCGGCGGTGCCCTCGTCGAGCAGCGAGGCGTTGGCGATCTCCATCCCGGTCAGCTCGGTGACCACCGTCTGGTAGTTCAGCAGCGCCTCCATCCGCCCCTGCGAGATCTCGGCCTGGTACGGAGTGTAGGCGGTGTACCAGCCGGGGTTCTCCAGTACGTTGCGGAGGATGACCGCCGGCGTGTGCGTGCCGTGGTAGCCCAGCCCGATCAGGCTCTTGACGTTGGCGGCGTTCATCGCCGCCAGCCCGGAAAGCTCGTCCAGGACGGCCGCCTCGTCGCGTGCCGTCGGCAGGTCGGGCGCCTTGTCCGTGCGGATGGCGGCGGGGACGGCCCGGTCCGCCAGCTCCTTCAGCGACCCCAGCCCCAGCGCCGCCAGCATGGCCGCCTGCTCGTCCGGCGACGGCGCGACGTGGCGAGATACGAACCCGTCGGGCCGCTCCAGCGCGGCCAGGGCGGAAAGGTCATCCATCGATACTCATCTCCGGGGTCAATGCTGCTCCGACGCGATCTGCTTCCGGTACTCGTCGTGGGTCATCAGCTGCTCGAACGCCGCCGGCTTGTCCACGCGGATCTTGATCAGCCAGCCGGCCCCCAGCGGGTCGTTCTTCACCGGCGACGGGTCCTCCTCCAGCGGCGAGTTGACCTCGACCACCTCGCCGTCCAGGGGCGCGTACAGGTCGCTGACCGCCTTGACCGTCTCGATGTTGCCGAACTCCTGTTTGGCGAAGACGTGGTCGCCGACGTCGGGCAGTTCGACGAACGTGATGTCGGTCAGCTGGTCGGCGGCGAACGGCGTGACGCCGATCGTGCAGACGTTCTTCTCCAGCGAGGCCCACTCGTGAGACTTGGTGTACCGCAGCTTGGTCGGGTCCATGGGTTCGTTCTCTCCAGCCGGGGGATGATTCACGCCTTGGGCCGCCGGTAGAATGGTAGGCTCACCACCCGGGCGTTCGCCCTGCCCTTGCCGATCTCGACCTCCACCGCCGTGCCGACCGCGGCGCGCTCCGGGCTCACGTACGCCATGGCGATCGGCTTGCCGACCGTCGGCGTGAGCGTGCCGCTGGTCACCTTGCCGACGGGCTCGTCGCCGACCAGCGCCCGCGCCCCCTCGCGCGCCGCCCGCCGGCCCTCGACCTCCAGGCCGACGCGGACCGGCCTCGCCTTGTCCTGGCCGCGCCGGCGGATGGCGTCGCGGCCGACGAAGTCGCCCTTGTCGAGCTTCACCGCCCAGCCCAGGCCCGCCTGCAACGGGTCGGTCGCCTCGTCCAGCTCGTGGCCGTACAGCGGCATCGCCGCCTCCAGCCGCAGCGTGTCGCGCGCCCCCAGCCCGCACGGCCGGGCGCCGCGCGCCACCAGCTCGTCGGCCAGCGCGACGGCCTGCGACGCCTTGGCCATGACCTCGAAGCCGTCCTCGCCGGTGTAGCCGGTGCGGCTGACGACGCAGCCCTCGCCGCGGTAGCGCGTCGGGGCGGCGAAGTAGTATTTCAGTGAGGTGACGTCCGCCTCGAACAGGCCGCGGCAGACCTCCACCGCCTTCGGCCCCTGCACGGCGAGCATGCAGGTCGATTCGGTCTGGTCCTGGATTTCCACGTCAAGGCCGGCCCTGTGCCGCCCCAGCCAGGCGACGACCTTGGCCCGGTTGGAGGCGTTGACGACCATCGCCCAGCCGTAGGGCCAGCGGTAGACCAGCACGTCGTCGAGGATGCCCCCCGCCTCGTTGCAGATCAGGCCGTAGCGAACCTGCATGTCCTTCATGGTGGCGGCGTCGTTGGTCCAGACGCGCTGGATCAGGTCGAACGCGCCCGGCCCGCCGAACGACAGCCGGGCCATGTGGGAGACGTCGAACAGCCCGCACCCCGTCCGCACCGCCTGGTGCTCCTCGCTGATCGAGCCGTAGCGGATGGGCATGTCCCAGCCGGCGAACTCGACCAGGGTCGCGCCCTGGGTGGCGTGCCAGTCATGCAACGGGGTGCGCAAGGGCATGAACGGGGACCTCACGGCCGGGCTGAGCCGGCAAGTGTACGCAAGGCAGCGTGGCCGGGCAAGATAGGTTGCCCGACCGCCCGACCCCCTGATTGTATGCGGCGAGGGGGTCGAAGTCCGCCCGCCGTAGCAGGGCGACCAGCCCGCCTCGTCGCGCGCCACCCGCCGGGCGACGCGGACGCTCAGCCTGACGACGAGCCGGGCTAGCAAGAGAAGCAACACGCGAACCGCGCGGGATCGCAGCGTCGGCCCGAACTCCCTTCCGTGGGACGGCCGGAGTGTAATCCGCCGGCCGCCTTTGCAGCAAGGCGGGCCTCACTTCGGCCCCTGGACGGTGGTGGAAGATGTACTACCTGCGACCTTCGTTGTCGCGGCGGTTCTGCCCCTTGTCGCGTGGTGGGGACGACTCGATGGTGCCCTCGGACTCGCGCAGGAAGGCCACGGACTCCTCGTCCTTGGCCCAACGGGATTCCTTCATGACCTCGCGCAGGCGGTCGAGGTAGGAGCGGGCCTCCTTGTGCTGCTTCAGCTGGTGGCTCGCCATGGCCAGGAAGGCGAGGTCGGCGGGATGGCGCCCGCGGTAGGTGCGAGCATTTATCTTCTCGGCTCGCTTCAGCGCGTCGAGGGCCTGTTCCCACTTGCCCGCGCGGTAGTAGGCCAGGCCGAGCGTGTTGAGGAAAACGCCGCTTTTCGGGGCAAGCCGGTTGGCGATCTGGGCGAGGCGAAGCCCCTCGGCGTGGGCTTTCGGCTGGCCTGGCTTCGCGACGAGAGGCCACGCGGCATTGTTGAACACGTCCGCGCTGTCGGGACGATGCTCGGCGAAAGCCAGCGCCATGTCCTGCACGGCCGGGTTCGGATGGGGCTTCTGGCGCAGGGTGGCCAGGATGTCGGATCGCGGAAGGGGCCTGGCCGCGATCGCCTTGACGTGGAGGATCGCTTCCCGGCCGTCCTGGGCCGCGGCGTACGTCGGCCACAGCGCCTCGGCCTTGCGGCGGACGGCGTCGGGGAGGGTGGCGTTCTCCCGCAGCGCGGCCCGGCCGTCGGGCCTGGCCCGCGGGTCGGCATACAGGCGTTCCAGCAGGCAGACCGCCTCGCGTTCCGCCTGGGCGTCGGCGCTGAAGGGGCGCCCGTCCCACAACTTTACCTGTCCGGACCAGTCGGAGGACGCCAGCCAGTTGCCGTCCGGGCTGAAGGCGGACGCACTTATGCTGTTGGCGTGCCCGCGGAGCGTCCTGACCTGCTGGCCGTTGGTGAGGTCCCAGATCCGAAGGGCCCTATCATCGTCATACGTTGCCAGCCGGCTCTCGTCCCGGCTGAACGAGGCCCTCCCGGCGGTGCTGTGCGAGGTCACATCGTTGAACTTGGCGTGGCTTACCAGCGTGTGGATCCGCTGGCCGCTGGCCGTTTCGATCACCTCGATGGTGTCGCGTCGCAAATCCGCGCGCAGTCGGCTGGTGTGGCTGAAGGCCAGGAAGTACGAGGGCGAGTCCACCCGGACCAGGCGGCGCCCCGTCTCGGCGCCCCAGATCTCTGTCACAGCCGAGGTGTCCGACGCCCGGATAAGGTACCGCCCATCGTCGCTCAGCAAGCCGATCGCGCTTTCGCCCTTCTCGCCCAACTGGAGCGCGGGCTGTTCCTTCCCGCTGGCCAGCTCGTACCTCCTCACCAGGCCATCCATCCCGCTGACGAGCAGGACGGCCCCATCCTCAGAGAACGCCAGGAAGTAGGCCAACTCGGCACGGTCTCGGCGGCCCAGGATCCCGGGTGGCACGGTGGCGACGTCACGGAGCTTCCGTCCCGTGCCGGCGTCCCGGAGCGAGACGACGCGGTCCGCCCCGACCGTGGCGAGCCAACGGCCATCGGGGCTGTAGCGGGCGTTGAACTGGCCCGGCAGGCGATACACCTCCCGCCCCGTGACCACCTCCCGGACGACCACCCCCAGGTCGCTGTTGGCGACCAGGCGCTGGCTGTCCGGTGAGAACGCCAGGTGATAGGGGACCTCGTCGTCATCGTTATCGAGGGTACGCGGCTCGTCGCCCCCGACCGCCCACAACCGAACAGTCCCGTCGTCGCCGCCGGAAGCGATGAGCCGGCCATCGGGGGAGTAGGCGACGCTGGACACGCGGTCCCCGTGCCCGCGAACCGCTTGCAGTTCCTGGCCGGACTCCGAGTCCCAAAGCCTCACCGTCTCGTCATAACCGGCGGAGGCAAGGTGCTTGCCGTCGGGGCTGAACGCGACTCCCCAGACGATGCGGTTGTGGCCGGTCAAGCGCTTCAGCAGGCGCCCCTCACGGTCGAAAATCTTCACGTCCGAGGGGTCGTTGAGCCCCCCGCAGGCGACGGCGAGCCGGCCGTCGGGGCTGAAGGCGACGCTGGTGACCTCGTCCTCGCCGGCCATCGACCGCACCAGCTTCGCCGTGGTCGCGTCCCACAGACGCACCGCGCCGTACTTACTGCCGCTGGCGATCAGCCGGCCGTCGGCGCTGAACGCCACGGAGCCTATGTCCTCGGTGTGGGCCGCCCACCGGTGCCGTAACTGGCCCGAGGGGTAGTCCCATAGCACAAGCTCACCCGAGTCATGGTCATCGGAAGTGCCGGAGACCGCCACAAGCTGTTTGCCGTCGGGGCTGATGGCGATGTCCTTCACATACGTCTTGATGCCCTTCAGCGTGCGGACCTCCTTGCCGGTCCGGACGTCTACCACCCGGACCTGGTCGCCGTCCGCGACGGCGAGTTCCCCGGCGTGGCCGAAGGCCAACCCCGTGGCGCCGCCGCTCCCGGCGAGCGTCTGCCGGCGGCTGACCATGTCCCAGACGCGAAAGCGGATGCCTACGTTATCGATATTGGCGGCTGACGCGAGCCACCTGCCGTCGCGGCTGAAGGCGACGCGTTTGACTTCGCCCCCGTGCTCAAAGAGGCTGACGTCGGTCCGGACGGACCGCTGGAGTTGGTGGAAATCCCAGCCGCGGAACGAGGCCTGGCCGCCCTCGCCGCTGATCTGGCGGAGGAAGAACTCCACCTGGCTCGATTTCCCCTCGCGCCAGGCCGCGTCGGCCAGGTTGACCCGGGCGAGGTACAGACTCCGCCGCGCGTTGTCCGCCTCGCGGATGGCATTTGTCAGGTTCTCCCTCGCCTCGCCGGCCTTGGCATCGGCTCGCCCCGCCTCACGCTCGGCGTCGCGGGCGCGGGCGTCAGCCTCGACCGCGAAATAGGTCGCGACACCGGCCCCGGCCAGGAGCGAGAGCGCCACCGCGAGGAGCAGCGAGGCCACCATGGGGTTGCGCCGGCACCACCGGCCCAGCCGGGCCGGCGGGCCCAGCGGCCGGGCCACCACGGGCCGGCCTTCGAGGAACCGGCGCAGGTCGTCCGCCAGGGCCTGTGCCGACGCGTACCGGCGTGACGGCTCCTTCTCCAGGCATTTCAGGCAGGCGGTGGAGAGGTCGCGCGGGAGGCGGGGTTGAAGCTGCGACGGCGAAACGGGTCCTGGGAGCAGACCTGCTCCAACGTCTCGAGGACCGTCGCCGCCTGAAAGGGCGGGCGGCCCGTCAGGCACTCGTACAGGATGCTGCCCAACGCATACACGTCCGCCGCCACACCGACGGTTCGCCGCCGCGCCCCGGGCCTGCTCCGGGGCGTACGCCGGCGTGCCCCAGGACGCGCCGCTGACGGTATGCCGGGCGTTGGCGTCGAGGCCGCTTGGCCGTGCCGAAGTCGGCGACCTTGGGCGTGTAGTCGTGGAGGGCGAAGCGGCCCTCGCGCGATCTGAGCCTGGTCACCTGGCCCAACCGCCCCCCGGGGGCGGTCGCCATCAGCACGTTCGCCGGCTTCAGATCGCGGTGCACGATCCCCTTGTCGTGGGCCGCCCCGAGGGCCCGAGCCAGGGTTTCCACCAGGCCGGCGGTTTCCAGGCGATCGCCCGCCGCCGAGAAGCTGGGCCAGGTTGGGGCCGTCCACAAGCTCCAGCGCCAGGTACGGGCTGCCGTCGTGGAGACCGACCTCGTGGATCTGCACCACGTTCGGGTGGTGCAGCCGCGCCGCCAGCTCCGCCTCCTGACGCACCCGCACGAGTAGTCCGGCGTCGGCGGCGCTGCCGGCCAGCACGCACTTCAGCGCCACCAACCGGTTCAGCGCCAGGTGTCGCGCCTTGTAGACGACGCCCATGCCCCCCCGCCCCAACTCCGCGAGGACCTCGTAGCCCGCCACGCGCGGCCAGTGCTGGGACGCAGGGGATGGCGGCGGGCCGGGCAACCCCTCGATCGTCGCCTCGCCTGCCACGGCCCGGTGCAGGCCGATCTGGGCGGCCAGCACCTCCGCCTGCTCGGGGAACCGCCGGCGGTACTCGTCCACGCCGGGGGACTCGCCTAGCTCCTCGCGAAGCAGGAACTCGTTGAAGATGAGGTCGAGGGCCGCCTCGGCGTCGCCAAGCAGTTCCGGGTGCCGGGCCAGGTACTCCTCGGCGAGGGGGCGCTCCCCGCCGCGCCACCGCCGCCTCTGGTCCTGGCGCAGGGTCGCCGCCAGGGCGGTTGCCGAGGACGGGCTGCTCATGGTCGCCTCCTCAACGGGCGCCGCCTGGGCGGCGGCTACTCGCCGTCCCCCTCCAGGCCCAGTTCTCGGCTGACCCGCTCGACCGCCCTCGCCAGCTGCATCCGCCGCGCCTGGGCAGTCCCGCCGAGGCGCCGGGCGATCTCGTCCCACGCCAGCCCGTCGTGCCGCAGCTCCGCCAGGGCCCGCTCCTCCTCGCTGAGCCGCCGGCGGAACTGCTCCAGCAGCTCCTTGCCCGCCAGCAGCCGGCTGGGGCTGGGGTCGCCGCCGGCCACCTGCCCCATTTCGTCACCCCCGCCGTCGCGCCGGTGGTCACGCTTCTGGGCCGACTGCCGCCGCGCCGCCGACGCCAGCTTGTTGCGGGCCATCTTGACGAGCAGGCCGACGAGCTGGCCGGGCTGACCCAGGTCGTACTGCCCCGCGGCGACGCGGACGAAGAAGCTGGCCAGCACCGACTGGCAGACGTCCATCGAGTCGAACAGCCGGCCAAGCCGCTCGTCCTCCAGCCGCAGGCGCACCTCCCGGCGGACGAGCGGCTCGTAGCGGCGGACCAGCTCGGCGGCCGCCTGCTGGTCACCGGCACGGATGCGCTTGACGAACTCGGCGAAGTCGGGCTGCTCGTCCACGTCGGCGCCTCCCCTTACCGGCTGTCACGCTGGTTATAGCAGCAGAGTGAGGGAGGACGCCAGCCAATCCCGCCGGGCGATTGCAGAAAAAGAGCCTCCTGCCGTGTGCGATCGGCGGGCGGATGGCGATCAATCGGGTGAGAGAGACCTCCTCGTCGGGGGCAAGCCGGCTGTGGCCGAGCCACCGCGGCAGGTGGCTCCTCGAGCACGGAGAAGGACCATGACCAGCGTCACCCAGAACCACCGCCCGCGCCTGGCCCCGGAGCCCCTCGAGGACCGCCTGGCCCTCACCTGTATGATCCCCAACGGGGACCTGTGGATCATCGGCACGGGAGGCAACGACACGGTCGAGGTCTACCAGCGCAACTGGTGGGGGGGGCCCTTCATCGAGGTCATCGAGAACGGCAGGTCTACCTTTTTCAAAGCCAGTGACATCTGGCGCGAGTCCGTCTTCGGGGACGGGAAAATCGAGTTCTACGGCTTCGGCGGGAACGACTACATCAACAACAACGTGGGCAGTCTGAGGCTCAATGCCTGGGGCGGGGAGGGTGACGACGTCCTCATCGGCGACGCCAGCAACGACATCCTTCAGGGCGAGGGCGGCAACGACAAGCTGTTCGGCTACGGGGGCAACGACGACTTGCGGGGCGGCTGGGGCCTCGACTACGTGTACGGCGGGGACGGCAACGACTGGATGGACGGCGGCGCCGGCGACGGCTTCATCGACTACCTCGAAGGGGGCCGAGGGGTCGATGGCTATTGCCTCAGCTGGTGGGGTGAGCGGGACCGCTGCGTTGGCTACACCCTCAACGTCGAGCGGGACTGGACCTACTGGGTCTGAGGCGGCCGCTCGAATTGGGGGTTACAGAACGTACCCACTCCTGGCCGCGACGCCGGTCTAACCGGCGTCGCGGCCATCTTCCTTTACTGCACTTCAAA
>JAXMAW010000065.1:0-33813 GCA_046350195.1 Gemmataceae bacterium
ATATTGCCAGTGCAGAACTGATCTGTCCCCGGGGCGCAACCCACGCGGTGGTTCGCGGCAGGACGCCTCGGGTAACCGGAAAAGGAGAACGAGTCCATGTTCCACCGTAACCTGATCAGCAGCCTGCTGGCCGGCTTCGCCTTGCTGGCCGCCAGCAGCCTCGCCCAAGCCGCCTGTTGCCCGCCGCCGTGCGGCGGGGGCTGCGACGGCTGCGGCGGTGGCGCCGCCGCTGGCGCGGCCGGCGCGGTCGCCGGCGGAGCGGGGACGATCACCCGCACGATCACCGTCATGGAGTTGGTCCCGGAGCAGTACGAGACGACCCGGACCACCTACCGGACGGAAACGGTGCAGGAGGCGTACACCGCCTACCGCACCGAGTCGGTCCCGGAAACCCGCACCTTCCAGAAGCCGGTCACGCGCCAGGTCCAGGAGTGGAAGGACGTGACGGTGACCACCTACAAGACCGTCCCCACGATGGAGACGAAGACGGTCATGAAGAAGGTCACGGTGCAGGAGCCGGTCACGACCATCAAGTGCAAGAAGGTCAAGCACACCCACTACGTGACCGAGTGCGTCCCGGTCAAGTCCAAGAAGAGCAAGTGCGGTGACTGCTGCTGCGACTGCTGCCCGCAGTACAAGGAGAAGTGCAAGAAGGTCACCTGCTGGGAGACCATCGAGTGCCCCGAGACGAAGATGGTGTGCAAGACCATCTGCGTGCCGGAGTGCGTCCAGGTCTGCGTCAACAAGTGCGTCCCCTGCACCGAGGTGAAGAAGGTCTGCTGCACCCGCTGCGTGACCGAGTACGTCACCGAGACCTGCACGGTCAACGTCTGCAAGTGCGTGCCCTACACGGCCACCCGCTGCGTGACGAAGTGCGTCCCGGTCTGCGAGAAGGTCCTGTGCACCCGCATGGTGTGCAAGCCGGTCTGCAAGACCATCACCGAGTGCGCCCCGGCCTGCTGCGAGCCGTGCTGCAACCCCTGCTGCAGCCCTTGCTGCGAGACGAAGTGCAAGAAGAGCAAGAAGAGCTGCTGCAACTAACCCGGCCCCGGCCGGCGTGAACGCGAACGAGGGCGGGAGACGCTTGTCTCCCGCCCTCGCTTTTTGGCCCGTTGGCCGGCTAAGCTCAGCTGGAGGAGCCGCCGATGACGCCGCCGACGTAGGAGAAGGTGTTGTTGGCGTTGGTGCCCAGGGTGGTGATCGCCGTGATGCACACCACGATGATCAGGGCCAACATCACCGCGTACTCGACCGCCGTCGGGCCGCTCTCGTCCTTCACGAACTCGACGACCGTGTTCAGGATCTTCTTCATCACACACCGCCCTTTCGTTAGTCCTGCAAAAGGATCGAACCGCCCGGCCCGGCGAGTGCCTCAGGCGCCCGCCCACACGACCCGCGTCGTGGGCCCCGGCAGTGCCCCGGGGTTCTCCGCCGGTAGGTGGGGAGCCGGCGGTTTCGGTCGGTTTGGGCCGCGTGTTTAGGGGTAACTCTCGCGGCTGAGTGGAGGCGTTCCGCCGCCCGGCCAAGGCCCGTCACGACCGCGACGGGTGGATTCCTGGGTGGACTAATACCTTCGGCAGCCTGGCGATCCCGAAGGGGACCCATGGCTTTGCGTCCCACCCTCGCGGGTGGTTTGCCCTTGTCGAGGAACCCGTTGGCAACGCACCGCCCGGTCGTGCCGCGGCCGGGTTGGGTGTCCCCCAACCCCCGATCGGACACGCCGAGGGCCGGGCCGGCCTGACCGTTGTCCCCACGGGCCGACCCGTCACGCCAAACATGGAATACGGGGCGAACGCTGTCAAGCAACCCGCCGGCAAATCCGGTAAATTTCGCCTCAGGAGACGACCGGCCAAGAGAACGTGGAGCGGAGCCGGGACCCGCCGGCCAGTCTCCTGCGACTCCTTGGCGGCCTGGATCACCTCCAGCACGTGCAAGCGCGTGCTCCGGCCGGATCAGCAGTTCTTGCCGGCCGCCAGCGCCCCCGCCGCCAGGGAGGGCGCCCATCTGCCAGACAAAATCCCCTTTGTCGGTCGCGTACCTCCTCAACTCTTCCTGACCCCTCGTCGCCAGGTCCACGTCACGCGCGGCTCCCAGTCGTAGCCGACCAGGCCCATGTACCCCGTGGTGCCGACGATGCTGACCGTGTGCCGCTGCTCCTTGCGGCCGTCGTGGCCGTGGGGGTTGAAGTAGTTGAACCCGGACTGGACGTGCGAGATCAGCCCGCCGCCGTGGTCCATGAGAACCATGGCGTTGTCCTCGGCGATGACCTTGATCTCGCCCTTCTTGTGGATCTTCCGCGTCAGGGTGACGACGCCGAGCATGGCGACGACCGACTTCGCCGGGCCGAGCAGGCCGGTCAGCGTGGTCAGGTTGTAGACCGCCAGGTCCGGCGGGCTGCCGCCGCCCTTCTCGTAGAAGAACGCCGACCAGTCCGGCCCGGTGTGGCCGTAGTCGGCGTGGGCGGCGGCCAGCCGGCCGAGCTTGCCCGCCGCCAGGGCTTCGCCATGAAGGCGAACTGCGGGCTGACGACCATGGCCGGCGCCCCAGGTGCACTCTTCCTCGCCAGGGCGAGCAGGTCCCGGCCGGCGGCCAGCGAGTTGGCCAGCGGCTTCTCACTCCAGACGTGCTTGCCGGCCTCGATCGCCTGGCGGTTGAGCCGCTCGTGCTCCTGCATGTCGGTCAGGTTGACTAGCAAGTCGAACGCCGCCCCGGCGAGCATCTTGTCGATGTGCGGGTAGTGGTGGGAGATGCCGAACTTCGCGGCCTGGGCCCTGGTGCGGTCGGGGAGGAGGTCGCAGGCGCTGACGAGTTCGACGTGCGGGCACCTCGCCAGGTGCGGCAGGTAGCTGTGCGAAACGCTGCCGCAGCCGATCACCCCACCCGGATCCGCTTCGGCTCGTCCGCCGCGGGCCGCCGAGTCGCGGCTAGCGCCGCGCCGGCGGCCATCCCACCACCAACAAATCCGCGTCGGTCAATCGTGTCGCTGCCCATGGTGGGCCTCCTGTCTCGGGGGTATTCTCACCCGTGCGACACAGTCCCTACCGCGCTCCATTGGGCCCCACAAGGGAAAACGAGCCGGGCCGCGTCATTGCTGGGCGGCGAGGCGGGCCGCCCGCTCGTCGGCGAACAGCTGGCGGACCTTCTTCCGCGCCACCAACGAGACGAACCACGGGAAGAGGCGGTTGACGAGGACGAGCAGCCGGCCCTTGGTGGTGAACGTCGCCTCGGCTTGCCCCTGGCCGTGCGTCCAGCGTCAGGCGGGCAACCTCGTCGGCGGTCATGCCGCGGAGGTGGTCCATCTGGACCTTGGCCTTCTGCTCCAGCATGTTCTTGGAGAAGTTGGTCTGCGTCAGCCCGGGGTTGACCAGCAGCACGTCGATGCCGTCCTTCTGGCCGGGCGCGGAGCCGCCTCGCTGAACCCCTGGACGGCGAACTTGCTGCCAGTACCTGCTCCGGGCCGGCAGGCCGCAGCGGGCCGCGATCGACGAGACGTTGAGGATTGCCGGCGTGCGGCCCTCGCGCAACAGCGGCAGGCAGGCCCGTGTCGTCTCGGTGGTCCCGAAGAAGTTGACCTCGAAGATCTTGCGCAGCCGGTCCGGGTCGGCGTCGGCGAAGTGGCCGGTGGCGCCGATGCCGGCGTTGTTGATGAGCACGTCGAGTCCGCCGAGCTGGTCTCGCCGCGGCCTCGACCATCCGCTGGCGGTCTTCCGGGGACGTGACGTCGGCAAGGACGGTATGGACCTTACCTCCGGACTCCCGGGCCAGCCTCGGCGAGCAGGTCGGCGGAGCGGGCGGCGGCGAGGACGTGGGCGCCGCGCTTGGCGGCCTCCAGCGCGAGGGCGCGGCCGATGCCTTGCGACGCGCCGGTGATGAGGATGCGCAGGCCCGCCAGTTGTCGCCGCATGGTGCCGTCCCCCGGTTTGCGAGGCTTCGCAGAAGCGTTCTTCCACCATTGTGCCCGCGCGGCGGCGTCGGCGGCAAGTCAGCCGAGCAGCGCCGCCCACGGCACGAGCTTCAGAGTGCCGGTCGCATCGACCAGCGCGAGCGTGCGGCCGTCGGGGGAGAAGACGGCGGACCGAACCAGCTCCGCCACGTCCCAGCCGACGCTGCCTAGCTCCCTCCCGGTCGTCGTGTCCAGCACGCACGCCGCGTGCTCGTCGCGGTGAACGGCGCTGAGGTACCCGCCGCACGGGCTGAGGTGGAGCAGGGAGATTCCCCGCGGCACCTCCCGCACCGGGGCACGGGCGTCCGCGGCGTCGATCCTGCGGCGGCAAACGGTCGGCCGCTGATCGCCGGCCGAGTAGACCGTCGGGGCGGTCACGACGCACAGCTCCTTGCCGTTGGGGCTGATCGCCAGGCCCTGGATGTGTTGGCCCGCAGGCACTGCCCCGGGGATCTCCTTCCCCCGCGAGCGGCCTGCCGGGTCGGTCAGCACCAGCCTCTCCTCCAGGCCGACCGCCAACCGCCGGCGGTCCTGGGAGAACGCCAGCGCGCGAACCTCCCCCGGCACCTCCCCGATGACGCGCCAGCCGCTCGGGTCCCCCTGCCGGGCCCACACCAGCAGCCCGTCCGGGCCGCCGGCTGCGAAGTACTTGCCATCCGGCGAGAACCCGAGACAATGGAGCCGGGTTTCGGCCACGTCCTCCAGCGGGAGGGTCTCCCCGGTGGTCAGGTCATGGACGTGGAGCGTGTGGTACTCCGTGGCGAAAGCGATCAGGCCGTCGAACGAGAAGGCCGGCGCGCTGAACAGGGGTGGCGACCGCGGCAGGTCCACGTGAGTGCCGTCGTCGAGGTCGTGGACACGGACCTGATGGGCGCCCGGCTCGTACTCCAGGATGACCGCGAGCATCGCCCCGTCGGGCGAGAAGGCCGGCGGCCGGTCGATCTGGTGCAACAGCGGCCCGGCGGCCCCGCCGACCACGGCCCCGCCCTCCTCGGCGCGGTCGTGGCACGGCCCGCAGGTCTGGCCCATCCAGCCGATCGCTTCCGGCCGGCCGGCGATGCCACAGCCGCAGGCGCCCCACCACTCGCCCAGGCCGGCGCGCTCGCGGTAAAAGACCCGGTCGGGGTAGAGGTGCCACAGGGGCGGCCTGGGGTCGTTGCGCGTCGGGTGGTGCCGCTGCGGGTCCTGCGGGCCGGCTCCGGTGACGCGGACGTGGCGCCGGCCGACGTGGTCGGTCCACCAGGTCACGCCGACGCCGGCCGTGTCGCCGCGGCGGGCGTCGGACCACTGGCGCCGGCCGTCGCGGCGGCCGCCGAGGCTGGCAACGAAGTCATCCCAGTCGTCGGCGAAGTCGAGGATCGTCTGCGGCTTGTTGGCCTCGCGCGTCGCCTCCCGCAGCGCGGTGACCAACTCCGCCGGCGTCGGGCCGATCAGTAGGCGGTGGTAGGCCATCGGCTCAGCCCTCCAGGAGCGACCGCCAGGGGTACAGCTTGACGACGCCGCTGACCGACCCGGTGGCGAGCCAGCGGCCGTCGGCCGAGAAGTCCAGGCAGCGCAGGACGTCGTCGGGGTTCCACTCGACCCAGCCGGCTGGTCGCCACCCTCCCAGGTCCCAGACGGGGACCGCGGCGGGAGACGCCCGCTGGTCGTGACGCAGCATGGCGAGGTAGCGGCCGTCCGGCGTCATCGCGATGGCGGACGGCGGCGTTACTTCCGAGTGATGCGTCTGCTGGTGGAGGGAGAAGCTCCACCGGCGGAGGTGCCACGATTCTTCAAGATCACCTTCGCCGTCCCCCGTGAGCGCGATCAGGTGCCTGGCGTCGGGCGTGTATTCGATGTAGTGAACACCATCTTGGGGGCTCTTGCCGAGTTGGAAGAGCGGCTCAGGGGTGTAGACAGGGTGGTAATGAAGCATTTCGACCCAGTTAGCCCGGGTGTATCCATAGGAAAGGGTTTCCCCTTTCGGATCGAAGGCGATGGAACCCACCCCCTCGTCCTGGATCTCCCAGCGGTCCGGTGCCCCACCCCGGGTGATCCTGAGGAGGCTCAGTTGTTCCTCGGAGCCGACCACCGCCAACTGGCGCCCGCACGGGGAGAATGCCAGCGCGTTCACCCCGCCAGGGCTGGTCTGCGCCAGCCCCACGGGCTCCGCCTCGCCGGCCATGTCCCAGACCATGACCTCCCCCGTCGGGCCGCCGGCCGCCAGGCGATTCCCGTCCGGGGAGAACGTCAGCGGGCGGTAGCTGTCCTCGTGGCCGTCGAGCCTCAGCACCGTCTCGGCGCCCGTCTTCAGGTCGAACAACGACAGCCGCTCCCCCGTCGAGACCGCCAGCCCTACCCCGTCCGGATGGAACGCCAGCGCGCGGACACCTGCCGGCACGTCGATCCGACTGACGGACTCGTCCACCCAACCCCCCTGCCCCTCCTCCCCCCGGTCATGGCCGGGGCCGCAGCGCTCGCCGGCCCAGCCCAACTCGCGCGCCGTCCCCCTCTCGCCGCAGGCGCACGACGCCAGCCACACCGGCGCCGCGTCATCGCGCTTGACCCGGAAGACGCGCTCCGGGCAGACGTGCCACAGCGGCGGGCGCGGGTCCTCGTCCATGCGGCTGTGGTGCAACTCCTTCTGACCATACCTGTTCCCCCCGGCGACGCGGACGTGCTTTCGCCCCTGGTGGTCGGTCCACCAGGCGATGCTGACGTAACGCAGCTCCGTGCCTGCGGACGGCAGGCTCTCGATCTGCAGGCGGCCCTCGGCGCTCTCCGCGATCTCGGCGAGGGCCGGCCGCCAGTCGTCGCGCCCCCGGCCCTCGCCGAGGCGCCGGCTGGCGGCGTCCAGCGCGGCGACGAGTTCGCCCTCGCCGGGAGAGGTCAGCAGCTTGTTGAACGACGGGCTCATGGCGACGCGGAACAATCTCGACGCGGGGCGCGACGAACAGCTATGCAGACGGCAACCGCGATGATAGGGCAACGCCGCGGGGCCTGCAATCGTCGCCACGGCTTGACTGCCCCCGGTTACTTGCCTCAGAATAGTCTGGTACCCTCGCAAGAACCCCTCACGCACCCAGGGACGCACCATGGCCTTCCCCGCTTCGTCGCGACCGACCCGTGAGTGGCCGTTGCTGGTGCTCGCGCTGGCGATCGTCTGCGCCGTCTGCGTCCCGCTGTGGCAGGCCCACCGCGCCAGCCTCACCGACGAGGCCACGTCCATCCACTGGACGTCCGACCGCCTCGCCCGGCTGTTCCTCGGCCCCGAGCAAATCGCCTGCTACTGCGCCTTCGTCTGGGCCGGCTTCATCCTCCTCGGCCGCTACCGCGAGGTCCGCCGCCAGAAGTCGGCCTTCGGCCTGGAGCTGTTGCCGCCCGGCCAGTGCATCCTCGCCGAGGACGCCCGCGACCTCCAGCGCCGCATCGAGGACCGCGTCGGCCGCCGGGGGCCGTTCATCCTCGCCAACATGCTAAGGCTCGCCCTGGGCAAGTTCGCCACCAGCCGCTCCAGTCGCGACGTCGCCGAGTTGGTCCGCACCCAGGCCGACGTGGACCTCGCCCGGCTCGTCTCCAGCATGGGCACCGTCCACTACCTTGCCTGGGCCATCCCGGCGATTGGCTTCCTCGGCACGGTGCGCGGCCTGGCCGGCAGCCTGACGCTCGGCGGCGAGACCAAGCTGGCCGTCGCCCAGTTCATCCGGCAGGCGACCAACCACCTCAACGTCGCCTTCGACTGCACCCTGGTCGCGCTGGGCCTGAGCCTGGTCGTCATGTTCCTGCTCCACGCCGTCCAGCGCGAGGAGGAGGAGCTGGTCATCGACTGCCAGCAGTACTGCCTCGAACACCTCGTCAGCCGGCTCTACGACACCGAGCCGGAAGGGGGCGACCCCGCCGCCGCCCTGCCCGCGGACCTCGTCAGTGCCCTGCCCCGGGCGCAGGAGAAGGGGAGGTACCTGCCATGAGCCTGGTCGGCCTGGACCTCAACGCCAGCCGAGCCCGCGCCGTCGCCGGCTCCGCGATGCAGCAGGTCGCCCTCGTCCGGCTCGACACCGACCGCCCCGAGCTGCCGCTGGCCCTCAGCCTCGACGGCCGGCTGCCCCAGGTCGGCCACGCCGGGCTGGCCCTGACCCGCTCCCGGCCGCACCTGGCCTGCCTCGACTACCTGCCGTCGGTCTGCACCAACCGCCTCTGGGCCGTCGGGGCGCACCGGCTCGACGCCGACCGCGCCGTCGAGCTCACCTTCGCCGCCCTGGCCCGGGTGATCGGCAAGGCGGCCGGCGTCGCCTGCGTCCTCCCCCCGTACCTGGCCGAGACCCAGCTCGTCCAGCTGGTGCGACTGGCCGAGAGGTGCAAAATCCCCCTTA
Organism: Gemmataceae bacterium; assembly: GCA_046350195.1. Lineage (GTDB taxonomy): Bacteria > Planctomycetota > Planctomycetia > Gemmatales > Gemmataceae > CALDUY01. Next base: position 8,293 of record JAXMAW010000065.1, read on the forward strand.
TGGGGTCGCTTTCATCCCCCTTGGCGGCGACCCTCGGCGTGCCGGGGTTGTCGTCCCGCCCGGAGCCGGGCCTGATCCTGGTGATCGACCTGGACGGCCACGCGGCGACGTGGTCGGTCGTCGAGCGGGGCGGCGGCCGGCTGCGGCTGCATGGTCCAGCCGGCGACCCACCTCGGCCGCGGCGCCTGGCTCCGCCGGCTGCTCGACGCCGCCGCCAACCGCTGCGTCCGCCAGAGCCGCCGCGACCCGCGCGACAGCGGCGAGGCCGAGCAGTCGCTTTACGAGCAGCTCCTCGCCGCGATCGACCAGGGCGTCCCCCGCCTGGCCCAGCTGCACGTCCAGGGGACCGGCTGGTTCTCCCACCTCGTCTTCCACGCCGACGAGCTGACGGCCATGGTCACGCCGCTGTTGCGGCAGGCGCTGGCCGACCTCGACGCCATCCTGGCGACGACCGACGCCGTCGCCCCGCTACTCGCCGTAGTCGTGACCCACGCCGCGGCGGGGCTCCCCGGCCTGGTGCCGCTCCTGCAAGCCCGAGTCCCACCCCCTCCGGCGGCCGCCGGGGCGGCGGACGAGGAGGCCGACTACGGTGACTCGCTGCTCCGCGCGGCGGAGGCGGGCGACAGCCCAGTCCACGTGCTGCCGGCCGACACGCCGGCCTGCGTGGCGCACGAACTGGCGGTCCGCGTCCACCGCGGCGACTTCCCGCGCGGCCACCTCGACGTCGTCTCGATGCCCCAGGCCGAGTCGCCCTACGTCCGCGACGACGGCCCGCCGCGGCTGTCGTTCCGCGGCCGCGAGCACGTCCTGACTGACCTGGCGTTCACCCTCGGCCGGGACCCGACGTGCGACCTCGTCTTCGAGAGCGAGCTGTACCCGCACGTGTCGGCCCGGCACGCCGACATCGTCTTCGACCGCCGCGCCTACCTGGTGCGCGACCGCAGCCGGCACGGCACGCTGCTCAACGACCGCCCGGTCCAGCAGCAGGCGGCGTTGCACTCCGGCGACTGGATCCGGCTGGGCCCGCGCGGCCCGGTGCTGCGCTTCCTGGGCGAGCCGGCCAACCGGTAGGAGTCCCGCATGCGCGTCCGCCACAAGGTGCCGGCCATCTTCAGCCTGTCCATGGTGGACATGCTCTGCTGCGCTTTGGGCTGCGTCATCCTCGTCTGGCTGCTCAACGCCAAGCAGGCCGAGGACGACGCCACCGACCGCCGCGAGGAGATCCGCCTGCTGACCCACCGCGCCGAGCAGGAGCGCGAGCAGAGCCGGCGCCTGCTGGCCGACGCCAAGTCGGAGCACGCCCGCGCCACCCAGCGAGTCCGCGAAGTCAGCGGCGAGCGCGACCGAGCCATGGCGGACGTTAACGACCTGAAAAGGCTCTTGGCCACGGCACAGGGGAGCGCGGCGGCCTTGCGGAAGGACCTCGCCGGCGCACAGGGCAGCGCCGCGGCGCTCCAGAAGGACCTCGCCGACGAGCGCGGCAAGGCAAAGGACCTCACCGGGAAACTTCAGCGATCCGGGGAGCGCATCGCCTCGCTGGAGGTGACGTGGCCGCGGAGCGTCGGTCCTTGAGAAGGAACGCGAAGGGCCGGCCTGGCCAGGCGGGCTCGACGAGGCGGGAGAGTCGGCCGGCCTGGCCAAGCAGGCTCGGCGAGCGAGACGACACGATCAAGGGCGCCCCGCGCCGACCTGGGCAAGCGCGAGGCGGCGCTGAAGGCCCTGCAAGCCGACCTCGCCGCCGCCAAGGAGAGGCCGAAGACCGCGGCAGCGGCGCTGGAGCAAGGAGCTGGAGGCGGCCCGGGAGAGGCTGGCGGCGATGTCGAAGGTGGTCAGCGACCGGCAGGCGGCGCTGGCCGCGGCCGACCTGAAGCTGGCCCGTGCCGAGAAGGAAAAGCACGTCCTGATGACGGCGGCGGAGTCGCGCTTCGCCGGCATCGAGCTGACCGGCGAGCGGGTGGTGTTCCTCGTGGACACGTCCGGCAGCATGGAGCAGCTCGACGAGAACACCGCCGCCCCCCAGAAGTGGGAGGAGGTGCGCCAGACCGTCGCCCGGGTCATGCGCAGCCTGCCGAAACTGGAGGATTCCAGCTCATCGCCTTCGGGCCCCAGCATTACCCGCTGGGCAGCGCCAACCAGTGGCTCGACATGGACCCGAAGGCCAGCCCCGAGCTGGTCCTCAAGACGCTGGCCGCGATCAAGCCGCGCGGCGGCACGAACATGTACGTCGCGCTGGACGAGGCGTTCCGCTACCGCCCCCAGGGGCTGGACACGATCTACCTGCTGTCCGACGGCCACCCAGCGAGGGCGAGGGCCTGACGCCGACGCAGAGGCCGCTCCAGGACATCCAGGCGGCATCGCCCTGAGCGAAGCACGTCCGCTCGACGCTCAAGTACACCTGGAACAAGCCGGTCGCCGGCCAGCGCGTGAAGATCCACACCGTCGGGTTCTTCTACGAAGCCCCGACCTCGGCTCGTTCCTGTGGGCGCTCGGCCCGCGGGAACGACGGCAGCTTCGTCGGCATGAGCCGGCCGTGAATCCTACCCCCGGCCTTCGGCGACCCCCTTTCAGTATTACAATCTCATCCCATTCGTATTACCAGCCACACGGGGCGGCCCCACACCCCTACGAGGTGCGCCGCGAAGCAGGAGCTTGTCGCCGGGCGTTCACGCTGATCGAGGCATTGGTGGTATTGGCGATCATCGCCATCCTCATCGGCCTCCTGCTCCCCGCCGTCCAGAAGGTGCGGGCCGCCGCCGACCCGCATGAAGTGCCAGTCGCACCTGCGGCAGATCGGCACGGCCGTGCACCAGTACTACGAGGCGACCAACGGCAAGTTCTTCCTGCACCACCCCTTCGACGCCGACGTCCTTTCCAGCAACAACGGCATCAACTCGTTCGCCGAGATCTACTGGGAGGACAAGCTGATGCCCTACATGGCGGCACCCGGGAGGCCGACGAGGGCCTGTCGAAGAGGGCATCCTCCTGCCCAGCGAGGCGATCTACCGCTGCCCAACCGACAACTCCGTGCGGAAGCCATTCGTGGACGGTGGGCAGATTGACGGCGTCGAGCGCCGCACCAGCTACCTGATGAACTCCCTGCTGAGCCACAGGCCGGCGAGGTACGGCCAGTGGACCCTGATGCGGTTCGTCAACGAGGTCGGCACGTCGCAGTTCATCTGCTTCTCCGAGCGAAACGCCGCCGCCTTCAGCGCCGCCAGCGGGGGACCCCGGCAGGACGACTACGACATCTGGCTGGGCACGGGGATCATCAAGCCGTGGATCGCCCACGACCGCCACACCGGGGTCGCCAACTACCTGTACCTCGACGGCCACGTCATCTCCCTGCCCTGGGACGCCGCCGTTGGACGCGCATGTACCCCGACGGTGGTGCTGACCCAGGACGGCAGCTACCGCGTGAGGGAAGACCGTGGAGGTGAGGATGGCCGTTCCGCGCTGAACCGGGCCTGGGTGGCGTTGCTGGCCGGGCTGCTGGCCGGTTGTGGCCGAACCCCCGCGACGCCTCCGGGGACGGGCGGCCCGGGAGGCGGCAGGGGCTCTACGAGGAACGGCTGCTGCGGCGGAGCTGGCAGAAGGCGTACGCCGCGGCTCGACGGCGACAGCCGGACCCGGTGCGGTGCCGACCGGTTCGCCCTCCTGGCCCAAGGTTACCGGGCCGGCCTGGGGTTCGAGCCGGAAGCGGTCCACCTGCGGGCCTGCGAGGGCGGGGCGGAGCGCGGCTCACGTCGTCCTGACGGGAAGGGCCGCGTCGGCGAAGGAACGCCGGTACAGGGACGGCGCGAACCTTGCGGCATGTCGCGGGAGGTGGGTCGTCCTCTTGCCGAAGAACTTCAGTCAGCGGGGAGGTAACCGCGACAGGTCAGGACAGGGCTTCGTCAGGTGTGACGACGCCGCCGCCACTTGCAGCCGGCTCCTACTTGCCCCAGCCGCGAGCCAACTCCAGGCTCCTGCCAGAGATTGACCCGGCCGTGCGGTGTGGATGTCAGCAGCCCTTCGGGCCGATGTCGTCACAGCCATGCTGCACGATCTTCACCGCGGACCGTACGTCGAGGTCAGGCCGAACACTGTAGAGCGCACGGTGACGCTGACGATTGGGGTACACTCGAGGACGTCGCCCCCGTTGGCACGCACATCGTACGCCCCCTTGAACGGCAGCTTCATCGCCCCCATCGGGCCGTCCTTGCACGAGTGAACCGCTCCTCGTGGGAGCGCGCGAACGACCAGCCTCTCGACGGAGGCCACCACCGACAGCCGCTTCCCGTAGTTCGACCCTTGCTTGATCTTGCGCCCCCCCCCGAGAGGCCGCCTCCTCCTCCCAGCGGGTGTCGTTCCCGGCGGGGTCGCCCCGACGACGAGGACGGCCTCCAGCCTGCGGGTAATCTTCCCACTGGGCGGCGTTATTTGCCCGGCACTCAAGACGATGACGACCCCCCTTTTCTCGGCGTACGAGAAGGCCTCTTCCAGCTTCTTCCACCTCTCGGCCGAGGGGCAGAGGCTTCGCTTCAGGGCGCCGCTGATGTTGACGACCTTGACCCCGTGATCCACCAGGTAGCGAATCGCGTTCGCCGCCCCGTCCACCTGGTAGTGGACCCAGTCCTGGCCGAACTTCTTGAGGGTGTCCGGGTGTTTCATCATCTCCTGCTGGAGGTCCGCCAGGGTCGCCTTGGGGTCTTTCTGGAAGACCGCCCTCTGCATCTTCACGAGGGTGTGTTCAATCATCCCCTGCGAGGCGGTCAGGACGCGGCACCGGGGGGCCAGGCCGACCATCCCCCCCGGGTTGTCGTCCCGGGCGACGATGAGGCTGGACACCAGGGTGCCGTGCGCCACGTTCTCGTAGAACTCGGTGTGGTAGCCGCCCGGGTAGTAGAGGCCGGGGATGAGCTGGCCTTTCAGGTCGGGGTGGAAGAAGTCGAAGCCGTTGTCGATGACCCCCACCAGGACCTTCGGGTCGCCCTTGGTGACCTTCCACGCCCCGGCCACGTTGAGCCGCTCGAACAGCGGTTGCTGCTTGGCCAGGAGGGAGTCGGCCTTTCCCTCCGGCCGGGCCAGGGCGGCCAGCAGAAGCGCCGCCTGGAGGGCCAGCACGAACACGGGGGGGGCACTCACATGGCGGAGTCGTTTCACGGTTTGACCTCCTGGTGATGTGGGATGGCGGCGGGCCCCGTCAGTCGGGCGAGGGGCCCTCGTACTGGAACACGTCCTCGATCCGGACCCCGAAGGCGGCGGCAAGGCGGAAGGCCAACGGCAATGAGGGCAGGTACTTGCCGGCCTCCAGGGCGATGATCGTCTGGCGGGTGACGCCGACCCGCTCGGCCAGCTCCTGCTGGGTCATCTCGCCGTGGTCGAAGCGGAGCCGGCGTATCAGGTTGGTTACCTTCTCCTGCTTCTCACTCGCCATCCCCGGCCCCCCCGGCGTACTGGACCAGGATGGCAACGGACGCCACCGCGTACACGAACATGAAGCCAAAGAAGACACCGATCTGGACCACCCAGACGGGGACCGCGCCCTCCTGGCCGTAGACCAGCGGGCAGAGCAGGGCCGCGGCGAGGACGAAGGCCACCCAGAACAGGGAGTAGGCCAGGACCCACGACCGCCACTGGATGAGCTGATCCCGCTCGTCGGTCAGCACCCGGCCCGGCTTCTTGCGGAAGAAGAACGGCCCCAAGCCAATGAGGCCGAGCCAGCCGAGGCCTCCCAGCGACCCCTTTCCCAATATCGGCAGCAGCGAGAGCACCGTCACGCAGGTCAAGCCGATGACGGACAGGTTGAACCAGGCGTACTTCTGTAGCGCGGACATGGGCGTTCCTCCCTCCCTCGATGACGAAGAACCCCGCCTGAATTCCCATGACGCTAATGTAAAGCTTGCATTACATTATGTCAAGTATATTTTACTCACATTCCTGCGCCTCTCTTGGGTCGGGTAACCGGCTGGGTGCGGGACTCCCAGCTGACGAGTCGGCCCCGGTGGGGGCCCCAGGCCAATTAGGATTCGATCCACCCCTCAAGTGGCCCATCCCCGCTCAGGTGAGACGGGGTCCGGTCCGCCAAGGGGTCGTACAATGAAGCAGAGACGACCCGCGCCGGGGGCCCCACGGGTCCCCCGGCCCAGCGGCGCGACCCCCAGCCAGACCCGCCCCAGCGGCGCCCCCGCCGGGCACCGGAGGCATACCTCGTGAACCCGTGGCTCAGGCAACTGTTGCTCCTGGCCTTCCGCAACGCCCAGGCCACCCCGCGCCCCCAGGCCCCTGCCCCGCCGCGCCCCGTACCCCCTCCCCCGCCGGCCCCCATGCGCATCCTGCAAACCGAATACCTGCTCAAAGGCATCTACCTCGGCCTCGCCCTGTTCGCGGCCCTCCTCCTGGCGGCCATCCCGCCCAGCGACGAGGCCGGCCCCGCCCTGCAAAGCGGGCTGCTCCGCGTCAACCTGGCGACCTTAGCCGGGCTCGCCGCCTCCCTGCTCGTCGCCGCCTGCCTGCGCTTCCGCGACGCGGTGCGGGCGAAGGGCCGGTTCCTGGCGTTCCTCCTCTTTTTGCTGCTGGAGAGCCCGACGCTGGTCTACGTCGGCATCCTCGGCGGCGCCTTCGTCGGCGTCTACCTGCTGCGCGGCCTGTCGCCGGTGGGGCAGCAGCCCGCGCTGGACCAGCTCTTCGTCCCGGTCATCGGCGGGGCCGCACTCGCCGGGTTGGCGTTCGGCTGGGTCCGGCAGCTGCGCGACCGGACGACGCGCCTGCTGCTCATCCTCGCGCTGGCCGGCGGCCTCGTCGCCGCCGGGCTGTCGTGGCTAGGGCTGGCCGACGTCAAGCTGTTCGGGACCGCGGCCAAGTACACCCTCGAAAACCCCACCGCGTTCGCGGCCCAGATCCTGTTGAGCCTGCCGTTCTTCTACCTGCTGACCTTCTCCGGCCAGGAGGAGGAGTCGGAGGTGGAGATCGGCGTCATGTCGGGCCTGCTCGGCCTGGGGCTGACGATCCTGGCCGGCCCGAACCGGCAGTTCGCCTCGCTGACGTTCCTGCTGCCGGTCGTGCTCTACTTCGTCTACACCTTGCGCGTCCTGCCGGGGCTGCGCGTGCTCAAGCACGCCTTCCGCGGCTTCAGCTACGCCCGGGTCGGCCGGCACCGCCGCGCCCTGCTGGCGTTCCGCCGGGCGCTCCAGCTTGACCCGGCCAACCGGCTGGCCCGCGACGGCTTCTGGGAGGTCCACCGCTCCCTCGACTTCGACCAGCTGGCCAAGGACCCGCAGACGCTGGCCCTGGTCGATCTCGACCTCTGCCTCGATCGCGCCGGGTCGCTGCTGCTGAGCCGGCCGACCCCGGCGCAGCTGGCCGAGGCGGAGCGGCTCCTGGAGTTGGTGGTGAAGCTCGACCCCGGTCGGCGGCCCGCCGTCTGGTACTGGCACGCCGTGGCCCAGACGCACGCCGGGCGGCTTGACGAGGCGGCACACAACCTGGACCAGGTGCTCGACCACGCCCACTTTGGCGAGGACAACCCGGTCCGGCGGGCCGTGCTGTTCTCGGCGTGGCACCTGGCGCTCCAGCTGCACGACGGCCTTCGCCAGCGCGTCGGCCTGCCGCAGCTGGGACACGCCGGCCGGCGAATGGAGGCGATTCAGGCCGTCGAGCGCCAGCTAGCGACGAACCCGGAGGACCCCACCGCCATCTCGATGAAGAAGGAACTCTACGCGGACCTCACCGAGTCCGAGTACACCGCCGGCGCCGGCGGCGCCGACCTGGCGGCGCCCTATGTCGATCACGCCTACTTGCAACACCTCGGCCTGGGGCTGATCAACGACGACGCCCGCTGGCCGCGCGGCGGCGAATACCTGCGGCTGGCGGCGCGAGGTCTGCCGGACCTCGGCCCATCGCTGTTCGTGCAGATCGCCCAGGCCCAGCAGCGCGCCGGCCGGTTCGACGAGGCCCGGCACAACTACGAGCTGGCCAAGCGCGCCGGCCAGGGCGTCGGCTGGGGCAACCTCGAGGAGTCACAAAAGCAGGCCTACTTTTCCACCGTGAAGTACCTCGCCGACGAGGCACTGGCGCGCGGCGACGTCGAGGCGGCGATCGAGAACTACCGGCTCTACACCGAGTCGGAGCGCAGCGGCCTCGAGACACTGCGGACGCTGGCCGGTCTGTACGAGCGCAAGGGCGACGCCCTGGCCGCGGCCCGGGCGACCGACCAGGCCCTCCAGTACAACGCCAGGGACCCCGACCTGCTGGACCGGAAGGACCGCTATTACTACTCCGTGGCGCCGGAGGACTTGCAGAGGCGCCTGGAGCACTTCGGGCCAGGCTTCGACGTCTCCTACTGCTTGCAGAAGGCCAGGCAGATCGTCGATAAGTACACCGACGCCGACTGGCTCGACGTTGCCCACCACCTGGCCCGCCTGGCGCTGGTGGTCAAGCCGGACGCCCTCGCCGCGAAGCTTCTGTACGGCCGGATCCTGCTGCGCCTGGGCGAGCGCGACCGGGCCGTCGGCCTGCTGGAGGAGGTGCGTGGCCCCCAGCGGCCGGAGAGGTTCGCCTCCGGGGAGGACGAGGAGGCCTGGTACCAGGCCTCCCAGCTGCTCGGCGACCTGTACGCCGAGCTGGGCCGCGCCGACCTGGCCGTGCCGTGCCTGCTCGACTTCCGCAAGTCGTCCAAGAGCGGGGCGAAGACGCTGTACAAGCTGGCCCAGGCCTACGAGGCGATCGGCGACCGGCCGCGGGCCAAGAAGTGCTACGAGCAGGTGACCGCCTACGAGGGCAACCCGCTCACGTCCGACGCCCGCGACGCGCTGGCGCGCCTCGGCGGGTGATGCCCCCTTGGAGTAGGGCGCTTCTTCCCCTCGTTCCTGATTCGGGGAGGCGATACGCCGAGGTCTCGTCTAGTCGCCGCGCCGGCCGGTTCGTTATAATCGAATTATTCCCGTGCGGCCTCGGCCACCCCGCCCTTCCCCCCGGACCAGAGAAGGCGTGTTGCCGGCCGAGGCGCCCCTGGATGACGGTCGGCGCCGTGGAGGTGGCACCTACCGCCCCCCGCCCGCGCTCCCCCGGCGCCCCGCCGAGCGCGGCGGTACTCCGAACGAGAACTTATGCTCATCCTGCACGCCGGGATCGACAACAGCCATTTCCTGGTCTGGGGGGAGGCGCCCGCCGAGGTGCCGCCGTCGAAGCCCGGCCGCAAGCCCGAGTCGCCCACCCCGCAGCCCTACCCGTTCGACGCCGGCCCGCTGCGGCTGGCCCTGGCCCTGACCGAGGCGCTGCCCGGCAAGCCGATCCCTAGCGGCGGCGGCCAGCCTCCCGTCCTCTGGCTGCCGACCTGCAAGGGCCGGCCCATCCCCTCCAGCGGCCTCGTCGCCGACGTCCCCGCCGTGGGCCCGGTCACCGTCGCCCCCTGGGCCGTCACCGCCGTGCCCCTCCCCTTGCCCAACGTCATCGACCTGCTCTGCTCCTGCGTCGGTAAGGACACACTCTCCCAGGGCCTGCTTATCGGCCCGACCCTGGCCTACTGGGTGCGTCTGATGCGCTTCGCCGGCGCGCTGGTGGCCCGCGAGCAGATCGTCCCCGGCCTGAAGCGCGTCAACGGCCACTATAAGGCCGTCTGGCAGCACGCCATCGCCGGGCCGGACGGCGGCCGGCTGGCCCGGCTGGTCCGCTCGATGCCGCACGCCTGCCGGGCGCTGGGCAAGGCCAGCGCTGCCGAGCCCAGCCGCCCGCCGGCGGAGATCGTCCACGACTTCCTCAGCCGCGTCACCGACGCCCTGGTCCGGCTGGCGCTGCACGGCCCGGCGACGCCTGGGGCCAAAGGCGGCCGCGTTCATGTGCAGAACTTCACCACGCTGCAGGACCGCTGGCTGTTCGCCCTTAACCTGTCGTCCGACGGCGTGATGCACGCCGACCCGGCCGAGCTGGCCGCGCTGGCCGAGCAGGTCCGCGCCTGGCAACGGCCGATCGCCGTCTCCTCCGAGACGGCCTTCGGGCTGTGCTTCCGCCTGGAGGAGCCGCGGCCCGACGCCGCCCCCAACTCGCCCTGGCTGGTCCGCTACCTGCTGCAAGCCCGCGACGACCCCAGCCTGTTCATCCCCGTCGCCGAGGCGTGGAAGGAGAAGAGCCGGGTCGCCAACCTGTTCAAGCAGCGCAACTTCGAGCCGCGCGAGTACCTGCTGACGGCCCTGGGCCAGGCGGCGGCGTTCTCGCAGCAGATCGAGCGCAGCCTGAAGAGCGCCACCCCGTCGGGCTTCCAGACCGACGCCGACGGCGCCTACCGCTTCCTCAGCCAGACCGCCTGGATGCTCGAGCAGGCCGGGTTCGCCGTCCTGCTGCCGGCCTGGTGGACCAAGAAGGGCGGCAAGCACCGGCTCAACGTGCTGGCCGACATCAAGGCCCCGCCCAAGCTCGCCGGCGCCGGCGGCATCTCGCTCAACCACATGGTCGATTTCCGCTGGCAGGTCGCCCTCGGCGAGGAGACGCTGACGCTGGAAGAACTCCAGCAACTGGCCAAGCTCAAGGCCCCGCTGGTGAAGGTCCGCGGCCAGTGGGTCCAGGTCCGCTCCGAGGAGATCAAGGCCGCCCTCGATCTCTTGACGAAGCACCCCTCCGGCGAGGGCTCCCTCCGCGACGTGGTGCAGATGGCCCTGGGCAACGGCGAGGCGCCCGGCGGCCTGCCCTTCGGCGGCGTCAAGGCGTCCGGTTGGGTCGCCGACTTCCTCGCCCAGCTCGAAGGCAAGTCCACGTTCGAGGAGCTGCCCCCGCCCGCCGGGTTCCACGGCACGCTCCGGCCGTACCAGGTGCGCGGCTACTCCTGGCTGCACTTCCTCCGCCAGTGGGGCCTGGGCGCCTGCCTCGCCGACGACATGGGGCTGGGCAAGACGATCCAGACGCTGGCCCTGCTCCAGCGCGAGTGGCTGCTGCGCAAGCGGCCGAGCCTGCTCATCTGTCCGACGTCGGTCGTCGCCAACTGGAAGAAGGAGGCCGAGCGGTTCACCCCCGAGCTGCCGGTGCTGATCCACCACGGCGGCCAGCGGACGAAAAGCGCCGCCTTCGCCAAGCAGGTCGAGAAGTACGCCCTGGTGATCTCCAGCTATTCGCTGTTACACCGCGACCGCGAGCTGTTCGCCCAGGTGAAGTGGGCCGGCGTCATCCTCGACGAGGCGCAAAACGTCAAGAACCCCGAGACGAAGCAGTCGCAGGCCGCCCGGTCGCTGCCGGCGGAGTACCGCATCGCCCTGACCGGCACCCCCGTCGAGAACCACGTCGGCGACCTGTGGGCGATCCTGGAGTTCCTCAACCCCGGCTGGCTCGGCTCACGGAGCGACTTCCGCAAGCGCTTCTTCATCCCCATCCAGGCCGAGCAGGACGCCGACGCCGCCCTGCGGCTGAAGCGGCTGACGACGCCGTTCATCCTCCGCCGGCTGAAGACCGACAAGAACGTCATCGCCGACCTGCCCGAGAAGCAGGAGATGAAGGTCTTCTGCACCCTCACCCGGGAGCAGGCGACCTTGTACCAGTCGGTCGTCAACGAGCTGAACGAGGCGTTGGAGTCGGCCGACGGCATCCAGCGCAAGGGCGCCATCCTGGCCACCTTGACCAAGCTGAAGCAGGTGTGCAACCACCCCGTCCAGTTCCTCAAGGACGCCACGGCAATCCCCGGCCGGTCGGGGAAACTGGCCCGCCTGACGGAGATGTTGGAGGAGGTGATCGACGCCGGCGACCGGGCGCTGGTATTCAGCCAGTTCACCGAGATGGGCGAGATCCTGAAGTCGCACTTGCAGGAGACGTTCGGCAAGGAGGTGCTGTTCCTGCACGGCGGCGTGCCCCGGGAACAGCGGGTGCGCATGGTGGAGCGCTTCCAGGACGAAGAAGACGGCCCGCGCATCTTCGTGCTGTCGCTGAAGGCCGGCGGCACGGGGCTGAACCTGACGCGAGCGCAGCACGTGTTCCACTTCGACCGCTGGTGGAACCCGGCCGTCGAGAACCAGGCGACCGACCGTGCCTTCCGCATCGGCCAGACGAAGAACGTGCAGGTGCACAAGTTCGTCTGCGTCGGCACCGTCGAGGAGAAGATCGACGAGATGATCGAGAGCAAGCAGTCGGTGGCAGCCCGGGTCGTCGGCGCCAAGGAGGACTGGCTGACGGAGATGTCCAACGACCAGCTGCGCGACCTGTTCAAGCTACGCGACGAGGCGGTCGAGGAGTGAGCTTTTCTTCCCCGTTCCCGTCCCCGGTCCCGTGCTGCGAAGTCCGGGAACGGGAACGGGAACGGGGGATGGGGGTGAGGGGCATGGGACGTCGTCGAGGGGGGGGCTGGCGCCGCCAGGAGTTCATCCCGCGCGCCAAGCCGATCGAGGCCCAGGGCGGCATCAAGGCCCAGTCGCGCCAGGGCGACTTCGGCCAGTCCTGGTGGGCCAAGCGCTGGCAGGCGGTGCTCGACAGCTTCCGCATCGGCGGCCGGCTCGAGCGCGGCCGCACCTACGCCCGCAAGGGCCAGGTGCTGGCGATTGACATTCACGCCGGCGAGGTGACCGCCAGCGTCCAGGGCTCGCGCCCCAAGCCGTACACGGTGACGATCGCCGTCACCCAGCTCGACAAGGAGGAGTGGGACAAGGTCTTCCAGGCCCTGTCGAAGCAGGCGCTGTTCGTGGCGAAGCTTCTGGCAGGCGAGATGCCGCAGGACATCGAGCGCGTCTTCCACCAGGCCGACGTGTCGCTGTTCCCCCGCAAGCGCGACGACCTGCGGACCGACTGCTCCTGCCCCGACGACGCCAACCCGTGCAAGCACATCGCCGCGGTGTACTACCTGATCGGCGAGGAGTTCGACCGCGACCCGTTCCTGCTGTTCCGCCTCCGCGGCCTGGAGCGCAAGGATCTGTTAGCGAGGCTCGGCCCGGCCAAGGAGCCGGCCCGCGACGAGGCCAAGGAGTCCCCCCCCGAGCCGCTGCCGAAGGAGCCGTCGGCGTACTGGGCGCTGGCGCCTTTGCCCGACGATTTCTACGGCGAGGTGCAGCCGCCGCCGGTGTCGGCCGGGCTGGTCCGGCGGCTGGGCAAGTTCCCGTTCTGGCGCGGCGAGCAGCCGCTGGCCGACGCCCTGGAGGCGACCTACCTACGGGCCTCTTCACTGGGCTTGCAGGTCTTCCTCGGCGAGACGGACGAGCGCGGGCCATGACGCGCCATTGACGAGCCGCGCACGAAGCAAGCGGTAGGGTGATAACCATTAACCCCGCTTGGAGTTACGGTCGAGAGGTGGCCGGTTGAGGTCGTACAACTCCGGCTGGCCCTTCACCGGGGCGATCAGCCCAGTCGCCCTGGCACTCCAGCGGTGCGTGAGGTTGACCGCCGGCTTGTCGATGTCAATTGCGGTGTGCTCGAAGATCTCCCCGAAGACGGCATCCGCTTCAGCGGCCCCTTGCCCGCCGCCGCGTCGAGCAGGCTCAGCCCATGCATCTCCTTCGGCGGTGTGACCCCGGCTGCGCTCAGGATCGTCGGGGCGATGTCCACGGTCGAGACGAAGGTCGGTGTACTTCCCGCCTTGGTGTGCCCCGGCCAGCGCGGCGTCACCGGCGTGCGGATGCCGCCGTCGTAGGGCGACATTTGCTCCTGGGGGCGAACCAGCCGCGCCGTCGTCTTCTTGTCGCGCCGGTCTCCTGGATCAGCCGTTATCGACGACGAAGGCGACGAGGTGTTCTTCCGCAGGTCGTGCTTGTCCAGGTACGCCAGCGGCTCGCCGACCGTCTCGTCGAACCACTCGATCATGGCGTAATACTTCGCCACCTTCGGATGCCGGTCCTGCTGGCGTACTTCTTCAACAGCCGCTCCAGGGTGGGTTGTGCGGCTCGTGCGGCATCATCAGGGCGTACCAGACGAAGAACAGGCGCAGCTCTCCCCTCGACGAAGTCGTAAATCGGCGTCATCGTCTTGCGGCCGATGACCAGGCCGTCGTCGCCGTGGCGGCTTGTAGTCGTCATGCCCTCGGTGAGCCGGCGTTCTTGTAGTGGCCCTCCAGTACTTGCCCGTCTGCAGCTGGCGTAGCCACGAAGCTCGCCGAGCAGCCGCGGCGCCGGCGCTGGATGAACGGGTGCATCGCCGACCGATCGACCCCGTCGGGCGGGTCGTTGCAGCAGATCCGGTGCTGGTGGGCGAACTGCCCCGTCAACAGCGTCGCCAGGCTGGCCCGGCACAGCGACGTCGGCACGTAGCCGTTGACAAACGTCGCGCTCTCCTTCGAGAGCCGGTCGAGGTGCGGCGTGCGGACGACGTCGTGGCCCATGAAGCCGAAGTCGGTCCACGCCTGGTCGTCGGCGACGATCAGCATTGGGCTTCGCCTGGGCGACGGCGAAGGTGGAAGCAGAAGCGCGATCAGGCAAGCGACCGAACGCGGAGAGGCTCCTCGCTCACGGACCGTCGGACTACTTCGCCGGCCACCCCGACCTGCCCCGCCAGCTTCTCCGCCTCGGCGACCATGTCACCGAGCAGCTGCAAGCCCAGCTCCCAGAACCGCGGGTCGGTCACGTCCACGCCCAGCTTGCCGACCAGCACGTGCGGCGGCTCCGAGCCGCCCGACGCCAGCATGTCGAGGTACTTCGGCACGAACGCCGGGCCGTCCTGCTCGTACTTCTTCACCAGCGCCAGCACCAGCAGCTCGCCGAACGAGTAGGCGTAGCAGTAGAACGGCGTGTGGACGAAGTGGCCGATGTACGCCCACCACCAGGCGTAGCCGTCGGTCATCCTCACCACGTCGCCGTGCATCGGCTGGTTGGCCTTCATCCACAGCTCGTTCAGCCGGTCCGTCGAAAGCTCGCCCTCCTCGTGGCGGGCCTTGTGGACCGACTGCTCGAAGCGCGTCAGCACCACCTGGCGGAACACCGTGGCGAAGCCGTCCTCGATCTTGCCGCACAGCATCGCCAGCCGCGTCTTCGGGTCGGGGTACAGCTGCTGGAGCCGGCGGAACGTCAGCATCTCGCCGAAGACGCTCGCCGTCTCGGCCGTCGTCAGCGGCGTGTCGCACTGCATGTAGCCGACGCCCCGCGACAGGTACTGGTGCAGCCCGTGGCCCAGCTCATGCGCCAGCGTCATGACGTCGCGCAGCTTGTCGGTGTAGCTCATCAGGATGTACGGATGCGCGCTCGGCACCGTGCTGGCCGAGAACGCCCCCGCGCGGCTTCCTTGCCGAAGCTCGGCGTCGATCCACCGCTTGTCGAAGAACTGTTGAATCACCTCGCCGGCCTTGGGGCTGAACGCGGTGTAGCTCTCCTGGACGATCTTCCTTGCCCGTCGGCCAGTCGATCGCCGTCTGGTCGCGGAACAGCGGGGCGTAGCGGTCGTAGTCGTACAGCTGATCGATGCCCAGCAGCAGCTTGCCCTTGAGCCTGTAATAGCGCTGCACCGTGGCGTGGTGCCGCTCCGTGGCGGTGAGCAGGGCGTCCACCACCTTGCCGTCGATCTCGTTGGCGAGGTGGCGCGGCGCCATCACGTCGGCGTGCTTGCGCAGGGTGCAGTCGGAGCGGTGGTCCTGCACCACCGTGTTGAGGATGTACGTCAGCAGCCGGGCGTTGCCCTTCAGCCCCGCGGTGATGCCGGCGGCCCCGGCGGCGCGGGCCGAGCGGTCGGCGTCGTACAGCTTCGCCAGGATCTGCTGGAGGCTCAGCGTCTCGGTCTTGCCGTTGAGGGTGAAGTCGAACCGCAGCGACGAGACCGTCTCGTCGAACAGCCGCACGAACGCGGCCCGGCCGGTGTTGCCCTTCTCCTCCAGGATCTTCTCCTCCGGCTCGGAGAGGTAGTGCGGCTTCCAGACGCGCTTCTGCCGGAGGTAGTGCTGGTAGCGCAGCCCCGGCGACGCCAGCGGGGACGCGAGCGTCGTCGATCTTCACCCACTCCAGGTCGAAGAAGATGAGGTGCTTGTTGTCGGTGCAGCTCTCGCGGTCTTCGCCAGCAGCGCTTGTGGCGCGGCTCGTCGGTGCCCCGGCGGCGTGGTGAGCATGGCGTAGATGAAGCAGGCGGTCCATCTGCTCGGACGAACTCTCCGGCTCGCGCACCGCCCCGGCGACCAGCTCGGCCGGCGGCCCGCCGGGCACGTCGAGCTTGCCGCGGTAGGCGGCCTCGAACTTCCGGAGCGCGGTCGTGGGCCTCGGTCAGGTCGCGGCTCCGGTCTTCAGGTCGTCGAGGCCGGCGTGCATCGGCGAGGTCCCAGGCGACGCCGTCGGCACTGGAGCCGGCGGGTTTCCGGTGCGGTCGCGGTAGACATGGCTGCCTTGCGTGGTAAGGGATGCGGGTTCTTGTGGCTACTGGAATCGATGTACTAAACCAGCCGGCAACTTTCGAGGCGTTCATGGGCGACCGCATCTCGAACCGACCCGCACCGCCCCGCCGGACCGACCGCGCTGAGCCCGGCGAGGACGCGCCGCCGCGCCGCAGCACGCTGTCGGTCGGTCGTCCGAGCACGCCGGCCAGTTCATCCTGAAGGGCGTCTCCATCGGAGGCGGGTTGGCCTTGGCCTTGTGTTTGCCAAAGGGCTTCCCGCTGGCTCGTCCTCGCGGCGGCCCCGGTGGGGTCGTTCTGGGGGCGGCGGTGGGGGTGTTCTCGCCGCAGGATCGATACGCGAGAAGATCGGCCGCGGCGTCCGCAGCAGCGGGCGCGACCTGCCCGCGGCCAGGTCGAAGCGTCTCCCCGCCCACGGCTCGACCTTCGTTGCCCCGGACGGCCATCCGCCAGGCCCGAGGACAGGCCGCCCTTCCAGCGGCCCCCACGCCACGTTTCCCGACTCGTCCCTCAGCGAGGAGAGTTCGAGCAGTGGCAGCGGTCCCCCAAGCGGGCTCGCCCTCTCGGCGGGCGACGACCGCGGTCAGCCTGTGGGACGTGCAGACCGGGTTCGAGCTGCTGCGCGTTCCACGGGTTCGAGCGCGATCCGCTCGGTCGCGTTCTCCTTGGGCGGCTCGCCGTCGCCACCGCCTGCGGGGGCTTGAAGTTGGGAAGAACGGGGCCATGCGCAAGACGCCGTCCGGATCTGGGACGCCCAGACGGGGCAGGAGCTTCGCCGGTTCGAGATCCAGGGCTACCTGTGGTCGCTGGCGTTCCTCCCCGACGGCCAGCACCTCGCCCTCGGCGGCATCGATTACCTGCGCCTCTGGGAGATCGACGGGCCCAGCCCCGTGGCGATGGTCAGCCTGAAGCGTGGGATCGGCTCCTTCGAGGAGGTCCGCGCGTCGCGGTGTCGGCCGACGGCCAGTTGGCCGTCGCCGGCTATCACCTCTCGCCGGGACGCCCGCCTGGTCAACCGGACCAGGGCATCGAGCTGCGCACGTTGACGAGCCTCGATGAGCTTCGGCTTCTTCCGCACGGCCGGCGTGGTCGCCGCGGCGACCTTCGCCGGACGGTCTGCGCGTCCTGCACCGGCAACTGGGACCCGAACCGGCGCGTCCTGGAACCTCGCCGGCAAGGGGCTGGTCCGCTTCGACGGCCACCGCGGCTGGTGGGGCTGGCGCTTCGTCGTCGGCGTGGGCCTGGCTCGACGACCACCGCACTCTCGGCCAGCGAGAACGGCTGGCTGTGCGTCTGGGACGCCGCGACCGAGCGGGAGCTGGCCCGCTACCACCACGGCCGGGCGTGGCGTCCCTGGCGGCGACGCCGGACGGCCGCCTGGCACTGACGGCCTTCGTGACGAGCGCAAAGGGCATCCTATGGGATAGTTATTTCTGTGGAACCGCCTAACTAACCCGGAAGGCGCCCGGCGAGCCATCGATTTCGCCCGCGAAGGAGGGCAGCGGCGACCCCAGGGAGGCCCCCATCGCCGCCCCCTCGTGCCGCCCCCGCCGGATTCGTCCCGCCCACGAAAGGGCGAAGGGCAGGACGAATTCGGGCGGGGGTTCCGAGCCGCATCGTGTCCTTGAAACGAAGAATCATTCGTGTCATACTGCGGTCAGCGATCCTGGAGCGAACCTGCGACGAGGCGACCGCGGAGTCTCATGGCGACGGGCACGACGGCCTATCTGGTGGTGCGCCGCGACGACGGCTTCGGCGACGTGTTCCCGCTCGTGCCGGGCCAGACCTACACCCTCGGCCGGGCGGCCACGAACAGCATCGTCCTCAAGGACGACCTGTGCAGCCGCGACCACGCCGAGGTGACCTACAGCGGCAACCGCTGGCGGGTGCGCGACCTCGGCAGCCTCAACGGCACCCGCGTCAACGACGTCCGCATCGAGGGCGAGCGCGAGCTGGCGCCCAGCGACAGTGTCAACCTCGGCCGGACCACGTTCGTCTTCGTCGAGGACATGGACCAGTTGCCCGACCTGCCCGCCCTCGGCGACCGTGACTCGTCCGAGAGCGGCATGTCGATCAAGAAGCGGCTCGGCCAGACGCGCTTCCTCACCCCGTTGCCGGAGAGCTCCCCCGACGGAGAGACGCCGGCCTCGACCTCCCGGCACGGCCTGACCCGGGACCTGTCGCTCCTGTACCGGCTGGCCCTGGACATGGGCACGGCCGGCTCCCACGAGGAGCTGTGCCGAATCGTCCTGGACGCACTCTTGGAGGCGACGCCGGCCGAGGTCGGCGCCATCCTGTCGGTCGCCCCGCGGCCGCCGGCCCGCCGCGGCGCCCCGCCGGAGCCGCCCGGCGTCGGCAAGTCGCTGCGCGGCCTCGAGCTGGAGGTGACGGCCCACCGCCACCGCGACCCCAGCGTGCAAAACTACCGACCGGTCTCCGACTACGTCTCCAACGAGGTGCTGGGCGGCCGCGACGCGATCCTCGCCGAGGACATCGCCCGCGACAAGTACCTGCGCAACCGCGAGAGCCTCAGCGACCTCGGCGCCACCAGCCTGATCTGCGCCCCCGTCTTCTTCGGCGACAAGGTGCTGGGGCTGATCCACCTCTACTGCACCGACCCGCACAAGGCCCTCGACGGCGAGGACCTCGAGTTCACCGTCGCCGTCGCCAAGCAGCTCGGCGGGGTCATCCACAACCTCCAGAAGCAGCAGTCGCTGTTCGCCGAGAACCGCTCGCTGCGCGACCTGCTCAAGGTCGAGAGCGAGCTGGTCGGCGAGAGCCCGGCCATCCGCGAGATCGAGCGGCAAATCGGCCTGGTCGCCAACACCAACGCCACCTGCCTGATCCGCGGCGAGTCCGGCTCCGGTAAGGAGCTGGTCGCCCGGGCGATCCACAACACCAGCCCGCGCCGCGACGGCCCGTTCGTCACCCTCAACTGCGCCGCCCTGACCGAGACGCTGCTGGAGAGCGAGCTGTTCGGCCACGAGAAGGGCAGCTTCACCGGGGCGACCGAAAAGAAGGTCGGCAAGTTCGAGGCCGCCAACCACGGCACGATCTTCCTCGACGAGATCGGCGAGATGAACGTGCTGACCCAGGCCAAGCTGCTGCGCATCCTCGAGGGGCACCCGTTCGAGCGCGTCGGCGGCAACGCGCCGATCCGCGTGGACGTCCGCGTCGTCAGTGCCACCAACACGCCGCTGGAGGAGGCGGTCCGCGAGGGCAGCTTCCGCCGTGACCTGTTCTTCCGCCTCCAGGTGGTCGAGATCCAGGTGCCGCCCCTCCGCGAGCGCAAGAGTGACGTGCGGCTGCTGGCCAACCACTTCCTGCAGCGCTTCGTCCGCGAGACGGGCCGGAAGATCCGCGGCTTCAGCGAGTCGGCCATGGTGAAGATGGAGGAGTACCACTGGCCGGGCAACGTCCGCGAGCTGCGCAACGTCGTCGAGCGCGCCGTCGCCCTGGGCGTCGGCCCGGTGCTGGACGCCAACGACATCTGGCTGTCGTCGCTGGAGGCCCAGCTGTCGCCGGCGCCGTTCGGCGGCGGCTACGAGGCGGTGTCGCTGGAGGAGATCGAGAAGCGCCACATCCTGGCGACGCTGGACCACACCGACTGGAACAAGAGCCAGGCGGCGTCGATCCTGGAAATCGAGCGCTCGACCCTAGACCGCAAGATCAAGGGCTACGGGCTGAAGCGCTGAGGCCGGTTCCTCCTTGACGGCCCGGCGCGGCCGCCCGTATCATACCCTTGTCCTTCATCTCACTCGGTCCGCTTGGCCGTCGAATCTTACCCACCTGGCTTTCACCCCCGGCGCTTGCCGGGACCGAGGAGGGACTCTGGCGCACCCCGTGGCGCGCCGGCCGCGATACGTCCGGAAGTGGCGCGTTGTCCCGAGCCCCCCTGGGACATGCCCGCTTCCGGATCTTTTTGCGCCCCCACCCTGTCAGGCCGGCGACCGGGAACTTACGATGATCCCTGAAGTGATTCCCCTGATCACGGGACTTGCCATGACGTCGCGCCTCGCTTGCCTGACCGCCCTGATCGTCGCCATCGCCTGCGCCTCCTCGCAGACCGGCTGCGCCAGGCGCAAGATGCCGACCGGCGACACCGGGCCGCTCGAGGTCGAGGTGGCCCTGCCCTACTTCAAGGGCGTCGTGGACTTCCACGACTTCACCGGGCGGCTCGACGCCGTCTTCTCCGACGACATCCGCGCCCGGGTCACCGGCTACATCGTCGAGACGCCGTTCAAGGAGGGCGACGTCGTCAAGAAGGGCGACATCCTGTTCAAGATCGACCCCAGGCCGTACAAGGCGAAGCTGGACGACGCGCTGGCCTACCTGGAGCTGCAGAAGGCCAAGCTCAAGCTAGCCCGGGCCGACAACATCCGGGCCAAGGTCGTCGCCCAGACGCCCGGGGCGATCAGCTCCCAGGACCTGGACAAGTACCAGGCCGCCGAGGAGGAGGCCCGCGCCGCCGTCAAGAGCGCCGACGCCTCCACCGAGATCCACAAGCTCAACCTCGACTGGTGCCGGGTCGATTCCCCCATCGCCGGCCGCGTCAGCCGCTACTTCCTCACCGTCGGCAACCTCATCAACCAGGACCAGACGCTGCTGACGACCGTCGTCTCCGAGGACCCCATCTACGCCTACTGGGACGCCGACGAGCGGTCGCTCTTGAAGGTGCGGCGCGGCATCGAGTCGGGGCGGATCAAGCTCGACGAGAAGGGCAACATCCCCGTCTTCATGGCCCTGGCCGACGAGGTCGGGTTTCCCCACAAGGGATTGCTCAACTTCATCAACAACCGCATCGACCCGCTGACCGGGACAATCACCATCCGCGCCACGTTCGAGAACCCGCTGGTCAAGAACGACCCGAAGAAGGACCGCCGGCTGTTCTCGCCGGGCATGTTCGTGAAGGTGCGCATCCCGATGGGCGTGCCGCAACGTTCCGTGCTGGTCGCCGAGACCTGCCTGGTCACCGACCAGGGGCTGAAGAACGTCTTCATCGTGGACGCCGAGAACAAGGTGCAGTACCGCCGCGTCGATCTCGGCCCCCTCCAGCCCGACGGCCTGCGCGTCATCACGTCCGGCCTCGACGGCAAGGAGCGCGTCTTACTGACCGGCCTTCAGATGGTCCGTCCCGGGATGGAGGTGAAGCCGGAGGAGCGGACGATGCCCGTCCTCCAGATCATCGAGGGAGTGGCGGACTCCCAAATAGACAAGGAGACAAGGAGACAAGGAGACAAGGAGACAGGGAGACAGGGCGATGGCAAGTAAGATCGTTGGCCATGGGGAGCTGGAGGTTTACCGAAAGGCCATGGATGTGGCGATGCGACTGTTTGAGCTGTCGAAGGGGTTTCCGCGGGAGGAGACCTACTCGCTTACGGATCAGGTGCGCAGGGCGTCGCGTTCGATCTGCGCGAACCTGGCCGAGGCGTGGAGGAAGCGCACCTACGAGAAGGCATTCGTATGCAAGCTTTCCGATTGCGAGGGGGAAGCGGCCGAGACCCAGGTTTGGATCGAGTTCGCGGTCAAGTGCGGCTACGTCCAACGCGAGGTAGCCGTCCCGATCTACCAGGCCTATGAAGAAATCCTTCGCATGCTCGTCGCCATGCGAAACACCCCGGAGAACTGGGTCATCAAGGAGCAGTAGTCGCCCACTTCCTGCTGGCCATCAGCTTCTTCGCCGGACAAGCGCTACGACGACATCTACCTCTCCAACTACGCCATGATCCACGTCAAGGACGAGATCTTCCGGCTGGAGGGCGTGTCCGACATCAACTTCCTCGGCGAGCGCGACTGCTCGATCCGCGTCTGGCTCGACCCGCAGCGGATGGCTGCCCGCAACGTCTCGACCAACGAGGTGGTGCAGGCCATCAAGAACCAGAACTACGCCGTTCCCCGGCGCCGTCGGCCAGCAACCGGTCCCCGGCGGGCAGGCGTCGCAGCTGACGCTGGACGTGACCGGCCGGCTGACGATGCCGGAGCAGTTCGGCAACATCATCGTCCGCAGCCAGCGCCTGGCGGCGCCCACCCCGGGAGAGTGGCGCCGCGGCCAACCCGTCGCCGGCCGCGGCGTTGCCCGGGTGCGCGACGTCGCCCGGGTCGAGTTCGGCGCCCTGCGCTACGACCAGACCGCCGGCCTGGACGACCACGTCTCGGTCGGCCTGGCGGTGTTCCAGCTGCCTGGTTCCAACGCCCTGGACGTGGCCCACCGCATCAAGACCAAGATGAAGGAGCCTGGAGAAGAAGTTCCCCGAGGGGCTGGCCTACCAGATCGCCTACGACCACGCCGTTCATCACCGACTCGATCCAGGACGTCATCAAGACCCTGCTCGACGCGATCGTCCTCGTCGCCGTCGTCGTGCTGATCTTCCTGCAGAACTGGCGAGCGACGCTCATCCCACTGGTCGCCGTGCCCGTCGCCATCGTCGGCACCTTCGCCGCCATGGCCGCCCTGGGTATCTCGATCAACATGATCTCGCTGTTCGGATTAGTGCTGGCTATTGGGATTGTGGTGGACGACGCCATCGTCGTCGTCGAGAACGTCGAGCGCTGGCTGGAGGAGGGTTACAGCCCCCGGGACGCGGCGCGCAAGGCGATGGACGGCGACCGGCCCGGTGGCCGTCGCCCTCGTGCTTTGCGTGCCGTGTTCGTGCCCTGCGCGATGCTCACCGGCATCACCGGGCAGTTCTTCCGCCAGTTCGCCGTCACCATCGCCGTCTCCACCGTGCTCAGCGCCTTCAACTTGCTGACGCTCAGCTCCGGCCCTGGCCGCCATCCTGCTCAAGCACCGCAAGCACGGCTTCGATCGGGTGACGTTCGGCGTCTTCGTCGCTGCCGCCGGCCTGCCGTGGTACCTGCGCGTCTCGCACGACCTCGGCGCCGGGATGCCGCTGGGCCTGTTCCTGCTGGCCAGCGCCCCCGCCGGGGCGGCGGTCAGCGCCGCGCTGTTCTTCGCCTTCAACCGCGTCTTCGACGTCGGCACCTGGCTGTACACGCACGTCGTCGGCTGGGTCGTGCGGCTGAGCGTGCTCGTCCTGGTCGGCTACGGCGGCTTGCTGTACCTGACCTACGACCTGGCCCAGGTGGTGCCGCGGGGCTTCATCCCGATCCAGGACCAGGGCTACCTCGTCGTCAACGTCGTGCTGCCGGACTCGGCCAGCGTGCAGCGGACCGACGCGGTGATGAAGAAGATCGACGAGGTCGCCCGCCGGGTGCCCGGGGTGGCGCACACCGTCTCGACGGCCGGCTACTCGTTCCTGCTGAGCGTGTTCGGGTCGAACTACGGCGGCATGTTCGTGATGCTGGAGCCGTTCGACGAGCGGAAGTCGTTCGACAAGAACGGGTTCGTCGTCATGTTCAAGCTGCGGGCGGAACTCCAGAAGGAGATCAAGGACGCGATCGTCAGCGTCTTCCCGGCGCCGCCGGTCAAGGGGCTGGGCACGGCGGGCGGGTTCAAGCTGATGGTCGAGGACCGCGGCGCGCTGGGGGCGATGGAGTTGCAAAAGGCCTGCGACAAGCTCATCGCCGACGCCCGGGCCAACCCCGACATCGCCGGCATGTTCACGATGTACTCGGCCAGCTCGCCGCAGCTGTTCGCCGACATCGACCGGGTGAAGGCCCGCTCCCTGGGCGTGTCGGTCGAGGACGTCAACGAGGCGCTGACGGCGTTCCTTGGCTCGCTGTACGTCAACAACATGAACGCGTTCGGCCGGTTCTGGCAGGTCAACGTCATGGCCGACCTGCCGTACCGCAACCGGTTCGACACGCTCAACCTGATGAAGGTGCGCAACATCCAAGGCGACATGGTGCCGCTGTCCACGCTGATCGACCTGAGGGACACGATCGGCCCGGGCATGGTGATGCGCTACAACCTCTACCGCGCCGCCGCCCTGAACGGCAACGCCAAGGCCGGGGTCAGCACCGGCACGGTCATGGACACCGTGGACGAGCTGGCCCGGAAGGACCTGCCGCGGTCGATGGCCGGGGAGTGGACGGAGCTGAGCTACCTGGAGCGGCTGGAGGCGGAGGACTGGAAGAACAAGGTCGTCTTCGTGCTGGCGGTGACGCTGGTGTTCCTGGTGCTGGCGGCGCAGTATGAGTCGTGGACGCTGCCCCTGGCCGTCATCCTCGTCGTGCCGATGTGCATCCTGTCGTCGCTGGCCGGCATCCACGCGGCGGGGGAGTACCTCGGCATCCCGCAGATGGACATCAACATCTTCACGCAGATCGGCTTCGTCGTCCTCGTCGGCCTAGCCAGCAAGAACGCGATCTTGATTGTCGAATTCGCCCGGCAGCTCCAGTCGGAGGGCAAGCCGCTGCGCGAGGCGACGGTGGAGGCGTGCCGGCTGCGGCTGAGGCCGATCCTGATGACGTCGTTCGCCTTCATCCTCGGCGTCGTCCCCCTGGTTATCGCTCTCGGCGCCGGGGCGGAGATGCGGCGGGCGCTGGGCGTGGCGGTGTTCAGCGGCATGTTGGGGGTCACGCTGTTCGGCATCTTCCTGACGCCGGTGTTCTTCCTGACGATCCTGTGGCTGACCGGCGGCAAGCGGCGCGGGCCGGAGGCCGGGGAAGGTCATGCTTCGGAGGCGCGGTCATGAGCCTGCGTGGTTGCCTGGCGGTCGTGATTCTGGGGCTGGCTCTCGGCGGGGCCTGCGCCGACGAGGGCAAGGGGAGGCGGCTTGCCCGGCTGAAGGTCAGCGACAACAAGCGGTTCCTGGTCACCGCCGACGGCAAGCCGTTCTTCTACCTCGGCGACACCGCCTGGGAGCTGTTCCACCGGCTCAACCGCGAGCAGGCCGAGAGGTACCTCAAGGACCGCGCCGCCAAGGGGTTCACCGTCATCCAGGCGGTGGCGCTGGCCGAGTTCGACGGGCTGAAGGAGCCCAACCCCTACGGGCAGACGCCCCTGATCGACAACGACCCGACACGGCCGAACGAGAGGTACTTCGAGCACGTCGATTGGGTCATCGACAAGGCGGCTGAGTTCGGGCTGTACACCGGCCTGCTGCCGACCTGGGGGGACAAGTGGAACAAGAAGTGGGGCGGTGGCCCGGAGATCTTCACCCCCGAGAACGCCGCCGCCTACGGCGAGTGGCTGGGGAAGCGGTACAGGGACCGGCCGGTCATCTGGGTCCTCGGCGGAGACCGGCCGGTCGAAAAGGAACAGCACAAGGCGATCATCCGGGCCATGGCGAAGGGGCTGCGTCAGGGCGACGGCGGCGCCCACCTGATGACGTTCCACCCGACCGGCGGGGCCGGGTCCAGCCAGTCGTTCCA
>JAXMAW010000066.1:0-32995 GCA_046350195.1 Gemmataceae bacterium
ACGCGCGCCGGCGACGGCCGGTAGCGCAGCGCGGAATTGGGGACGAGCAGCACGTCGTCGCGGTGGGCGACGCGGAACTGGAGGTTGGCGGTCAGGTACGGCAACAGCTTCAGGCTCTCGTTGTCGGTGCTGACGACGACGGTGTAAGTGACGACATTCTGCGTCATGCTGGCGTTGAGCCGGATTTGCGTTACGATGCCGGCGAACACCTCGTCGGGGAAGGCATCGACCTTGAACGCGGCGGGCAGGCCGGCGTGGATGCGGCCGATGTCGGCCTCGCTGACCGACGCCCAGACCTGCATCCGCCGCAGGTCGCGGGCGATCAGGAACAGGCTCGGCGCGTTCAGGCTGGCGACGACCGTCTGGCCGATGTTCACCCGGCGGTCGATGATGACGCCCTTGACCGGCGACTTGATGGTGCAGTAGCCCAGGTTCGTCTCGGCCTTCTTCAGCGTCTCCTGGGCGCGGAGGACGGTCTTCTTCGCCTTCTCCAACGCCGCCTCGGCGGCCGGCACGGCGACGCGAGCCGTCTCGGAGGCGGCGACGACCGCGTCCATCTCCAACGGGGCGACGCTCGTCCCGGAGCGTCTGGCCCGCTGTAAGTCGCGGCCGGTCTGCTGCATGCGGGTCTTGGCGGCGTCGAGGTCGGCGTGGCAGCGGGCGACCTCGGCCTCGGCGACGGCCAGCTCCGCCCGGGCGATGCCGACCTCGGGGGCGATCAGCGAGTCGTCGATGCGGGCCAGCACCGTGCCCTCCTCGACGCGCGAGCGGTAGTCGATCGTCCGGCGGCTGTCGTCGAGGTCGCGGCCGAACTCCAGGATACGGCCGGCGACCTGGGCGCCGACGTCGATCACCTCCTCCGGCACCACCGTGCCCGAGGCGTTGATCAGCGCCGCGACCCGGCCGCGGGCCACCTTCTCGGTGCGGAAGCGGACGCGGCCCTCGCTGGCGGCGCGCCAGTGCCAGACGCCCCAGGCGGCGCCGCCCAGCAGGCCGACGACGGCCAGCCCGAGCACGACCTTGCGCACGGCGACCAGCAGGCTCATGGGTGTGACCTCGCGGCGGACAAGCAAAGGTGGGTGGTCATGGGAGGCTGGAGGGCGCTGCGGACTCTGCGGTATTCATGGTAGGTGGAGCGACCCACGGACTCAAGGGAAATGGGCCGACCGGCGGCCGAGTCGCCTTTCAATTTTCCGTCGCCCCGGGCACAATCGTCACGCGCCTGGAGCCACGTCCCTGGAAGAGGCGTCCCCGTCGCGGCCGCCCGCCCAACCCGCCGCGCTCACCCCCGGACCCGGAACCATGCGGCCCCTCACACGCACCCTGCTGGCCGGCCCTCGTCGCCGCCGCGAGCCTGGCCCTGCTCGACCCGCGGTCGTCGGCCCGCCCGGCGGCCGAGCCTGACGGCATGGTCTACCTCGCCGGCCGGCTGTCCGACGAGCAACTCATCAGCTCGGCGCGCCGCCGTCGCGGCCCGGCCGGGAGCCGTTCTGCTGCTCGACTCGGCGGGGCTGTCGGCTCACCTCAGACGATTCCTGGAGGAGTACCGCCCCGCGCGCCTCGTCGCCGTCGGCGGGTTCCCCGAGGACCGCGAGGGGCTGACGAAGCGCCTCGGCGTCGAGGTCGAGCAGGTGATCGCCTGGCCGGAGTCCGCCCGGGCCTGCCCGCTGTGGGACGCCGACCTCCCGCGCCCGGAGCGCGTCGTCGCCTGCCCGCCATCGCCGCGACCGCTGTTGCTCCAGGCGGCGCTACTGGCCGCGCTCGAGCGCGCCCCCCTGTGGATCGAGGGTGAGGGAGCGGACCTGAGCCGGCACCTGCGCCGGACGGGCGCGCGCGAGGCGACCCTGATCGGTGACAGTCCCCTGTCACTGCCCAAGGGGATCAAGCGAAGGCGGCTACAGAATGTGCAGGCCGTCGCGGCCGCCTGCCGCCGGAGCCTGAAGGCGGACCTCGGGGTCGCCGACGCGGTGGTCAGCAACCCGGCCGACCTGGCGAGGGGCCCGAGCAGCCTCTCCGCGTTGGCCCCGTGGCTGGCGGCCACGAAGCGGGCAGCCCTGCTGCTGACGGACGAGGCCGGCCGGGACGTCCAGGCCCTCGTGGAGGGCGTCGCAACGGAGCGGCTCGACGGGCTGGTCCTGCTGGGCGACCTCCAGGCGATCCCGACGTGGCAGCGGCCCAACCCCATCCCCGACGACAAGGACAAGGTCATCGACCTGGAGCCGCTCACCCCGACGGCCGCGAGCGGCCAGCCGGTCTCCTACGCCGTCGGGCGGCTGTTCCACGAGGACCGCGCCGTCGTGCCGCTGATGCTGGCCCGCCAGCGCCTCGCCGCCCGGCCCGGCCCGCGCCGGGCCCTCGTGGCCAGCAACCCCGGCGGCGGCCTGCCGCTCCTGGAGGCGTTCTCGCGGACCACCGCCCTGGAGCTGGGCAACGCCGGCTACGAGGTGACCGAGCGGTACGGCGACGAACTCAACGGCCGGGTGCTGCGCAAGCAGCTGCCGCGGCACGACGTCGTCCTGTGGGAGGGGCACCACAACACGCTGGTCAAGGAGTGGGGCTTCCTGTCCTGGGACGAGCCACTGCCGGCGTCGTTCGTGTTCCTGCAAAGCTGCCTGGCGCTGATGCCGGAGAAGGTGCAGCCTCTCCTGTCACGCGGGGCGCTGGGCGTGGTCGGCACCTCGACGCGCACCTACTCCGCCTCCGGCGGGGCGTTCTCGCTGGCGTACTTCGACGCGCTGCTCTACGAGGGGCAGTCGGCCGGCGGCGCGCTGCGGCAGGCGAAGAACTTCCTTTTGGCCTACGCCGCGCTGAAGGAGAAGCGGCTCGGCGCGGCGGCGAAGCGGACCGGGGCGAACCACCGGGCCGCCTGGGCGTTCAGCCTGTGGGGCGACCCGACGTACCACCTGCCCCGGCCGGGCGGCCGGCCGAAGCTGCCGCCGGTGAGGCACAAGGTCGAGGGCGGCGAGATCGTCCTGAGCGTTCCCGAGGAGACGCACCCCCGGGTGAGTTCGGAGCGCTACCGGGCCCAGATGACGCCCAACGGCCGGCTGGCCGGCCTCGTCCGCGTCGGGGACGCGCGCGAGGTGGTGCCGCTGGTGTTCGCCGAGGTGCGGCTGCCCGCCGCCCGGCCCGACCGGGCGCCGAGGCTGAAGTCCCGGCTGCCGGGCCGGTCGTTCGTGTTCCGGTGGGACGGGCGGCGGAAGGCCGGCTGGCTTCTGGCGACGCCACGGCCGGACGACCAGGGGGAGATGCGGTTCCGCGTCGATTGGCCCGGCGTCCGCGTCGCGGAGAAGATGACAAGGTGACGAATAGGATCCTCACCTTGTCACCGGAAGAGAGGCACGACGTACGTCACGGACGACCCTCTGCGTGCTGACCGCCGGGGCGCTGGCCCTGCTCTCGCTGGGAACGATGCAGGCGGCGGCTACGTGCTCGGCGACGAGGTGTCGCGGCCGATCGGGCCGGGCACCTGGAAGGTGACGCCATCCAGGGCGCGCTGCTGCTGCCGGGCACGCCTGCCTGTGGACGGCAACCCTGCTGGAACTCGACCGGCAGCACCTCGTCGAGGACCACCTACGTCGGCGACGCCTTCTCGCGCAAGCCGCCCGACCCCGCCACCTGGAGCGCCGCCGCGTCGTCTGACGCAGCGGCCGGGGTCGGGCGAGGGCGAGTTCCACTGCTGCTCGGAGTTCGTGGTGACGTTGGCTCCCTGGGCGCGCTGCCTGCCACACGCCGCTGTCCACGACCGGCCTGTACGCCCCGCCCCAGGCCGGCGAGCACCTCGCGGCGGAGGCCCTGATCGAGACCGGCGACGGGCCGTCCGGGTCTCCGGCAACGCGCCGCCCGACGGGCCACCTGGCCGGCAGCACCAGCCAGCTCGACACGGCGCAGGGCGCTGTTCCACTTCGTCGAGCAGAGGGTGCGCAACGAGCCCCGCCCGGACGGGCCGGCGATGCGAGCCGCCGCGGCCTGCCTGCCGCGGCGCCGGGGATCAAGCGCGCCAAGAGCCGGCTGCTGGCAGGCGCGCGCAACCGCAACATCCTGGCGGCGTCGTCAGCGGCGTCGCGCTCAACAAGGGCCCGGAGCAGCAGGGCCATTACTGGGTCGAGGCGTTCCTCTACGACCACTGGCTGCCGATGTGCCCGTACTTCAAGCTGTTCGGCCGGGTGCCCTCGACCTTCCTGGTCCTCGGCTTCGGCGACCGCCCGGTGATCACGGGCAAGCGAGTCAGCGACCTCAAATACACTTTACTGGTCGAGCGCCTCGGCAAGGACGCGCCGGCGGACGCCGACGAGTCGCGGCTGAGGCGGGCGTTCAAGGGGCTGTCGCTGTACCAGCTGCCGGCGGCCGACCGGCGGCTCGTCGAGGTGCTGCTCTTGATGCCGGTGGCGGCGCTGATCATCTGCCTGTTCCGCAACGTGATCGGCCTGCACAGCTTCGGCACGTTCTCGCCGGCGCTGATCGGCCTGGCGTTCCACGACCTGAACAGCCTGCCGGGGCTGTTCGTGTTCGTGTCGATCCTGCTGGTCGGCTGGCTGCTGCGGCGGGCGCTGGACCGCTACCACCTGCTCCAGGTGCCGCGCATCGCCACCATGCTGACGCTCATCATGGGCGTGCTGATCGGGCTGATCGTGCTGTCCAACCAGTACGGCGCGACGACGACGCGGTACGTCTCGCTGTTCCCGATCGTGATCCTGGTCGGCATGGTCGAGCGGTTCTGGACGCTGGAGACGGAGGACAGCACCCTCGCCTCGTTCAAGACGCTGCTGCAAACCATGCTGATGGCGATGGCGATCGCGCTGGCCCTGAGCCGGCCGTGGCTGGTGCGGCACCTGTTCTGCTACCCCGAGACGCTCCTGCTGGTGATGGCCGGCCAGATCCTGATCGGCCGCTACACCGGCTACCGGCTGACGGAGCTGTTCCGCTTCCGCGACTTCCTTCAGGGCCCGCCGTCGTCGGGGTACACGACGCAGGCGGCGTGACGCTCCGTCGTAGGACAAGCTGCCAGCCTGTCCCTCGCGCCGCCCAAACGGACAAGCTGGCAGCTTGTCCTACGAGAAGAGGTCCCCGATGTACTGGCTCTTCACCGCCGCCCGACGACTGCGCCAGCTGGGTGTGCTCGGCATGAACCGCCGCAACGCCGCCTGCATCCTCGACCACAACCCGCGGGCCAGCTTCCCCGTCGTCGATGACAAGATGCGGCTGCACCGGCTCTGCGGCGAGATCGGCGTGCCGACGCCCGAGGTCTACGCCGAGGTCACGTCGTACTCGATGCTGCGGCGGCTCGGCGACCTGCTGGCCCAGCGCGGCGACTTCGTCCTCAAGCCCAACCGCGGCTCGGCCGGCCGCGGCGTCCTGGTCGTCGCCGGCCGCGACGCGGCCGGCTTCCGCCGCCACAACGGCGAGCTGATCCGGTTGGAGGAGCTGAGGCAGCACGTCTCGGACATCCTCTCGGGCATGTACTCGCTGGGCGGCCAGCCGGACTCGGCGATCGTACAGCAGCGCGTCCGACTTCACCCGGCCTTCGCGGCGATCACCTACAAGGGCATCCCCGACGTCCGCGTCATCCTCTACCGCGACCAGCCGGCGATGGCCATGCTGCGCCTGCCAACGAAGCAGTCCAACGGCCGGGCCAACCTGCACCAGGGCGGCATCGGGGCCGGCGTCGAGCTGGAGACGGGGCTGACGCACGCGCGGTGCAGCGCAACCGCGCCGTCGAGCGGCACCCGGACACCGGCCGGGCCGTCGTCGGCATGCGCGTGCCGTTCTGGGACGAGGTGCTGGACGATGTCCCGGCGGGTCAGCGAGGCGGTCGGGCTGGGCTACCTCGGCGTGGACATCGTCGTGGACGCGGTCTGCGTGCCGATGCTGCTGGAGGCGAACGCCCGGCCGGGGCTGGCGATCCAGATCGCCAACGGCCGCGGGCTGGTCCCGGGCAAGCTGGAGGCGATCGACGAGCGGCTCGACCGCCGGCCGGCGACGATCTCGACGAGTCGCTGCGCCGAGGCCGGCGACGGGGCGAGTGCGGCAGAGCCGCCTGACGAGTTGGGCGACCAGGGGACCGCTCCCCTGACGCCGGGGGAGAAGAGGGTCACTTCTGGAGGTACAGCCACACGAAGCCGGTCATCTCCTCCATCATGAACTCGGAGCCGCCGCTGGTAGACCTTGGTGTACTCCTCCTGGGCCTTCTGGCGGGCCTTCGCGTCGGAGTCCTTGGCGTTCAGCGCCTCCAGCGCCGCCCGGAAGTCCTTTTGCCACTCCGCGTACTTCTTCTTCAGGTCGGCGTCGCTGACGCCCTTCGCCGGCGAGACCAAGGTGACGCTGTCGCCGACGAGCAGGTCGAGCTTGCCGTCGCCGTTAACGTCGGCGACCCAGACCCGGGACATGCCCGAGGGACGGGTTAGCTCGGCCTCGCGAAGCGGCTGGCCCCCCTCGTGCCGGGTGCCGCTCGGCTTGATCAAACGCGCGGAACTCGCTCAGCTGGGGGACCTTGCCCTTGCCGGCGACGTTCTCCGCCAGGTAGACGCCGCCATGTCGCTGGAGCCTGAAAGCAGGTCCAGGTCGCCGTCACCGTCCCAGTCGATGACGAACGGGTCGCTGTGCAACGCCCAATCTTCAGCGGCGCGAGCCGCCGGACTTGATCAGCTCCGGCTTCGGCAGAACCCCCTTGCCCTCCCCTTGAACACCACGTAGGAACGTGCCGGCGAAGTTGCCCACGACCAGGTCCAGGCGGCCGTCGCCGTCCCAGTCCACCGCGAAGGCCGCGTGCAAATCTTGTCGGTCAGCTGCTCCTCGCCCTTGGTCGGGATGATGAGCGGCTTGCCGTCCGTCCCCAACACCCGGCCTTGTGGAACGTCCCGTCAGGCTTGCCGTACAGCACCTGGAACAGCCCGGCCATGTCCCGCTCCATGCGGGAGTACGACCCGGAAAGGATGCTCAACGCCCGTCCCCGTCGAGGTCCACAAACTGTGGAGTGGAGGACGTGCATCACCACACCCCCGGCACCTCGGCCACCTGGCCTTCCGCCTTCAGCCAGGCGCCCCTGGCGAACTCGCCCTTTCCCAGTCCCTTGGAGACCTGGATCTTGCCCTTGTTGAACTGCCCGACAAGGAGGTCGAGCTTGCCGTCGCCGTCGAGGTCCGCCAGCAGGGCGCCGCGTAGCCAGGGGCCTCGACGCGGACCGCGGCCCCGGCCGCCTCACCCGCACCGGGGCCGAGAACTCCGCGGCCCCGCACAGTGAGGAGCAGCAGAAGAGCCCCAGCGCCGCCAGCAGTCGTTGCTCTATCGACCGTCCCTCCGTCAGGTGGCCAGCCTCTCCCGGGTGATCCGGGTTGGGCCCGGCCACGCCACCGACCGATGCTAACAGCCGGGCGGGGCGACATCAAGGATTCGTCGCCGCCCGTGCAAGGGGCCGCCGGCGATGCCCGCCCAGCCGACCCTTTGCCCCTACTTCTTCCCTCCTCGACGGCGGCCTTGAACCCGTCCCGCCGGAACCTTTCCTTGTCGAAGAAGTCGTCCAGCAGGACGATGTTGACCGCGGCGTCGAGGTCCGTGCCCTCGAACTGGTCCACCTTGTCTTCTCCAGAGAGCGACGTCCGCCGCGGTCAGCTGCTTCAGGCGGGCCCGATACTTCTTGCCGCGCTCGGGCGCCGTACCTCTGCCCTCGTGGCGTCCACCGGGATGAGGACGAGCGGAACGGCGTACGCCGGCCCCCCGTCATGGTTGGTGGTGGCCGTCTGGCCGATCTCCTTCTTCAGCAGTGCCGCCTCAAATGCCCCCCTTCCAGGCCTTGGCTTCGACGGCGGCAGGGTTTTAAAGCGTGCGCCGAAGGAGGGCGTCCGCGGCCTTGGCGTTCCACCTGGAGGTCGTCAAACGCCAGGCTCACCCGCGTCACGAAGTAGGTGCGACAGGCTTGTTTCGCGAGGTCCCCGTCGAGCTTCTGCCCCATGATTCGTTCCAGCTCGGCGACCCACCGGGCGAGGTCCCTTTCCCCGGCTCTGGTGGCCTGGTCGCCTGGTTCAAGTAGGCCACGCTAATCGTTCCCCGTTTCCCGGGTCGCAGCGGCGCCCCGCCCGGCGGCGGGATCTTGCCGAGGCCCTTCGACGTCGGTTTGTCCTCCCCCGAAGCGGCAGGGAGACCGCCCAGGGACAGGGCCAGCAAGGCGGCGGTGACGTGGGTGAGCCTGTGACGCATCGAGAAACTCCTCCGCGTGAGGACGGCGTGGACTGATTCCCCAGGTTGAGAGCCAGTCTGCCAACGCAAACTTTGCATTGCAAAGTATACTACCCGGGACTCGGCACGACCACCAGGCGAACTCGGACCCCGACACCGATTCGTGCCGGTTAGGGGGTGCCGACCCTGGCCACCTGGTAGGCCCGGTGGGCGCTGGCGCGGCCGATCCCGAGGGCCTCCTTCAGGTCGAAGTCCTGCCTCAGCCAGCTCTTCTCCGCGGCGATGCGGGCGGCGGCCGCCGCCCCGATGCGGTCGGCGTACTTCCGCGGGGCGACCGGGAAGGGGAAGTCGCTGCCGTGCAGCAGCCGGGAGCGGGCCAGCGGGTCGGCGAGCAGTCGGCCGAAGTCGCGGACGCGGCCGGCGGTGCCGAGCACGGCGGTGTCGCCCCAGAGGTTCTTGTAGCGCCGGAGCAGGTTCAGGAACTCCGGCAGCTGGTCCGGCTTGTCGGTCTCCCAGCCGCTCCCGGAGTGGCAGGCGACGACGGTGCAGCCCTGGTCCAGGGCCAGCTCCAGCTTCGCCGGGCCGGCCAGGTGCTTGTCGATCACCGGGGCGCTGTGCTCGTGGCCGGTGTGGACCATCACCACCAGGCCCAGGTCGGCGCAGCGCCGGAAGAACCGGGTGTGCTTGCGGTCGGCCACGTCCACGCCCTGGGTCGGCGGGTGGATCTTGAACAGCCGCGCCCCCTTCTCGTGGCAGCGGGCCAGCTCTTGCAGGGCGTCGCCCCGGTCGGGGTTGATGGACGGGCAAGGGATCATCTGTCTGGGGTGCCGGGCGACGACGGCGAAGACGTAGTCGTTGGGCACGTAGAAAGAGGTCTTGTCCCAGTCGGCCTTGCCGCGGGTGTACACCGCGTCCTGGCCCAGGACGGCGGCGGCCGTCAGGCCGGACCCCTCGACGTGCTCGACCAGCGCGCGCTCGTACTCCTCATCGACGGTCTTGCCGCGCTTCCGCAGCCCCAGGGCGGCGACCAGGCCGAGGAACACCCACGAGGTGGTGATGGCCTTCGACATCCGGCAGCCGGTGCCGCCGTCGCCGAGGCCGAAGAGGTGGACGTGGAGGTCCAGCAGGCGAGGCGCGGGCGGCGCGGCCGCGGGCGCCAGGGCGCCCAGGCCGGCGGCGAGGAACGAGCGGCGGTCGATCGGGGAGGGGGTCATGGGGCTACGGCTTGGGAGGAGGTGAGGGGGCTGTCAGGCGGTGGGCGGCGGCCTTTTCGGGCTCGCCCTTGCGCTCATAGTACGCCGCCAGGGCCCGGTGGGCCCGCGGCTGGCCCGGGTCGCGGTCGAGGGCCTCGTGCAGCCAGTACAGCCCGCGCGTCTCCTGCTTCACCTCCAGCAGCAGCTCGCCGATCTCGGCGTGGTCGGCGGCGCGGGCGGTCGGGCCGTCCGCCACCTGGCGGAGCAGCTTGTTGATCCGGTCGAGGACGACCTCGGCCCGCTTGAACTCCTTCGCCAGCGCCGCCGCCTCGTCGGGCCGGCGCTGGGCCTGGACGACGCCGATCAGGGCGTACCACGCCTCGGCGTCGGACGGGTCCGCCCCGACCACCGCCCGCAGCCGCCGTTCCGCCTCGGCCGGCCGGCCCTCCTGGAGGTCGAGCTTGGCCAGGTGGATCTGCAGGATCGGGTCATTCGGCAAGTGGACCTCGGCGGCCTGCATCAGCTCGCGGGCCTCGGCCGGCCGGCCCTGGAGGAAGCGGCAGACGCCCAGCCGCCCCTGCACCAGCGGGTGGTCGGGAACCTGACGGTACAGCCGCTCCAGGTGCGGCAGCGCCTCGTGGGGCTGCTTTTCCTCCAGCAGCATCTCGGCCACGCGGAGGCGGACCGGCACCAGGTCCGGGTCGATCTCCATCGCCTTGCGGTAGTCGAGCATCGCCTCCTTGTGGCGGTCCATCCGCTCCAGCACCCAGCCGCGGTACTGGTACGCCTTGGCCGAGCCCGGCTCCAGCTCGATCCAGCGGCTGATGCAGGCGAACGCCGGCCGGTAGCGGAGGTTGTTCATGTAGGCGACGGCCAGGCTGCTGAGGATCAGGGGGCCGTCCGGGTGCCCCTTGTCGGCGGCCTCGATGAGGGTCGGGGCGACCTGGTCCAGCTCCCCGGTCTGGACGCGCAGCAGCAAAAACTCCAGCTGCACTCGCCCGGTGGCCCCGCCGGCCAGCCGCATGCTCCTTTGGAGGTACCCCTTGGCGGCCTCCAGGTCGCCGCTCATCCGGGCGGCTCGGGCGGCCAGCACGGAAACGTCCGGGTCCCAGCGCCAGACGGCCAGGGGGAGCCAGAGCAGGTTTCGGGCGTCCCCCGGCCGGTCTTCGGCCAGCGCCGCCAGGGCGGCCTGCCAACGCCGGTGGGCGCACCACCAGACGGCGCCGGCGAGGAGGGCCAGCAACAAGGCACCTGCGGCGGCGGCCCGCCACCCTCGGAGCAAGGAAAGCCATTGCCGGGGCCGGGGCTCGATCACCGACGCCCCTGCTGCCGCTCCGGCCTCCACCGCCTGGGCGTCCGGACTCTGCGCGTCCTTCGTCATGGGCCGCTCGGCCCCCGGCTAGTCGTCGGTGAGGTCGAAGTCCTTGGTCTGCCGGCCAGACTCGACGGTGAAGGAGAGGGGGGTGGTCTTCTCGGCGGTGTACTTCTTGGGGAGTTTGACGTACACCTTGGCCAGTTCCTCGCGCTTCTCCTTCGTCAAGGGCGTCCCGTCGTCGCTCTTGGTGCCGGCCTTCTCCCCGCCGCCCGACATGCGGTTGTACTCGGAGTAGCCCTTGGCCACGCCGGCGGCAATACTCTTGGCCCGCCCGGTGTACGACTTCGGCTTCTGGTCGGGGTCGAACGCCTCGTTCTCGATGAAGACCTTCACGCTGCCCACCGGCAGGCCGACGAACTGGTACGAGCCGTCCGACTGGAGGGCGGCCTGGTACTTCCCCCCCTCCTGGTAGGCGAGGAAGATCAGCCCGGCCTTGACCGGCTGGCTCTTGTACGTGACCCTGCCGGTCACCTTCGACGACAGGCGCGACTGCGAGCAGCCGACCACGGCGGCGGCCAGCCCCAGGAACAGACCGAACCGGCAAAGTAGTCGCATCGCGTGGGACCTCGGCGGAGAGGGAGGGGCATCGGGGAGGGGGCACGCCCCCTCCCCGGGCCGGGGTTACCAATCGCTGCCCATCACCAGCCCGTCGGCCGGCTCAATGGCCCTGGCCAGGGTGTGCACGCTGACCGAGGAGGAGACGCTGCGGACGCTGCCGTCCATCAGCACCACGAGCATGCCGCCGGGGGACATCGCCTGCAGCCGCGACGGCTCGCACTGCTCGACGGTCGGCTTGGGCTGGATCTCCGTCATGTACGGGGACTTGCCGGTGGTCCGATCGACCGGGTAGTCGGCCGGCGGGCCCACGCCGGCCGCCGGGTCGTAGCCCCCGTTCAGGGGAATCCACCAGACCCCGCCTAGCCAGCGGCGGATGAGGACGTTGTTGTCGTTCACGTCGTAGCGCTGGGCGATCGGCCCGGGGTTGGGGCCGCTCTCGGCCCACATCCGCGAGGCGTAGATGTTGGAGTTCCAGTTGTCGTGGCGGTGCCGTTGCCGCACCGGGTGTAGCGCTCGAAGAAGCCGATGGTGTTCGAGGTGCCGTCGGGGAAGTTGCGCGGGATGCGGGCCTTGCCGCCGTACTGCCAGTCCTCGCCCCAGCCGCCGCCGAACGCGTGCCAGTTGGCGTGGTAGCTCACCTGACCCCGCTTCTGGGGGTCATTCGGGTGCCAGTCGTCGGCCTTCTCGCTGCCGAACAGGCTCGGGTCGAGGGGGGAGATGTAAGTCTTGATCACCGGGTCGGCCATGCCGCCGGCCCACGAGCCCTTCCACGACTCGCCGAACGAGGCGTTGTGCACGTTGCTCTGCTCGATGAACGGCAGGAGGTGGTGCTGGATCGACCCGTAGGCGGCCGGCCGGCGGTCGTAGGGCCACTTCGCCGAGTCCGGGTCCCCCGTCGGGAAGGTGCCGATCGTCGGGGGGAGCTTGCCGTGCGTGTCGTGGCAGTTGTGGATGGCCAGGCCGATCTGCTTGAGGTTGTTGCCGCTCTGCATGCGGGCGGCGGCCTCGCGGACCTTCTGCACCGCCGGGAGGAGCAGGCCGATGAGGATGGCGATGATGGCGATCACCACCAACAACTCGATCAGCGTGAACGCCTTGGAGCGGTTCAGGGAGAGGTGCCGGAACATGAGTTCCCCCTAAAAGGAAGATGGATGACTAGGCGTCAGCCCTCAGACGAGTAAGTGCGCAAGCGGAGTGGTCGCTCGGATTCATCCTCATATTTCCCCCTTTCCGGGGTTTCGTCAACCCTAATCCATGGATTTTATTACTATTCTTAAGAAAGGGGTTCGAGGACCGGGTCCGACGTCGTTCGTGCGGGGGCCCTCCTTGGGCCGGCCCCGGGGCCACAGCATGTCATCCGACCCTCTCCCTGGTCGCCCTTCTCGCCCCGAGGCCGGGATCGCCTCCGGTCTGTTCGTGGCGGTGTTCGGGTTGTTGCTCGGGTCGTTCCCCGCCCGCAACCCAGACCTGTGGGGGCACCTCGCGGCCGGGCGGGCCCTGGCCGGCGGGGGGATCGACCGGCTCGGCCCGACCTGGCTGTACGACCTGGTCAGCTACGGGGTGTACCTGGCCGGTGGCGGGGCCGGCCTGGTCGCCGTGAAGGCGGCCGCGGTGGCCGCG
This sequence comes from Gemmataceae bacterium, assembly GCA_046350195.1. Taxonomy (GTDB): domain Bacteria; phylum Planctomycetota; class Planctomycetia; order Gemmatales; family Gemmataceae; genus CALDUY01. Next base: position 12,919 of record JAXMAW010000066.1, read on the forward strand.
CTGGGGCTCTTGCTACTCCGGTCCAGCCGGCCGAGGGGGGGCTGGCGAGCCCCGGTGGCCTGCACCTTACTGGCCCTGCTGGTCGTCGCCAACCGGGCGTTGTTGGCGCTGCCCACCGCCTCCTACCTCCTGCTCGCCGCGGTCTCCCAGTTGGCGTGGCGGGCGGCCCCGTCCGGCCGGGTGTGGCCGGGCTGGGGGTTGGTCGGGCTGTTCGTCGTCTGGGCCAACCTGGATCGGTGGTTCGTGCTCGGCCTGGCGGTTCTGGCCCTCATCGAGGTCGGGCGGTGGCTGGACGAGCGTCCGGGCGGGTCGGGGCTGGCCCGCCGGCTGGGAGCCGTCGCGGTGTTGACGGCGGCGGCGTTGGCGGGGAACCCAGCCCACCTGGCCGGCTTGGGCTTGCCGGAGGAGCTGGGGCGCGGCGGCGCGGCGGGGACCTCGCCGTTCGAGCGGGCCTACCTGTCGGCCCTGGGGGGAGCCCGGCCGCCCTGGCCTACTACCCGCTGCTGGGGCTGGCGCGCTTGTCGTTCCTCCTCGCCCGACCGCAAAGCCGCTGGCAGCGGCTGTTGCCGTGGCTGGGGCTGGCGGCGCTGAGCGCGTGGCAGGCCCGGGCGGCGCCGTTCTTCGCGGTGATCGCCGGGCCGGTCTTGGCCTGGAACCTGGAGGAGTTTTTCGCCCGGCGGGGGCGGGCCTCGTGGGGCACCGGCGGGGCGCGGAGCCCGCTCGGCTGGGCGGCCGGCGGCGCGCTGACGGCCGCCCTCGGCGGGGCCTTCCTGGCGGCCGCCTGGCCGGGGTGGCTCCAGCACCCGCCGTTCGAGCCCCGGAGGTGGGCGGTCCAGCCGCCCGCCGGCCTGGAGCAGGCCGCCGCCGCCGTCCGCCGCGGCCACCAGGAGGGGGCCTGGACCCCGGGGGCGAAAACCCTGCACCTCTCCCGAGACACGGCCGCCGCCTTCGCCTGGTTCTGCCCCGAGGACGAGGGGATGTTGCCCTCCCAGCTCGCGGCGGGCTCGGCCGAGTGGCTGCGGGAAGGCGAGATCAGCCGGGTGGTCCTCCAGGCCTCCGGACGGGGCCTCGGTGGGTCGGCGTTGGCCCGACTGCTGGGCGACCCGGACGCCTGGCCGCTCTTTCACCTGGGAGGCGGGACCGTCGTGTTCGGCCGCCGCGGCCCGGCCACGCCGGGGCCGGGGGTGGACCTCGACCGGCTGGCGTTCCACCCGGGCCCGAGCGAGAAGGCCCCGACGGCTCCGGCGCCGCGGCCGCGGTGGTGGGAGGCGTTCTGGAAGCCGGCCCCGCCGCCGGCGGGCGACCGGGCGGAGGCGGCCGTCCTGCTGCTGCTCGCGGAGGCGCGACGGGGGGCCGGCCCGGCCCAGCACCTGGCCGCCTGGGAGGCGGTCCAAACCGCCGGCCTGGCGGGCGCGGCGGCCAAGGCCGCGGGGCCGGGTTGGGCGGCCGACGCCGCCCTCCGGCTGACCGTGCTCCGCCCGCCGCTGCCGGAGGCCGGGGCCGCGCCGGCCCCGCTCACCGAGTACACCTTCGCCTGCCAGCGGTGGTTCTCCCTGGGGCGTGACGACGCCCCCCTGGGGGTGCTGTACGCCGCCGTCCGGGCGGCCCGACGGGCGGTGTCGGCCAACCCGGACGACGCCGGGGCCCACCTGCTTCTGGGCCAGTGCTACCGCCGGCTGCTGATGGGGACGCGCGAGCGGATGTGGGCGGTGCGTCTGCCGCGGCTGGCCCAGCTCCGCCAGGCCCAGGCCAGCGCGGCGCTGAGCCGGGCCTACGCCCTGAACCCGGCTCTGGCCCAGGCCCACCTGGAACTCGCCCGCCTGTACCAACAGGTCGGCTACCTGGACCTGGCCCTGACCCACCTGCGCGCGTACCGTGTTGCGGCCGACCGGCAGGGCCCGGAGGGGCGAGAGGTCGTCCCCGACGCCGAGCTGGATCAGCTGGCGAAGGTGGTGGGGGTCCAGGAGGCGGAGTTCGCCGCCGAGTCGGCCCGCGCCCGGGAGGCGGACCGGGCCCGGTCGGCGGTCCGGCGGGGGCTGGCCGGCCGGGCCCGGGCGCTGCTGCTGGCGTCGGACGTGTCGGCGTTCGGGGCCGAGGGCACGGCGCTGGAGCTGGACCTCCTGCTGCGCACGGGCGGGGCCGACGCCGTGCTCGACTGGACCACGGAGGAGTTCCAGGGCTCGCTCGGCGCCGCCGGGTATCACTGGCTGCGGGCCCAGGCCCTGGCCGCCGTCGGGGGGTACGCCGCGGCCGACGCCGAGCTGGCCGAGCTGACCGGCCCGGGACGGCCGACCCCGGAGCGGACGGCCGGGGCGCTCGCCACCCTGGTGGGCCGGGCGGTGCTCGACGAGCAGCCGGCCGGGCTGGGCCTGCCCGACCTGCTACTGCGGGTGCTGGCGCGGCACGACTTCCAGTCGTCGGTCGGGCAGGCGACGGCCGAGCTGGCGCGGCGGGCCGACGCCTTCACGCTGCGCGGCCTGCTCGCCCTGGAGGCGGGGGAGGTCGATCAGGCCCGGGCCGCGTTCGGGGCGGCGCTGGCGAACACGGCCGACTCCCCGGTGGGCGCGGGGGTGGAGTTCGCGGGCCGGCCGGTGGCCCGGGAGGCGTTGGGGCTGCTGCGTTAGTACGCCTTCCCCTTTTCGAAATAATCAGGCCGGTTGCAGAAGCGATCGCCCTAGGCGGGCTGATTCCGGTTGACCAGCCGGCAGGATGGACTGGCATCGCGAAATTCTCAGCCTGGTAAAGGGGATCGTCAGCTCCCAGCCGTTGCTCAAGAGGATGGCGTGGAGAAAGCCGAACTCACCCCCTTGGGTGCCTGGCACCGGCCCAAGCTCGTCGTACATCCACTCGACCCTGCCCTCGCCGATGTACTCACCGGGTAGCTGGTTCCGAAGGACCGTTGGCTCCTGCGCGAGTGTGTATTCGAGCAGGACAAGCCGTTCGCCGGGGAGTTCCGGCTGGACTTGCAACTTTAGCTTCTGACTGCCTTCGTACCAGCAAGAAGTGACGGTCCCGTCATGGAGCGACCCTTGCTTAACGAACTGCCGAATTCCGTCAGCCCACCGCTTTTTAGGCAGACGTTCGAGCAAAGCTCGAACCTCTGCCCAGTAAGCTCGGACAGCCTCATCCCATTCATTGTGAGCAGCAAGCCAGGCAGAGCTATCGTCGGGATTTTGAAGGCGAAGGTAGCGCTCGGGGGTGAAGTATTTCATGGTAACGGCAGGCTCTTGCGCATCGGGTCGTGAGTTTCGTAGAACGAGTGGCCTTCCGGTGGTCGCGGTTTTGGTTGCCAGTGTGGTAGAGCGTGTAACCCGCCTTCGTCGTGGTAGCCTTGGTGGCAACAGCGGTCACCGGTGGCCTGCTGTTCGATTCGGCGCGCGAGCCGACAGTTCGCCGGAGTGTCGTCGCCGCACACAACGAGGTCCAACCCGGCCTTTCGCCGCTGCACGGCCTCGACTTCCGTGATGAGAGCGCCGCGAGCAACACCGCCAGGGACGCGGTTGGCTTCGTGAATCCTCGGCTCGGGCGATCCCTGGCTCATGGGGCGACGCCTCGATTGTACCGATCAATACGCCTTGGCGAAGACCACCCGACCCTCGCTCGGCTTGCCGGTGACGACGCACTTGCCCGCCTCCTTCTTGCGGTCGAAGGGGATGCAGCGGATCGTCGCCTTCGTCTCCTCCTGGATGCGGTCCTCCGTCTCCCGCGTGCCGTCCCAGTGCGCCAGCAGGAAGCCGCCCGGCTCCTCCAGCTTCTTCTTGAACTCGTCGTAGCCGTTCACCTCGCACGTCGCCGCGTCCCGGTACGCCTTCGCCTTGTGGAACAGGTCGGCCTGGACCTGCTTCAGCATCGCCACGATGCGGTCGGGGGCGTCGGTCAGCGGCACGTCCATGACCTTGCCCTCCTTGCCCATGTCGCGCCGGGCCAGCACGCAGGCGTTCTTGGCCAGGTCCTTCGGCCCCAGCTCGACGCGCACCGGCACGCCCTTCAACTCCCACTCGGCGAAGCGGAAGCCGGGCATGTGCTGGAACGACTTATCGACGCGCACCGTCAGCGGCTCGTAGTCGAAGAAACTCTCGCGCGGCAGCTCGCGCAGCACCTGGGCGAGCCTCTCGGCGGCCTCGACGGTGCCGCGCCGCTCGTCGTCGGTCTTGCCGATCGGCACGATGGCGACGTGGACCGGCGCCAGCCGCGGCGGCACGATCAGACCCTGGTCGTCGGAGTGCGTCATGACCAGCCCGCCGACCAGCCGGGTGGACACGCCCCACGACGTCGCCCAGGCGTGCTCGCGCTGGCCCTTGTCGTTCTGGAAGGTGACGTCGAACGCTTTGGCGAAGTTCTGCCCGAGGAAGTGACTCGTGCCGGCCTGCAGGGCCCGGCGGTCCTGCATCATCGCCTCGATGCACAGCGTGTAGACGGCCCCGGGGAACTTCTGCCCCTCGCTCTTCGGGCCAACCAGCACCGGCATCGCCATCCACTCCTCGGCGAAGCGGCGGTAGACCTCGACCATCTGCCGCGTCTCGTCCTCGGCCTCCTGCCGCGTGGCGTGGGCGGTGTGCCCCTCCTGCCAGAGGAACTCGGCGGTGCGCAGGAACAGCCGGGTGCGCATCTCCCAGCGGACGACGTTGGCCCACTGGTTGATCAACAGCGGCAGGTCGCGGTAGCTCTGGACCCAGTTCTTGAACGTGTTCCAGATGATCGTCTCCGACGTCGGCCGGATGATCAGCTCCTCCTCCAGCCTCGCCTCCGGATCGACCTCGATCTTGCCGTCGCGCGAGCGCAGCCGGTGGTGCGTGACGACGGCGCACTCCTTGGCGAAGCCCTCGGCCATCTCCTCTTCCTTCTGGAAGAAGCTCTTGGGGATGAACAGCGGGAAGTAGGCGTTGACGTGGCCGGTGTCCTTGAAGAGCCGGTCGAGCGCCCGCTGCATCTTCTCCCAGATCGCGTAGCCGGTGGGCTTGATGACCATGCAGCCGCGCACGTCGCTGCTCTCGGCGAGGCCGGCGCGGGTGACGACGTCGAGGTACCACTGGGAATAGTCTTGCGCTCGCGAGGTGATCTTCTCGGCGGCCATCGCTGGCTCCTGGGGGACGGGGTCCGGTCAATGGTGCGATTATACTTCCAGGACACGCCAGCGACAGGCGAGGTGACTCACGCCGCCCCGCGCCCCGCCGCCGGCGCGAACAGCCGGCCGAGCGGCGTGGGCAGCTGGTCGGGGCCGACCGCGCCGTCGCCCCAGGCGTGGCTTCGCAGGGCGTCGAGCACTTGCGAGGCCAACTCGACCGCGGCGAGGCCGGCCCGGCCGTCGGCGCGCGGCGTCTCGCCGGTCCCGACGCAGCGGACGAACTCCTCCAGCTCGCGCGTCAGCTGGTCGGCGCGCGGCGGCTGGGTGCAGTCCAGCTCGGCCGTCTCGACGAACCGGCCGAACAACTCCGCCTTCAGGCTCGCCGCCAGCGCCGGGTTGAGCCGGCGCGAGTCGAGCCGGCCGGCGCGCAGCGCCTCGCCCGGCTGCATCAGCGTGATCGACCGCCGGGCGAAATCGACGCCGGCGAAGCCCTCGGCTCCCCAGACCTGCAAGCGGCGGCGCGGCTCGGGGTGGACGCGGCTGGCGACCAGGTCGGCGACGCAGCCGCCGGCGAACGTCACCCGGGCCTGGGCAATGTCCTCGTGCCCGCCCAGCACGGCGACGCCGATCGCCTCGACGCGCTGGGCCGGCTGGCCGACCAGCCCCAGCACCAGGTCCAGGTCGTGGATCATCAGGTCGAGCACGACGCCGACGTCGGTCGAGCGGCCGGTGAAGCCCCCCAGCCGCTCGGCGTGGACGTAGCGCGGCCGCAGGGAAAGGCGTCGTAGCTCCTCGAAGGTGGGGTTGAACCGCTCGATGTGCCCGACCTGGAGGACCAGGGCGCGGTCGCGCGCCGCCTCGACGATCTCGCGCGCCTGCCGCGGCGAGGGCGCCAGCGGCTTCTCGATCAGCAGGTGGACGCCGGCCCGGAGCAGGTCCAGGGCGACGGCGTGGTGGTGGCAGGTCGGGGCGGCGACGACGGCGGCGCTGACCTGGCCGAGCAGCTCGCGGTGGTCGGCGAAGGCCCGGCAGCCGCACCTCTGGGCGACGGCCTCGGCCTGCGCCGGGTTGGGGTCGGCGACGCCGACCAACTCGACGCCGGGCATCGACGAGAGGATGCGGGCGTGCTCCTTGCCCAGGTGACCGACGCCGACGACCGCGACCCTCGCCATGCGAAGTTCCTTTTCCGAGTTCAAGCGGCCACCGCGCGGCCCAGCGCGCCGACGAGGCGGGCGTTCAGCACGCGGGCCAGCTCGACGTTGAGCGGGTGCCCCGACCGGCAGGCGACGACGTGCCCGCACAGGTCGGCCCCCAGGAGCGACAGGTCGCCGACCACGTCGAGCACCTTGTGCCGGGCCGGCTCGTTGGCGAACCGCAGGGCGTTGTCGATCGGCCCGCGCGGGCCGAACACGACCAGGTCGGCGGCCGTCGTGTTGGCGCCGAGGCCCTGGCGGCGGAGTTGCTCCGCCTCGGACTCCAGCAGGAAGGTGCGGCACGGGGCGATCTCGCGGAGGAACACGCCGGGGGTGACCTCCCGGGTGAACACCTGGCGGGCGATCGGCGCGGTCGGGCCGTAGTCGAGGAAGTAGCTCATCGTCAGCCCCGCCTCGCCCGGCCCGGGCGGGTGCAGGGTCAGCGTCGCGGTGCCGGCGCGCCCCGGCACCGGCTCGGTCGCCGCCCACACGCCGCGGCGGGCCGGCTGCTCGGCGATGCCGGCGGCCAGCAGCGCCTGGACGAAGCCCCGGGCCGAGCCGTCCAGGCCGGGCGGCTCGACGGCGTCCATCTCGACGAGGCAGTTGTCGATGCGCAGCCCGGCGAGGCTGGCGAGGACGTGCTCGATGATCGTCACCGGGTGGGGGGGCGGCCGAGCGTCGTGCGGCGGGCGGTGCCGGTCACCTGGGTGACGTGCGCGGGCAGGCGCGGCCGGCCGGGCAGGTCGGCGCGCAGGAACACGACCCCACTGGACGGCGGGGCCGGCAGGAAGCGCACCCGGACGCTCGCCCCGGTGAGGAAGCCGACCCCCCGCACCTCGGCGGGCCGGCGGATGGTACGCTGCGGACGGTGGCTGTGCCTTCTCACGATGGCGAGGTCCTTGGTCAGGGCGGGCGGGGGGACGTCGGCCCCCCCGCCCGCCGGGATTCCGTTCCGCTCAGCGGCGCGGGGGCTGGGCCGCGGCCGCCCCTCCGGCCGCCGGGGCCGCGGGGGCGCCGGCGTTGAGGGTGGCGATGATGTTGCGGGTGATGTCGAGGCCGTTGCTGATGTACATCGGCATCAGGGCCCCGGCCTGAAGCTTGCGGGCGATGTTCTGCGCGCTCCAGTACTCCTCGGCCGTGACCGCGTCGTTGTAGTGGAGCACCATCTCATACCCGTGCGCCTGGGCGAACCGGTCCACGACGGTGCGGATGTCGGCGTAGAGAATCTTGAGCTGGTCCTCCTGCTTCTTGCCGACGATCTTCTGCGCCTCGACCTTGTTGTCCTCCAGCTGCCGCTGGATGTCCTTGAGCCGCCGCTCGATCTCGTCGCGGCGCTGGGCGGTCGTCTGCGGGCTCTGGCCCTCCTTGGCCAGCTTGTCGCCCTCGGTCTTCAAGGCGGTGTCCTTGCCCTGGAACGGCGCGACACTGTTCTTCAGCTCCTCCGAGAAGGTCTTGAACTTGTTGTACTCCTTGATGACCTGCTGGAGGTTGACCAGGCCGATCTTGGTCTTGAGCTGGGCCGGGGCCGGGGCCGGGTTGGGGTTCGGCGCCTGGGCCCAGATCTTGTTGCTGGCGTAGATGGCGCAGCCGAGGGCCATCACGCCGGCCATGAGCATCAACGTCCTCTTCACTGTCCGGTTCTCCCTGGATAGAGGTCGCCGACAGCCGCGCGCCGTGAGCCGAACCGGCCCCGGCGCTGGGTGCCTCCCGGCCGCCGACAGGGAACCTTTGCCGTTCCGTTTGGGGCTTTCCCCCCTTGCGAGAGTCGGGTTCTACCCGGCCCGGCCGGGAGGGTCAAGGCGAACCCAGGCTCCGGTTGCGGCCGGGCCGCCGGGCGGGGTATGATCCGCGGTCGGCGAAAGGGAGGGAAGCGTTGCCCCGGCCGAGGACGTGGATCGTTTGGGGGCTGTTGCTGCTGGCCGGTTGCGGCCGCGGCGGCGGGGCCGCGAAGCTGGCCCCGGTGCAGGGCCGCGTCTTCTACCGCGGCGAGCCGCTGGCCGGCGGCACCATCGTCTTCACCCCGGACGCGACGCACGGCGGCCGCGGCTCCCAGGCCTGGGCGAAGATCGACCCCGACGGCCGCTTCCGCCTCTCGACCGACGACCTGCCCGGGGCGCCCCGGCTGGCACCGCATCACCGTCGCCGGCGGTCAGCTGCCGTCCCGCTACCGCGACCCGGAGCTGTCCGGCCAGCGCTTCGAGGTGCGCCTCGAAGTCGCCAACACCTGCGACCTCCACCTGGACTGAGCGGGCGCGCCACATCCCCTTCCTGCGCCTCAATCCGCAGGTGCGTCACAGACTGTCATCGATTGACTTCACCCTCGCACAAAGCAGCTCAGGTGTGCTTGACCGGACCTGCACGATCGTTCATCCTTGGAAGGTTGAGTCCCGGTCAGGAGCGTGCCGTCCATGGTGAACAGCATCAGTGCCGACATCCTCAGCCGGCGGGCGGCGAAGGCGGCCAACGGTGCGACGGGGACGCAGACGGCGTTTTTGGTCTTCGACACCGAGAGCGTGCCCGACGGCCAGCTGATCGCCCGGGTCAAGTACCCCGGCCAGCGGCTGACGCCGGAGGAGGCGATCGAGCGGGCCCGAGCGGAGGCGCGGGAGCTGTCGCGGGACGGGTCCGACTTCCTGCCCGTGACGTTCCAGGTGCCGGTCGCGGTGTGCGTGCTGCGGGTCGGCACCGACTGGTCGATCCAGGGGCTGACCTGCCTGGACGCGCCGGCGTTCCGCACGCCGGAGATCGTCAGGCAGTTCTGGCGCGGTGTCGCCCACTACAACCGGGCGAGGCTGGTGACGTTCAACGGCCGGGGGTTCGACCTGCCGCTGCTGGAGCTGGCGGCGTTCGACCACGGCTGCCAGGCGCGCGACTACTTCCAGACCAGCCGCAACCGCTTCCACGGGATGCACATCGACCTGATGGACTGGCTGTCGAACTACGGCGCGTGCCGGCTGGCCGGCGGGCTGAGCATGCTGGCGCAGCGGGCGGCGGGCGGGCACCCGGTCGGCTGCGGCAAGCTGGACGTCTCCGGCGACCAGGTGCTCCAGATGTACCGGGCCGGCCAGGTGCGCGAGATCAACGACTACTGCATGTTCGACACGGTCGATACCTACTTCGTGTTCCTGCGGACGCGCGTGCTGGTCGGCGAGATGACCATCGAGGAGGAGCGGGCTTTGGCCCGGCGGGCGCGGGTGTGGCTGGGCACCAAGGTGGACGAGCTGCCGACGCTGCGGACCTACCTCGACGCCTGGGACCGGGCGCACCCGTGACGGATCGATGTCAAGGAACCGCGGCCGTTTCGCCGCCGGAGCGGGTGGCGAGTGCGGGGAGGACGGCGTCGGCGGAGTAGGGGAGGAACCGGACGGCGCCGTCGGCGAGGAGGAAGTTGGCCCCGCTCGGGTGCAGGCTCCAGAAGTGAAACAGGTCGCACTGCTCCGTCAGGCGGCCGGCCCGGAACGAGTACGGCCCGGGTGGGCACTGCTGGGCATAGGAGGCGTTCGGCCAGCGCACCTCGCGGACGCCGAGCACCGTGTCGCCTGAACCGACGCCCGCCTGACCCTCGCCGGCGTACCACCAGCCGTACCAGAAGTCGGGGCTGGGCGGCCGCTCCCCGGCCATCAAGGTGTTGCTGGTGCCGTCGTGGATGTCGGTAAGGCGCACGCGCGAATCTATGTACATCACACCGCTGTTCTGCCGCACGTCCAACCCCGAGACGCCGAGGTAACTCGACAACGCGACCTGCATGCCGCCGTAAGTGCTCTGGGCAGACAGGGGACGCCCGTCACTGGGGCAAGCGAAGAGCTTGACTGGCGTAAGGATGCCGAGGTGCGGCAGCGTGTAAGGGTTGCCCGGTGTAAAATCGTAGGCATCGACGGTGACGCGCCACAACGGCTCTTGCTCGACGAAAGGCAGCAACCGGGCGAGCCAGCCCAGGCGGGGGAACCGCTCGCCGTTCTTCACGGCGGTGGCGCCTGGGGGCAGGGCCGAGTTCAGGTCATGGTACTGGTGCATTGCCAGACCGATCTGCTTCAGGTTGTTCTTGCACCCGACCTGGGCGGCGGCCTCGCGGACCTTCTGGATGGCGGGGAGCAGCAACCCGATGAGCACAGTAAGGATGGAGACCACCACCAGCAGTTCGACCAGCGTGAACCCGCATCGACAGGCCACGGCGGCCGTGTCACTGCTCCGCCGCCCTGGCCACCCCTCGGATGGAGAGGACGAGTTCACGCAAACCGCCGTCGTCGAGGTAGACATGGATTTGCCCACTGAACGGTCCAGGGATGTTAGGAGTCATGGAACACTCGAAGTTCTCGGCGGAGTGAGCAGGGATGTCATAAGGTGCCTCGCGCTTCAGACCGAAGCGGCAGTTCTGGTGTCAACACCTCTCTACGCCGACGACCCGCACAGCCCTGCCGGAGCAGTTGACCGCTTTGAACCAGGCGGTGGCTTCAACACCAACAGCCTGCTCTTGGCCGAACTCGTAGTCGGGGGCTTCGACGACAAGGTTAGGGGCGTCCTCCTCGCCGAACCGGAGTAAGGCAGGCATCCCCACGGCGAGCAGTGTTGCCCAGGCGGTGAGCGCCACCCCCAGAATGCCCAATAAGTAGCAGGCAGATCGACGCATGACGCGCCCTCATCTCGTCGGCCGCCCTCACTCTGTGGCCTCGTGCGACAGGCGACTCAGTCGGCGAAAAAGGTAGCTCCCCGCCAAACAAACAACCCCAGCGCCGGCGGCCCACCAATGCCATCGCCATGGCTTTCTGGCCCCGGGTGGCTCAGGTAACCCAAAAGCAGTCAACCGGAACTCCTCCCGCGCGGGCGGGGCCGATTCGTCGAGGTCAAACGTCGTCGAGGTAGAAGACACGAACTCTGCCGAGCCCTTCCCTGGCGCCGTGTCAATATCCTTGCGGCTGGCGACTATCTGGACGGGCAGGGGGAGGCCCTCCGCCTTGCTGTCGCGGAGGAGGATCTTCTCGGCGCGCTCCGTGCCGGCGGCGTTGCTGTAAAGCGTTCGGACCTGGAACCCGCGCAGGCACCATGACCGTTTCGGGTCAAGAAGGATCGTCCCCCCCTGAACAGGCTCAAACGGCTTCTCCTTGAGAGAGTGGGGGTTGTCAAAATCGATGGAGACGCACTCGTCGCCGTCGTGAGTCACCCGGGCCGCATTGGTGGCCTTGAACGTCGGCTGCTTCACGAACTGAGCCAACTCTGAGTATCCCAGTAAGAATAGCGCGTGCTGCATCCCCTGCCCGATGTGGTCCTTGTAGGTGTCAGGGATGGGTTCATTCTCATCTTTGCGAAGAATCAGATTCGTTAGCACCCATGCATCTTTTCCCGACCGCCGTTGTAGTGTAAAGAGATACTCCGGGTTGAAGCAGTATACGGCGATTTCCTTCTTCTTGCTTTCAAGATTAATCGCCTCTTCCTCGACGAGTCGATGCCCTTCTCGCTCCTTGGCCATCCACGTCACATGCGTTACCTCTTTCCCTTGTCTAGACCGGACAAAGGACACTTTGCCTTTGAGAGTAAACCCGAAGGAACGATATCGATCCCAGGCAGGAGGGGCTTTGGTCCTGAAATCATCGAGAAGGGACACCTGGTCCGCGCGCAGTTCACCACTCGCGATCAAGCACACGGCGCACAAGGTCAATACCATCAATCGACGGCTTCGGCCTAGCCTGCAAAACAAGATCATACCGCACCCGGAAAGGCAGATCGGAAATGGGGCCTGGTTCTCCACATCATCACCCTCGTCGCTACCATCACGGATCGGCTTTTTCCCCCCCAAGCAACTTGACGAGGAGGGTGATGATGTTTACGTGCATCCAAACAGTAGTTTCTTGTGTTCGGATAACCGTTTGAGGCCGCCGAGCCAGTAGCGATTCGGGCGAGGAGCCAATGGACGAGAACACCTCCCAGGCTGACGTTGACGGGTGCAACCCCTGTCACTCTTCACCCTGGGAGGTGCGCCATGAACCGTACCTGGCTTTGGCCCATGTGGCAAGCCCTCGTCCTGTCGTTGGCCGTCGGGTTCCTGCCGGGGCGAGCAGCGGTTCGTCCAGTGGGTCACCGGGCTGGCCCCAACCCCGAGGAACGCACCATCACCCAGTCGGTGGTGGGCGCTGGGCCGGGTCGAGGACTGGGCGCAAGTTGGAGACGTTCGCCGAGTACGGCTCCTGGGACCTGCCCGCCCTCCGCGGGTCGCCGCCCGCGTCGGGCGGCTGCCCGGCCGGCGGTTCCACGGCTACCACGCCTTCGCCGGCGACGACACCAAGGTCCACCGGTCCAGCGAGGGGTGGGGCACCTGCACGTTCCACGAGTACACCGCCCGCTGCCCCAACCGGGCCACCACGGCCGCGCGCCCACAACTGGGTCGTGCTAAAGCGCGTTTCCCGACGGGGGCGGCCCGCCCTGTTCCTCCCGGTGGCGGCCCGGCTGTACTGCCGCTGGTCTCGGGCCCCGCCGGCCCAGAACGGGCCGCCGGTCGCCTTTCCGACCAAGTGCCAGCTGCTGGTCGAGATGGCTCCGCGCCTGCGCCAACCGCTGCCCCGGCAAGGCGTTGGGGGTGTTCGACGGCGGCTACGCCCTCCGGTCCGGGGTGCGGCCGCTGGCCCGCCCCGGAGAGCCCCGGGCCAGCGGCGGATCGACTTCGCGGACCTCGGCTCCGCCACGACGCCGCCTTGGTCGCCCCGCCGCGCCGCGCCGGCCGGGCTGCCGCGGGCGGACGCCGGTTTGGGGCAGGCGGCTGGCCCGCCCCGGCGGGCGGCCGCTGGCCGGGGGCTCCCGGCGGGAGGGCACGGCGTTCGTACGGCCGTGTCCGGCGGGTGCGGTACAAGGAGGTGGTCTGCCTGTGGCGGGTGCTTGGCCACGACACCCCGGCCAAGGCGGTGGTGGCCGAGGTCGAGGGGGTACACGAAGCGGTTCACCCTGGTCACCAAGCGCCTTGGACCTGACCGGCCTTCAGGTGGAACTGTTTTGTGCCCGGTTCCGGCAGGAGGACGCCTTCCGCGACCTGAAGCAGCGGTTGGGCTGGGAGGAGGGCCGGGCCTGGACGCGGAACCCGATCGAGCGGACCACGGCCGCGGGTGCTGGCGACGCTGACGGCGGTGCGGCTGTTGCAGCTGGAGTTGGAGGAGAGCCGGGGGGACGACTGGTGGCTTCACCCGCCGGAACCGGCACAGAGCCGGCCGAGCGTGCTGGACGTGGAGCGGCTGCTGAGAGGCCAGCCGAGGAATTGCGGCAAGGTCTGGCGGATTGGCTGACCGCGAGGGAAATACCGGGGAGTGAGGGGGCCCAACCACCGCCATGTGACCGCCACGACAGCCCCTGTTGGGCGAAAGCCCAGCCGCCGGCGCGAGGAGGTAATTCCCCGCGCCCCGCCCCGCCGCCCGTCCCTGCCACCGCCCGACTACTTGCTGGCTCAGCAAACATAAGAAACTAGCCGCCTAAGAGGCTGCAACTCTATGACATTGGGCCAACTTTCATAGGTAGCGAAGGCAAATGAGGCTGAGGGCGAGGTTGAGGAAGGCGAGTTGCATCTCCTTGGTCTTCGGTGACGAACCGCAGCTTGCGGAAGCCGTGCAGCCAGGAGAACAGCCGCTCCGCCACCCACCGGTGTACGCCCAGCCCGCTGCCGTGCTCCGTCCCCCGCTTGGCCAGCTTGGGATCGACCCCCGCCCGCGTAGTTCCTCCCGGTGCGGCTCGGAGTCGTACGCCCGGTCCCCGTACACCTCAGAGGGCAGCCGCGTCGGCTGGCCTTCTCGTCCAGCGGCCCGCACTGGTCCAGCAACGGCAGTAGCCGCTTGACCTCGGGCACGTTGGCCGCCGTGCTTTCCGCCGCCAAGGGGGACGCCGTTGGCGTCAGCTAGCCGCGTGCTGTTTGACGCCGGGACGGCCCCGATCCGTAGGGCTTTTGCCGCTGCCCTCCACCCCTCCGAAGGCTCGGGGCGAACGTGCTATCGACGGCGGCGACCAGTCGATCTTGTCGGTGTCGTCGAGGTGCTCCAGGAGGAACTGGTACAGTTGGGACCAGACACCGCTTGCTGCCAGGCGTGGAGGCGGGCGCCAGCACGATGCCGCAGCCGCAGCCCATCTCGGCGGGGAGGTCTGCCCAGGGGATGCCGGTCTTGAGGACGAACAGGATGCCGGTCAGGGCCTTGCGGTCGTCGATCGGCTTGCGGCCTGGGAAGCGGAAGCGGGCGTGCGGCTTGGGGGCGGGCAGCAACGGTTCGATGGCGGCCCAGAGGGCGTCGGAAACCAGCGGCTTGGCCATACAATCCTCCCAAGCGCTTGAGTCGCCTCCGCCTTCTCCCCCGCGAACGCCATGCCAACCCTTCATAGAGTTACAGCCTCTAAAGGAACAGGACAGCAAGGTCACGGCGAGCAATAGCACTTGGTCCCTGTTGGGCTGTCTTTGCAGATGCAGCCGGTGCAATCGTTGCCCTTGGTCGAATTGCTACAGTTGCCTCCCGAACAGCCAGGGCCCACTCCCGGTGTCCTGGAGTAGCATCCTCCACCCGGATCGCAGGATGGACCAGCGCAGCCGGCCGGGACAGCAGCGGATCGCGACTCGGCCGGAATTAGGAAGCAGCTTGCCAGAAGCAGTGCGATCGCGAGCGAGCGCAACCCCCAGGAGAAGGCATAGTAACATCGGACATTCATCCTTGGACCCTCCTCGAAGCTGGACGAAGCGCCCCCAGACCACCGTGACCCGAGAGACGCCGAATCCCTCTGCCCAAGCGAAACATGTATCAGTCCGGCTTTTCCACCTGACCCGTGAACCTGGCTATGAGGAACGGTTGATTTGTGTCATCGGTTACCAGCACATACTCATGCTGAAATAGCCCGGTGGTCCCAGTGAACCTGGCATGAACAGTGATCACCGCCATGCCGCGAGGTGGGACGGTACAGGGCAATTCCTCGGTCGCGACACAGGCGCAGTCGGAAGAGCCGCCGGCGAGTCGGATCGGTTGATCGGAGTGGTTTTTCACCCACACGTCGAACGCTCGCCACTCCCCTCGCCTTCCCCTTCCGAGGTCGGTAAGGGCCGGGTGAACCCTGACTGTCTCCCCCCGCAGTCTGGCGAGTACTGTCGCGAGGTCCGCTTGCCAGTAAGCCATCATCCCCAGGGCGCTGGCCGTCAGTAGCACCACCGCCCCGAAGGTCGCAGTTACCACGCCTCTCGACAGCAGGCCAGGTCCTGACCCGGCATTGTTCGGCTTCAGAAGCGCGAATGCCACGAGGGCCGCCAGATCTAGGCCCAGCGTCGCCCACGGATGCACGGCGATCCGGCCGAAGCAACCGCATGTGCTCTGACCCTGCAACGCCAGCCAAAGGCTGACCGCCGCCATGGCCGCGAAGAACCCCATGGCTGCCCATCGCGCCGCCCGGGCCTGCCAACTGCTCAGCAGCCACAAGCCGAGCAACAACTCGGCCTGAACCGAGACCATCCGCGCTGCCGGGAAAAATAGGGCGGCGTTCTGCCCGAGGGAGTCGGCCGTGCCACCGGCCAACTTGAGCAGGGCCGCCGCGAGCAACAGCACCCCGATCAGCGTGGCGACGACCGGATATGCAGCGCCGACGATGCCAGGCCATCGCGCCATTGCGCGGTTAGATACCGTGTGTGTATCCGCTTCGTGATGCATGGTCGTCCAATGGGGATGGACAACTCACGTCTCATCTTTGAGATGGTGAGATGGTGAGATGGTGAGATGGTGAGATGATGAGGATGATACTGTTTGGTGCTCGCCTCGTCCAGCGGCATTTCCGGTTTTTTTGCCTCACGCCCGCCAGAACGCCCCCAGCGCGTGCCGGACGAAGTACGCCAGGCCGACCAGCTCTCGGCGCGCCCGAAGCGCGGCGCGTTCCTTGCCGCGCATCGACGCCACGAGGTGGCGCGTCCCTAGGACGGCGGCGCGCAGCGGCAGGTCGAGCGTGAACGCCAGCTTGTACGCCGCCAGCGCCAGGCCCGGCGTGCCGGTCTGCCGCATGCTGCGGGTGACGCCGACGAGCGTGTTGGCCGTCGCATAGCCCGTGTGCTCGCGGCTGGACTCGCGGCCCAGGTGCAGCACCTCGACGGCGGGGTAGTAGACGACCTCGTGCGTCCGCGCCACCCGGGCGCACAGCTCGATGTCCTCGCCGCCGAACGTGTACCCCTCGTCCCAGCCGCCGACGGCCCGGTAGACCCGCCGCGGCATCAACAGCGCCGCCCCCATCAGCACCTCGACGGGGCGGGTCGTCTTCGCGTCGATGCCGCGGCCTCGGTACTCGCGGTAGGCGGCGCGGAACAGGCCCGTCCAGCGCAACAGCGTCAGCCGGTGCAGCAGGGCAGCCACGGTCGGCCGCTGTCGGGCCGAGCACTGGATGCGCCCCGAGCCGTCGCGCAGGCGCGGCCCGACCAGGCCGACGGCCCGGCGGGGGCGCGCGAACCCGACCAGCCGCGCCAGCGCGCCGCGCGGCACCACGGTGTCGTTGTTCAGGAAGAACAGGTAGCGGCCGCGCGCCAGCCGCGCCCCCTGGTTGCAGCCGCGGGCGAAGCCGACGTTGGCGTCGTTGCGGACCAGGCGGACGCGGGGGAACTCCTGCTCGACCATGTCGGCGGCGCCGTCGGCGGAGGCGTTATCGACGACGATCACCTCCAGCGGCAGCCCCTGGCGCCTCGGCGTCAGCGACGCCAGGCAGCGCCTCAGCACGTCCTGCAGTTCCAGTTGACGATGCACACCGACACCGTCGGGCGGGTCGCCTTGCGGACGGTCCGTGTCGCGGCGAAAAGGAGCCTGGGCTCGGGGTGTGCAGCGCGCGGGTCTTCCTTCACCAGGACCTCCAACTGCCACGCCTCGCGCAGCAGCCACGGGGCGAACGGCCGGCTGCCGCACAGCAGGCGCCCCAGGCGATAGCGGAGTTTCCGCAAAGGCGACATCGGCTCGCGGGCGTGCCGCGCCAGCGCGGCGCGGTAGCGGCGGACCTGCCCGTCGGTCGGCGGCGGGTGGGCGTCGCCGAACGCCAGCGCCCAGACGTTGGCCGGCCGGTCGGCCGGGCCGTGCCAGCCGACCAGCTTGGCCGGGTAGTCTTCCAGCAGCAGCTTGAACGCCTCGGGCGTGAACCGCCAGTAGTCGCTGGGGTAGGCGTGGATGTGGAAGTGGAACGGGCAGGAGACCAGGAACACGCCGCCGGGCCGCAGCACCCGCCGCACCTCGGCGAAGCCGCGCCAGAAGCGGCGGACGTGCTCGAAGGTGGACATGGCGATGACGGTGCCGAAGCTGCGGTCGGGGAACGGCAGCTCCTCGACGGAGCCGACGCGATCGACGCCTGGACCTTGGCGCATGTCGAGGCCGACGTAGGTCTCGTCGGGGAAGTAGCGGCGCAGGTCGATGAGGCGCTCCTGGCCGGCGACCTGGTAGGAGCCGACTTCGAGGACGGGGCCGGGCAGGGCGAACGCCTCGAAGGCGGCGCGGGCGACGCCGTGCAGGAAGTGGTTCATGTCGCGGTCCCTCGCGGGTATTCGGGGAAGAGGTGTAACACGCGGAACTGAGGCGTGTCAACACGGACACGATTGGCGACCCGCCCCCCGCCCCGCCAGGCTCGGGGTCAGGGCGAAACGAGGCCGACCCCGAAGCCGATCACCAGCAGGCCCCCGCCCAGGAGCGAAGCCACGGTCCCCGCCCGGTAAAGGCGGTTCACCCAGCGGTTCGCCCGGGAGCCACCACGTTCCAGCCCCCGCTCACCCGTCACGGCGGCGACCACCATGCCGAGGACGAACAAATAGGTGCCACCGACGAGAGCCCAGACCGTCAAGGCGACCGCCCAGGTGGGAAGCGCCGCCAAGGGGAGCAGGGCGGCCAGGGAGAGCAGCATCACGCCGGCCACCGCCCCTCCCGAATGCACAACGCGCCAGGCGACCTCGTTCTTTCCGGTTCGGATCGCCCTGGCGAAGCCGAGGCCCCCGAGCAGGCCGATGAGCAAGACCACCGCCCCGTGAAAGGCGCAATGCCGGACGAGTTGGTCCATTACGTGTCCCCGTCGGAAGGGCGGCGATTCCCCCCCTGTACTTCGCGAGAACCCCCGTGGGATTCCGCCACCAGGGAAGCCTGGGTCCGCAAGGGCTGCGGGCTGAGGTGCAAAACTAATTCTGGGTGGAGCAGGGCAGGCTACGGGTCGTTCCGCCCCAGCCTGTAGTAGTGGGAGGGTCGGCCGAGGAAGTCGCCGCGGTGCAGATCGACGAAGCCCAGGCCCCGGAGGGTCTCGCGGAGGTCGCCCTTGTCCTCGGGGCACCAGGCGGTGACGTCGCGCTCCCCCGCCAGCCGGACCAGCCGCTCGACCAGCAGCCGGCAGGCGTCGGGGCGGCCGTCGGCGGCGAGGACGTGGACGGCCTGCGGCCCCGACTCGGCCAGGGCCAGCCCGACCAGCTCGCCGTCCTCCTCGGCGGCGAACGCGAGCAGACCCCGCTCGTCGCAGTAGGCCTCCCACTCCGCCGGCGTCATGCCGGCCTGGCCCGGCACGCCGGGCAGGAGGGCGGCCACGTCGGCGGGGTTGAACCGGTGAAGGACAAGCACGGGGTTCTTCCTGGGGGGCCTACCTGGATTGTTCGGCCCCGGCGGGGAGAGGTCAACGGGGCGGCGGCCGCAACCCCAGGAATGAGCCGGCCGGTCGGTCTCGAACCTTACCGGGGGCGACCCCGGCGAGGCCGGGACGGGCCACGAGGACGGCGGGGTGAGGGGGCGCGGACCGGGGCGGGCTTCGGCACCTGGAACGCCAGGCGGAACAAGGCGTAAGCCACCAGGCCCAACGCGGCGGCAAGGGATAGGTACAGCCACGGGCTGATTTCAGGCATGGAGTTCTCTCGGGGGCGGGGGGACGGAAGGTGGGGCGTCCCGGGGCTATCGGCTTCATCGCAGCCGGACGCCCCGGGCGGACAGGGGCTGGCCCCCTTCTTTCCCGGGGGTTCACCCCGCCGGCGTGAGGCCGAGCACGACGTCCCAGTTCGCGGACAGCTCGCCGAGCTTCGACTCCTTCAGCGGCTTGAACTCGGCGCACAAGGCCGCCTGGCCCCTGGGGTCCTTCACGGCCCGGAAGAGGCCGTCCTTGAGGTTGCGCGGCTCGCCCTTGATGTAGAGCTGCGTCGTGAGCAGTTCCTTGCCGCCCTTCTTGACCTTGTAGTGGATGTGGGGCGTCCGGCCGGGGTAGGGGACCGGCTTGATGGTGCGGAAGTAGTACTCGCCCTTCGAGCCGGTCAGGAAGCGGCCGAACCCCTGGAAGTTGCCGTCTCGCTTGCCGCCGTTGTCGCTGCCGGAGTGGAGGTAGGCCCCGTTGTTGTCGCACTGCCAGATCTCGACGACGGCGTTGCGCACCGGGTGGCCTTTCGCGTCGAGGACGCGGCCGGTCAGGTGGGTGATGGTGCCGACGGCGGGGGTGAGGCCCTCGTTGATGACGAGCAGGTCGTTGTCGGTGTCCAGCGGCAGCTTGTCGGGGTAGAACGGCCCCTCGGTCTGCCGGGGGGTGCGGGTCAGCTCGTCGGCGAACAGGCCCGGGGTGGTGAAGAATGCGGCCCCGACGGCGCCGAGGAACAGGCGGCGGGTCGGGACGTGGAGGTGAACGGCCATCGTGTAAGGCTCCTTCGTGTGGACGTGACTGGGCGGGTATTAGACGAGAACCCCGCCGACAGGTCAACGGCTCGCGCGGGGATCTGGCACCTTGGTGCTTGACGCCGCCCTGTGGGGATGGAACGATGGGCATGAAAAAATCGAAAAAATTGGTCGGTTCTCACGCCCGCTACGTTTAGAGAGAGTAGAGGGGTATCGATGTCGCCCCCGAACCTGGC
>JAXMAW010000067.1:0-32174 GCA_046350195.1 Gemmataceae bacterium
GTCGTACGCCGTCAGGGCAGAACCCCCCAGCCGCTCGGCCATCGCACGGTAGGGGGCGCGGCGGTAGCCCCAGCCGAAGCGTGAGCGCGGGACCTGCTCCAGCCAGTCGAACAGGTGGACGCGGCACAGGTCGTCAAAGTCCTCACCAGGAAGGTTCTGTTCCTCCTGGGTGATCCTGTCGCGGTAGAGGAACGGCTCCCTTCCCTGCCCGACGGCACGGTCAAAGGCGGCACGGTCCATGGCGCAGTTGAGGTAGGCCAGCCGCTCGGCCCGCTCACCGATGAGGGCGCGGACGTCCGGCCGGCGGTCGAGCGGCAGCTTGAAGCCCTGGAACTGTTGGGTTCCGTAGATGGAGTGGAACATCCCCGCCCGGCACAGCTCCTCGCGGCACCCCTCGGCCTCCATCAGGCGGTAGACGTTTGTCAGGTGCGCCAGGTAGGTCTTGCCGGTGTGGTCCACCTTCTCGATGCCCAGTCCCAGCAAGAAGTCGATCAGGCGCTTGCTGCCCTTCGTCATTGCAAACCCCTCCGTCGGGCGGCGTCGAGCCGCGGAAGTGACGACCTCAGCCCTTATCTATAAGGGGGCATCTGTCCGGGTAGCCTTCGACGGGGGCGGCCCGGACCGCCTCTTGTTGGGGAAGCACCTTCTTGTGTACTATCCTCTGTATCGACTTTGCCGGTTGCGCGGGGTGTTCCGCCCGGCGGTTCGGCATCGGGACAATGCGGGAGCGGCGGCCGCGAATAATGCAGGTAGGGCCGTCTTCGCCGCGTACTTGAAGGTGAGAAATGACCGATAACCCCTTGCCGTCCCCGCAGGCCGCCTCGCCGCCCCAGACCCCCGGCGCCCTCACGCCCTCGGTCAACGGCACCGCGACGGCGGCCGAGCCGACACACGCGCCGCCGACCTACCGGGAACTACTGCACTACTACGCCATCAACGCCGGCCTGCTCGCCGGGCTGTGGGCCGTCGCGTTCGTCGTACTGCTGATGCTCAAGTTCGAGACGCGCGACGCGGTCGGCTTCGCCTTCGTCGCCACCCTGGTCGGGTCGTTCTTCACCCGCTCGCTCATCCCGCAGCTGGCCGACAAGGCCCGCCCCGCCTCCGCGGCCCAGCCGCAGCACGTGGACAGCGCCCGCGAAATCATCGAGACCGTCGTCTTCGTCGTCGTCCTGGTGCTGCTCTTGAAGTCCTACGCCGCCGAGGCGTTCGTCATCCCCACAGGGTCGATGGCCGAGACGCTGTGGGGCTACCAGAAGGTCGTCACCTGCCCGCAGTGCGACGTGAAGTTCCCGGTCAACTGCTCCAGCGAGGTCGATCCGTCCGACGGCAGCCCCCCGGTGCCGGTGACCGGCTGTACCTGCCCCAACCGTTGCCCATCTCGCTGTGGCGGCCTGACCCACGCAACCCCAACCAGTCGCCGGCCCCAGGTTGGCTGGATCCGCGACCTCGGGCTGGCGGTCCGGCGATCGGGTGCTGGTCGGCAAGTTCGTCTACGACCTGCTGGAGAGGCCGCTCGACCGGCTCGACGTCGTCGTCTTCCGCTTCCCCGGCGACCGCGACTTCTCGCCGTCCGGCCCGGTCAAGAAGCACGCGTGCCGATGAACTACATCAGCTGCCCTGATGGCCTGCCCGGCGAGACGGTCGGCATTCACCGCGGCAAGCTCTGGGTGCTGTCGCCGGAGAAAAGCCCGGAAGTGGGACGACACCGAGAAGGCGAAGAACGACCCTGTGCCGCCTGGCCCAGCTGTATGCCGGGAGTTCATGCAGACCACGACGACCCGCGGTCGCTCGACCTGTTCAACGCCGGCGAGTACGCGATCGTCCGCAAGAAGCCCGAGCACCTGCCGGCGATGCGCCGCCTCGTCTACGACAACGACCACCAGCGCGTGATTTGCTAGGGGACAAGGGTGGAACAGTACCGGCGCTGTCGCCGGCGGACAGCGGCTGGTCGGCGAGCGGCCCGACGGCGTTCAAGTCCGAGGGCGACGGCACCGCCATGACCTGGCTGCGCTACCGCCACCTGCTCCGCAACCACCAGGGCAAGCCACAGCTGATCACCGACTTCATGGGCTACAACACCTGGCAGGGCGGCCTGCACCAGAACCACCCGGGCGAGAACTGGGCGTCCGACCTGATGGTCGAGTGCGAGGTCAAGGTGGAGAAGCCAGAGGGGACGTTCGTGCTGGAGTTGTCTCGCGGCACCCACCGCTACCAGGCGTCGTTCGACCTGAAGACGGGCGTTTGCACCCTGTTCGACGTCGAGGGCGACAAGTCGAAGGAGATGGGCACGGCGAACACGACGCTGAAATCGAGCGGCAGCCACGCGGTCCGCTTCGCCAACGTGGACGACCGGCTGGTCGTCTGGGTGGACGAGCGGTTACCGTTCGGGGATGGGCTCACGTACGGTCCGGTGCGCAACCTGGTGCCCACGAAGGAGAACGACCTGGACCGCCCGGTGAGTGTTGGCTCGGCCGGGGCCAAGGTGACGGTGAGCCAGCTGAGGCTGTTCCGCGACACGTACTACACGACGGCGCGCGGGGACCAGCCGGCGTCGGCGGACGTCAGCGAGTTCCGGGCCGACGACCCGGCGACGTTCGCGGCGTGGGCGCAGGCGCCGGTCTCGACTTACTACGTGCAGCCGGGCCACTACCTGTGCCTGGGCGACAACAGTCCCGAGAGTTCCGACGGCCGCACCTGGGGGCAGGTGCCGCAACGGCTGCTGCTGGGCCGGGCGCTGCTGGTGTACTACCCGTTCAGCCGCGCCGGCCGCATCCGCTAACAAACCGAGGCAATAGCCGCGAAAAACACGAAAAGACACAAAAAGGAAAACAAGAGGACGGAGAGGGAAGATCCCCCGGATTCATTCTTTCTCCTTTTTGTGATGTTTTGTGTTTTTCGCGGCCATTGCCTTCTTGCTTGAGGCAGGTCTATGACGACGGGTGAGATCCAGGTCCGGGTTCGCTACGCCGAGACGGACCGCATGGGCTTCCTGCACCACGCCAACTACCTCGTCTACTTCGAGCAGGCCCGCACCGACCTGCTCCGCGCCGTCGGCGCCACCTACAAGGAGATGGAGGACCAGGGCTACCTGCTGGTGCTCACCAAGGTCGAGGTGAAGTACCACAAGCCGGCGCACTATGATGACCTACTGACAGTCCGCACCACGGTGCAGCGCACCACGTTCGTGCGGATCGACCACCGCTACGAGGTCCTCCGCGACGGCGTGCTGCTCGCCGAGGGCGCCACCACGCTGGCCTGCATCGACCGCGACGGCCGGCCGCAGGCGCTGCCGGAGTACCTCCGCGGTGAAACCACCAAGCTCCCGGGGTGACCCTCCCGTGCGCCGCCGACTCATCCAGACCGTCCTGCCGCTCGTCTTCGCCGTCGTGCCGGTGCTGGCGGCGCTTCTCATCACCGCCACGCTGCCGCCGATCGCCCGGCGGTTCTACTACGACCACCTGACGCCGTTCGACTACGTCATCCTCGGCCTGGGCGGCGTGCTGTTCTTGCTCCAGACCTACCTGGCGTACCGCGCCCTCCGTTGGGTCGGCGACGGCTTCGACGAGCGGCCCGACCCGTGGGTGACGCAGCTGGCCCAGTCGTCGGAGTGGTTCCCGCTGCTGGGCCTGATCGGCACCGTCGGCGGCATCTTGCAGACGTTCAGCTCCATCCAGGCCAACACGCCGCCGGAGCGGATCATCCAGCTCTACGCCCCGGCGCTGACCGCCACCGGCAGCGGGCTGTTCATGGCGCTGGTCAACATCCTGCCGGCGTGGGTCATCCTCATCGGCCGCGGGCTCATCAGCAGCCTCGGCGGCGACGAGGCGCCACCAACGTGAGGCGGCAGCCATGATCCAACTCCCCTCGCGCAGCGTGACGCGCTTCTTCATCCCGATGATCGACGTGCTCACGCTGTTGTTCTGCATCTACCTGCTGATGCCGATGGTCGGCGCCCCCGACGCCGAGTCGGAGGCCGAGAAGCGGCAGCGCGAGCAGAAGCTCCGCCAGCTGGAGGCCGAGCTGTCGCGCAAGGGCGACGCCGGCGAGTCGGTGCCGGCCAAGCTGCGCGAGGAAATCGAGCGGCTGCGCAAGGAGAAGATCGAGGCGCTGCGAAGCCGCCTGGCGGTGCGCGTGCTGGAGATCGACGGCAAGACCGGCCAGCTGTACTTCCGCGACCCCGACCGGCAGGAGGTCCGCGACCAGGCCGACGCCCTCCGTCTGATCGAGCGCGACCGGCTGGCGCAGGGGGTGTCGCGGCGCGAGCTGTACTACCTGATTCTTTACCCGAGGGAGCGGGCCAGCGCCTTCCCGACGGTCGAGCAGCGCAAGAGCTACGACCGCTGGTTCGAGGGCGTCGCCCTGGGCTACGACATCCCCGGCGTCGCCCCGGGCAAGGAGAAGGGACCATGACGCTGGCGTTCACGGCCGACCTGCCCGTCCGCTTCCTCGCGGTGATCGGCGCCGCCGCCGCCGGCGCACTGCTCATCTCCGGCTGCTGCCAGGTGGTCGTCAAACTGCTGTTCGGCCAGAGGTTGCCGCCGTGGCCTCTGTGGGGCGTCCGCGTGCTCGGCGGCGTCGCCTGCGGCTGGCTGGTGGCGCTGTGGCTATTCGGCGGCGGGGGCGGCGGCATCGGCGGCGAGGGCGGCTTCAGCCTGGGCGGCGGCAGCCCGGCCACGAGCGATAAGGACTCATCCGCCTCCAAAAAGGCGGAGAAGAAAAAGGACGACAAGGACAAGTCGGACGAGCCGGCCGCCGCGCCGAGCGAAACGCTGGCCGTCGAGGTGCTCGGCGACTCGCCGTTGAAGAAGCTGTCCAAGGCCGAGACGTTCGACCGCGGCAAGCGCTACCGCGCCGCCGGCGAGCCGGGGCTGCGCTCGCTGGAGGAGGTGAAGAAGCTGATCCTCGGCCGGCGCGAGGCGGGGCCGCCGTTGAAGCGGCTGGAGGTGGTGCTGTACCTGGACAGCCCCGACCGGCAGGGCGCGCCGGTGGCGGAGTTGGTGGCGTGGGCCAACGACCTGGAGGAGAAGGGCAAGAAGTGGCTGAGGGTGGACTTCTCCGAGAGGGACCGCTACGCTCCCGTGGAGTGAAGCCCCGCCCAGGAGGTTCTCCCGTGACCGCGACCCAACCCGCTGCCCCGCCGCTCCCCGCCGCGGCCGGCGACGACGACCTGCGGCTGGTGCTGTTCGGCCTGCCGGCGGCCGGCAAGTCGTCGCTTTTGGGCGCGCTGGGCCAGGCCGCGAAGACCCAGGAGCACCTCCTCGGCGGCAAGCTCGACGACCGCTCGCACCACCTGACTGAGCTGGGCCGGCAGGTCTACGACGACGTCACGCGGCAGACCGCCGAGGAGGTCGTGCCGTACCCGGTGCGCTACGAGCCGCTGCCGGAGCTGAAGTCGCTGTTCCCGGCGCGCGACGCGGTGCTGCTCGACTGCGACGGCAAGGCGGCCAACGAGATCCTCCGGCGGCGGAAGTCGCTGGAGCAGGACAGCCCCGAGGGCACGCTGGCGTTCGAGATGACCGACGCCGACGCCGTCATCCTGGCGCTGGACGCCTCGGCCAAGCCGGCCCGGGTCGAGGAGGAGTTCGCCGAGTTCGCCCAGTTCCTGGAGTCCATGCAGGCCGCCCGCGGCGCCCGCGCCGAGGTGGCCGGGCTGCCCGTCTTTTTGGTGCTGACCAAGTGCGACCTGGTGGCCCAGCCCGGGGACAACGCCGGGGCGTGGATGGAGCGCATCGAGCAGCGCAAGCGCGAGGTCGGCGACCGCTTCAAGGCGTTCCTCGCCGAGGAGCAAACCGCGCGGCAGGGCCGTCCCGACGCGCCAGAGAAGAAAGAATCGCCCTTCGGCCGGGTCGAGCTTCACGTCTGGGCGACGGCGATCAAGCGGCCGGCGCTGGCCGGCAGCGCCGCCAAGCCGCGCGAGCCGTACGGCGTCGCCGAGCTGTTCCGCCAGGCGATCGCCGAGGCGTCGGTGTACCGGGCCCGTTACGACCGGTCGCAGCGGAAGCTGATGCGCCTGGTGGTCGGGGCGGTCGGCCTGGTCGCCCTGATGCTGCTGACGGCGGCGACGATGTTCGTCGTCAACGCCAACACGCGCCTCGCCGCCTTGAAGATGCGGGTCGAGGACTTCCGGTTCCTCGACCAGGGCGGCCCCGCCGAGTACCTCCGCGGCGGGCCGGAGCAGCTGAAGGCCAAGCGGGCTCGCCTCGAAGAGGTCCGCGACGACCCGCTGTTCGGCCGGCTCTCCGCCGACGACCAGGGGTTCGTCACCGGCCGCATCGAGGAGCTGAACGCCTACGTCCCCTACCTCGAAACGATGCTGTCGCTCCGCCCGCTCTCCGCGGAGCAGTCGGAGGAGGGGCTCGACCGCGCCCTGGATCGCCTGCGGAACGAGCTGGCGGTGCCGCGTGCCGAGTGGGCCGACACCCTGGCCGGGCAGATTCACAAGGAGCGGGTCGAGGGAATCGAGGCCCTGCGCCGGGCGGTGCAGGCGGTGCGCAACTGGTACCTCGACGCCGCCGACCAGGCGGGCCGGCTGTGGACGTTCGGCGACTACACCGACCCCGGCGGCATCGACTGGGCCGACTGGGCGGCGAAGGCCGAGAGGGCCGTCGATCCCGAGCGCCGCCCGCCGTTCCGCGAGGGCGACGAGGTGCCGGGCGTGCCCGGCGGCGTGGTGACGTTCTCCAGCGTGTACCGCTACGACCGCGTCCTCGACGCCCGGGCGGCCTGGGGGTCCCAGCGTGACCGGCTGGGCCGGCTGCTAAACATCACCTCCGCGCTGGGCCTGGCCCCGGCGACGAAGGCCCGGCCGGCGGCGCTGGTCTTCACCCGCGACATCACCCTCGCCGGCTGCAAGCTGCGGCTGGAGGAGCTGAAAACCGCCTACCCCGACTTTGAGTCCACGTTCACCCGCGACAGCCTGCCCGACCTCGTCCAGCCGCGCGTCCGCCAGTCGGCCCGGCGGCAGTACGAGGTGCTGCTGGGGCCGGCCCGCGCCGAGGTGCTGCGGCGGCTGCGGCAGGGCGGCAAGGGCGAGGAGACGACCGCCCGCTGGGAGCCGATCCGCGCCTGGCTAAAGAACCCGGAGGAGCTGGCCGCCTGGCGCGTGCTGGCGCGGGCGCTCCAGAAGCTCGACGACCCCGCGCTGACCGAGCCGGTCGAGGCGCTGGCCGCCTTCCTGGCGAAGGCGGAGTTCCCGATCGATGTCCGTACCGTCACCGTGGAGATCCCCGAGGCACGCGGGCTGCGGCCCCGGGCCGAGTCGCGCCTGGTGGTGCTGCACCCGGCCAGCGAGCGGCAGCCGGCCCTGGCCTTCGAGCCGGCCGGCGAGCCGGCCCGCGACCCGGCGAGGCGGCTGGTCCGTTACTCCTTCCGCCTCGCCGAGGGCCAGCGGCTGACCTACCACCCCGGTGACAAGCTCTGGGCGGAGCTGCCGCTGACCGGCGGCAAGGAGCGCCTGGTCTGGGCGCAGTCGCGCTCGGGCCTGTACCAGTTCGAGCGGCTGGTCAACCCGCCGCGCTTGCAGAGCGCCTCGGCGGCCACGCTCGACGAGGGCCGGCTGCTCGACGACGTCCGGCTGACGCCACGCCCGGAGGACGGCGTGCCGGCGGTCCCGGACCTGGTGCCGTGGGTGCGGCTCGACGGCTCGGATTGAGCGCCTCCCGTCAGCCGTCCTTGATGAGCATCTGGATCTCGGTCAGGTAGTTCTTCGGGTTGCCCTTGAAGATCATGCCCGGCCCCTTGAGGTAGACCTCGCGGGTGGGCAGGACGACCTCGTAGCCCTTCTCCTTGACGTACTCCAGCACCCGGGCGTAGGAACGGCCCAGCTCCTCGTAAGGCCCCTTGTGCAGCAGCGACACGCAGCGCCCGCCGGGCAGCTCGCGCACGGACACGCCCGGGGCCGCCTTCGCCTTGCGCACCGGCAGGCAGGCCTCGAAGTCGGCGTCCTCCTCCCGGTACTCGGCGTCGTAGTGCAGCAGGAACGCCTTGCCCGAGACGTGCCGGCCCATGGCCTTGCCGATCGCGCCGAACCCCTGGCCGCAGTCGCCGTACCGGCCGCGCATCCGCACCCCCGCCACGAGCAGGGTGTCCAGGGTCTTCTCCTGCACCTCGAACGATGAGTTCTGCATGGCCTGTCGCGCCTCCCTTTCGTTGGTGATGACCTTCGCCAGGGAGCCGAGGACGGCCTGGTAGCGATCCACCTTCTCCGCGAGGAGTTGCCGCTGCCGCTCCAGGAAGTCGAGGAGGTCGGCCTCGTCGTCGTAGCTGGTCAGGATCTCGGCGATCTGCTCCAGGGAGAACTCCAGGCCGCGCAGGGCGGTGACGACGCGCGCCTTCTCCACCTGCCGGCCGCCGTAGTAGCGGTAGCCGGTCTGGGCCTCGACGTGGGCGGGCGTCAGGAGGCCCTTCTCGTGGTAGAAGCGCAGCGTCTTGACCGGCAGGCCGGTCACCTTGGAGAACTCGCCGATGGTGAACAAGCGACGCCTCGGGGTGGTGAACGCCAGGGTCGGCTCCCGTACCGCCGTAACGATACGGCCTCCAGTAACTGGAGGGTCAAGCGCAAAATGCGCCGGATTATTGAGCGGCCGTCATTCCTTCCCGAGCACCAGGTCCAGCACCCAGCAGCCGCGGAAGTGCGGCCCGCCGGCGCGGCAGTGGTCGAGCACCTCGCGGTCGTCGCATCCCGCCTCCTCAAGGGCGTCGCCGAGGTACGGTATGCGGTCGAAGGCACGGTCGTGGTAGATCCCCTGTGCCAGGTTCACGAGAAGGCCGCCTTCCCAGCTAAGCAGGTCCGGGGACAGCCACGGCTTGCGGAACGGGTTACCGACCACCTCGCGGACCAGGTTTGCCAGCTGATGGATCGTCTCGGCCTGGACTTCCTCCCAGGTGCCGACCTTGTTGGTCTTCTGGGTGGCGTGCCGGGCGGGGGCAGCGACGGCGGCGTCGAAGACGTTGTCAATCGGCCCAGCGGGCTTGGTGCTGGTCGCCCAATAGACCGCCCATCCCGCCTCGCCCTTGGCCACCAGTGCGTTGTTGTGTGCTTTGGCCAGGTCTTTCGGCGAGGCCAGGTTATCGGCGAAGCGTTCGGCCACCTCAATTCCCTGCCGGCTGCGCAGGTCCGGCAGATGTTCCCAGATCAGCCGGCAGCAGGCGCAGGCCAGCAGGCGCACCTTCCGATCGCTGGCGTGCTCCTTGAGATACGTCAGCAGTGGCGCCGGCTCCTTGCTGCTCCTCCATTCCGCCTCGGTCATCACCCCAGCCCCCTTGGCCATGCCTTCCTTTTCACCGTACCTGTTCCCGGCGCCGGTCGCCATCCCAACCCCCCGGGGCCGCCGGCCCGAGACCGGCCTGGCACGATCTCGCCGGCAGAATTAGAATGCCTCCTCAAGCCTCGCACTCACCCGCCGTCAGGAGTTCTTCCGCATGTTACCCCTCCTCACTCGTCGGCACTTCCTGCTAAGCACCGCCGCTCTGACCGCTGGGGGTTACTCCGGCGCCCTGCCGCCCAGCGAGCGGCTCCGCGTCGGGGCGGTCGGCATCGCCGGCCAGGGCGATCACGACCTCCGCCAGATCGCCGCCGCCGGGGCCGAGGTCGTCGCCCTGTGCGACGTGGACGAGAACCGGAAGGAAGTTGGCAAGCACCGCGAGACGTTCGGCAAGGCGAAGTTCTTCGCCGACTACCGAAAGATGATCGACGCCGGCGGGCTGGACGCGGTGGTGGTGGCGACGCCGGACCACACCCACGCCGCGGCCACGCTGGCCGCCCTCAATGCCGACCTGCACGCCTTCTGCGAGAAGCCGCTGGCGCACACCGTCGAGGAGGCGCGGCTGGTGGCGACGACGGCGGCGAGGCGGAAGCGCGTCACGCAGATGGGCACGCAGATCCACGCCGGCGACAACTACCGCCGCGTCGTCGAGCTGGTCCGGTCCGGGGCGGTCGGCCCGGTGCGCGAGGTCCACGTCTGGGTCGCCAAGGACTGGGGCGGCGGCCGGCGCCCCAAGAACACGCCGCCGGTGCCGAAGGGCCTGCACTGGGACCTGTGGCTGGGCCCGGCGGCGGAGCGGCCGTACCACCCGGTGTACCTGCCGGCGAACTGGCGGCGGTTCTGGGACTTCGGCGGCGGCACGCTCAACGACATGGCCTGCCACTACGCGGACCTGCCGTTCTGGGCGCTGAAGTTGCGCCACCCCACCCGCGTCGAGGCCGAGGGGCCGCCGGCCGACCCCGTGGGGACCGCCCACTCCCTCGTGGTCCACTACGACTTCCCGGCCCGCGGCGACATGCCGGCGTGCAAGCTGCACTGGTACGACGGCGGCAAGAAGCCGGACGTGCCCGGCTTCAAGCTACCGGAGAAGTGGGGCGACGGCGTGCTGTTCGTCGGCGACAAGGGGATGCTGCTGGCCAACTACGATCGTCGCGTCCTCCTGCCGGAGGCGGCGTTCAAGGGCTTCAAGGCACTTCGGCCGGCGATCAAGAACTCGGTCAGGCGGCTACAGGGAGTGGGTGGAGGCGTGCAGGCCGAGCAGGCCGACGACGTGCAACTTCGACTACTCGAGGCGCTGACCGAGGCGGTATTTTTCCAGGCGGTAGCGGCGCTGGCGGCTGGGCAGGCCGTTCGCCTGGGACGGCGACGCTGAAGGGCGAAACCAGTCGAACGCCTTGAGCACTACCGTCCGCAAGGCGTACCGCAGGGAGTTGAGGAGGGTTGCCGGCGTGACGGTCGCCCGACGAAGTCCCCGGTTGAGGGTGAGCGAGCCGCAGCAGCCCCCTCAGCCGGCCTCGCCTTTCCAGCGTCACCGGGTCGGGTCGGAGTGAGCGTCGAATCGCGGCTCAGCACGCGGCGCCGACCACCTCGCTCGACATAACCAGCCCGCCGGCCAGCGCCAGCGGGGAAGCCGCCAGGCCGAGCCGGGTCGCGGCGGCGACCTCGCCGTCCTCGCCAGCGCCTCGGCCTGTTCCTCGATGGTCGTCGCGGCGGCGGTCGGTCGCGGCAGGGTCGATTACCAACGGCGCGCGCGCCAGCGCCGGGCGGTCGAGCGCTGCACCGTGAACCAGGGGAACGATGTCGCGCACCTCGCGGACCTGCAACCGCTCCTGAACCATTCCCGTCAGTGCCGTCGCCAGGCCGACCCCGTCGGCGGCGCGGTTTCGACCACCACCCACGGGGCCTGCATGGCGACGGCATGGCCGCTGCCCTCGTCATGGAGCAGGTAGCCCCAGCCTCCGGATCGCCTCGCGGCCGTCGGCCGATCAACCCCAGGCGATCGACCGGTCCCGGCCACCACGTCCAGCCCCAGCCGTGGGCGTGCCCGCCGCCAGCGGTAGCGCGCGTCGGTTACCACCTCGACGTGTTCGGCCAGCCCGGCCGCCTTCGTGCCCAGTCTCGGGCATGCCCTGGTCCTCGGCGGCCACGCCGGCCAGGCCGAGGCACACCCCATGCCAGCCGTTGCTCCAGCCCAGCCGCCGCGAACGCCCGCGTTGCCGCCGCCTCGATGGCCTGGAACGCTCGAGCCTCGCCGACCGCCTGTGGGTTCGACGGCCCCGCCTCGCCCCGGCCGACCACCACACCGCCGCACGCCCAGCAGGCGACGTGTGCGTGCGCCGCCGTCGATGCCGAGCGCCAGCCGCGGCCGTCGGCGTTGGCCGAGAGCGGCAGGGCCTGGCGGACCTGGCCGCGGCCTCCGCCAGCCGCCCCCGCGCTCCTCCGGTGGCCATAGCGCAGCACCGAGGCCGTCTTCAACTCACCGTCGCACCTCTGGGCAAGTCGTCCGCCGCGGCGTGGTCGAGGCCGGTGGTGGCGGACGATGCGGTTGGTGCACGCCCACCAGCTTCACGTTGGTCGCCCGGAGATCGACCATCAGGTGGCCGAACGTCTTGCCCAGGCGGACCACCATCGCCCCGGTGGTCAGCGTGTTGAGCACCAGCTTCGTCGCCGTGCCAAGCGCCAGCCGGGTCGAGCCGGTCACCACCTCCGGGCCGACGACCGGCACGACGGCGAGATCGACGGCAGCGGCCAGGCTCCGCCGACGAGGTGCAGGCCGAGCCGATCGTGTACGCCCCCAACGACCGCGCGTAGGCGGCCCGCGCGCCCCAGGACGTAAGGGGTGCGGCCGCTGGTGGCGATGCCGACGAGGACGTCCTTCGCGTTGAAGCCGATCGTCTTGAGGTCGGCCTCGCCGTACTCGGGGTGGTCCTCCGCGCCCTCGACGGCGGTGGTCAGCGCAGTCGGCCGCCGGCGATCAGGCCGACGACTGGCCGGGGGCGAGTTGAACGATCGGCGGGCACTCCAGGCGTCGAGCACGCCGAGCCGGCCGGAGGTGCCGGCGCCGGCGTAGACGAGGCCGGCCGCCAGCCCTCAAGCGGTCGGCGATGACATCGACGCCACCGCGATCGCCTCGCAGGCCGAGGCGACGGCGGTGATGACACGTGCGTCCTCGGCGTTCATCAGCCGGACGATTTCCAGCGGCGTCGAACCGTCCAGCCACTCCGACGCGGGGTTGCGCTGCCTTCGTCTCCAGGTGGTCCATGTCCGACTCGGCGGGCGGCCCGTTCGTCCAGCCGTTCCACGCCAGGGGGTTGGTCTAGAACGAGCCGGCGGCCATGCCCAGGGGAGGCTCAGGTACCGCCGGCGAGCCGCCGCATGGCGGCGAGCGACTCGCGGGACGAAGCGTCGCTGTTGCCGGCGGGCCAGCGGGTAGGCGAGCCGCACCGGGGGTGGCGCGGCCGGGAGAACGCCCGCAGGTCGTACCAGACGCTTCCGTCGGCGAGCCACTCGACGAGGAAGCGCTCTTCACCCTGCTCGACGTGGCCGGGCAGGGTGCCGTAGGCCAGGCCGAAGCGACTGTCTTCGGCGATCGTGAACACGATCCGGGCGGCGTTGAGCCACCACACGCCGAAGGCGCGGGCCAGCACGGCGACGGCGGCGCCGGCGGCGAGCGGTGCGTCGGCGGGGAGGACGCGGACCCACGGGGCGGGGAACTGCCTCCAGCCGCGTAGCGCGTCGCGGGCGGCGTCGAAGGTGGCGCGGCCTTCCCCCAGCCGGACGCGGGTGTGGTCGAGGTCGTAGCCGGCCGGCGAGCCGTCGGCGGACGCGCCGACGTCGGGGTAGGTGAACGGGAGCGCTCCTGCTCGGCGAGGAAGCGTCGGACCTGCTCGTCGTTGGGCAGGTGGAGCAGCCACATGGGGCAGCCCTCGAGCGGAAAACCAGGCCAGGAAAGGTCAGCAGGCGGGCGAGGCGGCGGTCCGGGCCGGGCGGCGTCGAGGAGCCTCGGCGGTGTCGGACCCGGTGGCGACGACCCAGACGCGGACGCCGGCCGCCCGCGCCCGTCTCGACGTCGGTCATGTCGCCGACGTAGAGCGCTCGGGCGGCGAGAGGCCGAGCGGGACAGGGCACAAAGGAGGATGTCCGGGGCGGGCTTGAGCCGGCCGACGTCCTCGGGACCAAGGACGACGTCGAGCGCGCCGGCGAGGCCGGGGCAGGCGACGAGTTCGCGGGTGAACGCGACCGGCTTGTTGCTACAGATGCCGAGCTTGTAGCTGGCTCGATGTAGGGCGTTGAGGGTGTGGGCACCGGGCAGCAGCCGCGTCAGCTGGCGGAGGACGCTGGGGTGGTGAATAGCGGTAGGCGGCGACGGCGGACTCGACGTCGTGCTCGCCGACGGTCTGTTGAAGAAGGTGGGTGGGGCCGCGGCCGACGTGAAATTTGACCTCGGTGACGCCCAGCGGCGGCAGGCGCACTGGGCCGCGGACGTGGTTGACGCTGGCGGTGATCGCGGGGTAGCTGTCCACGAGGGTGCCGTCGAGTCGAACAGCACGGCGCGGGTCGGCATCGGCACCTCCTTGGGCGTCGGCGGATGTTCTAACGACCCGGGGTTGGCCGACAAGCCCCAGATGGTGGGGGGCGAATCGAGTCGGCTGCCCCAGCGGTGTTATCGGAAAGGAGATCAGCCGATAAAAGCCCTTGCCAAGTCGGGCACGATTGGCTAGATGATTATAGGTCTGTGGTTACGACGCCTGAACAGGCGAATTCCCCGATAGCTCAATGGTAGAGCAACCGGCTGTTAACCGGTTTGTTGTAGGTTCGAGTCCTACTCGGGGAGCTGCCATCCACCTCCATCAATCGGCCCACCCCTCCATCAATCCCGTTGCCAGACAAGGAGTTGTGCGGCGATAGGTCAGGTCGATAATCTGGGGCGGCCCCCTCACACTCCATCATAGAGCCCACCTCTCCACCAGTCCCAACGGCAAGATAACGGCAAGCGGCAAGGGGCAGGTGGTCGCCCTTGTCCGCCGCGCCCTTGTCGCCGGCGGCCGAGAGCGGATTTGGGTCTCTCGCGGGCAGAACGGCGGGGAGGCCGTTCACCGTTGCGGCCAAGTCTTGCAGCCCCGCCCGGCCGTAGACCGCTAGGGTCAGCTTAGGGTCGGAGTGCCGGGCGAGCTGCATGGCCTCCCTCAGGGTCGCGCCGGACTGATCGAGGAGGGCGACGAACGAATGTCGAAGCGCGTGGAAATCGGCGTATAGCAACGTGCCGTCCGGCGACGGGACAGCGTAGGGGATGCCAGCGGCGTCGAGGTCGTGTCGCAACATCTCGGCAGCCTTCTGGTACCTGGTGCCTGGCCACACCGGTTCGCCCTTGGCCTTGCTGGCCAGGTAGCCGCGGAGGGTGGGTACAAACGCGGCCGGGAGTGGCTGGACAGCGCCCTTTTCGTTCTTGGAGTCCTCGGGCCGGAGGTGGACCGCGGGCACAGGAGCGTCGAGGTCGAACGCCTCCGGGGGGAGGCTTGCCAGCTCGTCCGCCCGGAACCCCGTGCCGCACGCCGTGGCGTAGAGCATCGCCCGGTCCTCTCCGGAAAGTCCAAGGTGGTACCGCGTGCTGTTCCTGGCGATGCCGACGATGGCCTGAAGTTCATCGGCAGGGAGAGCCCGGCGGTCGTGGCGGCGGTCGAGCTTGACGTTGCCGCCTGAGAGGCGCGCGAGCGGGTTTTCCGCCAACCGCCGTTCGCCCACCAGCCACCGGGCGAAGGCCCGGATGCCGTCCAAGTACAGGTTGCTCGTCTTGATGCTCCGGCCACGGCGGCGCATGGCGAGCAGGGCTTCCGCCGTCTGCCGAGGGTACCTCCGCGCCTTGCCTTGCCCCGTGCCCGGCAGCCGGTGCCGCCGGACCAGGTCGGTTACGCCCTGCTTGCCGATGCCCAACAAGGCGGCGAGTTCCTCCCGGGTGTAGACCTCCTTCCCCTCCTCTGGGCCGGCGACCTCACGCACGGACCGGAGCCCGGCGAGGTACTGCTCCACCTTGGCGGCTGACAGGTCGGCGAGGGTGGCGAAACCGCAGACGCCGATCAGGCGGCGAACGCAAGATACGGTTTGCCGGACGTGCTTGGAGGACGCGCCGGAGGCCCGCAGGGAGGCTTCCCAATCCGCCAGGTGCTCGCCCACTGGGCGCTCGGCCTCTTCCCTGTAGGTGAAGCCGGGGCTGGCCCGCCGCATTTCAGCCTTGTTGATCAGGTCGGCCAACTTCAGCTCGGACGCTGCCTTGTTGGTGAAGAGGGGGACCTGCTCACCCCCCACCGTCCCGTACCACGTCGGTGAGGCGACGCGGCACCGATCACCGTTCCTCGTCAGCGGGGCTACGACCTGCTTCCCGTCATCTCCACGGAAGCGCACAGCGGCGACTTCCTTGCCCTTGTTCATGATCGTGGTGTGAACGGCATCGCTCGGGATAGGCCGGGTGTACGACTTGCGGAAAACTCGCGGCATGACGGGACCCTCTACAAATCGGCCGGCATCAGTGCGCGGCCGGGGGCGGCTGAAGTATACCCGGCGGGCCCACGGCGCCGCAAACGCGGCGGGGGCTGGGCCTGGCCTCCCGGGGCGTTACAGCCGGCGCGGGCGGCCTATCTCGCAAGTGCGGCCTGCGGGGTTGGGGCGCCCTTCGTCAATCCCCGACAGGCCTGCGGGCCTCGGTCAGGCTGAGGCGGCCGCGTCGCGGCCCGTGACCGCCAGCACGACGGCTTCCGCCAGGTCGATCTGCGAGACGTAGAAGTGGCTCGCCGTGGTGTAGGTGTCCTTGACGCCCCGCAGCCGCGTGAAGACTCCCTCCAGCCGCGCCCGTGCAGACGCCACAGGCGCCACAGCCGCGGCCCGCGCGAACGCGGAAGTCTGCCGCGCGTGCATGTTAAGCTCGGCCGACTCCTCCCTCGTCAGCTTGTCCTTCCGGGCCAGCGTTTCCGCAGCCGAGTCGTCGTCGAGAAGTTTCGCCCAGGCAGCCTCCATGACCGGCTCGGCTTGGCCATGGCGGCCGAGGAGGAGCCAGCCGGACGCTACGTGGAGCATGGCCCGCAACGCCGCGGCGCCCAGGTCGCCGGAGCGCCGCTTAATGTCCACAGTCGTGGCGCCCTGACCGCCCAGTGCCACCTCGGCCGCCAGGCCCAGGAGTTGACCGGCCTCGTCACGCATGCCCAGCCTGTGCAGCCCCCCGAGGCACGACGACGTGATCCGGCCGAGGAGGTCGAGATGGCCCGGCGCCTTCATCGCGCCCAGGAGCCCCTTGAGCCGCGAGGCCAGCGGATGTACCGCCTCAACCAGCCCGAAGCGGCCGGCGACGAACAGCGCCTTCTCCATGAGCGCCGCCCGCTCAGTCAGCGCGGCCAGGTCCTCCGTTTCGGGCAGCCCGTCGTAAGCCGGCACCGCCTGGTCGAGCATCCGCCGGGCGAAGTCCTTGCCGACCCGCGGGGCCGCCTCCAGCCCGGCCCGGACGACCCGGGCACGCGGCTCGGCCCCCTTCGGACCCTTCGGAACCTCGGCCAGGAGCCTGTCCACCCGGCGGGCCAACTCGTCGAGGTCGGTCAGGTCGGTCAGCTCGGCCAGCGCCTTCTCGAAGTCACTGATGCGGGCGCCCCAGTGCCGGTAGGGGTTGATCCGCTGGTCCGGCTCCAGGATCTCCGACTGCTTGCGCAGCCGGTCCACGACGTAGAGCTGGAGCCGCTCCATGATCTCCAGCTCCCGCATCCGTTCGTCGGGCAGCGGCCCGGCGTGCGGCTTGCCGTCGAGCGCCTGGCGGACGCGGTACTCGTAGGCGCTGAGCAGGAACGTGTGGGCGTCGTCCTTGCCGTGCAGCGCCTGCTGGGCGCGGGCCACCAGGTCGCGGGCCGCGTCGTTCTCGCCCAGCCGGGCCAGGCCGTAGCTGAATATCAGGTCCACGTAAGCCGGCGTCTGCGCCGTAGGCTCCTGGGGCGGCCCGACGCGGGCAAGCCAGATTCTTACCAACTGGTGCAGCTCGGCGAGCCACCCGACCAGTTCGGTACGGCCAGCGGGCTTCTCCTGGTCTTCGGCCATGGGGCGGGCCCTCTGCTGCTTGTCGGCGGCTGTCGGGTAAGAGTCTCTATCGCCTGAACCGGCCCACGCCGCTGCCGGTCGTGGCTGACGGGGCCTCTGTCCCTGGCTACCAGCTCTGCGTCGCGAGCGAGTTCACCGGCACTTCCGACTCGATTGCTTCGGCAGCCGGGATGGGCACATTCAGCCGATCCATGGTTTCCATGGCGAGCCTCTGCACCGCCCTGTAGAGGGGCGTTGTCGAGCCGCCCCCCAGCCTCTGGTCGAGCGTGTTGAACTTCCGGGTGTCGTCGAGGGCGTTCTTGACGTCCGTCCAAAAGCCCAGCTCCGCGTCCTTCCCGAAGAGCGGCGGGACGTGGTGCTGCTGCGACAGGCTGCGGATGGCGCACTTGGCGCTCTTGTACTCACCGCTGGCCGCGTTCTGGCACATGGTCAGCAGGGTCCCAAGACCGCGGATTCGCCGGGCTCGCTCGCCGCTGTACGCCCGCCTGATGACCTGGCGGGAGCTGTCCAGGTCCCTCACCCCCACCCGGTCGGGGGTGACCGGGACCAACCAGCGGTCAGCCGCGTAGAGCCGCAGCGCACGACCGGGCCGCCGTCGTGCCCGGGGAAGTCGATCAGCGCCACGTCGAACTCGTCCCGGAGCGGGCTGAGGGCATCCCTGAGCAGGCGGTTACTCGGGGGGCCGTTCCGGCTGGCCCGCTCCTCGTCGCGCAGATCGTCGTCAAGGTCGTGCCACTGCTCTTTGTCTGATGCCAAGATGTGGATGGGCTGGAGGTAGTTGAACTTCCCGCCGCCGCCGACGCCGGGGCGTACCGCCAGGTGCCTGCGGGCATCCCCGGCCGAGAGCGGGCCGGCCCGGCTCGCGCGCATGAGGTCCGTGGCCGATCGGTGGTCTGCTAGCGCGCCGTGCAGGCCTTCGTCGCCGAGCAGCGCCGTCGCGGCGCTCTGCTGGGCGTCGAGGTCTACGACGAGCACCCGCTTGCGGAACGGCTTGCAGGCCAGGGCTTCGGCCAAGAGTACGGCGACGGCGGACTTCCCGGCGCCGCCCTTGCTGGAGAACACGGCGATGGTATGCACAGCGAACCTCGGGGCGAGGACGGCGCGGGTCCTTCGGCGCGGGATCCGGCACCGTCATGGCGCCATTGCCACGGCTGACTCTGGGTCGGTGGGGATGGCGAGCACGCGCGAGGCGGCCCAAACCTTCCGCCACGTCCTATGCTGCGCCGGAGCGACTGGGATGTCAAGGACTTGCCGTGGCGGGATTGTCCGAAAGAGCAGGGGCCGCCCGCGGCCGGGCCGGCAGGCTCAGATCACCTCGCCGACCACCGCCCGCCTAAGTTGCCGACGGGGTAAGATCCGCTCAGACACGGGGGACGCCTGAGGCACAGTGGCGGCCGTGGCGGTCGTGCATAAGCTAATCGCACACGAGCGGCCCTTCCTTGTCAAACCTCGATGGGGTGAAGCGATGAATGTCGTCCAGGAACTGTCGAAGCTCGCGGAGCTGCACCAAGCCGGCGCAATCACCAGCGAAGAGTACGACAAGGCGAAGTCGCTCGTGCTCGCCCCGGGCCACGCGGAAGTCCCCAGTGCGCCGCAGGTGCCGAGCGCGACTGGAGAGGTTGCGACTGGGGGCCAGACTTACGCTTCTGTCGCCCCCTCCTGTCCGCAGTGGATGGCGCCGTGGGGCTGGCTGTTCGTGTGGGTGGGCTTAGTCGGGTACTTCGCCTCGGCTTACTACAGGTGGAACGACTTCGACTCCACCCAGGGGCTGATAGCCGGGTTCCTGAACCCGCTATTCTTCCTCGGGGTGCCGATCGGGCTGTACTGGCTCGGACGCAGCGGCGTGTTGCTCCGGATCCGGAACAGTATGAAAGAGTAGCCGCCACACGCCACGGCAAGACCGCGGCCCCGGCGAGGAGCTTCCTGGCCGGGGCCGCCGCGTTGCTAGGTCATGGCACGCGCGGCCAGCACCCACTCGACCAGCAGGGCCAGCGTCCCCGAGATGTGCTTACACTCCGAGTTCCAGCGCAGGAACCCCCGGCAGTCGCACGAGTGCAACCCGTCCGCCGGGCTCAGGACGACGTGGTAGGCCTCCCCCTCGGGGTCGGTCCCCCCGGACATCTTGGCCAGCTCGAACACGATCCGGCCGGTCTCGGGGTCGGCGCCCCGTGGGGCGAGGAAGTAGTCCCCGGCGTCGCCGTCCACCAGGCGGACGATGCCGACGGGGCAGGGGTGGCCCGGCGGCGGCCCGCGAGCCCAGCTGAAACTGCGGCTAAATTCCGAGCACGGCGCACCCGCCGCCGCTGCCCCGCGGTTGCAGGTGGTGCATGTCGATCTCCTTGGTCCGTAGGGTGGGTGGATTCAGGCGGTGCGGCTGTAGCAGGTTTCTCGACGGCCGCGTTGGCGTCGGTCAGGTCGGCCAGGACCCGGCGCTTTGGATCTCGCGAACCGCTTGGCGGCGGTCCTAGCGGCGGGGAGCCAGCCGGCGGCTCGCCGGAGTTTGTCCCGGAGGTCAGCCAGGCTCTTGGTCGATCGCCAGGAAGTCGTACTCAGCCCAGGCCAGGGCGCGCAGTGTCGCGTCGGGCATCGGTCAGCCTCCTATTGAGAGGGTGTTGGTAGACGGAGAGGGGAGCGGCTCAGGTCATCGGCATGAGCAGCCCGTCGAAGAAGACGCCCCCGGCGCCCTGGGCGGTCACGCCGAGCGGCTTGTCGGGGCCCCACCACAGCAACTCCACCCCCGGCCGGTCCCCAGCCTGGGACACGGCGGCGGCCGTCTTCAGGAGGGTGATCAGCAGGTCCGGGTCCACCCGGATCGAGACGAGGGCCGGGGCCTTGGCCAGCACGCCCTCGACGTCCGGGTACCTTCCGGGGTCAGCCGCACAACGGGACACCGTCTCCCCGGCCGCCAGCAGCACCGGGTCGCCCAGAAGGACGCCCAGGGACCGGTCCCCCGGCAGGGCGCGGAACGCCTTGCGAAGGACGCCGGCGGGCACCAGCGCTTCGAGGGCCAGCACCTCCGGCCGGGGCAGGTCCCGGGCCGCCTCCAGGTCGGCCGGGGTCGGGGCCGACCGGCCGTGAACTATTCCCAGGACTCGGCCGTCGGTGGCCTCCACCCGGAATCGGGCGCCCGGCGCCTGGCGAACCCGGACACACGACAGGGCGTAGTGCTTGCTGCCGCCGGTCGCCAGGGTGGTCACGGCACGGCAACAACTGGGCAAGAACAGCATCGGGTCGGTCTCCTGGGTTGAGATGGGGGTGCTCCGGCGGCCCCGGCGGGCCGCCCGTGAGGTCTCACGGCTCATCGGCGTGCCCCTCCTGGGTGAGATGGCTCCAGCCCCCGACCGCCGCCAGGGCTCGCCTCGCGGTGCGGATCACGGCCTCCCGGTGCCGGGCCGCCTCCTCCGGGGCCATGACCGGGCCGGTCCCCAGGACGACGTCCAGGAGCAGGCCCAGGGCGACCCAGAGCCTGTCAACGG
Organism: Gemmataceae bacterium; assembly: GCA_046350195.1. Classification (GTDB taxonomy): domain Bacteria; phylum Planctomycetota; class Planctomycetia; order Gemmatales; family Gemmataceae; genus CALDUY01. Next base: position 20,810 of record JAXMAW010000067.1, read on the forward strand.
CCCCGCCCTGGACGGCCTCCGTGGGGAGGTGCTGGATCGCCGTCAGGGCGGCCGCGATCCGCTCGGCGTCGGCGTGACTACTCCCCGAGCGGACCTCGGCGAGGAGCCTACCGCCGGCGAGGACCCGCCAGGGGGCGGGTTGGGGTTGTCCTTGGACGACTGTGTAGGGGCCCTCGGTGTGCGGGCGGGGGCGTGGTCTGCGGCGTGCCATCGGATCTCTCCTGGGTAGGGCCCCAGCGGGACGCTCGCCGGGGCGTACACCGGACTTCACTTGGCCTTCGCGCGGCGGCCGGGCGAGGCCGGCTCGGGCAGCTGCTCGACCACCGGCACGGGCGCCGGGAGGCCGAGGCGGTCCCGGACCTGGCCGTTGGCCTCGCGGAACGTGGCCGCCAGACCCTCCAGGGACTCGGCCAGGGCGGAGCCGGCGTCGATGACGCGGGTCCAGACGCCGAACAGGCGGGTCAGCATGGACGTCTCCTTGATGGGGGTGGAGGCCGATCAGCCGGCCATGTCGAGAGCGGTCACCAGGGCGCGGTGGTTCATCGCGGCGGCGTCGCCGTACCACAGGCTGTTGACTCGGGAGTCGGCGGTGCGGCCCCGCTCGTGGCTCAACCACTCGGTCAGCCCGTTGAACGCGGCCCACCACGTCCCGGAGACGTACACCGTGTCGTTGCCGGCCCCGGCCTCGAACAGCTCAGTCACCCGCTCCACGATGTTCGCCAGCCGAGGGCTCGGCTCCGCTCCGGCGTCCAGCACGCGGGCGATGTACCGCCGGAGGTCGGCCTGGTTGACGTCCCGGGTGGCCAGCCGGCGGTACTGCTCGGCCGTGGCCTCAAAGCGGGCGTTCACGGCGTCGATCGTGTCGCGGACGTTGGCCAGGTTCTGGACCACCCCCGACGAGTGACGCAGCCTGACCAGCTGGGAATCCTTCGAGGCGTGGGCCAGGGTCAGCGTGTTGTTACAGACGACCCGGACCGGGGTGAACCCCACGCGGACCGCGAGCGACCCGTCGTGGGAGTTGGACAGCAGCAGGTACTTCACGACCTCGTCGTTGGGCGCGACCACGATCGGGTCCCGGTTGAGCCTCGCCAGCACCCAGACCCGCGACCCGCCGGCCAGGCTGCCGGCCGTCTCCAGGGTGGCCTCCCCGGCGTCCAGGAAGGGCTGGAAGAACGCGAACGCCTCCCGGTTCTGGAGCGGCCGATACCTCTCGCCCACCGCTCCCAGGATCTTGCCGTCCGAGTCGCGAACCACGGCGTAGGCCGGGGCCTGCTGTCCGTCCGGGGTGTACAGCCTCTGCCGCGAGACCGACCAGTCCAGGCCGGCCAGCCGCAAGCCCTCCTCGACAGACGGGGCGTCCCGAACGACGACGCCCAGGCCGTGCCATGGCGCCTTCCGAACAGAGAACATCGACTCGACCATGTGTGCCATTTGGAGACCTCCAATGGGGGTGAAGCCGCCGCGCGGGCGGCAAGTGGGGTTGCCCCGGGAACGACTCCCGGGGGTGGGTCGCGGTGTTGGGTGGTTGGGGGTGTGCCTCGGGCAGAGGCGGTTGAGCAATCGACGATCTGTATTGTCTTAGAAACCGTTGGCGAGGTCAAGCGGCCGTTGAGCCCGATGCCCCCTGGCCGGCTTCGCCATCCGGGAGGATCGGACGCCCGCGCCGGCGTGAGAGTGTTCGGGCCATGGAGGGAAGGCCGCCGCGGGGTCTGCGGGACCTGCGGGATCTGTTTCCGGCCCTTCCCGTGGGGGGAGGGAGTATCTCTAACCGGAAAGGGGGTGGAGTGACCCCGCAGACCCCGCAGACCCCGCACGGGACGGGCGGACCTGCAGCCGACTTCGCCTTCGCCATCCCCCAGGATCGCGGTCGGCACCCCGGACCGGGGCCGGCCTGGTCTCCCCGTGGTGTGCCGGTCGTGCCGGTCGTAGGGGTGGGGGCGGACGCGCCGGGAGGGCAGGACCGGGCAGGGCCGGGGCGTGCCGTGGCGGGGGAACGCCAGGGGCTGGCATGGCCCCAGAACGCACCAGGATCGATCCTGGCGCGTCCGGAGGGGGTTGAGGCTAGGTGGGTAGCCTGAAAGGCCCGGATCGCACTGAACTGGCGTTTAGAGGCCTTTCCGTGCAAGGTGGGGTTGTAGGGGCAGGGTGTGACAGCGGTTGTCTGTCGGGTGGGTCGCGCCGGTCGGGCCGGTCGTAAAGGCCCGCGGGCTTTTCGGGGTAGTGCGGGTTACGTCGGATGTGATGAGGTGGGGGTGGAAGCAGGAGCAGCCCCGCCGGGAACTGGTCCCGGCGAGGCTGGCGTGGGGTCTGGGGCTGGCCGGGGTCAAGCCGCGCAGACCTGGCCGTTGGTGGACGGGTGCGGGGCCGGCTGGTCGGCCGGCTTCACGGCCGGCTTGCGGTTCAGGATGAGGCGGCCCGCCTTGACCGCGTCCCCCAGCTGGCCGGGAAGCTTCGCGCCGTCGAGCGCCAGGAAGATGGTCCGCACGACGTCGTCGGTGGACAGCCCGGCGGAGGGGTTGGCGAGCAGCGACACGACCAGGTCGTGCAAGGTCGCGTGCGGGTCATCGTGGCCTGCGATGGCTGACCTCAGCAGATCGGCGCAGTCCTTGGGAACTGCTGCCCTCGCGGACGCCAGGATGTTGGTGCCCTGCCGGGACTCGGCCGGCGGCTGCTGGTTCCCCTTGCCGGCCTGGCGCTGCTGCTTGCGCTGCTCGCGCTCCTGGCGCCGCCGCTCCTCCTTGGACCGGGCCGCCTCAGCTTCGGCCTGCCGACGGGCCGCTTCTGTCGCCTCGCGCTTGGCGCGGGCCGCGTCACGAGCGGCTTGCTCCTCCACGGCCCTCTTCCTGTCCGCCTCTCCCTTGGCCTTCAGCGCCGCCGCCTCAGCCGTGGCCCGGTCCTTCGCGGCCTGTTCCCGCTGTCGGTCGTCCGCCGCCGCCCGCGAGGCCTGCTCGGCAGCCGCCAGCTGGTCCGCCGCCACCTTCGCGGCCAGGTCGGCGGCTTCCCGGGCCTTCGTCTCGGCGGCGGCACGGGCGGTCGCCTCCTGCTCGGCCTTGGCCTTGGCCTCACGCTCGGCGGCGGCACGCTCAGACTCCCGCTGGGCATGCGCTCCCACCAGCTGCTGGCACCGCTCGACCACCGCGGCCTTGGAGAGGCCTTCGGCGACGGCGTGCTTGTACGCGGCCAGGCACTGGGACTCAAGGCCCGGAAGGAGGGTGAACGTCTCCGCGGCGGTATCCTTGGCCTGGCGGACCAGAAGCAGAGCCCAACCGTCCCTGTAGTGCCCATACGCCACCGCGTCCGCCGGGGCCGCCTTGCCCTTGCTCTCCGGCTGGTCCAGCTGTTGGGCAACGGCCAGTAGCCGGAAGGCCTCCCAGCATCGGACCAGGCGGCTCACATCGACGGCGTCCGACGACACGGCCGCCAGCTGGCCCTCGATCGCCTGCACGGCCGCAGCGCGGCGATCCCCGATGGCCAGCCGCTTTGCAATGTACTCCACCGACAGCCGGCCCGCCTCCAACAGGCCGGCCCTGTAAGCCTTCTCGCCAGCCCGGTAGGCGCGGACCAGGGCGGTCATCGTGGCCTGGCACTCCTTGCGGGCGGCCGCCTCGCGCTGCTCCTCCTCTCGCGCCGCCTGCTCGGCCTTGGCCGCGGCGTCGAACGCCGGGTTGATCTCCCCCTGGTCGGCGTCGGGCCGGCTCGCCAGGTAGTGGGCCGCGGTGCCGTCCCAGGTGGCCAGGGCCGTGAGGTAGTCCTCGGGTGCCATGCCAGCCGAAAGCATGCCGGCCATGTCCGCCTCGATCGCCTGGCGCTGCTCCGGCGAGGCGGCCGCGTACAGCGGGACCCCGGCGAGCAGCTGGCGGGCGGCGGCATCGTTCGTGGCGGGAGACGTGGACGGGGACGCGGGCGCGGTGGTACGATCGTGCACGGTGGACTCTCCCGAGAGGGTCTGCCCAGTGGCCGGGCTGTTCGAGCAGCGCCGGCCACACTTCATTCCCGGGCCGCGCCGGTCGGCACGGCGAACAACCGGGAAGGCTCGGAGGGCATCGCCGAGCGCGGGGGGCATCTAACCAGAACTGGCCGGCGCCGTCAAGGATCAAAGATAGTTTTTCTCCGGCATTCGGATTGCTCCGCGTGCGATTGGTTCCCCGGGGCGATCGGCGCCGCCCGAATCCCGACTCTAACATTATACCAGATAATCGCGGTAGCAATTGGAGACGAGAGGTGATCCGGGATCGGCTCGCCCCCGGCCGGCCTTTCCGTTCGGCCGATCAGCAACGCCTGGTTCCGGGCCACGCCGCAGCCAGGTTCGCCGGCCGCAGGTGGCGGTGCCGGTGCGGGCCGGGAAGGGGGATGGCGGGGCGTCGGGCCTGTCGGTGGTGGCAGCGGTTCCACCGCCGGCCGGGCCTCCCGGACCCGGCCCCAGGCCCCCCGGCGGCGGGCACCACCACAGTCAATAGCCCCTCCCAGGATTTATCACCAACTTGAACCGGGTCGGGCGGGTGGTGATTCTGACGCCGGGGGGGCTGACGCCGTTCCCGCCGCCACTGTAGAATGGCCGCGGAACCGATCTCCCGCCTGGAGCCCCACCGTGAAGACGGTCGCTCTGTTCACCACCTGCTGCTCCGCCGGCTTCGTCGGTGCCCTCGCCTCGCTCAGTCACTTCGAGGGACGGCTTCGGCTACAGGTTGCCGCCACTTACCCAGTCACGCCGGCCATCGCGGGAGGCTTGCCATGACCACGGACCCCGCGAAGATCGCCGAGTTGGAACAGTGGATGAAGGCCAAGGAAGGCGAGCGCTTCGAGTTCAAGGAGGCGAAGACCAGCGATTCCGACTTCGACAGGCTGGCCAGGTACTGTTGTGCCCTGGCCAACGAAGGCGGTGGGCGGGTCATCCTCGGCGTCACGGACAAGCGCCCCCGCAAAGTCGTCGGCAGCGAAGCGTTCTCGCAGCCGGAGCAGACCCGGAAAACCCTTTGCGCGAAACTTCATCTGGCGATCAACTTCGAGGAGATCCATCACCCCGGTTGCCGGGAGGGCAGCCGGGTGCTGGTCTTCACCATCCCGACGCGGCCGATCGGCATGCCGGTCCAATACGAAGGGCGTCACTGGTCGCGGAGAGAGGACAGCCTTGTGCAACTCTCGTCCGACCGCCTGCGCGAGATTTTCGCGGAGAGCGGCCACGACTTCTCCGCCGACCTCTGCCCCGGAGCGAAGTTCGCCGACCTCGATGGCGACGCCATCGAGGACTTCCGCCGCCGGTGGATCGAGAAACTCCGCAAGGTGGAGAAGGATCACGACGCGGAGCGCATCGAAGCCCTGTCGCCACAAGACCTGCTTGTTGACGCCGAGGCGGTTGTCGATGGTCAGGTGACCTACGCCGCCCTGGTCCTGTTCGGCACCCGCAAGGCCGTCGGCCGTCACCTTGCCCAGGCCGAGGTGGTGTTCGAGTACCGCTCTTCGGACGCTTCCGGGCCGGCCCAGGACCGCGAGGAGTACCGGCGCGGGTTCTTCACCTTCTACGACGAACTATGGGAGCGGATCAATCTCCGCAACGACAAGCAGGACTTCCAGGACGGTCTGTTCGTCACGCCCATCGTCACGTTCAACGAGCGGCCCGTCCGCGAGGCCGTGCTGAATGCGGCCAGCCACCGCGACTACCAACTCGGCGGCAGCATCTTCCTCCGGCAGTTCCCCCGCCGGCTGGAGATCGACAGCCCCGGCGGCTTACCGGTCGGCATCACGCTGGAGAACATCCTCGACCGGCAGAAGCCTCGCAACCGCCGCATCGCCGACATCTTCACCCGCTGCGGGCTGGTGGAGAGGTCCGGCCAGGGTATGAACCTGATCTACGAGGAGGCCATCCGCCAGGGCAAGCCGGTCCCGGACTTCGCGCGCACGGACCAGTATCAAGTCGGGCTGACGCTGTACGGAACCGTGCAAGACCCCGCCTTCGTCCGGTTCGTGCAGAAGGTGGGGCAGGAAACGACGAAGACGTTCAACACCCACGACTGGATCGTCCTGGCCGGGGTGGCGAGGGACGGGAAGGTTCCGAAGGCCCACCAGGGGCGCGTCCAGCGGCTGCTCGACCTTGGGCTGATCGAGCGGGACGGCAAGAGGTGCATGCTGTCGAAGAAGTACTATGAGTTCGTCGGCGACAAGGCGGCATACACCCGCAGGAAGGGGCTGGCCCGCGAGCAGAACCTGGCGCTGCTCCTCAAGCACATCACCGACAACGCCGCCACCGGCAGCAAGAGGGAAGAGTTGTGCCGGGTCTTACCGGCCTTGCCGGAGACACACGTCCAGTCGCTGCTCAAGACGCTGAGGCGGCGTCTGCAAGCGCACCCCGTCGGTGCCAAGAGCGCCTCACGGTGGTATCCTGGCCCCGATCCCGCCGGGGCCGCCGATGACCCAAAATGACCCAACGACGACCCAAGTCCGGCCGAGCCGTTGCTGACGCAAGTGTTTGTGGTTAAAGAGACTAGGATGCCAGGGCCGACTTGGGTCATCGTCGAATGACTCAAAGATGCCCCAGCATTGTTCCAAAGCGAGCCTCAACAAGGCAGGGCCCGGTGCGGGGATGAATCCCGCGACCGGGCCCTTCTACATCGTCGGCGGGCGCGGGCTAGCCCCTCGCCGCCGAGGCCTGCCAGCACGCCCGGAGCCAGGCGGCCTCCGGGCCGTCCAGGATCAGGCCTGGGGCCTGGCCGTCCCGCACCACAGACCTCCGGCCCCAGCCGAGGTCGCCGCCGCGCAGCTCCCCGGTCTTGGCGCCCCGGCCGCGGGTGAAGACCCACTGCTCGCCGCGCCCGTTCTCGAAGTACCCGGTGTAGGCCCCCGGGCCGTTGGCCGCGGCCGGCGGCTCCCCGCACCCCGCACCGTGGCGGTTGCGAATCGTCAGCAGCGTCTCGCTCATCTCTGTCCTTCCGAATGAGACCCGGAAGCCGAACTCGGGCCCTTGGCGCCGCGGGCCTTGCCCCGCCGGCCGCCGGTCAGCTCGGGCATCAGGGTGAGGCCGCAGAAGTACAGCGATAGGTGGCCGTTCAGGACCATCCCGAAGTACAGGTCCCTTGGGACAGTCGTCTCCACCACCCGGCCTTCAGAGTCCACCAGCCAGGTGTGCCGCCGCCAGCCCCCGCCGCTCAGCCCGAACCCGGTCTGGATCCAGTACCGGCCGGGCTCGGCCTTCCAGGCGGCCGCGCTGTTCGCGTGGCAGCTGTTCGGCCGGCCCTTGAGCCGGGTCAGCCCGTCGGGGCCGGCCGCCCTGCCGCAGCCGAGGATCAGCCCGCTCGCCCACCAGTCGTCGAACGGGACCACGACTTCAGTCCCGCCCAGCCCCAGCAGCCGCCCGGCCAGCGCCCGGGTCTCCGGATCGACCGGCCGGGTGAGCGGGTCGCCCCGGGCCTCGGCCCCGGGGAGGAACCCAAGCCAGGCCAGTTGCGACTGCCGCCAGGTCAGGCCCGGCACCCGACCGGCCTCCGCGCCATCCGCGCCCACCGCGGCGGGAACCCCGGGCGGACCGTCCGCCCTTCCCCTCATTCTCCGTTCTGCCGTCTTCATCCGTTCGCCTCCAGAGGGAGTAGCCCCTCGCGCACCCGCTGGTAAACGACCTGGAGGCGGCGCGGGTGCCAGTCGCCACCAGAGGTTGTCTTCACGCCCTGGGCCAGCAGGTGCTCCGCGATCGCGTTCCACGAAACCCCGGCGTTCTTCCACTCAACGATCTTCTCGATCACCCCCATCTCGTAGGGGTCCGGCTCCGTCTTCCAGCCGCCTTCCTTCCAGACGAAGCGGTGGCCGAGCTGGGGGAACCGGCTGCTTCGGCGCCCCTCCTTTTTCAGCCGGTCCATCCCGGCCTTGATCTCGGCCGACTTGGTCGCCCGGTCCAGCCGCACCAGCGCCTCCAGGCCCTTGCCGGGCTGCCCGGCGGCGGCCTCGTCGGCGACGTGGACCGCGACCCGCAGCCGGCGCAGGCGCCGCAGCACCACGTCGGCGTCGGCCGTCCTGGGGCCGATCGCGCGGGCCGAGCCGAAGACGACCGTGTCCCCGGGGTCCGCCGCCATTAAGAGCCTGTACCCAGCCGGCCTTGACGACATGGCCCGGTACCAGGCGCCTCCCTGGTCCGTGAACGCCTCGGTCACCGTCAGGCCCGCTTTTTCGCAGAAGGCCCGGGCGGCCTTGATCTGGGCGTCGGCCTCGCCCGGGGCGCTGAGGTCACATCCGTAGACGAGGCACCGGCCGGGGGCCGGCTTGGTCGTGTCGCTGTTCGTGCCGTCGGTCACGTTGGTCCCTCTGGGTGTACGGTCCCGGCGGCGCGGCGTCGAACCGCGCCATGGCGGGACAAGGTTTTCGTCTCTCGATTGCGGCGTTGGCGTCTGGGCGCCGGTTATTGGTCCGGTTGTGCCGGCGGCGCCGGTTGTCCTGGGGGCAGCTCGGCCACGCCGGTGCAGCGGAAGCTCCAGGTCCTGAGCAGCCGCTTGAGGACGGCCTTCAGCCTGATCACCGCCGGGGCATCACCGGCGCCGGCGGCGTCTACCACCGTGATGTAGAACGTCTGTCTGGGCGCCTTCGTCACGGGCGCCCCTTCCGGGAGATCATGGCGCCGGCCTCGTGCAGCAGCCGCGGCGCCGGCCGCCGGGTGCGGCGCAGCTCCCCCAGGGCGTCCTCGGCCCGGCCGACCAGCTCCCGGGCCTCTGCGAGGGTCTCGCAGCCTCCAAGCTGGTCGTAGATCCAGGCCGCGGCCTGGTGGCATCCCCGCCTGTAGGCCACCTCCGAGGCTGGCATGGCCCCCGGCCGGCGCCGCATGACCCTGTCAATGATCTCGCCAATGCTTCGCTCCATGGTCGTCCCATCGAATCGTGACCGACGCTGCGAACCTCGCCGTCCCGCCGGGCCGCACCCGACAGAACCCCCCACGGCCCGACAGAACCCTTCCCCAACCCGACACAACCCCCACCGAGCCCCGGGGGCCCCTCCGGCCCTTTCCGGGACCAACCCGACACCCGACGAAACCGACACAACCTCAAAAACGCCTGGAAATCCAGGGGGGCGGGGGGTTGTGTCGGGTCCCGGCCGGGGTTGTGTCAGGCCCCAACCAGGACCCCCTCGGCCTCCGGCTCGGGGGTTGTGTCGGTTGTGTCGGGTGTCGGGTGGAGGACGAACTCCCTGGCCGGCCGCCCCCCGCGGTCGGTCGTCGGCACGTCCTCCCAGTGCCCCAGCCCGGCGCCGGCGAGGGCGTCCAGGACCGCCTCGGCCGCCTCGGCGGGCGGGGAGCGCGGGGGGTTACTCCTCTGAAGGTCGCGGGCCTTGGCCCGGCCCCCTCCCGGGCCTGGACCCACTCGGCCAGCCGGCGGAATTGCTTCTGGTCGTCGCCCTTGCCCATGGCGGCGTAGATCCGCCGGTGCTCCCTGGCGAACCACCGGGCCAGCCCGACCCCGGCCTCGACGCTCTCGACATCGATGTCGCGGTCGTCGTCGAGCCCCTGAGCGACCAGCGTAGAGACGTGGTGCAGCAGCGCCAGCCGGGCGGCCATCCCCTCGACCTTGGAGAGCATCGCGGCGACCGCCCCCTCGGCATCGGCCTGCTCCCGGGCGAAGTCGTTGTAGAAGTTGACCCACGCCACCTCGGCCTCCGGGGAGAGCCGCCGGCCGTGGGGGACGAGGCGCCCGCCGGCCGCCTCCCGCATCCTCAGGGCCAGCAGCCGCTCGACCAGGCAGCAGTAGCCGGCGATGGCCCCCTCGTCGATGTCGGCGCTCGACCACCGCTTCAGGCGGCGGGGCGGCCAGGCCATCAGCAGCCGGGCGGCGAGGCCCGACTCGAAGTGCTCGGCGGTCAGCAGCCGGGCCAGGACGCCGGGCTGGATGCCGCCGGCGACGCTGGCGGTGGCCTGCTCCACCACCACCGAGCGGCGGTCCCCAGTCTTGCGGTCGTAGGTCACCGTGCCGCCGCTGTACAGCTGCAGCCAGTGGGGCACGTCGCCTGAGCCGCCCTTGCTGTACCGGGTGAACGAGCCGATCCAGCCGGCCAGCTCGTCCCGGGCCAGGAGGACGCCCTTGGGGTTGTCTTCGAGGATCTCCAGGAGCTTCTCGATCGTCACGTCCGAGCAGAACGTCCGCCGCATCGCCGGGGCCAGGGGGGCGGGCGGGGGGGCGTGGCCCCCGTCCTTGGCCAGGGCGGCGGCCTCCTTGTGCTCGGCCTTCCGCTGCTCGAACCGGGCCATGGCGGCCCCGTGCTCCTGGCGGGCGAGGTGGAGGTCGTCGTACAGCGGCTGCATGGCCGCCTTGAACGGCGGGGTCTTCAGCACGCCGCTCTCCCCGACGACCACCGCCCACAGCGCCATCGCCTCGGCCCACGTCCGGTTGAGGCGGACCTCCCGGGCGTTGCCGATCGCCGAGGCGCAGACGGCCAGGGCGGGCAGGGCGACGTTGGCCTCGTCGCACCCGGCGGCGGCGCTGTACGCCCGGACGAACCGGGCCAGCGGGGTGGGGAGCAGCCCCGTGGGGAACGGGACGAACGGGTCGGCCCCCCCGAGGGCCAGCGGCCTGCCAGCCCGACACCCGACAAAACTGACAAAACCCCGGCCGAAGCCTGATTTCGAGGGGTCCTGCCGGGTTGTGTCGGGTGCCCGCGGGGTTTCGTCGGGTGCCCGGAAGTCCATTTCGGAGGCGTAGCGTGCCAGGCCATCGAGGGCGTCGCGGAACCTCTGCGGGGACCGCAGGTGCAGCTCGTTGACGTCCTTGACCCCGTCGGGGAGGTGGACCGAGTGGGCCCGGCCGGCGTAGCCGACCTCGGCCAGTCGCTTCCGGAGGTGGTCGCGGAACGCCCGGCCCCCCTGGTCGTTGTCCGGCACGGCGTACAGCTCGGTGACCCCGGCGAGGTGGTCGGCCAGCAGCGCGCGGCAGGTGTTGCTGCCGGGCAGCCCCAGGGCGGCCAGCCCGTGGTGCCACAGGGTCAGGGCGTCGGTCTCCCCCTCGGCGACGTACAGGACGCCCTCGACGCCCTGATCGGCCAGCCACCACAGGCCGTAGGGCTGAAGCGCCACGCCGGCCGGCTGGCGGAACCGCGTCTTGGAGCCAGGGGCGCCCCGCTCCCGGACGAACAGCTTCTGCCCGTCGGCGTCGAAGTACGTAATCCCGATGCCGCCGCGCGGCAGGTCGAAGAGTCCCTGCTCGCGGAGGAACTTCTCCGGCAGCCCCTTGGCGACCGCCAGCTCGGCGACGCTCCGCGGCTCGGCCTTGCCGGCCGCACCTTCTTCCCCTCGGATTGCGCACCCGTCAGGTGGCAGTTCTTCCAGCCCCTGTGCGGCGCCGGAGTGTAGGATTCCCATGGTCGCAGTCTCCCGCTGAAAGCCCGATCTCACGCATCGCCCCGG